>NZ_JAXCEI010000002.1:0-643878 GCF_041463655.1 Actinomadura monticuli
ACGCGCAAACGCCCAGCTCAAATCATGGCGAATCCTCCGCAAGCTGCGCTGCAGCCCCAGCAAGGCCGGCCACCTGGTCAAGGCCATCGCCGTCCTACAGAACTACGAGCTCACCCGAGGATGAAAAAGGGTCATGGTATCGGTGTCGGGTTGCAACGGCGGCCGATTGTACTGAATCGACAAATATGCGTCATCAGCGAACCGCTTCCACCAGTCCATCGTCGACTCGCTGTAAGCCTTCAACCCGAAGGTGATCGAACTGTATCCCTTGTTCGCAGCGGCCTGCACATGCGACCGCAATGCAGCCCCACCGAACTCCACTGACGCTCTAGAGCAGAAAGCCACATCCCGAGACGCCAAGTGCTCCAACCACACCGACGAATTGTTGGTATTGTTCCAGGTTGCATACGACTTCAGTGTCGCAGTACGCCACAACTGCACCGAAGTCTTATTGCTGCAGTTGTAGGCACTGGTCTCAAATGCAGTGAACTCCACATTCTGGATGTAACTGCCTTTGATTTGAGGCAAGGCGACCTTGAAGAACAACCGCTTGGTCTGGTTCTTCACACAGTTGGGGTCCTTGGCCACCTCACAACGCCCTACTCCTTCGGTCGACTTGCCCGCGAAGTGAAAATAGGACTCGTCTGGCCACCCGGAAGACACCATTCCCCAGTCGGATGCCTTCTTAGCGCCCCACACAGGATCGATGTACACCGGGAACGTAGTGTCAGCCCCGGTCAACAGGCCCTTATCCGGCGTCAGAGTGAGTTTGCCGTCCCCCACGGCAACGTCGATCGGAGCCGTCTTCGCCCCTTCCGCAGGCTCTTCGGACGCTTGCGCCAAAAGAGTAGGGGTCTGCACCGACGGAGCGGAGCCCTGGGAGGAGTCCCACATCATCGGGGTCGGCGCCTCGAACACCACCGAGCCCGAGCCGGCGTCCGCTGCTTTCAGCACGCCGCCCTGCTCCTGGCTCATGTCAAGACGCGTGGCCGACATCGCCAGAACCAACTTCGCCACCCGCGGGTCCTGGGCCGCTTCCGCAGTCTTGATCACTAGAACGTGCGCAAACCCGTCCTTCAGCGCCCGCAGCCGCAGATCAACGTCAGAGCCGGCCACACCCTTGTAGACAGCGGTATCACCATCGAGGGTCGGTTCGGGCAGCGCTTGCGGCCAGGTCAGCGCCAATTTCCGACCAGCCCGGGTCATCTGGACCATCGGCCCGTTCCCGCCAGCGGAGAAACGGAGCCCGACCGTAGTCGCTGCCGGGACGATCGCGTCACCGACGCGGTGCAAGGTGGGGTCGATCCCGACCCACTTACCGCCCTGACGTGTGCGAATCGGCTGCACATGCTGCTCGACCTCAAGACGGCCGTTCGGCAGTGCCCACACGCTGCGGCTTTCTCCACGCCGGGAGACGATCTCGACCGGTTCCCCGGTCTGCTTCGCCGTCGCGACGGCTTCCTCCTCGCCCACCGCACCTTCCGTCGCCGCAGACTTCGGCTCGTCGGCGTGAGCTGCAGATGCAGGTAACACCGAAGCAACCGGCACCTGGAACAATCCGGCCACCAATACCAATGCCATGAGGTGGGCCATCGGACCAAGACGCTGCCACGACAAAGAACGAAGAACCGACAAACAACGGCACGCTGCACCGCGACCCATATGAACCCCAAGGCGTAAGGGTTGCCAAAGCCGCCTTAACGTAACCCGGTGACCAAACCAGCGGAAGCCCTCAAGACGATCTTGCTTTGTGATGTAGATCACTATGGATACCGGTACTCCAAGGCTGTATCCAGGACGTCAGCTGTAATCACCTCGCGGGGACAAGCGCATGAAGTTATCAATCACAAGCGGAGAGCGATCACGCTGATGCTGCACTCAGGAGGTTCGCTCGGTGTCTGCTCGTATGTCGCGAAACACATCGGGCGTTGAACGACACAAAATTTGAGGGACTCTGTCGGAAATCTTGAGGCTCGTCGGCGCGCCTCACGAGATGGTCAATGAGTGACCGACAGACTACTGTGGGTTCATGACGTCGTCTATCTCCGCCGAGGTGGTCACGTGTCGGTTCGGCCCCCGGTCTGGTGTCAAGATCCCAGAGCCGACCGGGCGGGTGGCCCGCGCCAGCGACCCAAAGGGAACCGCCGCAATGCGAGTCCGTGACCGGCCTCTGTCAATCCCCTCAAAGCGTGGAGACGGTATTATGCCACTTCAACCCTGAGCTGGGCCGTTGATGCCCTCCACGCTTCTGCCATCTGACGAGGATCCAGGGTGCGGCCCGGACAGAGATCGAGGCCGCCCACGCCCGTCGCCGTCCAGATCCCGGGCGGACAGGGGTTGCGGACACCGACCACCGACCACCGTCGCGTCACCCGAGAACTACGGAGGTGTTCTGTGGTGTGCGTCACACGGTTGGGACGTTGGTCGAGCACAACATCACACAGAATAGAGATGCAGCTCACCGCCATTGCTAAGTATTCCGACTAAGGAGCCTTAATCGGGTACCAAATAGCCCGGGTGCAGGTAATTAGCGAGGCCAGAAGCGTGATGATCATGAATTGAGTAATGTTAACCTGAAAGCGCCTCGAAGGACGCAGCGGAACCAGCCCACGGTCCATCCTCAACACGGGGCAGAGGGAGTCTCGATGACAGTCTCACAGAAAAAGGGCCGGCGCCACGAGCCCCGTCGGACCGAGTGGACGACGAGGGTTCTCGTCGTGTGCGCGGTCATCAGCTCCGCATGCGGACTCCTCGGAGCGGCCGTTGCCGTGGAAAGGGCCGTGTGGATCTCCCCTGTCCCCTCAACCTCGACCGATCCCTGTCCTCAGAGCCCGGTCCCGACGGTGGTGGCCTCCGCCAACTCGTCCACGATTTGGACGTAGCCAAGGAGTGCGCGGGTTGCCGCGCGTCCAGCCGCCCTGTCCAACGCCTCCGCCGTTGCCATCGCAGCGACTAAAGAGTCCCGCGCCGGAGCCCGCCCCTAACCCGTTCAACTACCCTACCGCGGTTATCGGCAGACATAAGGCTACACAACGCCCAAACTCGTCGCACGTCGCATTTCCTCCTGGTTCTGTATGGAGCGCCAACGTGGGCGCGTGTTCGCTCCTTGTTTGCTCGTATGTCGCGGAACGCGTTATCGGTAGGCGGCACCCAACGGCATTGCAGGCCACCGACTGCCCCACATGATGGGAGAGGGTGGCATGTTTCGACACTTTGAATAACGGGCCGATAGCAATTACGTCGGACTTCTAATCCGACGGTCGCGGGTTCGAATCCTGCCGGGCGCGCCATCATGACCAGCCGATCAAGGCTCTGACCTGTGAAAACACTCCGCAGCGCGGCGGAGTCGGATGCAGCCGGATGCCACCGAAGCCAGCCGCACGGCACCGTTCCCGGAATATACGCGGAATGACTCCGCCCGCGTTTGCCCAGGTCAGCACGCAAGACAAGAGAGGACCCGGAACGCTCCGGAGCCTCTCCACCGCAGTTGCCGATCATGCCGCCAACGCGTCCTCGATGCGCTGGTTAGCCACGTCTCGTTGCCCGTCTATGCACTTGGCGTAAACACGCAACATCACGTCCACCCCGTGGCCAGCGCGTTCGGCCGCTTCGGGCGCATGGACGCCCGCGTTGAGCCCCAGCGACACCGCCGCATGACGAAGGTCGTACGGCCGCGCGGCCAACGGGGACTCGACCTGATCAGGTGCCAGCGCCAGGGCGCGAGCCTGCTTCCAGACTTGCGCGTAGGCCGAGCCGGAGAACGACCGGCCGCCACTGGTGACGAACAACCGCCCGTCCTCGGCCGTCCCGAAGGCGTCGAGGTGCTCGCGGAGTACGGCCACCAGCTCAGGCGGGATAGGGACGGGCCGGACGAGGTCATCGTCCCGATGCTTGGGCGCCGGTCACCGGACGGCCGCGCCGGGCCGCGCATCGCGCCGCTCCGGCTTGTCCTGCCGCTACCGGCGGTCACCTGGTCGCGCCGCCGTCGTACAGGCCACCGTAGGATCGCCACATGGCCGACGATCAACAACTCCCCCGATACCGCGTCCTGACCGGCCCCGACGACGCTTCCTTCTGCTGGCGGGTCAGCGAAGCGCTCGACCTCGGGTACGAGTTGCATGGTTCCCCGTCCATCACGTTCAACGGCGACCGGGTCATCGTCGCCCAAGCCCTTGTCCGCAGCGAGACCTAAGACCACCAGGTAGAACGAGCTCGAACCAAGGGGCTGCGCCGCCCCCTGGACCCCCGCGGGCCGGCGCACTCATTCGCGCGATTCTGCCTGTCACACCGTCTCGTCGTTCGCGCGAACGAGCACCCCGGAGCGGGGAGCTTTCGTGCGGCCAAGACGGCGGCCAAGGGCGACCAGCAAGCCGACGATGTCTGCGCTAACCGGTAGCTTCAATTGGCTACGCCGCTACCCCATCCACAGGATGTCGATGATGCGCAGCGTCTCAGCCTCGTCGTCGATCAGCAGCGTGAGCATGCCCTCGCTGTTGGCACCAAAGAAAGCGTGTCGGATGGCTGTCTGGCCCGGGCGTTCCGGAACCGCGTCCCACGGCGTTTCCAAGAGGTCAAGGAGGCGCTCAAGGAGTGGGCCGTCGCGGACTTCGTTGGGCAGTCCGTTCAGCTCGTACAGCGCGCGTCCGTGGAAGCCGTCCCAGCGGTACGTCACACCCGGCCTTCCCAGCCCGGCGGCGTATAGCGAACGAAGCTCTCTTCCCTACCTTGTAGGGCATCCTGTACCGCCTCGTCGTAGCCCGGACGGTCATAGGCGATGGCCCGTAGGCGCCACTGCCGAAGGAGGGCCTGGACCTGCTTGAAGCGCGCCAGGTCGTGAGCCGCGTCGAGCGCCTCGTCATACTCGGCCCGGAACTGGTCGCGATGCGCCGGCGGAAGCGCATCGAAGATCGCGGCCGGATCCTCGCCGGGATCGCGTGGCGCGGTCGGTTCCTCGGGCTGGGCGGTCATGGTGTCCAATCTACCTGTGAGCCGCACGCGGGACGGAGACTCCTGCGGAGCAGGCGGTGGCCTCTGAGCAAGATCCGGAGTATGTACGGAATGATCTTGTGTGGATCGCCAGTCCGCCGGAGAGTACGCGCAGGTGAACTAGGGTGCGGAGCCGACGAAGATCCTCGGACGTCTAATCCGACGGTCGCGGGTTCGAATCCTGCCGGGCGCACCCCCGTCTGACCTGCAGTCTTACCATTGCCAAGATCGACAATTCTGTCCGGTATGTCCCCATGTTTGCTCGATGTTTGCTCGGCTGTCGCGCTCGTGTCGCTGAGCCCTCCTCCACCCCGCTTGATCACCGCTGCCGGGCGCCCCTTGACCAGTGCGCCGACGCGTCCGCGAAAGCCTCGGCTGTGCGGGGGGTGTGAGGCTTGGGCCGACCACCTGCCCTTGCGACAGGCACCCGGGGTCCGCATCCAACCTCGGGTTCGGATGCGGACCCCGGCGCGAGCCTGTAACTCGAAGCGTGACCTGTCGTTCTCCGGCTTCGGATTTGGGGCGGCCCTGTTCGGTGCGGCCGCCGATCTGGGTGATCTGCCACCGGACCCGGATGGTGCCTTCGTCCAGGTCGACATCGGCCCGCCGCAACCCGCACGCCTCGCCCCGTCGCAGCCCGCGGAAGGCGATGAGGTGGTAGAGCACGTGCAGCCGGTGGCGGGCGGCGCGGTCAAGGAAGGTGCCGGTCTGTTCGGGTGTCCAGACCAGCGCTTTGGGTCGGCGGCCGGAGGGCAGTTCGATCAGGGAGGCGACGTTGAGGTCGATGCACCGTTCCCGGATCGCCTGGTTGAGGGCGGCGCGCAGGGTGGCGCGGATCCGGTGCATGGTCGCCGGGCCGACCACCCGGGCCCCTTCACCTGTGCCCGAAGTCCCGGGTTGCCGGATTGGCGGGCGCGGATGATCGCCTCGTTGCGTTCCTCGATGGCGTCGAACACCACCTGCACGTCGGCGACGCGGAGGCGGTCCAGGCGGATGTGGCCGATCACCGGTTCCAGGTGCATGGTGATCTGGGTGCGGTAGCTGCGCAGGGTGCCGTGCCGCAAGCCTCTCAAGGCCGCCTACGGGGAGTTCCAAACGGCCATTGACACGTGAAGTATTGTCCGGCCCTGGACTTGACGTCTTCGGCCCCCTTTGCCAAGAACTCCTCGTCGGCATCGCCCTTCTCATCGACACCTTGGCTGGACCACTGATATGATCACATCGCCGGATGCTGATAACGGCCAGAAAAAGAGAGACCGTGCGGGGTCTGGGCGCTACGCTGCGCCACCCGTACGGTTCGTCTGGACATCGGAAACCTCCAACCGCCAGGCTAGACGTTAACGGTGTCCATCACATCGACTCGTTACTCTGGTGCCCTCTTCAGGAGAACCGTGACCAAGGATCGGCCACCCCAGGAATCGCCCTTTGTCAGAGAGTTACAGCAGATGCTGGAGGTCCGCGGTCTGTCCTGGCGCAGATTCGCGGAGCTGGCGGGATACCATCCGAGCTGGTTAAGCAAGATCAAAAATGGCGCGCCCCCCTCGGACATGCTGGTCAGACGGTGTGATGAGGTATTGAACGCGAACGGGGCACTGATCGCGCTGGCGTCCGTGCAGATCAGTCGTCCGGTGGCGCAACTACCGGCTCCGCTGGCCGGGTTCGTCGGTCGAGAACACGAACTCGACCTAATGCGAGTGACGTTGACCCGTGAGCCGCAACTGGATGCGTCAAGGATCGTCTTCATCGAGGGAACGCCCGGAGTGGGTAAAACCTCCGCGGCGATACGTTGCGCATATGAAATCCAAGGGGCGGAACCAAAGGCATATCCCGACGGGGAGTTGCATATCAATCTGCAGGGCTTCTCCCCGAAGAGCAGGCCCGTGCGCCCTACGGACGCGCTCGAAGAGTTTCTCATCGAGCTTGGGACGTTGCCCCAGGACATCCCCGAGCATATCGACCGAAGAGCTAAGCTCTACCGTTCAATCCTGCGTTCCCGAAGAATCCTGATTCTGCTGGACAACGCCGCTTCCATCGACCAGATCGAGCCCCTGCTACCCGAGTCGCGGCATTGCGGAGTCATCGTCACCAGCCGGAAGAAGTTCCCCGGCCTGGCGATGCGCGTTGGCGCCGAGCGTCTGAAACTGGGCCCCCTGTCAAGCTCTGACGCCGTCACCATCCTCGGCCGGGCGATCGGTGTCGACGTTTCGTCCGCCCAAGCGAAGCACCTGGCCGTGCTGGCCGACCAGTGCGGCCGGCTGCCCCTGGCACTCCGGATCAGCGCCGAAAGGCTGGCCGTACACCCGCACCGCCCGCTCCGCGATCTGATCGACGAGTTGGCCGTCGAACATGAGCGTCTCGACGGACTGTCCACCGGAGAGTCCCATGCGGTTCGCACCGTGTTCGAATGGTCATACAACGATCTGAGTTCGGACGAGCAGCGGATGTTCCGCAGGCTTAGCCTGCACCCTGGGCCGCATTTCGGCGTCGGGGCGGCGGCTGCCGTCGGGGGTATGACGGTGATCCAGGCGCGACGGCTGCTGGAGAAGCTCGCATCAGTCCATCTACTCGATGGAACGCCCGACGACCGATACCAGTTCCATGACCTGCTCCGTTTTTATGCCGCCAGCAAGGCCACCGAGTCTGACGAGAAGGCGGAATTGGAGTCCGCGGTACTTCGCCTGATGACCTGGTACCAGCACACTGTGGCGGCGGCGGGGCGGGCACTCGCGCCCTTCCGTTTGAACCCGCTTCAACTGCAGCCTGCGACGGGCGTCGTGCCGCAGTCCTTCTCAACCGCCGCCGCTGCGCTGACTTGGTGTGACGCTGAGGCCGAGAACTTCATTCCAGTCATCAAGGCGGCGACCGAGCACGGCTTTCACGAAGTCTCCTGGAAAACAGCGGTAGCGCTTTTCGATTACCTGCGTCTGCTGCGCAACCCCGGCGGACTGTGGCTGGTGAGCACGTCGGTGGCGCTCGATGCAGCCCGTGCCGCCGACGACCGCTATGCGGAAGGCTGGGTCGAGACCAGCTTGGCGGAGGGGTACCGCTGGTTGCGCCAGTACAAGTGGTCCCGTCATCACTTCGAGCATGCTTTGAGGATTCGCCGGGAGATCGGTGACCGTCAGGGGACCGGCTGGTCGACAGCGGGCCTGGGATTTCTCGCGATCGACTGCGGGAGGTTGGAGCAGGCGCGCGAACACGCGCTGGCGGCGATGGCCATCTTTCGGGAGACAGGCGACCGGCACGGAGAGGCATCCGCGCTCTTCACTCTCGCCGACACCTACCAGAGCCGCGGATCCCTCGACGACGCCCTGAAGACGCTGCGGCAGTCCCTTGAGATCTTTCAGAGCATCAGCAACTGCGATGGACAAGCCCTCGCATTGACCAAGATCGCCGACGTCCTGCTGGCCCGCGGCGAACCCGGCCAAGCCCTCGCGACCATCGAGAGCTCGATCGAAGCCCGTCGTCGTGCCGGTTCCCAATGGGGCGAGGCCGACGGACTGGTACGCCGGGCGCGGATTCTGCGCGAACTCGCCCGCCCGGAGGAGGCCCGCCGTTCGCTGCAGAGTGCGGCCGCGCTGTACAGCGAGGTGGACGAGTGGAAGGCGGTCCGCATCAGGAGTTATCTGGAGGACGAAACTATGCCTCCAATGGCGAGCATATTGAGCTCGTCGGTTTGGTGACCTTACCGGCTCGTCCGCGGCGTGAAGACCACATTGAGTTCGAACAGACCCCGGACAAGCGTGCTCGGCTGGCGTTCCAGTTCTTCGACTGAGGTGCTCAGGGCAAGGTCGGGCAGGCGACTGAACAGCGTGGCGAGCGCCACGGCTCCCTCCACACGCGCCAGCGGCGCCCCGAGACAGTGGTGCGCACCGTACCCGAAACCCAGATGCGCGTTACCCGTCCGCGTGATGTCGAATTGATCGGGGTCGCGGAATCGCCGTGGGTCGCGGTGCGCGGCGGCCAGTGCCAGAACAACGGGTGAACCAGCCGGTATGACCACGCCGCCGACCTCCACAGGTTCCTTCGCGAACCGCCACGCCGCCAACTCCATGGGCCCGTCATAGCGAACGATCTCTTCGATCGCCGACTCCATCGGGCAACGGCGCTCCCGCAGCAGAGCACGTTGCACTCCGTCCGCGAGGAGAGCGAGAACGCCGTTCGCGATGAGCGCGACCGAGCCTTCGTGCCCCGCAATCAGCAAAAGGAAGATCATCGATCTCAGCTCGGCCTCGCTGATCTCGCCCGCTGCCTCGGCCGCGACAAGGACGCCTACCACGTCATGGGACGGAGCCGCCCGCCTGGCGGCGATCAACTCGCACAGATAACCTGCCGGATCCGGTCCCGCCGCAGCATCCGGACGGGCATTCGACGTCCATTGCCGGAAGATCGCATAATGCTCCACGGGGACGCCGAGCACTTCGCAGATGACCATGGTGGCCAGCGGATAGGCGAACTCGTCGATCAGGTCGGCATGACCTCGCGACTGGAAGTCGTCGATCAGCGAGTCGGCTATCTCCTGAACGCGGGATCGCATGCCCTGGGCCTTGCGCGCGGTGAACGCGGGGAACACCAGCTTGCGCAACCGCCAGTGCACGTCACCCTCGCGGGTCAGCAGGTGTGCCCCAAGGTCGGCGTCGTCTTCTATGGGCCGGCCACGGTCGGTCGCGTGCCAGGCGGGGAGCGCGAAAGCAGGATCCCGGCTCAGCCGGGGATCCGCCAGCGCCGCCTTCACGTCCGCGTAACGGTACAGGACCCAGCAGTGGACCCCTTCCCTGAGGCGAACCCTCCTGACCGGCTGCTCCTCACGAAGCCGTGCGTACGCGGGGTAGGGATCAGCCCCGTGTCCCGACCCGCTCAACATCTCCTTCACCTGCGAGCGCATGACGCCCCTCCTGAGCCGGTCCGACCGTTACCACACTTACAGACTTCCCGAATCGTTTCCTATAGAGATCATCGGACTCAACATTGCCAGACGTGGGACCACCCACGAGAATACCAATGATCCCAAAGTAAGCCTACCTGCCGAACCGATCAGCAGATAATTCGCAAGGCAAAAAGAATAGGACTCACTCAGGATCTCAGCTCCCCGCGCCAGCCTAGCATCGAAGGCGAATCATGGCCAGTATCGAAATCTATGACAGTTGGCCTGTCTACCTGGCTGGACTCACGATTCAACTCAGAGGCCTCGGATTCAGGATAATAACCGCGGCCACGTCGACTAATACCGACGGGCCGGCCCAGCGCGCGGACCTACTGCTCATCGACCCCCGATCCATCACCTGCCCTTCCCCGCTGCTCTTTCTGGAGAAAGCGGCGAGCGAGGTCCCGACATTCCTCCTGGTACAAGACGGGGCGGAGCACGACTCCCAGTACGATGCCTGCGGCGTCCGCGGCAGGATAAGTCGGAGTTCGGGCGTGGAGACATTCGCACGAACCTTCCAGGAGATCGCCGCGGAAGGATCGTCGGCGGAGTCGACAAATGGCCGGTCAGCGACCTCCGAGATCGACCTGACAATGGACATTCTGTCAGCAAGGGAACAGCAGGTTCTGGCCCTCATCGCGGAGGGGCGGACACATTATCAGATCGCTCGCTCACTTCAGATCAGTACGCACACGGTGGATACCTATGTTCGACGCATCCGAACGAAGCTGAGTCTCGGAAACAAGGCCGAGCTCACCCGTATCGCAATCCTCGGTCCCCTCGGGCTGCAGGGGCTCCACAAGACGTGAGGTGCGGGTCACCGAACCCTTTCCGCCCGGGCTGGATCCGAAGGTTGCGTTCGCTGGACTCGAAGGTTGCGTCCGAGCAGGCGGGTGCGATCGGGATCGCCCGCACCCGCGAGCCGGGGACGATCTCATGAGCACCGTTCCGCGCAGCCGCCCGCCGCCGTGTGCGGCCCGGGACGGAACGGCCGGCAGAGGTCGGCGGAGGGGCGCACCCCACCGGCAACGGCGGCCAGGTCGCGCGTTCGCCGCGAGGCGGTGGCCTCCAGATGTGACATTGCCGGTCAGGCGGCGCCTGCTCCGAGCGGCAGACGCGAGGCCGCCCCCGCAGGGGCCGCCAGTCCGGCGGCGTTTACGGCGCAGCCCACCAGAACGCCCTTTTCATCCCGCTTCTCGAGTCGGTCGTGAGAGGACGTCCGGACGCGCGGCAGTGTGGAATAATCGGGTTCGGTCCCCTTGTTCGAGCGCCCACCCGATGACGCATGCGGTGATGGAATGCGTTCGGACCGGACCGTCTGGGCACGCTGCCGAAGCCTGAGAGCTCGCACTGGGAAGTGGTCATGGGATCTGTAGTTCCGCTTGCGTCCGTAGTCGACGCTCGTCTGAAAGACGCCATGCGGCAGGCCCTGCCTGCCGATGCGGCGGAAATCGATCCGCAGGTGCGCCGATCGGATCGGGCCGATCTGCAGGCCAACGGACTCCTCACCATCGCCAAGAAGCTCGGGGTGAATCCGCGGGAGCTGGCGGAGAAGGTCGTCGCCCATCTCGATCCTGAAGGCGTCCTGGCCGGCTGCGAGGTGTCCGGACCCGGATTCCTCAACCTGACGCTGGCCGCTGATGCACTGCTTGGGCAGGCTGCTGAACGGCTCGGCGACGAACGGCTCGGCGTGCCGGTGACCGACAGCGGGATCACCGTCATCGACTATTCGCAGCCGAACATCGCCAAGGAGATGCATGTCGGGCACCTGCGTTCCACGATCATCGGGGACTCGCTGGCGCGAACACTGACATTCGCCGGCGAGGAGGTCATCCGGCACAACCATCTGGGCGACTGGGGAACCCAGTTCGGGATGCTCATCCAATACCTGATCGAGCGCGGCACCGAATGGCAGGACAATGCCGCAGGCGAGATGGAGGGCTCGCTGTCGCGGCTCAACCAGTGGTACCGCGACTCGCGCCGCGAGTTCGAAAGCGACGCGGAGTTCGCCGAACGCGCCCGCAACCGGGTGGTGGCTTTGCAGGCCGGCGATCCCGAAACGCTGGAGCATTGGCGGGAGATCGTCTCCGAGTCGAAACGGTACTTCAGCGAGGTCTACGACAAGCTCGGCGTACTCCTGACCGACGAGGACGCGGTCGGTGAGAGCTTCTACAACCCGTTGCTCGCCGACGTCGCCCGGGATCTGGAGGAGTCCGGTGTGGCGGAGATCAGCGAGGGCGCGCTCTGCGTCTTCTTCGACGACATCGTCGGCCAGAACGGTGAACGGATCCCTCTGATCATCCGCAAGAGCGACGGAGGCTTCGGGTACGCCGCGACCGACCTCGCCGCGCTTCGGTACCGCACCGGGACCTTGGGCGCCGACCGGCTCCTCTACGTCGTGGACGCCCGGCAGGCGCTGCACTTCAGGATGGTGTTCGAGACGGCACGGAGGGCCGGCTGGCTGCCCGACGATGTCACCGCGAACCATGTGGCGTTCGGCACGGTGCTGGGAAAGGACGGCAGGCCGTTCAAGACTCGGTCCGGCGAGACGATCCGGCTGATGGACCTGCTCGACGAGGCCGTGGACCGGGCCAGGGTCGTGGTCGGGGAGAAGAGCCGCCGGCTTGGCCCTGAGGCACTCGAGGCGACCGCCGCCCTCGTCGGGATCGGAGCGGTCAAGTACGCCGATCTAGCGACGGGCCGCACTCGCGACTACGTGTTCGACACCGACCGCATGGTGTCGCTGAACGGCAACACCGGCGTCTACCTGCAGTACGCTCACGCCCGGACACGGTCGATCCTTCGCAAGGCCGCCTCGGACTTCAGCACCGAGATCAAGGTGCATCGGCATGTCCCGCTGGTGCCCGCGGAACGGTCGCTCACCCTCAAGCTGGATGAGTTCGACGCTGCGATCCAGGAGGTCACGACCACCTACGAGCCGCACCGCCTTTGCTCCTACCTGTTCGAACTAGCCCAGACGTTCACCGCCTTCTTCGAGAACTGCCCTGTTCTCAAGGCTCCCGAGGCGGAGGTCCGCGACAACCGCCTCCTCCTGTGCGCTCTCACCGGCGAGACGCTGAAAACGGGTCTCGGTCTGCTCGGCTTGGAGGCGCCTGACCAGCTCTGACGCTCACGACATGGTCACGCGGAGCGAGGTCGGGGCCCGGTCCAGAGCGCATCGACCGCCCGGAGGGCCTCTTCACGCGACCGGGGCGCTCCGCGCACTCGCCAGCCTGCCGGAACGTTCGCGCGCGCGGGCCAGAGCGCGTACTGGCCGACCGCGTTCACGACGACCAGCATGCGCGCCGCGGGATCGTCGGCGGGGGCGGTCGGTCCGGCCCCAAGCCCTCGTCTGGCGATCTTGCCGTGCTCGTTCAGTGGGAGCTCGGCGACCTGGGTGACCACGGAGGGGACGAGCGTCTCCGGCAGTCGTTCCCGCAGGTAGGCCTCCAGCCCCTCGACTGTCCCGGTCACCGCGATGAACGCGACCAACCGACGCTCCTCCAGAGCGGTTCCCTCCGCGATGACGGCGGCGTCCCGGATCCGGGGATGCCGGCGTAGCACCGCCTCGATCTCGCCGAGCTCCACCCGTATGCCGTTGATCTTGACCTGCTGATCGACCCTGCCGAAGATCTCTAGAACGCCGTCCGCCCGCCATCGCGCCAGGTCACCGGTCCGATACAGCCGTCCACCGGGCACCCCCGACAGGTGGTCCGGAACGAACCGTTCCGCAGTGAGCGCGGCCTGCCCCAAGTAGCCGCGGCAGACCCCGAGCCCGCCGATGTACAACTCGCCCACGACCCCGGAGGGAAGTGGCTGCATGTGCCGGTCCAGCACGTACGCCCGGGTGTTGGGTGTGGGCCGTCCTATCGGGACGACGGCTGCGGTTTCGTCGATCTCCCCGTCCGCAAGCCAGGTGCTGTCGATCGCGGTCTCCGTCATCCCGTACGCGGAGATCATCCGGGTGGCGGGGCCGCACAGCCGCCGCGCCCGCAGATAGTCGACGGTCGGCCAGACGTCGCCGCCCGCGACGAGCAGGTCGAGGAACTCGAGCCCGCGGCTGTCGGACTCGGCCGCGTCGAGCAACATCTTCAGCACGGGCGGGACGAACTCTGCGCTGTTGACACCTTCCCGGATCATGAGTTCGTACAGGTCGCCAGGAGAGAGCACGATCTCCCTCGGGACGACCACGAGGGTGGCGCCGGTGAAGAGGGCTCGGGTGAGATCGGCGAGGAAGATGACGAAGGCGAAGCTCGTCATCTGCAGGTGGACGCGCATGGGCCGTCGGTCCAGCTCGCATGCCTTCCAGAAGCCGACGTAGTTCGCGAGGTTCCCGTGAGTGAGCATGGCGCACTTGGGCGTTCCCGTGGAACCCGAGGTGAAGACCAGCGCACAAAGGTCTTCGAGGGTGAGGGACACGGGCGGCGGCGTGGCCGGCCAGGCATCGAGCCCGGCGGCGTCGAGGAGGACGCAGGCCTCCTTCTCGACCGGCAAGGTGGGGACCAGGTCAGAGTCGGTGATCAGCACTCCGACGGATGCCTCGGCGAGCATGACGCCGATTCGTTCATCGGGATAGTCAGGGTCCAGGGGAACGAACACGCCGCCGGCCTTCATCACGGCCAGGAACGCGACAACGGTCATCTCGCTCCGCTCAAGGCACACACCAACGCTCATCTCCGGGGCGACCCCTTTTCCCCGGAGAAGGTGGGCGAGACGGTTGGCGCGCACGTCGAGTTCGGCGTAGGTCATCCGCACGGAACCGCAGACGACAGCCGTGGTTTCGGGGGTGCGACGCACCTGGGCGGCGAACAGGTCGGGAAGGCAGCTCGGACCGGCGAGGACCGCCGTGTCGGCGTTCCAGTCCATGATCATGGTGCGCCTTTCCGCCTCGGTGAGCAGCGGAAGCAGGGATATCGGAACCGACGGAGAGTCGTATGCCGCGTCCAGCAGAGTCCGTAGGTGGCCTTCCATGCCCGGGACGGTGCCGGTGACGGCGGAGTTCCCCGCTGAGTCGATTCGAAGACACGCCTCGGGAGGGGCGTCGGTCGCTGTCGGTCGCAGGTTCACGACATCCCCGAAGGTATGGCCGTCCTCCAACGGGAGGACCTCCGTCCCGGCGGGCCCCGCGACCGGCCGGGAGGATCCGGTGTACCGGTAGAGCAGGACATGCACCGCGGCGGTGAGCACCGCGGCCGGTGCGATGCCGGTCCGGGCGGCGATCGGCCGCGCTGCGGCATCCAGGGATGTGGTCACCTTTCGTCCTTCCCTCATCCGAGGTCCAGCCGGAGCAGGTCCTCTTCGGTCTCCCCGCGAACCAGCACCCGGGCCCGCCCGGACCGGACGCCCACGACGGGGGGCCGTGGCGAGTGGTTGAAGTTGCTCGAGAAGCTGCGGCAGTAGGCGCCGGTACCGGGTACCGCCAGGAGATCGCCGGGCCGGACGTCGGCCGGAAGGGTGCCCTCGCGCACGAGGATGTCCCCTGCGTCGCAATGCCGTCCGACCACCCTGACGCGGATACCGCGTGCGGTGGAGCACCGCCCGGCGAGTGCGGCGGTGTAGTCGGCGCCGAGCAGAGCCGGCCTGATGTTGTCGCTGAGCCCGCCGTCCACGGCGACGTAGGTGCGCAGCCCCGGCCGCTCCTTCACCGTGCCGACACGGTAGAGCGTGCACCCGGCGGGGCCCGCTATGGACCGTCCGGGTTCGATCGCGAGCCGTGGGACGGTGAGCCCTCGCGTCCGGCTGTGCGCGTCAGCGCGCGCTTGCAGCTCCCGGGCAAGGTCCTCCAGGTCGATGCCAGTGTCGGGCTCGGTGTAGGCCATGGCGAAGCCGCCGCCCAGATTGATCTCCGGGCATGCGGGCGCGGCCCGGGCCCGAAGGTCGAGCAGCCTGGTGAGCGCCGCCTCGTAGGCTGCCGGTGTACGGATCTGGGAGCCGAGGTGGGTGTGCAGACCCGCCAGCTCGAACCGGTCGTCGGCCCGGATGCGTGCGATGGCCGGTCCGGCGGCGGAGCGGCCGAGACCGAACTTCTGGTCTTCATGGCCGGTGGCGTTGTGCGGGTGGGTGTCGGTGCGCACCCCCGCAACGACCCGGAGGAGCACCGTCGCCCGCACGCCGAGCCGCCGTGCGATGGCCGACAGCAGTTCGATCTCGTTCTCGGAGTCGATCACGATGCGGCCGACCCCGGAAGTCAGGGCCCGGGTGAGCTCGGCCGCGGACTTGTTGTTGCCGTGCAACACGATCCGGTTCGGCGGGAAGCCCGCGGCAAGCGCCACCGCGAGCTCTCCCCCGCCGCATACGTCGAGCCTCAACCCGGCCTCGGCGACGATCCGTGCGATGGCCTTGCAGAGGAAGGACTTGCCCGCGTAGTAGATGTCGAAGCCGTCGAACGCCCTTGCGAACATGGCACAGCGGGCGCGGAACTCGGATTCGTCGACGATGTAGGCGGGGGTGCCGAACCGTTCGGCCAGGGCGGTGACGGGAACCCCGCCGAGCAGGAGCACTCCCTGGACGTCGCGGCGCGCCGTGGCGGGCCAGGGCCCCGGGACGAGCGCCGGCGCGGCCCTCATCCGCACCCGGCCTCGGAGACGGCGGCGGCGATGGCCTCGGTCAGGAACTTCGGCCGGGTCACGTGGAGGTGATGGCCGCCGTGCCCCGTGGAGACGATCCGGACGTGCTCGGCGAGCAGGTCCCAGCGTCGGGCGTAGCGGGTGGTGCCGGCGATCACCTTGTCGTCCTCGGCGTAGATCACGGTGAGCGGGCAGCCGAGCCGGCGCCGGGAGCGCAGCAGCGTCAGGAGAACCGCGTCGGCATGCACGGAGTCCGCCCTGAACGCCCGCACCAGGCCGCGACGCTCGTCCTCGGCGAGACCCGTGAGGTCAAGCCCGCCGCATTCGGTGAGCCACTGCACCACCGCAGTGTCGGGCCCGGCGGCGATCCGCGTCGCGGTGCACCGGTCGGGGTCGGTCGAGTCGAGGATGTAGGCGAGAGCGAAGACATGAACGGGCGCGTCGCCGGACTCGTCGAGGGCGAGCGCGGTAGCGACCGCGACCGGAGCGCCCGCGCAGTGCCCGAGCAGGGCGATGGGCCCGGTGGCCGCCGCGCGGATCTCGGCGGCGAGCCGGGCGGGGTCGGCGTCCCCGCCGGGTTCGAGACCGAGTACGCGCACCGGCAGTCCGGCTCCGGCGATCGCGTCGGCGAGGGGCCGGTAGGCGCCGGCCTCTCCGCCGGCGTACGGCAGGATGACGAGTGTGACGGATTCGCCGCCGGTGGCCAGGGCGGTGAGCCGGGGTCCGCGGGGGGTGTTCCTGAGCTCGTCGACGAGCTGAGCCTGTTCCCGGACGGTCGGCCGTGCCCAGAGGTCGGCGGCGGCGACCGGGACGGCGAAATGCCGGCTCAGGGCTCCCGCGAGCAGCATGACGTCGAGGGAGTTGGCGCCGAGCGCGATGAGATCCGGTCCGGCCGGAGCTTCGCCGAACCGGGCGGACCAGAGTGCGGCGATGTCCCGCTCCAGTGCGGTCGCGGAGGCCGGGCCGGGCTCGCCCTCCACCGGGACCGGGAGGGCGGCGACGTCGATCTTACCGGAGGGCAGCCGCGGCCAGTGGTCGACGACAGCCACGACGTCCGGTACCGCGGCCCCGTGCAACCGGGCGGCGGCATGCTCGCGAAGGGCCCGGCCGAGTCCGGGGTCGACTGCCAGGACATGGGCGACCAGCAGCCCTCGGCCATTCCGGCGGCGCTGGGTGACGAGAGCGTCGAGGACGCCGGGATGAGCCATGAGAACGGCCTCGACCTCCGCCGGCTCGATTCGTACGCCGCGCACCTTCAACTGCCGGTCCCTCCGGCCGAGGAGGTGCAGGACGCCGTCCGGGCGGACGATCGCCAGATCACCGGTGCGGAACCAGCGAGCGCCGTGCCCGTAGGGCGCGGGAAGGAAGTGGTCGGCGGTGAGCCGGGGATCCTCCAGGTAGCCGTCCGCGAGCGCGACCCCACCGACCATGATCTCACCCGGGGTGCCGGCGGGAACCCGTCCGCCGTCCTCATGGACGACGTCGATCCGGACGCCGGGCAGCGCCCTCCCGATCGGTACGGGGGCCGTGTCCTCGCCGGTGACGGTGTGGACCGTCACATCGGCACACACTTCGGTCGATCCGTAGAGGTTCCGGATGACGACGCCCGGGAAGCGGGCGTGCAACATCTGGGCGAGGTCGTGGCCGAGCGGCTCCCCGCTGAGCTGCCAGATGCGGACGCCGCCCAGGTCGCCGGCCCGATCAAGCCGCAGCAGTTCGCGCAGCAGCGTCGGCACGATCGTCACTCGGGTGATCTTGGCATCGCGGATGAGCGACACCAGGTCCGCGGGGTCCGTGACCCCGTCGGGCAGTATGCGGGTTGGTACCCCCCGGACAAGTCCGTCGAACAGTTCGGCGATCGCATCGACGAATGTCACGGGCGTCCGCAACAGGAAGACCTCATCGGGTCCGGCGGGCGCGCTCGCCGCCGACCATCGCAGCCGGTTGGCGATCGCTCCATGCCCGAGGACGACGCCCTTCGGCCTCCCGGTGCTCCCGGAGGTGAACACCACCACGGCTGGTCGCCCGCCGCCACCGGTCGGGGGCGGGCACCCGGGCGGCGCGTCCTGATCGGCCCGGAGCGGGAGCACGGGGACCGGGACATGGGGGATGGAGAAGGAGCCGGTCTCCGGAGCCATGACGGCAGCGGGCCCGGCGGCGGAGAGGATGGACTCGCGGCGCTCCACCGGGTGTGCGGCGTCCAAGGGGAGATAGGCAGCGCCTGCCCGCAGTACGGCGAGCACGGCGGCGACATAACCGGGCGACCTCGGGAGGCAGAGTGCGACCACAGAGCCGGGCCGTACACCGCGGGCCGACAGCTTCGCCGCCAGCGCTCCGGCCGTGTCCTCCAGGTCGCGGTAGGTGAAGCGGACGTCCTCGTACTCCAGCGCCACCGCATCGGGTGTACGGGCCGCCTGGGCGGTGAAGAGACCGTACAGGTCTGCGTCCTCGGCCTCCGCCGGACCGCTGCCCCAGGGGACGGGGCCGAGCAGCCGGTCAAGCGGATTCACGGGTGCGTCCGGATCGGCCACCAGCCGGTCGAGGGCGGCGGCGTAGAGCCCGGTGACCTGGTCGATGCGCCACTCGGGGAACACCGATCCGGTGAACTCCAGGGTCAGCCCGACCTCGCCGGTGAGGACGTCCTGACGGAATTGGGCGGTCAGCGGATGGTAGGTCTGGTCGGTGGCTTCGATCCCGACGATCCGCAGCGGCCCCGAGCCGGTCCACCGCCGGTACGGCTGGAAGTGGGTGAAGTTGAAGACCGTGTCCAGGGGCCGCGTCAGACCACCGTCCCTGAGCATTCGTGCGTAGGGAAGATGCCGGTCCCGCAGGGCGGCCAGGTGCCTGGCATGGACGGCGCGCACAAGGTCGCGGTGCGTGCCGGCGGCCACGGGAACACGCAGCGGCATGGTGTTGAGGAACATCCCGATCGTCCGGGCACCGCCCGGCCGCTCCGGCCGGCCGTGCGCCATGACGCCGGTGACGACCTCGGTCCTTCCGCACACCAGCGCGACGACCTGGACGTGCGCTGCCAGCAGAACGGACCGCAGCGGGACGCCGAGCTCGGCGGCCAGCCGAAGGAGCCGCGCGGAGGTGGCGGAATCGACCGGCACCACCTTGCGGCGCACACCCTCCACCGCGTCCGGGGCTTGGGGCAGAACAGGCGCATCCGCCACGATCCTCGCCCAGCGTGCGCGAGCGCGATCATCGCCGAGGGCCCTCTCCTCCTCCCGGAGGTGCCGGGCATGGATGGCCGGCTCGTCCGGCGCCGGGAGGACCACCTCGTCAGGGTCGAGGTAGAGCTCCAGCAGCGTGGCCAGCGCGACGGTGACACTCCATCCGTCGAGCATGGGTTCGGTGAGCGTGAGCCGGAACTCTTCGTCGGTCATCCTGTGCACGTCCAACGCGAAGAGCGGCGGCAGCGCCCAGTCGAATCGGCGCCGTTCACGGCCGGCGGCATGGCGGGCGAACTCGGCCTCGGCGTCCCGGTGTCCTCGCAGGTCAGTCACCACCACCGCGTCGGGGACCGTGGGATGCACGATCTGCACCGGCCCGCCCGGCAGTGTGATGTCGACGGATGTGCGCAGGAACGGCGTGCGGCGCACAAGCGCGTCGACGGCGCCGCGGAAGCGCGTCTCGTCGAAGTCGCCGCGCAGGGTCAGCGTGGTCGTGTACACCCGGTAGCCGGGGTCCGTCTCCGATGCGTGGACCAACCCGGCGAGCACGGCCGACAGGGGGTAGGCGTCCTCGACGCCGGCGGGCAGGGCGGAGCGCTGCGCGTCCGTCAGCAGCTCGAACGGCTGAGGGTCGGGGGCGGACTCGGCGGGGACGGGCACGGCGGTCTCGGCGAGCCCGCGCAGTGTGGGGCTGTCCGCGAGGTCGGCCGCGGAGACCGCCAGCCCCGCACCCTGCGCGCTCGCGGCGAACTCGATGCTGAGGATCGAGTCCCCGCCCGCCTGGAAGAAGTCCGTGTCGAGTCCTTCCGGTGGAGCACCGAGGACTTCCTGCCAGACCTCGGCGAGCCGCCCTTCCCGCTCCGTCCACGGGCGGTCCGGTGTCACCGTGGCGGGCGCGGGCGTGCCGAGGCTGAGCAGAGCGGCCCTGTCGGTCTTTCCCGAGTCGAGGGTCGGCAACTCGGGCAGGACATGCCAGACGTTCGGGCGCATGTACTCGGGCAGCGTTTCCCGGACGGTCTCACGCACCGTCTCGAGGAGAGCGGCACGGTCACTCTCCTCGCTCTCGACGAAGCCCACGAGGACGGTTCCGCCGGAGTCCGCGCTCCGGGGGAGGACCACCGCTCTGCTGACCCCCGGCACCGCCGTGGCCACGGCCTCGATCTCGCCAGGCTCGATGCGAAAACCGTGCAGGGCCATCTGGTGGTCTGCGCGGCCCAGGAACTCGACGAGGCCATCGCGGCGGCGCCTGCCGAGATCTCCCGTGCGGTAGAGACGGTCGCCGGGCGCGCCGTGCGGGTCGGCCACGAACCGCTCCGCGGTGAGCCCCGGCTTGCCGGCATAGCCTCGGGCGAGGCCGTGCCCCCCGATGTAGATCTCCCCGACGACCCCCGGAGGCAGTGGTTCGAGCCGCGGCCCCAGGACGTGGACGCTGACCCCGCTGATCGGCGCCCCGATCGGAACCGAGTCCGGATCACGGTCCGGGGAGCAGTCGTAGGAGGTCACGTCAATGGCCGCTTCCGTCGGCCCGTACAGGTTGTGCAGACGCGCCCGGCACGTCTCGAAGAACTGCGCTCTCAGCTGGGGTGACAGCGCCTCCCCGCTGCAGATCACGTGTCGGACGGATGGGGTGTCGGCGAGTTCGCCGCTACGCAGCATGGCCTGCAGCATGGACGGGACGAAGTGGACGACCGTCACGCCGGACGAGCGGATCACGTGCCCGAGGTAGGCCGGATCCCGGTGCCCCTCGCGGCGCGCGACTACGAGCCTCGCCCCCGTGATGAGCGGCCAGAACACCTCCCACACGGACACGTCGAAGGTGAGCGGCGTCTTCTGCAGGACGGCGTCGTCCGGGCCGATCGGATAGGCGTCCTGCATCCAGAGCAACCGGTTGGCGAGACCGGTGTGGATGTTGCAGACCCCCTTCGGGTCACCCGTTGAGCCGGAGGTGAAGATGACATAGGCCGCCGAACTCGGCGCGGGGCCAGGGGCGGGCTCCGCCGAGGCCGCGAGGAGCGCCTCCGAGGTCAACGCGTCGAGAGTGGTCCGCCGCGGTCCCTCGGGAGGGGCTGAGTGCTCATCGGCGACAAGGAGAGCGGGGGCGGCGTCCGCGACCATCCGGGCACGTCGTTTGGCCGGATGGTCCGGGTCCAGCGGCAGGAACGCGGCTCCCACCCGGAGGATCGCCAGCAGCAGGACCATCACCCGCGCCGATCTGCCGGCGTGGACGGCGACGACGTCCCCGGCGCCGACGCCCCGGTCGCGCAGGCGGTCGGCGACGACGGCCGACATGTGCGCCAGCTCCGCATAGGTGAGGCTCAGGTCTTCGCCCTCCAGGGCCGGGCGGTCCGCGTGCACGGCGGCCACGGCGGCGAAGAGATCGGGCACCGTGTCCGGCGGGGGTCGCAGTGGGACGCGGCTTCCGGCCGCCACCGCGGCGGCGGCCTCCACGGCGTCCAGCAGGGGCAGCGCCTCGACCGGGGCGTCCGGCGCCGTGGCCATGCCGCGCAGCAGGTTCTCGGCGTTCCGGGCGAACCCCGCGACGGTCGCCTTGTCGAACATCGCCCGGTCGTACTCGACCGTGAGCAGCCGCTTCTCAAGCCGGAACACGAGTTCCAACGGCTGGGCCGCGGGCACCGCGCCCACCGCGAACCGCACGGTGAGACCGTCGGCGGGTGCACGGCGACGCATGCGAGCGGCCGCGGTCTCGGCACCGGTCTGGCGTACGGCGGATCTCCCGTCCCGGACGGTCGACAGGTCCAGGCGCGTAGCGGGAAGCCATCCGTCGTGCGAGAAGCCGACGGACACGGCACTGTCCCCGGACAGGCGGGATAGCAGGACGTGGACGGCCGCGGTGAACACCGTTTCGGTAGGGAGCCTCAGTTCCCCTGCGAGTTCACGGACAGCGTCGAGGAGATCGCCGGGCAGCAGCCGCTCGACGCGGCCGTAGCCCGCCGAGCCGAGCAGGCACTTGGGCCGGTCCATCGGAAGATCTGCCGGGCCGGGCGGGTCGACCTGACCGGTGGACGGATCCGGGGAGTTGCTGGACGGGCCCGCCGCTGGCGGTCGCCCGGGGCTCGCCCGCCGAGCGGCGGCCTCGATCCAGTCCAGGCAGGCCGTGCGCGGTCCGCGCACGTCGACGGCGGCCCAGCCCGCCGGGCTGGGACGTCCGGCCGGCATCACCGAGTACTGACCGCGGGCGTTCACCACCACCTGACAGTCTTCAGCCGGCATGGCTCACCTTTTCCAGCTGGGCGGCGAACAACCGCGGGGTGGGAGCGCCGAACAGTAAGTCGAGCCGTATCCGGCGGCCGACGAGTCCGCCCGCGGCGTGCACGAGGCGGGCCGCGGCCAGGGACTTTCCTCCGGCTTCGAAGAAATGTGTGTCCGCATCCGGTTCGACGCCGGTGAGCATGGTGGCCCACAGGTCGATGAGAGCCGCGAGCAGAGCGTCGTCCATGGCGGCCGACTCGACGGGGGTGTCCTCGTCCGCTCCCGGCGGCGCGGTGAACTCCAGTTCGCCCGACCAGGTGAGCCGCCCAGGGCGGTCGGCGAGCGCCCTGGCGGAGGCCGACGGCCAGCGCACGCCGTGCGCGCCGGCCAGCACGGTGCCGGTCAGGCCGGGCAGGAGATTCTGCCCGAGCCGGTCCTCGATCAGCACCCCACCGACGAGCGGCCGCCCCGTCCAGCCCGTCCCGCTGCCCCCCGGACCGACCTCGCCGAAGGCGGCCCACAGTCCGGTCCGGGGATGCCGGATACCCCGGAAGACCCGGGCCCCCGCCGCGAGCAGGGCCGCGGTGTCCGGTACGGCGGGCCCCTCACAGAGCAGCGTCCGTCCATTCAGGGATTCCGGCGGCTCCTCCCCGGGGCCGATGTGCACCAGATCCGCATCCCCAGGGTCGCCGAAGACGAGCCTGCTCCCCCGCGCCAGGTGCGGCATCGTCTCACCGACCAGGCTCGCCAGCCCCCTGGACCCCGGCACCCGCACCACTGCGCCGGTGATCTCGTCAGAGAGCATGCCCAGTGCACCGTGGGTGATGACGATCGGTCCGTCGGCACTGAACAGTTGCAGCGCCGCCGCGGCCGGCGGAGGCTCCGCCATCTTCGGACCGGGTGTCACCGGTCCGAGACCGGTCACGTCCTCGGGAGGGTCGGGCAGTGCGATGGACACCGCACCGACCGGCCCTGGCCGGCCCGGCGAGACGAGTACGACGCGGAGCCCGCGCCGGGCCGTGTCCCTGCGGGACCAGCCGGCGGACTCGGTGCCGACCTCGGCGACGCAGGCGCCGGCGAGCCAGCCGCCGACCACGGACGCCAGTCGGCCAACGGGCTCCCCGTGGGCCAGGCCGACGACATCGCCGGGC
The DNA here is from genome assembly GCF_041463655.1 of Actinomadura monticuli. NCBI lineage: Bacteria > Bacillati > Actinomycetota > Actinomycetes > Streptosporangiales > Thermomonosporaceae > Actinomadura > Actinomadura monticuli. The sequence continues at coordinate 24,014 of NZ_JAXCEI010000002.1, forward strand.
CCGACCTCGGCGGCGCGGAGGGTGCTCGCGATCTTCTCCGCCCAGGTCCAGAGCTCGGCGAAGGTGAGGTGCCTGCCGCGCGTGCCGACCGCGATGTCACCGGGACGAGCCCGAGCGGCGGCGGCGAGCCGCGCCACCGGATGCGGTCGGGGCCTGGGGGCGTGCGGGCGCTGAGCCGCGGCGTCGGCGGCGGTGGCGATCGGCACCGCACGCAGCGGCGTCTCGGACGCGGAGTCGAGGGCGCCCAGCAGGGCGAGGTACCGGCCGGCCAGGGCGTCGATCTCCGTCCGATCATGGATTTCCGTGCTGTACTGCGCCTCGACCCAGGTTTCCTCGACCCCGGACAGGACGGTCAGCTCCAAGTCGAACCGACTGTGCCCGTTGTGGAGTGACAGTGGCCGCGCCGGCTCCCCCGCAATGACCAGATCTGCCGGCAGGCGCCTCGGAAGATGGTTGAACAGGTAGCGGAACGGAGTGGAGCGCCAGCCGGCCGTCCCCTGGGGCGGCCCGCTCGTGACGCTGTCCACGGTGGTGCCCGCATGCCGGAACCCCGCGAGGACGGCGTCCCGCACCGTGCGCACGTATGCGGGGAAGGCGTCATCGGGGCGAACCGTGAGGCGGAGAGGAAGGACTCGGGCGTGGAAGCCGACGGCGCCCCGTTCCCGCGCCGTGCGGGGATCAAGGTGGATCCCGATGATGAGATCGCCGCCGGCGCCGTGCCGACAGAGGAGCAGCGCGTAGGCCGCGAGGAACACGATGTTCTCGGTGACCTTGTATCGCCTGCGTAGTCGGTCCACCACACTCCGCACTTCGTCCGGGACCCGGTAGCGCGCCGTGTCACCGAGAAGGCTCGGTACGTCCGGTTCCGGCGCACCGCAGGCGATCCGCGCAGCGGAGTCGGATCCCGCCAGCCGCGCTCGCCAGAAGTCCCGTCCCTCCTGGGTCGGCCGCAGCGGCACCAGCGCGGGCGGCGGCGGCAATTCCGGCGGTTCCTCGTCCCGCTCGAGTGCGTTGTAGCAGGCCAGCAACTCGGATATCAGGACGTACACCGACGCGCCGTCAATGATCAGGTGGTGACCGACGATGCACAGCACATCGGTCGTCGCGGTCCGGAAGGCCACCACCCGGATGAGCGGGCCTCCGTTCAGGGGGATCGGCGTGGCAGCGAACCGCAGCAGGCACTCTTCGAGCGACCCGGCGCCGACCGAACGGATCTCGACCGGAATGTCGATCGCGGCCGTCACCCGCTTCTCCGGCCCGCCTCCCGCGCCGGCCGCGGTGAAGACCGTCCGCAGCGCGGAATGCCTGCGGGCGAGCACGGCGACGGCCATCCGCAGCGGCCACCATCGGAACCGGGCGGTGCTCGCCACCGCGACCGGGATGTTCCCGTATCCGGGAGCCAGCTCGCACAGGACCAGCAACGACCGCTCCCGGTCGTCCGGTTCGAGAACACGATCCATCTATGCCCCCAAAATAAATATCCCGGGCCACCGTCAGCAGAGTGCCTTTTACTCCGGCGGCCTGGCAATCCATGGCCAGTTCCCAGCGCGGGCATTTAGTGTGCTGCCATGGCCAACACCCAGGAAGCGATTGCCATCATCGGTGTCGCCGCCCGGCTTCCGGGCGCGCTGGACGCCCGCGACTACTGGCTGAATCTGCGCGCGGGCCGGGAGTCGGTGACGACGCGCACCGACGCCGAACTGCTCGCTCATGGGGTCACCCAGCGAGAACTCGCAGATCCGCACTATGTACGGCGGGCCGGACTCGTACCCGCGCTAAAAGATTTCGACGCCGGATTCTTCGGCTTGACGGCTCGTGAGGCGCGAACCAGTGACCCGCAGTTGAAGTTGTTCCTGGAGGTCAGTCATGCTGCTCTCGAAGACGGTGGTTTCGACCCGACCGCGATGACCAGCGATATCGCCGTATTCGGCGCTGCCGGCCAATCACGGTATACCGACCTGTATGTCAACGGAGACCTTCGTCATCACGAGGCCGCGACGCTCGTGCTCAACAATAGCGATTATGTGGCGACGTTCACCTCCTACAGACTCGATCTCCGCGGGCCCGCCATGACCGTGATGACGGCCTGTTCGAGCTCACTCGTCGCCGTGCACCTGGGGTGCCAGTCACTGCTGCTCGGCGACTGCGACATGGCTCTGGCGGGCGGCGCGAACGTGGAACTGCCCTACGGGCAGGGATACAGATGGGGACCGGGGAGCGTCCGCTCACGGGACGGACACTGCCGTCCGTTCGACGCGGCGGCGAACGGCACGGTCTTCGCCGACGGCGCGGGCGTGGTGCTGTTGAAGCGGCTGTCCGATGCCGTCGCCGACAGGGATCACATCCGCGCGGTGATCCACGGAACGGCGCTGACCAACGACGGCTCGGAGAAGATGAGTTTCGGGGCGCCGAGCGTCGAAGGGCAGGTCCGGGCGATCGTCCAGGCGATGGACATCGCCCAGGTCTCGCCGCAGGAGATCTCTTACGTGGAGGCGCACGGCACCGGCACGGTGATCGGCGACCCCATAGAGATCGCGGCTCTGGATCGGGCGTACCGCTCGCTGGCGGACGGGCCGCTGCCCCCCGGTTCGATCCCCATCGGGTCGGTCAAGGGCAACATCGGGCACACCACTCCCACCGCGGGCGTGGCGAGCCTCGTGAAACTCGCGCTGGCCATGGACGCGGGCGAGATACCGCCCAGCATCGGCTTCAGCAAGCCGAACCCGAGGCTGGAGCTCGACCGCACCCCGTTCTTCGTGGCCTCCGCGCTGCATCCATGGCCCCGGGAGGAGGGGCGCCCGCGCTGGGCTGGACTCAGTTCCCTCGGCGTGGGCGGCACCAACGCGCATGCGGTGGTCGGTGAGGCTCCCGTCCCGGTCCGCTCCCCCGTCGACGGCCGTCCCAGAATCGTTGTCTGGTCCGCTCGGACGCCGCAGGCACTCGCCGACGCGACCGCCCGGCTCGCGGACCACTGCGCCGACGCGGACGCCGCGACCTTCGCCGACGCCACCGCGACCCTGCAGCGAGGCAGGACCGCCCACCCGCTCCGGGCGGCGGTCATCGCGTCCGACTTCGCGGAGGTCGCGGTGGCGTTGAGGTCGGAAAGGACGGTCACCCCTCCGCTCACCGACACCGAGACCGAGACCGATCACGGTGTCATGTTCATGTTCCCCGACCAGGACTCACAACAAGCCCGGATGGGTGCCGGCCTGTACGGCGTGAACCCTGTCTTCACCACGGAAATGGATCGGATACTGGGCTGGCTGGAAGACGGTCCCCGGCTCCGCGAGCTCTGGCTGGACGGCGACGCCACGGCATTCCGATCCGCCGTCCACGCCCAGCCGCTCCTGTTCGCGGTCGAATACGCCCTGGCCCGCGTGCTGGAACGGCTTGGGCTGAGGCCCGTGGCACTGGCGGGCCACGGGCTGGGCGAACTCGTCGCCGCGGCCCAGGCGGGGGTCTTCGACCCCCGCGACGCCGCGCGGCTCGCCGAGATCCGCGGCCGGCTGACGCAGGAGCCGGGATCCGCGGCGGCCTCCCTCGCAGCGGCTGTCGCCGAGATGAGCCCGCGCGAGCCCGCGATCCCGGTGTACTCGGGCCTGATGGGAGGGCGCCGGCTGACCGCCTCCACGGCGACCGATCCGGAGTTCTGGGCACGGTCGGTAAGCACCCCCGCCCGGTTCGAGGAGGCACTCGGCGCTCTGCTCGCCGACAGAACATGGACGCTCCTGGAGACCGGCCCGGGCACTGCCCTCTGCGGGCTGGCCGCCGCACACCCGCGGCTCGGAGACTCCCGGGCCTTTCCGGTCCTCCCCGGTCCCCCCGTGGCCGATGACGAAAGAGGTCTGCTCACCGCCGTCGGCTCGGCATGGGTCCTCGGCCATGCGGTCGAGTGGGCCGAGCTGCGTGCGGACGAGCCGCTGCGCAGGGTCCCGCTCCCCGGCTACCCCTATCAGCGGACCCGCCACTGGGTCACGCCCGAGACGGGTCCCGCGGCTCCGCAGTCCGCGGCCCCCCGGGAGAACGAGACCGCCGCACCGGCCCCCGTGGTCACCGGGGCGGAACGGTCCGCGCCGGACGCGCCGCCGGCGTCCCCCTTCTCCGTGCTCACCTGGACGGAGCGGCCGGCACCCGCGAGGCACGCCGACGAGGCGGACCTCGGGTGGGCGCTGGCGCTCGTACCGGACGACGTCGGCGAGTCGATGCCGCTGGTGCTGGCCCTGCAGCGGCGAGGGTACCGAGTGGTGCTGGTCCGGCCCGGTGTCCGGTACGCCGAGGCCGCGCACGAGTTCCGCCTGCGGCCCGAGGTCCGGGACGATTTCGATGCGATGCTCGCCAGGCTCGCCGAGACCGGCAGGACCCCCGTGCTCCTCACGCACGGCCTGGCCGTCGACGACTGGCAGCCGGTGACCGCCGCGACCGTCGATGCCCAGCTCGACCTCGCGTTCCGCGGGTTGCACACGGCGGTGGCCGCGATGGCGCAGCGAGCGTCCGGCCGACGTGCGCCGGACATCCTCGTCGTCACCCGGCAAGCAGTGGATGTTTCCGGTGGGAATCCCGCGCACCCGGTGAAGGCGGCGTTGCCCGCCCAGGTCCGGACGCTCGCCGCCGAGATGCCGGGCGTCACCGTCCGGCTGGTCGACATGGCGGGAACCGACGAGGCGGACCTCGCCGCCGAACTGGCCGTGGCCGACCCGGAACCCGTCGTCGCGCTGCGCGGGGGGCGCCGGTGGGTGCCCCGCGAACTCGACCACGTCCCGGTCCCCGCACCGTCCCCGTTGCGGCAGGACGGCGTCTACCTGCTGACCGGCGGGCTCGGCGGGCTGGGACTCGCCGTAGCACGGGGGCTCGCGGCGACCGGGTTGCGGCCGCGGCTGGTTCTCGCCGGCAGGTCAGGTCTTCCACCGGGCCCGGACGACACTGCCCGAGCCGACGCGCTCACCGAGGCCGTCGCTCAACTGGAGGCGCTGGGAGCGCGCGTCCGCGTGCAGTCGTGCGACATCACCGACCGGCGGGCGCTGGCACGCCTGCTGGCGACGGCGAAGGCGCACTTCGGCCCCCTCAACGGCGTGTTCCACCTGGCCGGGCTCCCGGGCGCGGGCATGCTCGCGCTGCGCGACCGGAGCGAGGCCGACGAGGTGTTGCGACCGAAGATCCATGGAACCCTGGGCCTGGCCGAGGCGCTCACCGATCCGCTCGATTTCTTCGTCTCCTTCTCCAGCCGCGCCGCGCTGACCGGGATGGTGGGCAGCGGCGACTACGCGGCCGCCAACGGCTTCCTGGACGCGCACGCCGCCGCCGTGCGGGGCCGGCTCGGCCGCATGCTCAGCGTGGGCTGGCCCGCTTGGCACAGCGTGGGTATGGCGAGTTCCCAACTGCCCCCTCCCGGCAAGCCTGACGCGACGGCCGCGGGCGAGTACGCCACGATCCTCTCGGCTCGTACCAGCTGGGTACTCGACGAGCACCGGCTCGATGGCACCCCGGTGCTGCCGGGCGCCGGGATCGCCGACCTGGTGGTCCGCGCGGCGCGCGAGCGGCTGGACGTCCACGGGGCCCTGGAGTTCGAGAACCTCGTCTTCAACCGCGCACTCGCGACCGCCCAGCCCCGTGAGGTCCGCGTTCGCTTCATCAGCGACGGCGACCGGTACCGGTTCGAGGTGGTCTCCCGGCTGGAGTCACAGCAGGACGCCGGCTGGACGGTCCACGCGGGCGGTTGCGTCCGGGCACTCGATGACCTCGGCGCTACTTCGCCCATAGCGGTCGCCGATCTCACCTCGGCGATGACGGAGCGTCCAGCGCCTGGCCCCGGCCGACAGGGCCCCCGGATGTTCACCTTGGGGCCGCGCTGGCAGAACGTCGAGAGCGTCTGGTCAGACCAGAACGGAACGAAGATCGTCCGCCTGGCGCTACCCGAGGCGTTCCTCCCCGATCTGCGGGACCATCCGCTGCATCCGGCGCTGCTGGATTCCGCGACCGCCTCGCTGCGCGAGCCCGAACGGGACGGTGTCCGGATACCGTTCCGCTACCGCCGCCTGGCCCTCCATGGCCCGTTGCCCGCTGAACTGTTCAGCCGCATCCACCGCACGTCCTCCGACCAGCATTCCATCACCGCCGACATCGAGCTGATCGCGCTCGACGGCACGCTGCTCGCCGAGATCGAGGGCTTTACGATGTGCTCCGTCGACACCGCCTTCGCCGATGAGTCGTCGCGGACCCAGGCGCCGACCGGCACCCGCGGCCTCGGCCCGGAGCGGGGCGCGCGACTGCTCCTCGACCTTCTGGCGGCACGCACCCCCGCCCACGTCCTTGTCCGCCCGTTCGACGGCGACGCCCCCCTTCCGCTCGAAGGCACCGGTGAGAGCGGCGCGGACATCGTGTCTCCGATCCAGGTCCGCGCCACCGGCCGCCGGTTCCTCCGCCGGGACCGTCCCGATGATCCGCCGGCGCCTCCGCCCAGCGCTCCGGACGACATCGAGCGGCGTCTCCGCGTCCTCTGGTCCGAGGCGCTCGGCTCCCCCGACTTCACCGCGGACGCCGACTTCTTCGACGTCGGAGGCGACTCCATGAGCGCCATGCAGGTGGTGGACGGAATCCGCGACGTCTACGGTCTCGAACTCGGCATGGCCACCGTCTTCGACCACCCCACGGTCACGGCCTTGTCCGCGGTGGTGCGCGAGCACCTCACATCCTGAGCGATGTCCTCGTCAGGATGGGCGGACCGCCACACGCGCCGCGTAACGAGCGCTGAGGCGGGCCACCCGAGCGCGCCCGATGCCGGATCGCCGGAGAACAGCCCGGCCGCCGTCCGGCACGGTGCCCTCGCAGATGCGGGCCGCGAGGCCACGAGCGGTGGGGTACTGGAACAGGTCCGCCAGCGTCAGGCGGGCGGCGAAGCGGTCCTCCAGGAAACGGTGCACGCGGAGCAGCCCGAGGGACGTCCCGCCTAGAGCGAAGAACGGGGTGTCGGGATCGATGGCGGGCAGGTCGAGGACCTCGCACCACAGGGCCATGACCGCCGCGAGAACACCCTCGTCGGACACGGCGGCCGGCCGACCGGGGCGCGGCGGGAGCCGGGACGGATCGGCCTTGCCGTTCGGCGTCAACGGAATCCGGTCAACGAGGACGATCTCGTCAGGAACCATGGTCGTGGGCAGACGTCCCGCCAGATCCCGGCGCAGGCGGACGGGGAGCGCCGGATCGGACGCGGCGGACACCGCGAGCAGCAGCCGGGAGCCTCGGGCCAGCGCGGCGCAGTCGGTCACTCCCGGATGGGCGCGCGCCGCCTCTTCCACCTCGAACAGGTCGACTCGGGCGCCGTCCGGCGTGAGCGCGCCGACGGCGCGGCCGACGAAATCCACGGTGCCGTCCGGACGGTATCTACCCAGATCACCCGTGTAGTGCAGGCGGATTCCCGGCGCGCCGTCCGGGTCGGGACCGAACCGCGATGCGCTCCGCTCCGGCTCGCCGACGTAGCCGAGGGCCAGGTGCGGGCTCCGAACCGCTATCTCCCCCAGCTCGTTGACCGCGGCGATCTCCTGGTTCCCCGCCATCACCAGGAGTTCGGCCCCCGGCCCGCCGCGACCGAGCGCCGGCGCGTCCGCAAGGTCGATGAGTCCGGCGAGCTGGGGGGTCTCGGTGGTCCCGTAGCCACCGGCGAGCCGGGCGCGGGGGAACACCGCGCGTAGCGCGAGGTGGTCATCGGCACTGATCGGCGCGCCGCAGACCGTGACCAGCCGCACGGACGGCACCGCGGTGCGGGCGGCCCGTGCGGCGGCGGCGAGCAGCCTGGCCCGCGCGGGCGTCAGATGGACGACGGTGCATCGGGACTCGGCGAGCCAGCGCACCGTGGCCTCCGGCTCGGCGTACACCGCCGCGGGCGGGAAGCACGCCGTCCCGCCCGTCCAGAGCGGCAGCAGCACCTCCCGCAACAGCGGATCGTGCGACAGCCCAGCGAGCACGGAGAACCGGTCCTGCCCGCCCAGTCCGAAACGCTCGGAGTACCACGTGAAGAAGGCCGTCACCGGTCCCTCCTCCGTGACCGCCCCGGCCTCCCGTCCTCCGGTGCCCGAAGTGAAGGTCACCGCCGCCGCCGTCTCCGGGATTTCGGCTACCGCTTCTGCACGGGCGGGAACGCCGGCGTCCGGCGACACTGCCACGCCGGACAGGTCGACGGCCGGGATGTCGCGCAGGGCATCGGGCAGTCCCTCCACCGCGACGACCAGAGGGGCGGCGAACCGGCCGAGCCGGGCGCGTAGACGTTCCCCGGGAAGCTCCGGGTCGAGGACGGCGAAGGCGGCTCCGGCGGCGCGAACTGCGAGAAGGGCGACCAGGAGGTCCGGTGTGCGCCGGGCCACGATCGCGACGACCCTCCCGGGGGCCGCGCCGAGGCCGGTGAGAGATCGGGCCAGCCGGGTGGCCGCGCGATCGAGGTCACCGTAGGAGACACCGCCGGGGTGCGCGGCGGCGGGCCGTTCCGGGTGGGCGACGGCGAGCGCCCGGAACCGGTCCGTCAGGGTCGTGCCGGGCACCGGGGCGAAATCACTTCGAGGTTCGCGGGGAGGCGCACAGCGGACCGCATCCGGCGATTCGCCCGCGCTCAACCGGCGGATCGTCTCGATGAACTGGCCGAGCAGGGCGCCGACCCGGTCGGCGGAGAAGGCGCTGGGCCGGTACACGAGTTCGATCTCCAGTTCCGCGCCGTCCTCCTGGAGGTAGACGCCGAGATCGAACAGTGCGCCGGCCGGCGGCAGGCGCAGTTCACGGACGCGCGTCCCCCGCAGCGCGAGCGGGTGCCTGTCGAAGTTGAGCAGGTTGAACCAGACGTCGAAGAACGGAGGGCGACGCCCGTCCCTCGCCGGGGCCAGCGCGGAGACCAGCGCGTCGAACGGCACATGCGGATGGCCGAGCATCTCCAGCACACGTTCCCTCGTCTCCGCGACGAGATCGTCGAAGTCGGCGCTCCGGGTGTCCAGGCGCAGCACCATCGTGTTGGTCAGGAAGCCGACGATGTCCTCGGACTCCGGCCGGTCGCGGACCACGAGCGGCACTCCCACCTGGACCTCCGGCCGACCCGTGTAGCGGCCGACGATCAGGGCGAACGCGGCGAGCAGCACGCTGAACGGCGTGGTCCCGGCCCGCTCGGCGATCGCACGAACCGCCCGGTAGGTCTGCGTGTCGAGCCGCCCCAGCACCGACTCTCCGGCGAAGTCCGGCGGCTCCGCCTTGGCGGGCAGGACCGGCGGCGCCGCTTCCGTCAGCAGCCGGCCGCGCCAGAAGGCGATCTCCTCCCGGTTCCGTTCCCCGGCCTCGGCTCCCGCCTCCCACACCGCGAGATCCGCGTACTGCAACCGCTGGACCGCCCAGGCGGGCTCCCGGTCCGCGAGCAGGGCCGCATAGGCCTCCGAGAGGTCACGCTTGAGAATCTCCATCGACCAGCCGTCGGTGATGAGATGGTGCATGACGAGCAGGAGGACCTGCCGGTCTTCCCCGGTCAGGTAGCGGATGGCGCGCCACAGCGGCGGCCGGGTCAGATCGAACGGCGTACCGACCGCCATGTCCATCCGGGTGCGCAGCACCGCGTCCCGTTCCGCGGCCGGCACATGGCGCAGGTCGACGACCTGGAACCCGCCGCCCGCGGGCCCGGTCACCCGCTGCTCCGGACCGTCCGCCCCGAGGCCGAACCCCGTACGCAGCGTCGCGTGCCGGCCCGCGAGCAGCGTCAACGCCTGGTCGAGCACGTCTGGATCGAGCGGCCCGGACACCTCGAAGCAGACTGGCATGTGGTAGGCGACGCAGTCCGGATGGATCTGGTGCAGCAGCCAGACACCATGCTGAAGCGGGGCGAGCGGCGCAGTCCGGCGCTCGGCCGCGGCGATGGGGCCGGACGTCTCCGCCGGCGGTGCGCCTTCGGCGAGCCGCGCGGTGGTGAAGGCCGCGAGCCGGGCGACCGTGCTGTGCTCGAAGAGCGCCCGGAACGGGATCTGCACGCCGAGCCGCTCCCGCATCCGGCCGATCACCTTGGCGACCAGCAGCGAGTGCCCGCCGACCTGGAAGAAGTCGTCGTCGGGCCCGATGTCGGCGGCGCCGATGACCTCCCGCCAGATGCCGGTCAGCACCTCCTCGACGTCACCGCTCGGGCCGGGCACCCCGTCCTGGTCCAGCCCGCACGAGGACGGATCGGGCAGCCGCGCCCGGTCGGTCTTGCCGACGGCGGTCAGCGGGATGGCGTCCACGGCGCCGAAAGACGTGGGCATCATGTACTCGGGAAGCGTCAGCCGGAGGTGGGCCCGCAGCTCCGCCGCGGTCACGCCGGTGCCGGGCGCGAGCACGAGATAGGCGACGAGCCGCCGGTCGCCGTCATGCATGACGGGCAGGACGGTGCTGTCGACGACCGCGGAATGGGTCGCCAGCGCCGCCTCGATCTCACCGGGCTCGACCCGGTAGCCGCGGATCTTGATCTGTTCGTCCACTCGGCCGAGGAACTGCAGCGTGCCGTCGTTGTGCCGGCGGGCGAGGTCCCCGGTGCGGTACATCCGCCCGCCGGGCGAATAGGGGTCGGGCCGGAACAGCTCCTCGGTGAGGTCAGGGCGTCCGAGGTAGCCGCGGGCGAGGCACACCCCGCCGACATGGACCTCGCCGACGCCTCCGACCGGGACCGCCTCGCCACGTTCGTCGAGGAGATAGACCCTGGTGTTGCTCACCGCACCACCGACCGGCGGATGCACCGGCCAGTCCTCCGGCCGACCGGTCATCCGGTGCCCGGTGATCACATGGGCCTCCGTCGGCCCGTACTGGTTGTCGAGCACGACACCGTCGAGCCTCGACAGCAAGCGCCGTACCGCCGGAGTCAGGTGCAGCACCTCTCCGGCGGTGACGATCTCCGCGAGCGGTGGAAGGTCGCCGTCGGCGGCCTGGGCGAGTTGCTCCAGCACCATCGGCGGGCAGTACAGCCGGCGGACGCCGGCCCGCCGCATGACCTCCAGCATCCGCTCGGGATCGCCCCGGTCCTCCTCGGCGAGCAGCACCAGCTCGCCGCCCGCGAGCCAGGTCGCGAACATCTCCTGGAACGAGATGTCGAAGCCGATCGAGGAGAACTGCAGTGTCGGCCCCGCCACCGAGGTCCTGGCGAGTTGCCAGCCGAGGAGGTTGGTGAGGGGCCTGTGGGTCATGACGACCCCCTTCGGCAGCCCCGTCGAACCCGAGGTGTAGATCACGTAGATCATCGAATCCGCGCCGGATCGGCGGCCGAGGTCGCCGCCAGGGCACAGGGCGACCTCGGCGGCCACCTCCTCCAGCACGATGCGGGGGGTCTCGGGCAGAGTCGCCGCGAGCGCCCGCTCGGTGAGCACGAAGGCGGCCGTGGCATCAGCCAGCATGTACTCGTTGCGGGCGGGCGGGTTCCCGGGATCGAGAGGCAGGTAGGCACCCCCCGCCTTCAGGACCGCCAGGACGGCCACCACCAGCGGAATCCCCCGGCGCAGGCACAGCCCGACTATCACCTCGGGCCCGACTCCCTCGGCCACGAGACGGCGCGCGAGCCTGTTGGCCCGGACGTTCAGCTCGTCGTAGGTCAGCCGGCACTCGCCGAAGACGACGGCCACCGCATCGGGCGTCCTGCGCACCTGGGCCTCGAACAGCTCCGAGATGGTCAGATCCGTCAGCAACCGGGGCTCTTGCGGGTTCCAGGACTCGAACACGAGTCGCCGCTCGGCGGGCGTCAGCAGGGCGACTTCGCCGGGCAGGATGTCAGGACGTGCGACGAAGGCATCCAGCAACGTCCGGTAGTGCGCGACCAGCCGGTTCGCGGTCTCGGCTTCGAAGAGATCCTCGGCATAGATGAACCTGCAGGTCAGCGCACCCGAAGTATGCTCGACGACACGGAGTTCAAGGTCCACTCGGCTCCACCGGACCTTGGTGTCCAGCCGCCGGACCTCCAATCCGGGCAGGGCGGGCTCCGACGGCGCGAAGGCATGACCGAAGGACACCTGGAAGATCGGATGCCGACTCAGGTCCCGGCTGTGCGTGAGCTCCAGCGCGATCCGGTCGAAGGGAACGGAGCGATGGGCGCGCGCCTCCGCGACGGCGCGAGCCGTCCTCTCCGCGAGATCGCCGAGGGTGGCCCCGCCACCCGTGTCGATCCGTACGGGCAGATGGCCGCCGAGATTGCCCACCATGTCCGCGAGCGGCGGCTCGGCGCGGCCGTCGGTCTGGACCCCGACCACCATCTCCGCCGCGCGCGTATGGCGGCTGAGGAGCGCTGCGAAGGCGGCGAGGGCGACGTCACCTGCGGTGCCCGGCCACGCGGATGGCGCCGGGACCTCGAAGGTCACCTCGGCGGCCCGGTAGGAGGGCACCGGCGGCCGGGACCGGTCGGTGGGCAGGTCGAGCGCGTCGGGCGCTCCCGCGAGCGCGTCCCGCCAGTAGGCCAGGTCGTCGTCACCCCCCGCGCGCTGCCGGCGCGCCTGCGCCGCGTACGACGGGGCCCGGCGGGGGGCCGCGCCCGCGTATCCGGCCGCCAGCTCCCGTTCGACGATCCCGAAGGAGTACTCGTCGAAGGCGGAGCGGTGCGCGGTGAGGATCAACACGTGCCGGAGCGCACCGGTGCGGAGAAGCCGGGTTCGAAGCAGCGGCCCGCGTGTCAGGTCGAAGGGAGCGAAGGCGTCCGCGATGGCCAGCGCCCGCGCCTGGGCCTCCGGGTCCGGGTCGGCGGAGACGTCCAGGTACCGCACATCCGCGGCACCGTCGGCGGAGATGAGCATCCGCAGCTCGCCCTTGACCAGCGCGTAGCGGGACCGCGGGGGCTCATGCTCGCGGACGAGCCGGGTCAGCGCGGCGGTCAGCGCGTCGACCGCGAGTTCGCCCTCGATCAGGTAGCTCTGCTGGGTCGTGTGCGCCGCGTTTCCCGCGGCCAGGTCCTCCAGGAACCAGAAGCGCTCCTGCGCAAACGACGGGACCTCGACCCGGTCATCGGTCTTCTCACTCCACATGGGTACCGCTCCGGGGCCGTACCGCGGCGACCGCCTCGTCGAGGACGGCGAGCATCCGGTCCAGCTCGCCGTCGGTCATGCCCGGATGGCACGGCAGGTTGAGCTGCTCGTCGAACCAGGCGCGCTCGGCGACCGGGCACTCGCCGTCGCCGTGCCCCCGGGCGCGCCACTCGGGGAGCAGGTGCAGCGGAAAGTACCGCAGCCAAACCTCCACGCCGCGCTCCTCCAGCGCTCTCACCAGGGCGTCCCGATCCACTCCACTGCCCGGGCGAACGAAGCACGTGTACAGGTGATGCCCGTGCACGGAGCCCGCGGGCGTGACCTGGGGACGGAACGTGGCGCCCGCGGCCAGATGGGCGTCGATCCGCTCGGCCACACGCCGGCGCCGCGCGCTCAGCGCGGCCAGGCGCCGAAGTTGCACAAGGCCCACCGCGGCGGCGGGTTCGCTCATCGTCGCGTTCGTTCCCGGGGCGCGAAGGCGGAGGCAGTCATGGGTGTAGGCAAGACCTGGGTAGAGCGCCTTCGGCACCTCGGTGAGCCGGCCACCGGTCTCGCGATAGACGCCGTCGCACTCGTTGCCTCTGATCCGGCGCACCCGCTCGGCCCAATCGTCCCGGTCGAACGTGATCATGCCGCCCTCACCCAGCGTCGTGATCGTCTTCGACGAGTGGAAGCTGAAACAGCCGATGTCGGCCAGCGCGCCCGGCGGTCTGCCCTCGTACAGCGCGCCGAGCGCGTGCGCGCAGTCCTCGACGACCAGGATGCCGTGGGCCCGAGCGAACTTCATGATCTCGTTCATCGCCGCGGGCAGGCCTCCGTAGTGAACGAGGATGATCGCCCTGGTCCGCGAGGTGGCCACCGCGCCGAGCAGCGCGGGGTCGATGTTCAGCGTGTCGGCGTCCACGTCGCAGAACCGAACGTGGACGCCCGTGCCGAGTAGCGCCTGCACCGTGGCCTGGTAGGTCTGCGGGCTGGTGATCACCTCGTCCCCCGGAGCCAGCTCCAGCAGCCGGATCGCGATCTCCAGCGCCACGGTGCCGCTGGTCACCGACAGCGCGTGCCTGACTCCGAGGAGGGCGCTGAAGGCGCCCTCGAACCGTTCCCTCCACCGTCCTTGGGAGAGCGGCTCCCCCGAGGTCAGAACCTCCTGGAGCACCCCGATCTCCTCGTCGCCGATCAGGCCGCCCAGCGAGCGGTACGGCAACGTGTAGCCGGACGTTTGCGACATCTAGCGACGCCTCTCACGAGAGGGTTCGGAGCAGGTCACGCACTGAGACCGTGCTCCGCGGCTTGGTCGAGCGTGTGCTGGATCCACTCGCCCAGATCGCACATCGCGCTGTCCGCCGCGCGTTCCCAGCGCGCACGCTGTTCCTTCGAGGCGTCGATCTGGATCACCGCGGCCGGACCCTCGGCAGTGGCGGGCCGCATCCGCGCCGCGCGCAGCCGCGCCCGCAACTCGTTGCGCGACCACCGCTGCGCCCGGGCCCGGTCTAGCCACTGGTCCTGCTCGTCCGGGGACAGCGACGCGACCTCCATGTGATGTTGGAAGCTGAGCTCGTCGCGTCGCCTGGACGCTACGAACCGGCGCGCCACCCAGGCGTAGTTGCGCAGCGTCTGATAGTCGAGCGAGGTCTCGTCTATCGCGCGCTTGTAGCGCTCGGGGTAGCGGTTCTGCCCGTAGACGAGCCAGTCTCCGAGCCACCACGCAGAAGAATCCGATATCCGGAATATCTGCTCGCCGATCTGTTTCCATGTCTCAATCGATATGGCCCCCTGAATGGACAGGCTCGTCCGCCGCGTCAGCGCCGACCGGTTCACCACGGGCCGCGCCGGGCCTCGTCCCGCCCGGACCGGCGGCCGCTTGCGGACCGGTGCCCCGTCGACCCTGGGGCTCGACGACTCGATCATCGGTCTCCCTCTCCTTGCGCTGGCGGCCGGGCCGGAAGCGGCTAGCACGGTCTTGTCTCGCCGGCGGGACGGCCCGGCCCCGCATACGGAAGTCACGGCTTCATCACGACGCCGCGGTGGTCAGCCCGGCGAGCGCGGAAGCGCACGCCCGCAGAATCCGCTCAAGGTCCCCGGACGGCATGCGATCCCGACGCGCGATCGCGGTCAGTTCCCCTTTCTCCGTGCCAACGGTGAACTCGATGCCCAAACTGAGGGCGTGGGTCGACATCGGTGCGGGCCGCGGCGCGACCGTGAGTTCCGGCCACCGTTTCGGCGGCGGCGGATCCGGCGGGATGATCGTGTCGACCCAGATCCAGAGCATCCGGGGATCGCGGTCGCTGCGGTGTCCGAAGAGCCGCTCCATCACCCACCAGAACGGCGGACTGGGCGGGTCGATCGCCTCCAGCCAGCGGTCGCGCACAAGCTCGAGGAAGTCCGGTGAGGCGCGCTCGGCGGCGGTGGAGCGGAGCGGGATCATGTTCGCGTACCAGCCGACCGTCCGCAGGTCCGCGGCGTCCCGATTGCCGATCGGCGAGATGGTCACGACCTCGTCCCGCCCGTCGATCTCGGCGACGGCGCGGTGCGCCGCCGCGACCATCACCGCCGACCACGGCGCGGGGCATCCGCTGACGAGTCCGGCGAGTTCCGCTCGCATACCCGGGTCCAGCGGGAGGGACGCGGAGTGGACGAGAGCGGAGCGGTGCGGCGGAACCGGCCGGGCCAGCGGAGGCTCGCTGAACGGCAGACCGGCCGCCCCTTTCAACGCCTCCACCCAGGCGGGCGGCCGGTACCGGTCGAGCCTTTCGTGCTCGGCCCGCGCGTAACCGAGGAACGAGCGGCCGGGCACCGGCTCGCGGCGGATGCCCGCATAAGCGTCGGTCACCGTGTCGAGGGCGAGATCAAGCGACCAGCCGTCTGCGGCGAGGTGCTCGGCGGCGAGAATCAGCACCTGGTCCTCAGCCCCGCGGGGGTAGAGCCCCGCCCGGAACAGCAGGCCGCGGTCCAGCTCGAACCGGGTGCAGGCGATCCGGTGAAGGAACTCATGCAGCGGCTCCCCCGGGTGCGGCTCTGTCAGCGCGAACGGCACCTCCGCCGACGGCGTCTCCTCCTGGATCCACGCTCCGTCCTCAAGGCGGAAGCGGTGGCGCAACGCCGGGTGCGCTCCCAGTGCCCATCCGCAGGCGTCCTCGAACCAGGCGGCGTCGAACGGGCCATGGACGTCCAGGGCGATATGGACGTTGTGCGGCGCCGGCGTGCGTCCCGTGCTCCAGTAGAAGGCGTCCTTGGCCAACCGGTCCGCCTGCATGCTCGTCAGCGCGGCGGCCGGTGTCGACGCACCGGTCACAGCGGGACCACCGTCCGGGTCGCGACGAACTCGGGACGCTGCGGATCACGGCAGCCGACCTCAACCGAGACCATGGAGAAGTGGAGCACCGCGCGGCGTTCCGGCAGCAGCGAGACCCCGGAGGCGTGCACAAGGTTGAGGTCCATGAACAGCACCGATCCGGCAGGGCCCGTGATGGTCTCCACCCCCTGCGTGTGCGCCAGCTCGGCTACCCGCGCAGTGTCGATCTCATAGTGCTTGCCATCCTGGTCCGGCGATTCCCCCGCGGGGAGCGCGCCGGCAGGCCCCCGGGGAACCGCCATGGTCCGCTCGGCCGTGAGCACGCCCTTCCGATGCGAGCGGCGAATGACCGAGATCGGCGCGTTATGCGCGCGTATCTCATCCAGAAAGACGGCGACGCTGAGGCCGCGCGGATCGGCTAGTCCATCAAACCGGCTGAAGGCATAGAAATCCTGATGCCACGACAGCACCGTGCTCGACATCGGTTTGTCGTGCAGCTGCGATTGGAAGATGTAGACGGGCCCGCCGGCGATCTCCTCGCAGAATGGCAGAAGCCCGCTCTGCCGCAGCAGACCGGGCAGCGAGCCGTCAATCCGGTGGATCCCGTAGATCGACTGAAGCTCCCCCTCGGAAGTGTGCACGAGTTCGTCGCCAGAATGCCGGTAGAGCCGGTCCGCGGCAGCAGCGAGATCGGCCATCCGGTCCCCTTCGAAGAACCCTTCCAACACCAGGAAACCCTGGTCCCGAAAAGCATCGATCGCCACTTTTGCGATGGGTGCAGTCATTTACCCCGCCAACCTAGACCGTTCTCGCCGGCTTCCGAAGATTGAACAAGGCTCAACTATAAGGGCGGTCGAATATGACGACTGTCACGTAAAGCCGGGACAGGACCGTCCCTTCAACTGTCCCTGGATTTCGGGACAGACCATGTTCTCGTGGGAGACGGTCGCACCCGGTTATCGTCACCTCGATGATTGGTTCGATGAAGGGGCGGCGTGCAACCCAACATCTTGTTCGTTTCACTAGACACCGTCCGGGCCGACGTCGCCTACAACGGCAGAATGCCAGGCATCGAAGCGCTGCGGGCATCCGGGGTGACCTTTCGGCAGGCCATCTCCTCGTGCCCCCTCACACCGGTCAGCCATGCCACCGTGTTCACCGGTCTCCAGCCACCGCGACACGGAATCCGACACCTGCTGCGCGAACAACTGCGCAAGGACGTGCCCACCCTGGCGGAACTGTTGCGGGGAGCGGGCTACAGCACCGGGGCCGTCGTCTCCTGCCCGGGCTTGAACCGCTGGTACGGGATGGACCGGGGATTCGACTTCTACGATGACGAGATCCCCCTACTGCCCGACGGACGTGACCCACTCACCGTCGGCGACGTCAAGATGCGCGGACTCGCACTGAAGCGGGCGCCGGTCGTCACCCGACGCGCCGGCGACTGGCTCGCCGCCCAGCGCACACCGTTCTTCCTGTTCGCGCACTTCTTCGACGCCCACTGGCCGTACGACCCCCCAGAGGACGTGGGGGTCCAGACCCGCAATCCCTACGAGGGGGAGGTGGCCTACTCCGACCACCACCTCCAGGGCCTGCTGCAGCGCCTGGCGGACGCGGGCCACGACCCCGCCGCGACGCTCATCGTCCTCTTCTCCGACCACGGCGAGGACCTCGGCGGTTGGTACCCCAACGACCATGCGGGAGACCGCGGCCACCCGGAGGAGGAAGGACATGGCTGCCTGCTCTTCGACGCCACCCAGCACGTACCGCTGATCTTCAGCGGGCCCGGTGTCCGGGCGGGCGTCGAGGTCCCCGACCAGGTGCGGCTGGTCGACATCATGCCCACCGTGCTCGACCTGCTCGGCCTCGAACCGCAGGCGTCCGACGGGCTGTCCCTGCGACCGCTGCTGGAAGGCGCCTCCTCGCCCGGCACCAGGCCCGCGGCGTACTCCGAGACCCACTTCCCCGAGGAGCGCACGGACCGCGCCGGCCTGCATCCGCTCCGCTCGCTCCGCCTGGACGACGGGGTCCATCGGCAGAAGGTCATCTGGCAGGTGGGCGGCGACGAGGTCGGCTACTACGACCTGAACTCCGACCCCGACGAACAGGCGGCCCGAACGACCATCCTCGGGCCCGATTCCGCACCCTAGGAAAGAAGGCTCCATGCCTCGCCAACTCTCCCTCTCCCCCGTGCTCTACGCGGACGCCACCGAAGCGGTGGACGCCCGGTACATGGCGCAGATGCGCGAGCAGGACGAGACCCCCGTCCCGACGGATCCGGCCTTGCCGAGGTTCACCCTGGTGGTCGGCCCCTCTCCGTTCACCATGCCGCGGGGCTGGGAGTTCTTCCTCACCTCGCCTTATGAGGGGGCCACGTACATCGCGACCGTCCTGCACAACGCCGGCTATCCCGTGCGGATCGTGGACGTCCGCTACACGCCGGACCCGCTGCAGTCCGCGTTCGAGCAGGTCATGGCTGGAACGGATGTCCTGGGCGTCTGCACCTTCGAGGACAACTTCCCGTTCTGCCGCGAGCTCATGGAGAGGGTGCGCGATGCGGCGCCGGACGTCCCGATCATCTGCGGCGGCTCACTGGTGACGTCCGTCCCCAAGGTGTTCATGACGCACACGGCCTGCGATATCGCTGTGATCAGTGAAGGCGAGATCACCGTTCTGGAACTGCTGGAGTCCTACGCGGCGGGCCGTTGGGCACAGGACCTGCCGAACATCCGCGGCATCTGGTACCGCGGCGAGGGCGGGCGGGCGACGTCCACGCGGCCCCGGGGGCAGATGCCGGACCTCGACTCGTTGCCGCGCATGCGTCTCGATCTGTGGCCGCAGGCGCGAAGCCCGCAGGGGCTCCAGCCGCAGATCATCTCCTCCTACAGCCGCGGCTGCAAGATGGACTGCTCATTCTGCTACCGAACGACACCGCAGGTCCGCGCGAAGTCCCCGGAGAAGATGGACCGTGACCTCGCCTGGCTGAAGAACCAGTACGGGATCGAGTTCTCGTTCTTCGTCGACCTGACCTTCAGCTCCTACCGCAAGCAGACGCTGGCCTTGTGCGACGTCATCAAGGACCACGACCTGCGCTGGACGTGCCTGACCCGGTGCGCCGACATGGACGCGGAGCGAGCCGCGGCGATGCACGACTCGGGCTGCGACATCATTCTCTACGGGGTCGAGTCGCTCGGCTCCGAAGTGTTGCGCGAGGCCAGGAAGGGGAGTTCGGAGAACATCACCGTCCGGGCCATGCGGACCACATTCGAAGCCGACATTCGTTTCGGCGCGCTTCTGATCGTCGGGCTGCCGAACGAGACGGAGGAGTCACTGAACCACATGGTGGAGTTCGCCGAGACCTACAACCATGTGACAAGGGTGAAGTACCTGTCGGCGATGCCGGGGACGACCGTGTACCGGCAGTCGATCGACCAGGGACTGATGCGCAGCGAACTCGACCATCTGAACTGGCTCTCCATCGAGCAGGCGCTGCACGAGGACGAGTTCCTGAACGTCAGCGGCCTGCCGGAGCGTGCCTGCCGGGACGCCTACGAGCGGGTCTACGCCTCCTACCAGCCGGGGCCGGTGATGGACTTCCGGCACTGGCCCGAGCACTTCAACTACTACCAGCCGCAGCAGTACGACGGCCTGGAGCGGTCGACGGCCTACGGCGGCAAGGGGTGGCGGTCCTCCTTCAGCTCGGCCGGCGCCCCGCTCGTCCCGGGTTCGGAGAGATTCGTCCTCGACCTCGTGGCCGACCGGGAGGTCGCGAGGGCGGGCAGCGCGCTGCTGACCTGCGGCGCGAAGAATCTGGGCGGCGCCCTCGCCGGCGCCTAGACCATGGCAGCGACCAGCGACCCGATCCTGATCATCGGCACCGAACGTTCGGGGTCGAACCTTCTACGACTCATCCTCAACGCCCATCCGCGTATCGCGGTGCCGCACCCTCCGCATTTCCTGCACTATCTGACGCCGATCGTCGGCTCCTACGGGCCGCTCGACGACGAGCGGAACCGGTGGGCCCTCGCACGTGACGCGCTCCGCCTGCTCTCCGCGCACATCCACCCGTGGGACCATCCGATCGACGAGGCCCGGGTGGTCGCCGAGGCGAAGGCCGGCCTCGCCGCGCTGGTCGCGGGGATCCACGACGAGTACCGGGAGGCCGCGGGCAAGGCGCGGTGGGGCTGTAAGAGCACGTTCAACGTGGACTACGTGGACGACCTGCGCGCTGTGTGCGCGGACGCCCGCTTCATCTGGCTCGTCCGGGATCCGCGGGACGTCGCCGCGTCGGCGAAGCACTCGGTCTTCGGTCCATGCCATCCCTACCGGACGGGGCTGCTCTGGCGCCGCCAGCAGACGACCGCCCTCGCCGCCCGGAACCGGCTCGGCCCCGGCGTCGTGCACCTCCTGCGGTACGAGGAACTCGTCGCGGATCCCAAAGGCCGGCTCACGGAGCTGTGCGCGTTCCTCGACGAGCCCTTCGAGCCCGCGATGCTGGAGCACCACCGCTCGGCGGCGGCGCACCGCCTCGCCGGTGCCGCCGGCTCGTGGCGGGCCACTGGCCTCGCCATCGGCGACCGGAGCGTGGGCCGGTTCCGACGGGAGTTGGCCCCGAACGAGCTGCGCCAGGTTGAAGCGGGTGCCGGCCCCCTGATGCGCGAACTCGGCTATCGGCCGGAGTCGCCTCCCCGTGGCGGAGCCCGGCCCTCTCCGGCGAGCCTCGCCCTCCGCGAGGCGTCGCTGCGCTGCCGGGTCGAGTGGCGATCGCTGCGGACGGACGCGAACGTCCTGGCCCGCTGGCGCCGCGATGTCCTGGTGCGTCGACTGCGGCTGAAGGCCGCGGCCCGGATGAGAGGAGCGGAATGACCATCGGCAAGCAGGATGTCGTGCGACACTTCTCGGCCCGTGCGGCCAAGTACGACCGGTCGAGTTCCTGGTGCACGGACGAGGAACTCGCGGAGATGACCGTCCGGCTCGCGGCGCCCGCTCCGGGCGACCGGGTGCTGGACGTGGCCTGCGGCACCGGGCTGGTGGCGCGGGCGTTCCGGGACCGGGCCGCCCATGTGACCGGGATGGACATCACCTCGGACATGGCCGAACAGGCGCGGCCGCACGTCGATCGCCTGGTGCTCGCGCCGGCGGAGAAGAGCCCGTTCGAGGACGGGTCCTTCGACGTGGTGGTGTGCCGCCAGGGCATCCAGTTCATGGACCTGCCGGACGCCGTCCAGGAGATGGCGCGGGTGACCCGTCCCGGTGGCCGAATCGTGCTGCTGAACCTTTGCGCGTACGGTCCCGAGGACCAGGAGGAGTATTTCGAGATTCTCCGGCTCCGCAATCCGGTGCGGCGGCATTTCTTCCTGCCCGACGACCTCCCCCGCCTCCTTCGCGACGCGGGGTGCGACCCGGTCACCGTGGAGAGCCGCACCTCGGCCGAGGACGTGGACGTCTGGGCCGACAACGGGGCCATAGACGCGGCGCGGAGGGCCGCCATCCGCGCGGTGTACGCGGGCGCGTCCCCCGCTTTCCGGGAAAGGCACATGGTGGGGCGGGTCGACGGCCGCTACGTCGACCACATGCTGTTCGTCGCCGCGGTGGGAACAGCGGGATGAGCGAGGACTGGTGGATCGACGAGGACGGCGAGACCGTGGTCCGGCTGCGCCGGTGGCGCGGGCTCTGGCTCGAAGACGACCCGCACGCGAACTTCAAGGCCGAGGTCCAGCTCTACGGGAGGCTGGACCCGCTGACCACGATCACCGGGATGTCGCGCAACCTCGACATCCCGGTCGGTGCGATCACCCGGTACGTGCTCGCGCGATGGGCGTCCGGTGGTAGTGGCGGCCTGCTGGAACTCGGTCCCGTCATGGTGCCCAGGCTCTGGGAGCCGATCGCGGCGGCCGAGGCCGAGGACTCCGATGCCGGCCGGCTGGCCGCCTACCACACACTCCGTCAGATGATCTCGTGGCTGAAGGTGCCGCTGGATGATCCGTCGGTCTATCCCTGACCCGGAGACGCCCCTCTCTCGGTTTCGCCGTCGCGGCACAGAATGCCGGTGAGGCAACCAATGCCGCCGGCGGCCTTCACGTACTCCCCGATCGCCACCTCCTCGGTATGGACGCCCTCGGCTGCGAGGGCGTCGCGCACGACGGGAGCCCCGGCGGGCATCAGTACCCGTCCGGGCTCCAGCGGTACAAGATTCATGCCCCGGGCATCGAGCAGGTCGGGGCAGGGCGGGATCTCCACCGGTGTGAGGCCGTGCGCCCGCAGGATCGTCCGCAGCCCGGCTCCGGCTGCCGCGGAGTGCACTGCGGCAAGGCCCCGGCCGAGCGGAACGACCACTCCGAGCAGGTGCTGGACTCCCGCGGGCAGCGGCACCATGCGCACCCGGACGCCTTGCTCCCGCAGGACCTCCCGGAGCTGCCGGACCGCGGCCAGGTTGGTGCGAAATCCCGTGCCGACGACGACCGAGTCGGGGGCGAGCCAGAGCGCGTCCGCGCCTTCGAAGGTGGCGGCCCCGGCGACGGTCCGCAGGATGGGGACGCCGAGACCGGCGAGCGCGGCGGCGGCGTGCCGTTCCTCGCCCGACCGCGCCGCGGAGGCCATCCGGCCGAGCACGGCACCGTCTGCCGTCATGAAGAAGAGGTCCCGCATGAACACGATGTTCGGTGGTGCCGTCTCGGGGACGTCGGCCACGTGGACGGTGACGCCGTTGCGCTCGTACGACGCAGCGATGTCGTCCGTCTGAGCACGCATGGCGGCGACGTCCACCCGGTCAAGGACGAGCGCCCGCGCATGGTCCTCGATCAGACCCAGGCTGCGCGGAGGACGGGCGAGCAGGACCCGGCGGAGCGCGCCGGTCTCGGACCGCTGACCGCAGCGCAGCCAGATCACCCCCGCGCTCACGTCGCCGCCGTGCGTCGCGGGCCTGCCCGCCCAGCCCCGCCCGCCCAGGGTGCTCGGGTACCGGTCAGAGCCAGTCGCGTTCATCGGAGTAGCCGAGCTCTTCGGCAAGCGCCATGGTCTCCTCGTCCAGGGCGGCACGCACCAGCGCGCCACGGTCCCGCCACCGCCGGGCCCGGGGCGGCGCGGTCGCGCTCACCGGCCGGATCCCGAGACGCGCTGTGGTGCGCAAAGGCTCCTCCCAGGGAATACCGAGCCACCGCACGAGCCTGGTCATCGTCCGCATCCTGGGCTCTCCGCCGGCCACCAGATCCTCGAACCGGATCCGCAGGTGGTCGATCGTGCCCTCGGCCAGGTCGGCGAGGATCGCCCGATGCGCCGAACGCCACTGGCTTGCGCAGACCTCGAGCAGCGGTCTGCGGGTCAGCGTCTCCCAACCCGGAGGCAGATCGAACTTCCACCACCAGCGGTTGTCCGGATGCAGTTCGCTGTATCCGGCGATGTCGAGGGGGTCGTCCACGTGGTGGGAGTGGAACGCGGGATAGCGCCAGCCATCGTACAGGCCGTTGACGGCGGCGGCGGGATTGCGGGTCAAGTGCAGTACCCGAATCCTCGCGTGCGGGAAGAGCGCCCGCAGGAACGGCAGCCGGTAGGCGTTGCTGGGGGTCTTGACCACGAGCGGCTTCTGCGCCAGATCGGCCTCCGCGGCCGTCCGCCAAGCGCGGGGCAGGATGAACGGTGGCTCCTCGACGAGCCGGCGACTGGGCGCCTCCCCTCCCCCGCGCCTCTCGCGCATCGTGGCAGGCAGGTCGTAGGCGGACGTCCGGACTGGCAGCCCGGCGGCTCTCAGCTCGGCGACGAGCGCGACCAGGAAGCCGGCCGGATCGTCCAGCCGGCCGTCGGCCCCGACGAGACGGCGCACGACCCGCCGAACAGCCGGGACGACCGTCTGCGGGGAGACCGCGATGTCGGGCCACTGGACGATCACCCGCCACGCGACGTCATGGGCGAACCGCTCCGGGTCCCCGATGGTGGAGGCGGGCGCTCCCGTGTCCAGGGCCAGCTCGGCGTCGAGGAAGCGGCGTCGGCCCGGGTCGAGAGCGGCGAGGTCCCCGGGGCCGAGCCGGTCGGAGCCGGCGCCGTTCTCGCCGCAGCCGAGCCCGACGAGCCGCAGAAACGGATTGAGCTCGGCGCGAAGATGCACCAGCGCGTCCGACTCCCTGAGCAGGTCGGCGAGCATGCTGGAGCCGCCGCGAGAACTCGACGCCACGACGACCAGTTCTCGAACGCGGGAGGTGAAACCGGCGACCGCGGGACCCCGCGCGCCCCGTAGCTCGGTCAGCCGAGCTACGGTGGCGGGACGGATCTCGGCGGTCGGCGCGGTCACGAGACCGGCTTCCGGACCGAGTAGACGCACCAGCGCCAGCAGTCGCGAACCGAGCCGTCGGCGCCGATCTCGAAGGGATGCACGGCGCGGACCTCCTTCGGCGCGTCGTAGAACAGCCGGTAAATCTCCTGGCGGTGCCGCGGGGTCGTCTCATGGGAGTCGGTCCACTGGTCGATCGACTCCCACAGGTGGTGCGTGGTCATCCGCAGGTCGCCGAACCCCGCGCCGAGAAGCAGGTCCCGGAACTGCTCCTCGCCGAACATCTGGAACAGCAGCGGCTGCTTCTTCTTGAAGATCCGGTACATCCAGTACGCGTCCACGTCCGAGTACGGCATGATCTGCCCGACGATGAACTGCCCGCCGGGGCGCAGCACTCGGAAGATCTCCGACACCGGTCCTTCCGGCCCGGGCAGAAGATGCAGCACCTCGCGGTTGACGACGAGGTCGAAGGAGGCGTCCGGATACGGCAGATCGTAGACGGTGCCCTGGTCGACGACATCGAGCCGGTCGGCGGCGAGCCGGAGCATCTCCGGGGTGATGTCGAGGCCGACCGACTCACCGACGCGGCCTTGGAAGGCCCCGCCGACGACCCCGCTGCCGCAGCAGACGTCGAGCATCCTCGCGTCCGCGGGCACGTCACAGAGCTCCACGTGGCTGTTGAGCAGCCCCTCGTCGGTGAGCCAGGCGCAGGAGTCGTGCCAGTCCGCCGAGCGGATGCCGAACTGCCGCCGGTAGATCTCGTAGTCGACCTCGATCTCCCGGCGTTCGTACCGGGACGGACGCCGGGCGAGCCTCGCCGCCGCTCTGGCCCGCGCGGCCTCCGACGCGCGGCGGAGCACCCGGAGGCCGAGCCCCGGGTCGGCGGTGAGCATCCCGGCGAAGGCGCGTCCGACCTCGTCCCGGACGAACGCGCCGATCTCCGGTTTGGCCAGGAGCCTCTTCGACTGCCCCGCGAACTGCGGGCGAGCCGTCCGGACGGAGACGACCGCGACCAGGCCCTCCAGCAGGTCGGGCACGGTCATCTCCGCCGCGGCCGGGGTGTCGGCGGAGGCCAGGAGTGCTTCCGTCAGCGCCAGTCGCAACCCGTCCACATGGTCGCCGCCGTCTTGGGTGCGGACGGTGTTGACGTAGCTCCAGATCTTCTCGGCGTATCCCTCGGTCCACTGGAACGCGGCCTGGACCGAGAGTTCGCCGTCTCCCGCGGTCACGACGATCGGCTCCGGGTGGACGGGAACGGCATCCCCCCTGCGTTCCTCCAGGAGGCCGCGGACCTCCGACTCGCCGCGCATCACCCTGTGCAGACCCGTGCGCTCGTCCGTGAACGTCACCCGCAGTCCCGGCTGGAGGTACGCGATCTCCGCCAACCGGGCCGAGAGGGTCTCGGCGGACACATCGACGACTTCCATGATCTCGGGATCCGGCACGAAGCGGATCGTCGTGCCGTGGCCTTCCGCCTCTCCGGCGGGCACGACGTCACCGAGCGGGCGCCCCCCGGCGTAGGACTGCCGGTACAGCTTGCCGTCACGGCGCACGCTGAGGTCGAGCCTGGACGAGAGCGCGTTCACGCACACCAGGCCCACCCCGTGGAGCCCCGCCGAGACCCCGTAGGCGTTGCCCTCGAACTTGCCTCCGGAGTGCAGCGTGGTCAGCGCCACCTCGCAGGCGGGCCGACCGGTGTCGGGGTGGGCGTCCACGGGGATGCCCCGGCCGTCGTCGGCCACCTCGCACGAGCCGTCGGCGTGGACGATGACCGACAGGGTCCGGCAGTACCCGGCGGCGGCCTCGTCCACCGCGTTGTCGATCAGCTCGTAGACCAGTTGGTGCAGGCCCGCCGCTCCGGTGGACCCCACGTACATCGAAGGGGCGCGACGCACGGACTCCATGTCCGACAGGACGACGATGGATGAAGGGTCGTAGGCCATGTCAGCCGGCCTCCCCCGTGCTCGCCATGCCGACCGGGTCCTCGGTCAGGCGCCGAAGGCGGGCGGCATGCGACCGCTTGAGCATCGTCAGCGTCTCCAGCCAGCTCGCCACGTCCGCGAGGCCCGCCGCGTGGGCGATCCGCGCAAGCCGCGGGTACATCTCGATCATCGCCTGGAGATCCGCGGTGACGGCCGCGCGCAGATTGATCCCGGTCCCGCCCAGCGGCAGCCCCGTCAGCGGGTCCTCCAGGTCGCGCAGCAGGTCGAAATGGCCCTGGACGGCGCAGGCCACGCTTTCGGCGATCTCCTGGAAGGCCGCCGCGGCCTCGGCGCGGCCCTCGATCTCGGCGGTCTGCGCGAAGGAGAGGTACCGCGCGACCGTGAGCGACTCATGTGTGAACGCGGCCGACAGCCCGGCGACGATGTCCTGTTGCGACTCCATGATCACCTTGAGTTCTCGGTGGGTCAGATGTGGTAACCGAGTGAGCTGAGCCGTTGCTGGAGGCCCATTCGGGAGTCCGGGGCCGCCGGCGGGCCGGACATCGGCGCGGGCCGAACACCACCGAACAGATCGGCCAGCGGGACGCCCTCGAAATACGGGGGCGAGGGGACGCCGAACCGGTCGAGCAGGGTCGGCGCGACGTCGAGGATCGACGCGGTCGAAGGCTCGGCCGCGCGCACGACATCAGGTCCGGACGCGATGAGGATCCCCGTCTCGTGGTGGTCGCCGAAAGCAGCCATCCGGTACGGATCGACCAGGTCGGCGACCCGGACGATCTTGCGCGACTCGCCGGAGGTGTAGAAGACGTACGCGTGGCTCCAGTAAGCATCCCGGGTCACGGGGACGGGCGTGATGTCCGGCGCGTCCTGCGAGTGCCGTCCCGAGTAGAGGTCCTCGCGGAGAAGGATCTGTGCGACGAGGGGGGCGCCGTCCCGCTCCAGCGCGTTCAGCGCCTCACAGACGAGGCCGCGGACCCGGTCGACCTCTCTCCCGGACGTCGCCGCGCCGCCTCCGCGCACGCGGTTCACGGTCACCTGGCCGTAGTCCGAGACGCAGAACGCGCTGGTCCGATCCCAGT
Source organism: Actinomadura monticuli (assembly GCF_041463655.1). Taxonomy (NCBI): domain Bacteria; kingdom Bacillati; phylum Actinomycetota; class Actinomycetes; order Streptosporangiales; family Thermomonosporaceae; genus Actinomadura; species Actinomadura monticuli. Next base: position 51,577 of record NZ_JAXCEI010000002.1, read on the forward strand.
CGATGGTCGAGAAGCCGACGTTGCACCCGGGATGCGCGTCCCGCCACTTCTCGTACATGGCGCGCCGATATCGCGCACCCTCGGTGCGGAGCCGCCGGACGAGCGCCGCGCAGGCCGGATCGTCCGGTGGAAGCCCTAGCACATGGGGTACCTGTTCAACCGCGAGCTCGGGCAGGAAGGCGAGCAGATCCGCGTCCTGCAGAACGTTGTGAATCATGACGAGGTCGGTGATGTCAGCGGAGCCGTGATCGGAGACCAGCAGCACGTTCGTCTCCGGACCGGTCAGCTCGAGCAGCCCGGCGATGAACCGGTCCGCAACGCCATAGGCGCGGGCCCGCGCGGGGTGGCCTGCCGGGGTGCGATGCGCGACATAGTCGGTGCCGAACAGATTGACCTGCAGGAACTCCGGAGAATGCGTTTCCACCAGCCGGGCCGTCGCCGCCAGCCGGACCTCTTCGACCTCCGCCCAGCGATCGAGCACCTCGTCGAGGGAGGAGTCCGCGGACAGCTCCGGAAGCACCCGGTAGGCCAGGCCCTCACCGGCCAGCCCATCGGGGATCCCCGGCGGCCAGCTCAGCAGCGGATCCCGCTCCGGTGCCTGGAAGTGCGAGTCGAGGCCGGCTATCAGAAAGCCCCGGACCGGCCGCGCGGGGAACGTCATCGGCACGTTGACCACGCCCACGGTGTGGCCGGCCGCCGACATGATCTCCCAGAACCTCGGCAGATCGACATCGCGGCCGCTGGCCGGTTCCATCCGCCCGGTGAGCGGGCTGGGCCGCCACCAGCCATAGATCCCGTGCCCACCGGGATTGACCCCCGTCGCATAGGACGTCCAGTTCACGGGCGTCTGCCACGGCTGCACCGCGGTGAGACCGAGCCGCCTGCCAGTGGCGGCCAGTCGTGCGATCGTCGGCACGACGCCGTCGGAGATCAGCGGGTCGAGGACGTTGTACGAAGCGCCGTCAAGGCCCACCACGAGCCACCGAACCGACTCCGTCTTGGTCACGTGTCTCCCTCCACGGCGGCCGGGCCGTTCTCGTCCAGCGCCCTCTCCAGTGCGTTGATCACCAGTTCCGCCTCGGCGTCCGTCAGCAGATGCGCGGTGACGCGCAGCCCGCTGATGCCCTGGACGAAGTCCACCGCGATCGCCGGATCCCCCGCCATCAGCTGATCGCGCACCTCCGCCGCGGTGGCCGTCACCGGGCTCGACAGGCGGATGAGCAGGCCGTGGAAAGCACGGTCCGCGTCGATCGCGCAGTCGACCCCCGGACGGTCGGCCAGACGTTGCGCCCAACCTCGAATGATCTCCGCTGATCGTCTCGCCCGGGCTTCGTGGTCGACCGTGACGTACTCCTCGACCGCGGCCAGCAAGCCCACCAACTCCTCCTTGCCGACCTTCATCGGCCGGCCGATGCCGGTGTGCGGAAAGGCCGCCTGCCGCGCCGTCCCGATCAGTGCCGCCCGGCCCAGGAGCAGCCCGGACGCCTGCGGACCACGCAGGTCCTTGCCACCGCTGAAGACAGCGGCGTCGGCGCCATGACCGCGGGTGAACGCGGTAAGGTTGCCCGGTGGCGGCAGCTCTCCCGCCGCGTCGACGATCACCGGAGTCCCGTGCCGCCGCGCCGCCGCGATCACGGTCGGAAGATCGAGGGAGCCCCTCCGGTAGTAGCCGTCCGCCACATAGACGATCGCCGCGGTGCGCTCGTCCAGCGCGGCCTCGAGGTGCGCACAGGTCGTCTCGACAGCGTTGCCGAACTCGACGATCTCGGCGCCGGCCAGCTCGATCGACCGGTCCAGAGGGGTTCGGTGGGTGCGGTGGATCAGCACGGTGTGCCGCGCGGGCCGTCTGCGCGGCAGACGTTCGAGCGCGACCGTGTCGTCGGCCATCGCCGCGACGACGGCGAGCATCAACCCGCTCGCGGCCCCATTGGTGACCAGGGCCGCCTCGTTGCCCGTGAGTTCGGCGAGCCTGCGGCACACCGCTGCGTTGAGTTCGAACATGTCCACGAACTCCGCCGAGATCGCGACGGCCGCGCGGACCGCGGACTCGGCCATTCGCGACCCGCCGAGCACAGTTCTGTGCCCGGTGGCGTTGACGACTCTGCGAACCTCAAGGCGCCGCAGAATGCTCTCCCCCGCACCGGACGTCTTTCCTATGGTCTCCACCGCGATGCGTTCCTCGTTCCGGTTCCTGTCCCCGGCCCGAGAGGCGCGACGAGACCTTTTCAGCGTATGGGGGGCCACCCAGCATGCAAGATCCACGCGTGTCGCGTATTCGAGTGACCCACCGTCGTGACGCATCGGTTAGAGTTGCGCACGCGATCGTCGTGCCGACTCAAGGGGGAACATTGCGTTTCTCGCTCTTCTGCAACTGGGATTATCCTCCCGGCGCCTCGTTCCCAACGATCTTCGATCACGTCGAACAGCAGGCCATCGCCGCGGAGAAGGCGGGATTCCTGGGCCTTTGGATTGCTGAACACCATTTCGGCACATACGGCTGCATGCCCACGCCATTGATGTTCCTGAGCCGGTTGAGCGGGCGAACCGAACGGCTGCTCCTCGGCACCGCGATCACCCAGCTTCCGCACTATAACGCGGTCCGCCTGGCCGAGGACATCTGCTATCTCGACGCCGCGTCCAACGGTCGGCTGAGGATCGGCGCGGGAACCGGGGCAAAGGAGAAGGAGAAGGAACTCGAAGCTTTCGGCGTTCCCGCCGCCGACAAACTTCCGCGCACGCTGGAAACGCTTGAGATACTTGGCCAGGCGCTCGACGCCGGCCATATCGACTTCAAGGGCGACTTCTACGAGCTCAACGACATCTCGGTCGCGCCGCCGCCCTCCCGGCCCGCCCGGGAGCTGCTGTCCCTCACCGGGCGCAGCCTCACCGGGGAGGCGGCGCGCCGCGGTTACGGTCTGCTCGTCCCCCGGACGGCACGAGCGGAGGCCAGGGCCGAATTCGTGCAGAGCTACCTGGACGCCCCCGGCGGCACCCGCGGCCCGATCATCTCACTCCGGTTCGTCTTCGTCGCCGACACCGAGCGGGAGGCGCTGGAGCGGACGCGACGCACCGTCGTCCGCTACGCCAACGACGACCTCGGCGTCCGCTGGGACGGCGAAGTGGGCACTCCGGTCCACTATGAGCTGCTCGACCGGCTGAACTTCGCCGTAGGAACCCCCGAGCAGATCATCGCCCGTATCGAGGAATGGGGCGGGGAGTTCCCGGCGGACGAGTATGCCTGCCACATGTTCGCCGCCGGGATGCGCCACGAGGACGTGCTGCGCTCGATCGAGCTTTTCGGACGCGAGGTGATCGGCGCTTGAAGCGGTCCGCGCATGAGGTGTGGAACACCGCCGACCGAGCCAGGCTCGAGCACTTCGCGTCGCTGGTCGCCGCCGACGAGGCCGGCCTGCCGCCGCACCGGCGCGCCGACCGCGAGTTCGTGATCGGGGAGACCCGGCTGATCCGCGAGCTGGCCGCGCAGGCCGGAACGGTCATCGAGTTCGGCAGCGGCATCGGCCGGTCCCTGCTGCCGGGGGCGCGGGAGTTTCCCACCACCCGGTTCCTGGGACTGGACTCCGCGCCCGAACCCGTCCGGCTGATGGCACTCCTCGCCGAGGAGGAGGGGCTGGCCAATCTTCGCGGCCTGCTCGCCGACGTCCGGCGGGTTCCCTTGCGGGACTCCAGCGTCGATCGGGTGCTCATCCCGTACCAGACGTTCGGCATCTTCCTGGGGCGCGTCCGCGACCGCTCGCTCGTCGAGGCGCGGCGAATCCTGCGACCGGGTGGCGCGCTCTACATCGGCGGTTTCGCGAACCTAGACCTCGCCGCCGACTGCTACCCGGCATGGGGACTCACCCCGTCCCGGATCGATCCGGAGACCCGCCTGGTCCACCTCGACGGCTTCGACTCTCTATGGGCCACCGAGGACCAGGTGCTCGTCCACGCTGAGAGGGCCGGGTTCGCCCTCGTCCATCGGCAGGACTGCGAACTGGGCTTTTCTCTCGTGCTCGGGCCCCGGTGATCCGCGTCTGCGTGGCCGGGATGGGCGGGCTCGGCACGCCCATCGTCCAGGCCGTCCTCCACGATCCCGGGCTGAGGCTCACCGGCGTGGCCTCCAGGTCCCGTGCGGGCATGCCGCTCACCGCGGCGCTCGGAGCCGGATCCGGCGCCGAAGCCGTGCGCGGGAGCGGCATCGAGCTCCGGATCAGCGCCGACACCGAAACGGCCTTGCGGGCAGGCGCCGACGTTCTCGTGGACGTGACCACGCCCAGGGCCGGGATCGCCCACGCGACCGCCGCCCTGGATCAGGGCGTCAATGTCCTGCTCGCAGCCACCTCGGCCGGGACCGAGAGCTCGCTGGGCGCGTTGGAGGCCCTTGCGCGGACGCGCGGGAAGGCGCTTGCCTGGGTGCCGAACCTCTCGCTGACCTGCGCGCTCCTGGAGCGGTCATTGGCCGGGGCCGCGCCCTGGGCCGATCGCGTGGAACTCATCGACCATGCCGGGCCGCACGTTCACGCGCCGCTGCACACGACCGCGTCACTCGCCGGGATCTGCCGGGCTGCCGGGTTGCCGACAGAGGTGCGGTCCATCCGCGAGGGTGGGCGATATTCCGCGGTCCGAGCCGTGCTCCACCGGGGTGCCGAGAGCCTGGAGCTTCAGCATGCCACGCCCGATTCCGAGGCGTACGTCACCGGCGCCCTGCACGCCGTCCGCCAACTCCCGGGGCGGAACGGGCTGCTCCGCGGCATGACATGGGCTCTCTGAGCCCGCGGGCCGGCTCTAGGGCCCGCCTCGCATTCATCCCGCAAGCGACGTCAGCAGGCGGATCCCGGTCTCGACGTCGTGCGCCGGGCGAGCGGTGGTGATCCGGACCCAGCTGCCGCCCAGCGCATAGGTGAGGATTCCGGGCAGGAACGAGACTCCGTGCCGGGCGAGCAACTGCCGGAAGTACAGGTAGCCGTCGGGCCAGTGGTCGGCGGACACGGCCAGGTTGAAAGAGTAGCCGGGGAGGACCACGTTCAGCCCGGCATCGCGCAACCTCGCGTAGGCGTCATCGCGCAAGCCCGTCAGGCTCCGCTCCCTGGCCACCCGCTCTGCCCGGTACTCCCGGTACGCGACCGCCACCGAAGCGTGATCGAGGCCATAGGCGGGATCCCATTCGGCCATCTGTTCGGTTCCCGGTTCATCGACCCCCTCGCACGTCCAGCGTTCGAACCGCGCCAGGGTCTCGACGAGCAGGTAGAACAGCGAGGCCGGGCCACCGTGAGTAGTCGAGGAGTACTCGTAGAAGTCCTCGACGAACGAGGCGGACGCGAGGATCCAGCCGACCTTGAGCCCGGGCGCCGAGAACGGCTTGCTGATGCTGAGCACCCGGATCACCCGCGGGTCGGTGCGCGCCTGGCCGTGCGGTTCGACCGGGCCGAGGCACTCGTGGCACTCGTCGAGGATGATCGTGGTCGCCGGGCCCGCCGCTGCCAGCAGCCGGGCGAGATCGTCCTCGCTCACCGCCGTCCCGGTCGGATTGGTCACCGACTGGAGCAGCACGAGCGGCACATCCGGTGTGATCGCCTCGATCAGCCCGCTAAGGTCGGTGCGGCCGTCCGCGGCGGCGAGCGGCACCAACCGTGTCGGGAAGCGCCTGCTCACCGCTTCGACCAGGGGCGGGTAGTTCGGGATCCCGCACAGCGCCGCGGCCGTCGGCCGCGCCAGGCTCGCTGCTCGGTTCAGTGCAAGGAAGTCGACCACCGCGTTGATCGCGGAAGTGCCGCCCTGGACGACGCACACTCGGTCAGCCGTGTAGACGGCGTTCTCGGTTCTGGCGTTGTGGTACGCCGCGATGGCCTCCCGGACGGCCAGTCGGCCGCGCGAGTCAGAGTAGCCGTACCAGTCCCGGTCCAACGCCTGCCGGACACAGTCCTTGAGCGCCGTCGGCAGGCCGTAGCAGGTCTCGTCCGCCGCACCGCTGGAGAGGATGACCGTCCCGTCATGCCTGAGCCGACCGTACAGGTCATCGCGGAAGTAGAAATTGAACAGCTCCTTGACGAACCGGATGAACACCGGTTCCGACAGGAGGTCCACGGGATCGACGGTACGACGCCGGCGGCTGGCCCGCCACCGCGCGAGCGCCTGCCCATGCACGGCGGCGGTCCCGAGTTCCGCTTCGATCCTGCCGATGTAGAGATCACGCAGTTCGATGGGGTCGCGTGGATCGGCTGCGCGCTCCGCCACTTCCCTCAGCCGGTCGTCCACGAAAGGCCGCAACACGGCGCCGGACGGCGTCGGCGGGGAGGGATACGGCAGCGAAGCTTGCCAAGTCACGAATTCCCCCGGGTGGGTCAGATCGTTTGATGACCGAGCGTGCCATGGCGGAGCGGATGCCGTCTATGACGTTTTCTTGCGACAACCGGTGATTAGCGCGGCAAGGTTATAGTGACCGATTCGCTTCTCCGAGGAGACGTCCATGGTGCACGGCGCTTTTCATGGCAATGCGGATATCGACGCCGCCCGCAGCGCAATCCTCGACCGCCTCGGCGGATTCCCCGAACCACGGGGGCTGACCCGGCGCACCGCCATGGTCACGGAGCTGCTCGCCCGGCCGCACGACGTCGCCGCGCTGGCCCGGCGCCGCGGCGCCCTCTGGTACCAGCTCGACCGGGTCCCGGAGTGCGGGGAGCTCCGCCGGTTCGCAGAGGCGATCGGAACCCCGATTCCGGAGCACGATCCCGCGGTGCGCTCCAGGGTGCGCGAGGAGGTCGTCTTGGAGATGCGGAACTCGCGCGAGTCCCCGGCGGACGTGAGCTCGGAGCCTTTCAGCCTCCGGTCGCTCCGACTCCACACCGAGGCCAGCAGACGGCCCGCGGCCGACAGGCCGGACCTCATCGTGCTGGCCTGCGTCCGGGCACCGGCCCCGGGTCATGGTCTCCAGACACTGCTGGTGTCGAGCGCCTCCGTGCTGGCGGGGCTGACCGACGCGCAACTCGACGTGCTGCGCGCACTCACCCTCGACGACGCCGCGGACACTCCGATCCTCCGGCGGGAGGCCGGGCGAGACGTGCTGAGTTTCCGGGACTTCACCGGCGACGTCGGCTGGCGGTGCGCCGATCCGTCCGTGTCGGCCGAGGACGTGACCTCCGCCCTCATCGCGCTGCTGCTCGGCTGCTACCGGGAAGGTCACGTGCGTGGCGTGCGCTGGACGCGCGCCGGCCTGCTCCTCTTTGACAATGCACAGTTCCTGCACGGCCGGACGCGCGGTTCGGGAGCGGAAGAGGGGGACCGGTGGCTGCGTCGCATACGCGTTATCTGCGGTCGCTGAGAAGCCGTTCCCTGTCCCGCCGGCGAGACATCTCTGGCTTCTTGCACGAGACAGCCGGATACTGGGCTGGCCACGGTCGGCGCGCACGGACGCATGGATAAGACGTGTACTGACGATAAATCAAGAATCACGGATTTCCAGATACAAGCGCTCTCCCGCGAAAGCAGGTCAGCGGCATGGACAATGGCATCGCCAAATACGATTTCGTCGTGGTGGGCGGTGGCCCGGTCGGTCTCGCGGCGGCTGCGGCCGCTGCGAGCCGGGGCATGACCACCGTCGTCATCGAGAAGTATGACTTCCATGGCGGGCACGGTTCCTCCGCCGGCTCCGAACGGCAATGGCGGCTGCAGTACGCCGAGGCCGACCTCGCAGCGCTGACGCTCAGTGCGCGAACGGCCTGGCGAGACCTTGAGGCCCGGGTCCGGCGCCGGCTCGTCCACGAGACCGGCAGCCTCTGGTTCGGCGACGGCCGACAGCACAGTTCGGAGGGGCAGATCGAGGCGGCCGTGGCCGTCCTCGACACCCTGGGCCTACCCTACGAGACCGTGAACTCCACGGCGCTGCGCACCCGATTCGGATTCGCCGCGTTACCCTCCAGCTACTCCGGCGTCCACCAGCCGCAAGGCGGGGTGATCGACGTCGCCGCCGCCCGCTGGGCTCTCTTGGAAGAGGCCCGTGCCGCCGGATGCGAACTGCGGGCCGGAACTGAGATCCTCGATCTCACGCCGGACGATTCAGGCGTCACCCTGCGCACCCGCGAAGGCGGCTACCATGCCGGCCATGTGATAGTCACCGCGGGGGCATGGACCGCTCCCCTGCTCTCCCGGGTCGGTGTCCGCCTCGACCTGCGCATCTATGAGCTGACCAAGGCCTACTTCCGGATACGGTCGAGCCGCGACCTGCCCACCTGGTTCGCCTTCCAGCCCCCTACCGCGGCAGACGCCAACCTCTTCTACGGATTCGGCCGACTCCCCTGGGGCACCGACGACTTCGTCCAGGTGTCCCCGCTGTTCGAGACCGATCCGCTCGATGACCCCGCAGCGCGGACCGGCCGGCCCCGTCGGCACGATCTGGAACGGGTCACCGCGTGGGTCCGCGACCACATGCCCGACCTCGACCCCACCCCGCTTTGGCCCGGCACCTGCCTCGCGTCCCTGCCCGGAGCGCACGACCGTCAGTTCTACCTGGGCGGCGCGGCGGGGCTGGTGCCCCATGGTGAACGGATCGTGGTCTGCGCGGGCGGCTGGGCCTTCAAGTTCGTCCCCGTCTTCGGCCGCGCCTGTGTCGAGCTCGCACTGACCGGCCGCACCGAGCACGGCCTGGAGCGGACGGGCCTCACCCTGGAGAACGCCACATGACGACCATCAAGATCATCGCAGGTCGAGAGGTGGCGGCCCTGGTCACCATCGCCGACCTGATCGAGCCGATGCGAGCGGCGCTCATCGCCTACAGCACCGGCGGCGTCCACCGGCATCCCCGGGTGACCGCGGCGCTCGACGGCGACGACCAGATGCTGATCATGCCGGCGGCGGTGGACCAGGCGGCCGGACTCAAGATCCTCACCATGTTCCCGGGTGCGGTCGCACACGGACTACCGAGCGTCCAAGGACTGGTCGTGCTGATCGACGGGGTCACCGGCGAACCGCGCGCCGTCCTCGACGGCACGACCGTCACCGAGCTGCGGACCGGCGCGGTGTCCGCGCTCGCCACCGACCGCCTCGCCCGACCCGACGCCCGGACGCTCGCGCTCATCGGCTCAGGCGTCCAGGGCCGCGCGCACCTTCGCGCGCTGGCGGAGATCCGGCCCTGGACGGAGGTCAGGGTGTACGGCCGGACCCGCGAAAGTGCCGACCGGCTCGCCGAGTCCGCACGGGGACTGGCCCTGCCCGCCCGCTCCACCGCCACGGTCGCCGAGGCGGTGGCCGGAGCCGACGTGATCTGTACGACCACCTCGGCCTGCGCTCCGGTCCTCGACGACGCAGACGTCTCTCCCGGTGCCCATGTCACGGCCGTCGGCGCCTTCGGCGCGACGTGCAGGGAGCTTCCCTCCGCCCTCGTCGCCCGGGCGGCCCTCTTCGCCGACAGCAGATCCGCGGTCCTGTCCGAGGCCGGCGACTTCCTCCTTCCCCAGAAGGAAGGCGTGCTGCCCGCACCCCAGATCACCGAGCTCGGCACGGTCCTCGCCGGCGAATCTCCGGGCCGCACCTCCCCATCCGAGATCACCGTCCTCAAGTCCCTGGGGCTGCCCATCGAGGACGTCGTCGCCTGCGACCTCGTCTACCGCCGTGCTCTGGACGCCGACGCGGGCCAGGATGTCGACCTCGCCTGACGCCGCCGCACCGCGGCGCCGCAAGGAGACCACATGAGCCAGTTCCACCCGGCCACCGCGACATCGTTCACCCGGCTCCTCGACCCGGCCGTCCGACACGATCCCTACCCGGTGTACGCGGAACTCCGACGAGACGGGCCGCTGTGGCTCCCGCACATGCCCGCGGCGGTCGTCACCGGATACGAGGACTGCGCGAGACTGCTCCGGGAGCCGCGGCTGAGCTCGGAGAGATGGCGGTTCGAAGGCGCGGCCGCCGGGGAGGATGCCATTCCTTGGGACGCTCCGTCCTCCTTCTTCCAGCCGTCGTTCCTCTCCCTCGACCCGCCGGACCACACCCGGCTGCGCGGCCTTGTCGCGCGGGCGTTCGGCCAGGCCACGGTGGCCCGCCTCGCCCCGGGCATCGAGGCCCTCGTCGACCGGCTCCTCGACCGGGTGGACGAGGCCGACGAGTTCGACGTCATGGCGGGTCTCGCCTACCCCCTGCCCGTCACGATCATCTGCCGGATGCTCGGCGTGCCCGTCGAGGACGAGGCACTCTTCCACACGTGGTCGGCGGGACTCACCCGGTTCATGGAGGGACTCGCCTTCGCCGCGGCCGGCCGGGAGAACGACCTCGACTGGCTGCCCAACCTGCTGGAGATGCACCGATACGTCGAGGAACTCATCGCGGTGCGGCGGACCGCCCCCGAAGACGACCTCATCTCCGCACTGATCGCGGTCGAAGACGGCGGCGACAGGCTGACCCCGGACGAACTCGCATCGACGATCGTGCTCCTACTCGTCACCGGACACGAGACCACCGTGAATCTGATCGGCAACGGCTATCTCGCGCTCCTGCGGAACCGGGAGCACCTGGACCGGCTGCGCACCGAGCCGGCGATGGCGGAGAGCGTCGTCGAAGAGACACTCCGCTATGACCCGCCCGTGCAGATGGCCGTCCGGGTGGCCGCCGAACCGATCGAGGTGGGAACGCTGCCGCTGCCCCGGAACAGCCTCGTCTTCCTGTTGCTCGGCGCGGCACACCGGGACCCGGCGGCCCATCCCGATCCCGACCGGTTCGATCCCACCCGCCCCGAGATCCGGCACCTCGCCTTCGGACTGGGCCACCACTACTGCATCGGTGCCCCGCTCGCCAGGCTCCAGGGCCGGCTGGCGCTCACCCGGCTGGCGCAGCGGCTCGTCGACGCGGAACTCGTCCTCGACCCACCGCCGTACCGGGAGAACCTGAACTTGCACGGGCCGAGCGCGCTCCACGTCACCTGCGGGGATGTGATCCGGTGACACCTGAAACGGTGCGGCTGCTGCGAGCCGGTCCGAAGTCCCCCGGCCTGCTGGCGGTCGACTCCGGGCTCGGCATGGCGGAGGCGAGCTTTCCGGACCTGAGCGAGATGATCGACGCCGACTGCGCGATCTGGGAAACGGTTCCGTCCCGGTACGAGCCCGACGACTGGCTGGCCGAGCTCGACGACGAACCGCTCGTCGTGCTCGGCTACTGTTCCAGCGCCTCCCTCGCGTGCGCTGTGGCCGCGCGGCTCTCCGAACACCGTCGCGTGGTGCTGTTCGACCCGGTCAAGGTCGACGCGGCGGAACTGTGGTTCATGGCGGGCCGGTTCCTCGCCCCCTTCGCCGAGGACCTTCCCCGGGACGAACTGGACAGGATCCGGGCGCTCGTCCGAGGAGCGGTCCGCGCCCTGGAATCCGACCTCGCCGCGCTCGCGGACGCGCTCAAGGAGCTCTACATTCCCGCCGTCCTGTCCGCCTGCGCCGCCGCCCGCCTCCCCGACGAGGTCGCCGCCGAGTTCACCGCACGCTTCGCCGAACAGTTGCGGTTCATGCTCACCGCCGCCGAGGCGCCGCTCACCATCTCGCCCCCTCACCCGACGGTCGTCCTGTCCCGCGATGGCGCCGTGCCCGGGTTCCCCGCCGACCGGACCATCCGGCTGACCGTCCCCCGCGCGGAGCTTCTCTCGTCACCGGCCGCCGCGGCCATCGTCACCTCGGTCGTCTCCTCCTGCGTCCGCACGAGGAAGGCGCGCCGGTGAGCCGTCCCCCGCAGCCGGCCTCCACCTCCGGTCCGGGCTTCGGCGCGGAGGGGACGGAGACCCCCTGGACGCGCCCGGACGAGGACCAGCGGGACAGGCTCCTCCGTACCGCCCTACTCATCCGGGAGGTCGACACGCGGCTGCTGGAGCTGTGTGCGGAGGGGGCGCTCTCGGGAACCATCCACACCTCGCTCGGTCAGGAGTTCTGCGCCGCCGCGATCGGCACCCATCTGGCGGCAGGCGATACCGTCCTGTCCAACCACCGCTGTCACGGGCACTACCTGGCGGCGACCGGGGACGTATCGGGCCTGGTCGCCGAGGTGATGGGCCGCCAGGCGGGGGCCAGCGGCGGCCGTGGGGGCAGCCAGCATCTCTGCGCTCCCGGCTTCCTGTCCACGGGCGTTCAGGGCGGCTGCGTCCCGATCGCCGCGGGCATCGCGCTCGCCGCACGCACAGAGGGCCGGCCCGAGATCGCGGTCTGCGTCATCGGAGACGGGTCCCTGGGCGAGGGCATCCTGTACGAGGTCCTGAACCTGGCCTCGCTGTGGCGGCTACCCGTGCTGTTCATCCTTGAGAACAACGGCTACGCGCAGTCCACCCCCACCTCCACGACCACCGCCGGGACGATCGCGGGCCGGGCCGCGGCGTTCGGCGTCCCGCACGCGGGCGGCGATACCGCCGCCTGGGAGCACTTGTGGTGGCTGATGGGCCAGGCGTTCCAGCACGTCCGGGACGGACGCGGCCCCTTTCTCCTCGAGGTGCGCACGCAGCGCCTCGCGGCCCATTCCAGAGGTGACGACACCCGCCCGCCCGCCGAGGTGGCCACCCTGTGGACCAACGACCCGCTCCGTCTTCTCCTCGACTCCGCCGACCCCGCGGTCCTCGCCATGCAGGCCGAAACGACCGCACAGGTCGCCGGTGCCTTCGCCCGGGCCGCGCAGTCGGCGCCGACCCGCTGCCCGCCCGCTCCGCCCGCTCACCGGACTCCGGCCTGGCGTCCCGTCGCCCTGCCCGCATCCCCCGCTCCCTCGCCGAGCGGGGCAGGCTCCAGGGCCAAGCACGTCGCCGCGGAACTGCACGACTTCTTCGACACGCTCCTCCAAGACGGGGCGCTACTGCTGGGCGAGGACGTCGAGGCTCCCTACGGTGGAGCGTTCAAGGTGACGGGAACGCTGTCGGACCACTATCCGGGCCGGGTCCTCAACACCCCGATCTCGGAGGCGACGCTCGTCGGAGTGGGCATCGGACTCGCCCTGAGCGGGGTGCCGGCGCTCGTCGAGATCATGTTCGGTGACTTCCTCACGCTCGCCGCCGACCAGCTCGTCAACCATGCGGCCAAGCTCGGTTTCCTGAAGGGCGACGCCGGTCCCGACCTGGTCGTGCGGACGCCCATGGGCGGAGGCCGCGGCTACGGGCCGACCCACAGCCAGACCCTGGAGTCCATGTTCTTCGGTGTGCCCGGACTGCGCGTTCTCGCGATCAACCACCTCGTCCCGGTGCGGCACGCGCTGTCGGCGCTCCACCGCGGCGGCTTCGGGCCGACACTGCTGGTGGAGAACAAGGCGCTGTACGGCACGCGCATCGGTGAGGGCACGCCCACCGGGTTCCACGTTCTGGTCTCGGACGAGGACTTCCCGACCGCGTGGCTTCGCACTGACCGCACCCCGGACGTCACGCTCCTCGGCTACGGCGGCATGGTCCCCATCCTGGCGCAAGCCTGCGCGACGCTGTTCCGGGACCATGATGTCCTCGCCCAGGCGCTGTGCCCCACGCAGATACACCCGCTGCGAATCACCGACCACATCGATGCCCTCGCCTCCGCCGATGCCCTGGTCATCGTCGAGGAGGGCCCTCGCGCCGCCGGATTCGGCGCCGAGGTCCTGGCCCAGCTCGGCGAGAGCGGAGAGTGCCCGCGCAACGTCCGGAGGGTGAGCGCCGCACCCACCCCGATCCCCGCCGCGCGGACGGCCGAAGCGGACGTTCTCCCGGACGTGGCGGCCATCGTCCGCGCCGTAATGGAGGTGACCGGCCTTGCCGACCGAGATCCGCATGACCCTGCTCAATTCCAACGACCCGACGGCCCTCGTGGTCCAGTGGCTCGCGAGGAACGGTAGCCGCGTGACCGCGGGCCAGCCTGTCGTCCGGGTGGAAACCTCCAAGGTCACGGTCGACGTCGAGTCCCCCGCCAAGGGCCATATCGTCCACGCCGTCCCGTCCGGTGCCCGCCTGGCTCCCGGCGACCTCCTCGCGCAGGTCCACGCCTCGGCCTCCCCCGTCCCCACCGAGCCGGACGCGCCGGTCGCCTCGGACGCACGCTTCTCGGACGCCGCGGCGAGCTACATCGCCGAGCATCGGATCCCGCTGGAGGTGTTCGCGGAGCATGCCCTGGTGACCATCCACGACGCGCGTGAAGCCCATCACCGCCGTCAACGGCCAACGGTCGGCCGCGATGGCGGGACCGCGCCTCCAGCGGCGGGGAAGAGCGTGCCGCTGGAGCGGGACAAGGCACTGGAGATCGAGATTCTCACCGGCTCCAACCAGTTGACGGCCGCCCTGTCCGTCCAGTTCGACGGGAGGCGGGTGAGGAGGGAGGCACAGCAGGCGGTGTCGCCGTCGATCGGGATCTTGGCCCGCGTCGTCCGAGCGGCGTCGCGGGCACTCCGCGAGTATCCGCAACTCAATGCGCACTTCGAGGGGGATGGAATCGTCCACCACGCGCGGCTGGACATCGGTTTCGCGATCGACCTCGGCCGGGGGCTCAGGGTCGGTGTCGTTCCGGAGTCCTGCCTTTCGGACGTGGAGGACATCGAGGACAGGATCGCCGAGGTCATCTCCCGCTATGTCGACGACGACCTCACGCTCTCCGACGTCACCGGTGCGGGCGTCACCATCAGCGACCTCTCAATGGAGGACGTCCTGTTATTCCAGCCGCTGCTCGGCCACCGGCAGGCACTCGGGATCGGGCTCGGCGGCGACCGCTTCCTCCCCGGCGAGCCGCTCACCCTCACCGCCGCGTTCGACCACAGAGTCACCAACGGCCGGGAAGTGAGCGGTCTCCTGCGCGCTTGCCGCGCCCTGTTGAACCCCGCGGGTGGATCGCCCGAGAGCGGCGGGTAGCCCATCGCGGCGGGCGCCCGGGCCGGTTCAGGTCAGCACACGCGACTCGGGCGGATTCAGACGCGCATGCCCCGGTCACCGATGGTGCGCATGTAGACCTCCTCCAGCGTGGGGCGGGAGCGTCGCGCATCGAGAACCCCGTGGTCCAGCAGCCAGCGCAGGACGGTCGCGGTGCCGGCGGAGTCGCCGACGTGGACATGCCGGTTCCCGTTGGACTCCGTCACCGCCAGCACGCAGGGCAGTCCGGCCAGAGCGGCGGCGAGCCGGTCGTCAGGATGGGCGAACACCACGTACTCATCGTTGCCCAGCAGGTCGCCGACTTCCGCCGTGGCCGCGGTGAGCAGCCGCTTCCCCCGGTCGATGAGTGTGACACGGTCACAGAGCGCGGCGGCCTCGTCCATGTCGTGCGTGGCGAGGAGCAGGGTCCGGCCCTCCGCGCGCGTATCGAGGACGAGCCGCCGAAAGGCCGAGGCGGCCACAGGGTCGAGTCCGGCGGTCGGCTCGTCCAGGAAGAGCACGGCCGGTGAGTGCAGGAGACCGCGCGCCAGATGCAGTCGCTGCTTCATCCCCCTGGAGAAGGACTCGACGTTGCGGTCGGCGACCTCGGCGAGCCCCACGCGTTCCAGCACGTCCGCTGAGCGGCGCCGGACCTCTCGCCCGTTCATCCGGTAGAGCGCTCCCCAGAAGGCGAGGTTCCGGCGTGCACTGATCCGGTCGTAGAAGCCGCGGTCCCCACCGAGGACGAGCCCTATGTCCCGGCGGACCTTCGCGGTCTCGGCGACCACGTCATGACCGAGGACGGCCGCCCGTCCCGCCGTCGGCAGCAGGACGGTGCTGAGGATCTTCACCAGTGTGCTCTTGCCGGCGCCGTTCGGCCCGAGCAATCCGTGGATCTCTCGCTCGCCGATCTCGATCGAGAAGTCGTCGAGGGCCAGGACCTCGCCTGCGCCGCGTTTCCTCCGATAGCCACGACGAAGCCCGTCCGTAGCGATCGCAACTCCCACGGCCACTCCCTCTTTCGTCCAGGGCTCATTCTCATCCCCGCCCACATCCGTCCCCAGTACCTCGTTTACGCGACATGCCTCCCTGCAAGCAGGAGAAAAGGATGAGAATCACGGCACTTGTGTCGAGGGAGGGCATATGCCGGAAGCCGCGGAACGGAGTGATCAGGGGGCCGGGCTGGTACCTCTGGCTCGCGGATGGTCGATGTGGCGGATCGCCGCCGTGCGCAGCGCGGGATTTCCCTTCGCACTGCTCGAAACGCTCACCAAGGCCCACGGTGAGGACGAGTTCGTCCGGTCGCCCCGCTTCCTGGCCGCGCTGACATGGCAGAACCCCGGCCTCCTCACGAACTGGATGAGCGAGTACGCCGCCGCGCTCGGCCGTGGCGAGCGCACCCACCGCTCGCGGCCACGACGACGGGCGGAGCTGATCGCTCGATATGCCCAGCGCTACTGCGCGAAGAACGACACGATCGGCTTCTTCGGCGCGGTCGCATGGGCGCACTTCACCGATACCGGTCCAGATCTGCGCTGGAGCGGCACCGGCCTGCTTCGCAGGCACAGCGTCCACCTGGAGACATGGGCGGCGGAGGCGATCGCCGCGGCCTGGCGCGAGCGGCCCGATCTCCAGGACGAACTGCCGGTCCGCCGGGTGCCCTCTAGTTCGTTGGGTCCAGGCGGGTTCGTCCGTGCGCAGGGAAGCGTGTCTCCACTGAGCCGGTCCGCCACCGGGCTCCTCGCCGCGCTGGACACCCATGACCGGTGCGGTGACGTCATCAGGGCCGCGGCCGCCGCCCTCCCCGAGTACACCGCGGACGAGCTCATGGCAGACCTGTGGGAGCTCGACCGCCGCGGCATGGTCCAGCTCGGGTTCCTGATCCCCTGTGACGCACACCCCGAGCGCCACCTCCGCAGGCATGTCGCCGGCCTCCCGGCGTCCCATCCGGCCCGCGCCGAGCTCATGGAGCGGCTCG
This sequence comes from Actinomadura monticuli, assembly GCF_041463655.1. Classification (NCBI taxonomy): domain Bacteria; kingdom Bacillati; phylum Actinomycetota; class Actinomycetes; order Streptosporangiales; family Thermomonosporaceae; genus Actinomadura; species Actinomadura monticuli. The sequence goes on from NZ_JAXCEI010000002.1 coordinate 68,355, forward strand.
ACGCCCTCGACCGCGCCCATGTCCGGCTGGCCGGCACCCCGCCCGACACCGCCCCCTCCGCGCTGGCCGCAGCGCTCTCCGAAGCCGACCAGGCTCTCGGTTCACTCTCCGGTGCCCCGCTCCGGCGCCGGCCCGAAGCCCCCACCAGGCGGAAGCGCGCACGAGCCGGCCCCGTGCTCGGACGGACCAGCCACTACCTGGACAGCAGACGCGATCTCGACGTGACTCTCGGGCCCGGTCTGAGAGAACGACTGGCGGGACCGCTCGCACTCGTCCTGGACTCGGCACGCTGGCTCGCCGCGGAGATCGGCGATGAGGTCGAGCGCATGCTGCACGCGCGCTTCAAGGAACTGTCCCGGGGGACCGAGCCGGTCAGCCTGGGGCGGCTCCAGTTCTCCGCGGCCGACGTCCTCTCCGGGGCCCGCGACTGGACGGACGCGATCGTGGAGGACTTTCGGTTGCGCTGGGCCGAGTGCCTGCCCACGTCCGGTCGGAGCGAGATCGCGGTGCGCGCCACCGATGTCGCTCCGCGGTTCGATGCTCTGTTCCCGCCGCGACGTCCGCGCTGGGCCGCGGCCCGCCAGCACAGCCCCGACCTTCTGCTGGCTCGCCGCCCCGGCGGCAGATCACGCTGGGTGCTGGGGGAACTCCACATCGGCCTGAACACCCTGGAGAGCCGGGTGTTCGTCACACAGGCAGATGTCCCGGACGAGTTGCGTGACCTCACCGCCTGGGATCACCGGTCCGGCCGGATCGTCCCCCTCTACCCCAGCGACTCCCCGGAGGTCACCTCCCGCACCTATCCTCCGACCGCCCTGGACCCGCCCGGCCTTTACCGGTACTGGTCCTACGGCCCGGACCAGGGGCATCCGCTCGGCGCCGACTCGATTCCCGCCGCGGAACTGACGGTCCACGACCGGGACGGCGCACTCTTCGCACGACACCATCGCGGCGGCTGGCAGGCGCCGGTCCTCGAGTTCTACGGGGAGTTCCTGACGGCGCTCGCCGTCGACCTCTTCTCACCCCGAGCCCCGGCCCCCCACGCGCCCCGCACCCGCATCGACGACCTGGTGGTCTGCCGGGAGAGCTGGCATCTCGCCCCCGCCGACCTGCCCGACCGGGGCGATCTCAACACCTGGCTGCACAGCCGGGGGATTCCTCGTCACGTCTTCGTCAAGACTCCGGCGGAGCCCAAACCGGTCTACGTCGACTTCGCCTCCCCGCCGTTGGTCGACAACCTCTTCCGGGTGGCGCGCCGGCTGCACGCCGACGCCGCCCCTTTCGGCCTCTGCGTCACGGAGATGCTCCCCGGTCCCGAGGACCTGTGGCTGACCGACGCGGAAGGGGCCGCCTACACCTCGGAGTTCCGCGTAGTGGCCGTTGACCCCCGGGACACTCCCTCGATCTTCTCCCGCGAGTCCTGACATGCCAGCACGTTCCGGCGCTCTACTCCCGCTCGTCCTGGTGCGCCGAGGCTCCGTGCCCGTCCGTTCGCTGGACGACCTGGCGCAGCCCCGCGCCGCCGCCCTGATCGACGTCCTCCTCGAATCGCCGAGCCCCCCGTTCGACGAGCTCGGCGCCCTCCTGCACGACTCCATCGCCAAGGCCGCCGTTCCCGACCGCGTCCACCTTCTCCGGCTACGCAGGGACCTCTTCAATGAGCGGCCCCCCAACACGGAATGCCTTGCGACGGCACGCCGCCTGCTGTCCGCGGACGCGCTCCGACTGCTCGACCGCCGTGTGCGCCACCAGACCCACCGGGCCGGTCTGGAGACCGACGCCGCGGCGGCGTTGGAGTCCGAACTCCGCGTCGCACGCCGCTCCCTGGCCCGGCTCGCCTCCGTCCCCCCGCTGGCCGAGGCCGTCCAGCTGCTCACGAACCCGGCGTTGGCCCGGGCGGCCAAGAGATACGCAGAGCGCGTCCCTCCCGAATCTTCCCCGCCTTCCCGCCTCCGCAAGGCGGAGGACACCTTGGTGAGCCTCGCCTACCGCAGTGCCCTCAAACCTTCGCCTTTCGGATCGTTGACCACCCTCGCCCTGACCGTCCAGCAATTCCCGCACGCCTCCTCCCGACCGGAGGAAGGTGAGCCTTCATGCTCCGAACCAAAGGCGGAAACACGACGCACGGTGCAGCTGAACAGGACGGTGCTCGACTGGATGGTCTCCGCACTCGCGGAGAATCCGGCGCACCCGTTCCCAGTTCGCTGGAACAACACCATCCGGAGATCGGGAAACCTGCTGGAGTGGTACGCGGCGGATAGGGCGGGACATGGGGCGCTCCGCTCGATCTCGCTCGACGACCTCCCACCGGGGCATGCGGATCCCGCCATCGGGACGGGGACCAACAGGCTGCTGGAGTTGAAGCTGGTCGAGACCTGGCCGGCTGTGCCGGATCAAGGTCTCGACGCGGCGGCGATCGCCGACAGCCTCGACGATGCCGACGAGACCCTCCTGGCGGACAGGCGAACCTTCGGCACCCTTGCGAAACTCGTCGGACGCCTCAGCACGGCCCCGGTGGCCGAACGGGGCGCACTGCTGGCCGCCGTCGAGGAGGAGGTGCACGCCTTCGCCCGGAGAAGGAAGACCACACCTCCTGAAGGCGTCCGGGCCACGGTCTACGAAGAGGTGCGGTCCGGCCGGCGCCCAGAACCCGGCCAATGGACCCGCCTCTGCCATGCCGTAACGGAACTCGACCAGCTCAACGGGCTGCTGGCGGTCTTCGACCCGAGGCTGATCGAACGCCTGGGACTGCAGCGGTGGATCGCCGAACGCGTCAGCGCACCCGTCGACGTCCTCACCCTGTTCCGCGACTACGCCGCCCTGGACTCCGCGACCAGGCGGCTGATCGCCGAAGGCGCCGAGGACCCGCGGGTGGGCGAGGTCCAGGGGTTGCGGGCCTGGTTCAGCATGATGACCGAACAGCCGGCCCGGCACGGGACCGTGTCGCTAACACCTGCCCAGGTCAGCGAGTTCAACGCCGAGGCCGCGTCAGTGGTCTCCGCATGGCCTTCGGCGACCTATCTCGTCCAGTTGTGCGCCGAAGGGATCGTGCTCAACGACGTCCAAGCCGGGGACGGCATGTTCCTGGGGCGCTTCTGCGAACCGGGATCGGCAGCGGCGACCGTCCTCGGCAAGATCCTCGCAAGCACGGCGCCCCGCCAGGCGGACCTCGTCGCCGTCCTCGGCCTCAACTACAACGTCCATCCCGATCTCGCACCCCTGGAGGTCGAGTATCCCGGCGCCCACGCGAGCCGGTCCGACGCCCTCACGCTCCGCGACCTCCTCGTCTACCGCGTTGACGGCCGACCCGTCCTGATCTCCAAGCGGGACGGGCAGAGCGTCGCCCTTCGCCCTTTCAACGGCCTGAACCCTGACAGTGCACCCGAGTTATACCGCTTCCTGATGACGTTCACGGAATCTGCCCGGTTCCGCGGCGGCCTGACCGACCTCTACCTGGCGACGAGGACCACGGACGAGCGTGCCGGAGGTGTTGAGACACCACGCATCCGACTCGGGCAGGTGATCATCCAGCGCAGGGCATGGCACTACCCGGCCGCCGCGTTGCGAAAGGTGATGGACGAGGCCGTCGACGACCTCGCCCTGCTGCGTGCCGCACGTCGGTGGCGCCTCCTCAACGACCTGCCCGACCATTGCTTCTTTCGCTTGTCGGATCCGTTCCCGTCGTCCTCGCCGCGTCGCGCCCGCGCTTACAAGCCGCACTATCTCGACTTCGGCAATGTCCTCCTGCTCCGCGCGCTCACCCGGGGACTCTCCGCGGTCAGCGCAGAGGCCACGCTGGTGCTGGAGGAGTGTCTACCCGGTACCGGCGCCTACCACGACCAGACGCCCGCGGCGGAAGAGTTCGCCGTCGAATATCGGAGAGCAGGGCAATGAGCTGGCGTGCCGTGCATGTCTACGCGCACACTCGTCTGGACGTCCTCGTCAAGCAGTGCCTTCCGCTCTGGGCGGCTCCCTACGAACGCTCCTTCTTCATCCGCTACTGGCAGGGCGGTCCTCATCTCCGCCTGCGTGTGGACCTCCCGCGTCAGAGCGACCTCGCGGCACTCCGGGCACGGATCATTGACGACCTGGCCGCCGTCCCTGCCACCGACACCTTCGACGGCGAGGCCTTCGCCGCGGACCAGGCCGTCTACGCGGCCCTGGAAGGCTCTGCAACCGGGCCCGCACCCCTTGTGCCGGACGGAACGGTCATCGAACGGCCCTACGAGCCCGAGTACGGGAAATACGGTGGGCCTGTCGGCGTCGAAATCGCCGAGTCCCTCTTCGTCACCAGCAGCCGTCTAGTCCTCGCCCAGGCGAGCTCGCGGATCAGCGAGGAGGCGAAACTGCTGACGCTCTTGACGGCGCTGCGGGCCACCGCGATGCCACGGGCCGAGATGCTCCGCTTTCTGGACTACTACCAGATGTCCTGGTCCAACTATGTGACAGCCTCGGGCTGGTCCGCCTGGGGCGACTCGCCCGATGTTCCGATGAGCACGCATACCAAGGCAGAGCTCCTTTTACGCACCCCTGTCAAGAAACTGAACGCCTGGGGGCGGGCTGTGGCGGAGGCCTTCGCCGCATGCGTGCGCGTTGAGGACTCCGTACGGGGGGCACTGACGCAGGCAGATCCGCTGGCCGCCGACTGGACGCATCAGGTCCTGATCCACTACATCCACACGCACTTCAATCGCATGGGCGTCCTCCCGGAGGAAGAGGCCCGCCTCGGCCATCTCGCGTTCGTGCTGCTGGCCTCTTGAGCAACGACGGACCGGAAGGCGATGAAGACCGCGAGCCATCGCCGGACCAGCGCCGGCTATCAGGTGGAGAAGGGGCTCATGCTGGACCCTGTTTTGGGGACATGAGGACATCGTGCCCGCAGGTAACGCTTGACGGGTGGAGGAACTGGACAGAGCCGCGCGCGAAGAGATGATCGTGGACGCCCTGGCGGAGTACTGCCGAGAACGAGTGCCAGAAGGCAGAGAATTCCGAACGGATCGACCGTTCTTTGAGAACGGACTTACGTCGAGAATGCTCGTGGAAATCGTGGTGCTCCTACGCGAGCGCGGCATCCCGGTATCCATGCTCGACTTTTTTCGCCAACGGACCGTCGACCGGTTGGCGGCGACTCTGAGCGATCGGCTCGCGAACACGTGATCAGACAACAACGACATGACCGATCGTCCGCACGACTACCCGGGGGCGCCGAGCTGACGATCGTGGCGATGAAGGCGTCGGCACTCCAGGCAGCGCTCATACGGCGGAAGCCGGGACGCTCACTCACTCTCGTAGTGACTCTGCTGCAGAGCATAACGTTTCTTTCGCTCGTGACGGCGTCGGGCAACTCCGCGGCCGTGGTGAACGCGGTCCTCGCGCCCGGACTGATCGGACTCTGGGTGGCCTCGATCGACTTGGCCGGGGAGATCATCGCCGAGGATCGGTGGAACCGCCGGTTCGAACTGATCGTCATCACCCGGGTACCGCTGAGCGTCGTCGTGTTCGGACGGGTCATCATCGTCATTGGATTCGGCGCATTGGCCTTTGCGGAGGCTTGGCTAGTCGCCGCCATCGGGTTCGGACAGGTGGTCACCATTCGTGAACCGCTGATCTTCGTCGTCGGTGTGGCCGCGACCTGTCTCGCGATGGCCGGCACGGCGACCCTGCTTACCGCCCTATTCGTGCTCTCTCGCGCGATGGAGATGCTGCAGAACTCCCTCAGCTACCCTCTTTACATTCTAGGGGGCGTCGTAGTGCCGATCACCTTCCTGCCCGATTGGCTGCGACCGGCGAGTCGGCTGCTGTTCCTGTCCTGGAGCGGCGACCTACTCAGGAACGCGATGCGTGGTGCTTCCGCTGACTGGGTGGCGCAGCTCGCCGCGATTCTGCTCCTCGGGGCGACGGCCGGCGCGATCGGGCTCTGGCTCACCCGGGTCGTCGTAGACCGGACCCGCCGCGAGGGCACGGTGGGTCACGCATGACGCATGCGTTTCGCCTGGTGGGGCAGACGGTCATGTTGGGCTTGGCCGAGATACGGGAGATCTACACATGGCGGAGTTGGACGTTCGGCTGGCTGGCCCGGCTGCTGTGCCAAGCCTCGTTCTTCGCGCTCATCGGGCGTTACGTCGGCGACACGGACACCATGCGGTTCGTGCTCATCGGGAACATCGTTGCGCTTGCCTGTCTTGAATCGACCATCGTGGTCATCTCGCTGGCCGGTGAGCGAAGGACGGGCACGCTCGCCCTCCTCGCAGTGGCGCCCGGTAGTCATCTACCGCTCTATCTGGGCCGAGGACTCCACTGGGTGGTGACCGGTCTGACGAGTACGCTCGTCGCCTGGCTGACGCTGCCTCCGCTCCTGGGCGTACCGCTGCCGTGGCCAGAGGCGGCGCTGGCGCTGCCACTCATCGTGTTGATCGCCGTTACCAGTTACGGCTACGGCTGTCTGTTGGGGGCCCTGGCCCTACGACTACTCGGCTTCGAGTGGCTGATTCTCAATGTGGGGTACGGAATTGTTCTGACATTTTGCGGCGTCAATGTCACACTGTCGACTTGGCCCGAGCCTCTTCGGTGGTTTTTGGCCTTCCTGCCCGTTACTCACGGGCTTCAGGCCATCCGAACCGTACTCGCCGCCGGACCCGCGGCGGATATTTTTCACCAAGCGGGATTGGAGCTGCTGGTCGGCATCGGCTGGTTCGCGCTCGCCGCGCTTCTCACCGAGCGACTGGTCGGGGCTGGTCGACGCAATGCCACATTGGAATTCAATGATTGAGCCGACTCCCTCCAATCCGTAGGCTGGGGGTCGAATTGCGCGCACCCCACCGCCCTGACCAGGGTGAACCCGCTTTGGCGCCGATACCGCAGCATCCGGTCCCTTGCTGTTCCACGGAACGGATCATGCCCGGACGGGCCTTAACAACAAGGCCCCTTTTTCGGGGCGCGCAACTCGTTGTTCCTCGCGTCGAGTCACTGAGGTGATCTCAGCGAAAGTGATCCGGACAAGGATGCCTTCCCTGTCACGAACGAGGCTTTGAGGGCGGACACGCGGACAAGTAGGCAGCGCCCGGCCGGGCCTTCCCCTGCCCGTGGAACGCCGGCACGAACGATGCGACCGCCGGCACCAACGCGAGCGGCGCTCCCGGACCGTGACGTCGATCTGCCGCCACCGGTCCAGGACCGCCGGAGTTCGATCACTTGGCGAGCCCAGCGGCCACGTCCGCCCGGGCCGAGCGACGAACGGGGACCGTGTGACCACGCCGGTGTGCCAGCAACATGAACACGACGGTGGCCACCACGCCGAACACCACAGCGTACACACTGCCCTCCGGTCCGAAGTCGCCGCCCGTGACCAGCGTGGGACCGGACATCGTCGCGTCCAGCAGGCCCTGCGGGGTGTTGCTGCCGGACACCTTGGTGCTGAAGATGGCGCTCGCGGCAATGTTCCAGCCGAAGTGCAGCCCGATCGGCACCCACAGCTTGCGGGTGGCGATGTACGCGGCGGTCAGCATCCCGCCTGCCTCGATGGCGATGGCGATGGCGCCCCCCAGGGTGGCGTTCGCGTTGAGCAGGTGGATCAGGCCGAACAGCGAGCCGGTCAGCACGAGTGCGATCCAGGTTCCGGTCCAGCGCTCGACGTTCCGGAACAGGACACCGCGGAAGACCAGCTCCTCGGTCACGGCGGCACCCGCCATGATGCCGAGCAGGCCGACGGCGCTCGTCGGCGTGCCCAGGCCGTTGATCGTGTAGTCGCCGAAGAAGGCGATGTTCGCGATGACCGCCCCGAACAGCGCGATGCCGAGCAGCGTGCCCCAGCCGATCCCGGCGCCTGCTCCCTTCAGCGACACCTCGACGGGGGACCGGTGCTCGGTGCGCCGCACCACCCAGCCGTAGACCAGGACCGCGGCGACGGCCGTCAGCAGGCCGGCGACGAGCGCCAGCCAGGGGTTGTCCTTCACCGCCGCCGTGCCCAGACCGCCGAGGATCCAGACCGCCGCAACCGCTACGAACTGCCATATCAGACGCACGCTGACTCCTTCGTGAGAATCCGCCGCGGAGCGCCGCGGGCTACTAGCAGGGGTGTGCTCAGCCGGGGAGGTCGACGCCGAGGGCGACATCGAAGGTCCCCGCGCCGTTGCGGGCCAGGCCCATCAGCAGCGGCCCGACCCCTTCCAGCCAGCGGGCCATCTCCAGGCCGCCGACATCGAGCGGGCGCAGTCCGAGGCTCTCGATGAACGCCGACACCTCGGCCTTGGCCCGCGCGTCATCTCCGGCGAAGAACACGTCCAACGGACGCCCTTGGGCCAGCACGTGGCCGAAGACCGTGTTGAACGCCTTCACGACGTGCGCGCTCGCCGGGACTGCCTTGGCGATCCCCTGCGCACCGGACGTGCCTTCAGGGGTGACGAGCCCGGTGGCGTCGGCGTTGAACGTGTTGGAGATGTCGATGATGAACTTGCCGGCCAGTGCATCCCCGTACTGGGCGACGACCGGCACGGCGCTGGCGTATGGCACGGCCAGGACGACGATGTCGCCAACCGGGACGGCGCCGAATGTCCCGACCGTGGTCCCGCCGCCGAGCGTCGCGGCCAGGTCCTCCGCCTTGGCCGCGTCGCGGCCGATGAGCTCGACGGAGTTGCCGCCGGCGACCGCGCGTGCGGCTATGGCGTGGGCCATGGCCCCCAGGCCGATGACACTGATGCTGCTCATGGTGAGTGCTCTCTTTCTCTGGTCTGAGATGAACGGCATGCCCGCCCCGTCATGCGTGTCGGTGCTTTCCGTGGCAGCCGGTTCGTTCGTTCTTTCGGTGGTCACAATCGGCCGGTGCGCGCGATCACCTGGCTGGCGACGTCGAGCATCTGGTCAAGGCTGGAGAGCACGTCGAGCGTGGTCAGCAGCAGCCGGGCCAGGTGGGGTGGCTCGTAGTGGAACGTGCTGAGCGTGCTGGTGTTCAGGCGCATCCGGCTGGTCGCCGCGGCGATGGCCAGGGCGCACGGCGCCCCGGCCGCCGACTGCTCGGAACCGGGGGGTCAGCCGGCGATCTCGTTGACGCCGAGGGAGAAGTCACCGTGGCCGACCCCGTTGCCGGCGAGGCCCACCGTGACCACGCCCATTCCTTCCAGCCAGTGCGCCATTTTCAGGCCGCCCACGTCCAGCGGACGTAGCCCGAGGCTCTCGATGAATGCCGCCACGCCCGCCTTGGCCTGCGCATCGTCGCCGGCGATGAAGACGTCGGGACGGCCCTTCTCCAGGACGTTGCGGAAGATGGTGTTGAACGCCTTCACCACGCTGGCGCCGGCCGGGGCCGCTTTGGCGACTTCCTGCGCGATGGAGGTCTGCTCGCGGTGGGCCAGCCCGTCAAAGGTGGAATTGAAAGGGTTGCTGATGTCGACGATGACCTTTCCCGCGAGGGCGTCTCCGTACCGGGCGACGGCCGGAACGACACCGTCGTGCAACAGGGCGGTGATGACGATGTCCCCGGCCGGGACGGCGCCCCACTTGCCCGCCGTCGCACCGCCGCCCAGAGTTTTGGCCAGGCCGTCGGCCTTGGACTGATCACGTGCCATGACCTCGATGGTGTTGCCGCCCGCCACCGCGAGCGTGCCGATGGTACGGGCCATGTTCCCCGCACCGATGAAGGTGATGCTGCTCATGAGGTGTGCTCTCTTCCCGTTCTCGAGGTACGTGGTTCAGATGGCGGTGGGTGCCGCGTCGGTGAGCAGTTCCAGTCCGTTGACGTAGCTGGAGTCGTCGGAGGTCAGGAACAGGGCGGCGGTGGCGTTTTCTTCGGGGCGGCTCATCTTTCCGCGGGGATCAGGGACTCGATTGCGGCCTTGGCTCCTGCTGGACCGCCTTGCTTCCCGCGTAGAGGCTCCAGCCGGGGAAGGCGCCGAGGGAGGCGTTGGTCCGGTCATGAAGATCGAGCCGTTGTCGTTGATCAGCGGCAGTGCCTTCTGCGCGGTGAACAGGGTTTTCTCGGTGGGACTGATGGCCCCTCTGGATGCCGGCTGGAGGCGGTTCACAGGTTTTGGTGAGTCCTCCGTCGATGACCAAGTCGGTGCCGGTGACGTTGCCCGCTCGATCGCTGGACCGTTGTCGGTGCGGTCATCGGTCGCTCCTGTTTGCTCGTTGGTGTACGGAATGCGGCTGGTCATGACCGGGTGATGTTCTTGACCGCCTGTGTCGCGGTCGCTGCGGTACGGATGTGGCCGGCGACGGCCGCCGGTTGCGACAGCGCGATCGCGTGTGACCCGTCGACCTCGATGGTGTCGGCGCCGGCGCGCTGGGCCATGAGACGCTGGGCGGCGGGATGGATCGCCTGGTCAGCGGTCGCTACGACATACCAGGACGGCAGGGTCTTCCAACTGGGGTCAGGGGAGCTCTCCTCGAACGCCACGGCGGCGATGGGGCGCTGCGCCACGGCCGCCACCGCGGTGAAACGGTCGGGCAGGTCCGCGGCGAACACCGCGGCGAACCGGTCGGTTTTGAGGGACAGTTCCACTGCCTCCTCGCCGTCGCCGGTGCGGAAGGTCGCCGGGCGCAGCGCCGGGCCCAGCAGGCTGTCGGGAAAGCGGCCCGTCAGGTCCAGCACGCTCTCCCCCGCATCCAGCGCGAAGGCGGCCACGTAGACCAGCCCGACCACGTTGCCCGCCTGGGCGCCGACCCGGGTGATGACCACCCCGCCGTAGGAGTGACCCACCAGCAGGACGGGACCGTCGATCGCGGCGACGACGCCGGCGACGTAGGCGGCATCGGTGGCCTGTCCGCGCAGCGGGTTGGCCACCGCGGTCACGGCGAACCCGCCGGCCTGCAGCTCAGCGATCACGCCCGTCCAGCTCGAGGCGTCGGTGAAAGCGCCGTGCACCAGCACGACAGTCGGCGTGCTGCCGTTTCTGAACGAACTCCGTGTGACCATGGCCCCACCGTAGGAAGCCGCCCGCGCACCTCGCGTGCGTCACATGACTGCGTCACTGAGCGTCACAGCGAAGGGCCACCCTTCGGTGCGATCAGGCCGGTGCGATCAGGCCGGTTCGTGCAGGGCCGTGCTCAACGCCGATCGTGAGGTGATCGCCAGCTTGGGGAAGATCCGGTAAAGGTGGGAGCTGACGGTCCGATGCGACAGGTAGAGCTTCTCGCCGATCTCCCGGTTCGTCAGGCCGTCGGCCGCCATCTGGGCGATCTGGAATTCCTGTGCGGTGAGCACATCGCGTGCTTGGCGGCCGCGGCTGCGGCTGCTCTCGCCGGAGGCCCGCAGTTCCTGGCGCGCCCGCTCACTCCAGGGGATGATCCCCAGGGCGTCGAACGTCTCGCGAGCTGTCCGCAAAGGCGCCCGTGACTCGGCCGTGCGCCGCCGGCGCCGGAGCCATTCGCCGTAGGCCAGCTGGACCCGGGCTCGCACGAAGGGCCATCTGCGCAGGTCCGCCGCGAGCGCGGCTTCGAAGAACGGCTCCGCGCTGGCCTCATCGGCCAGGACCGCGCGGGCGTAGCGCAGGTCGGCGTGCAGAGCCGGCGATGGCGTGGTCACAGCCATCGTCTCCAGTTCCTCCATGATGCCGGCGATCGCATGGCCTTGACCGCTGTGCACTGCGGCATCGGCGAGTTCGGCGACGGCGAAGCAGCGCAGCGCCAGGTGGAAGGCCGGATCGGCGGGGTCGTGCATCCGCCGCAGATGGTCGTAGGCGTCGGCGTAGCGTCCTTCGCCCAGCGCGGCCAGACCCCGCGCCAGCTGCACCGTGGCCAGCACCGGGCGGGCGCCGACCGGCAGGGCCACCTGCTCGGCCGCCGCCGAGAGGCTCTCCACGCGGCCCTGGTCCCCGCGCAGCGCGGCGACCATGGCTCCTGAAGCCTGGGCGATGGCGTGCATCAGCGGCTGGGACATCTCGTGCGCCAGCCGTTCGGCCTCCTCGGCCGCGGGGATGGCCACGCTCAGGTCGCCGAGCCGGACCGTGCTCCATGCCTGTGCCCCGAGGTCGCGTGCCAGGCGGCTGAGCCGGCCCTGCGCGCGCAGGACCGGAAGCGAGGCGGCGCAGAGTTCCTCCGACAGGTCGAACGCCCCCACCATCAACGCCGAGCTGCCGAGCAGGCGGGCCGCCTGCGCGTCGCCGGCGGGATGCGCCGCCAGCTGCCGCAAGCGGTCGATCACGACCCTGCCGCGCTCGATCGGGGCCGCGAACGCCAAGATCGCCAGCAGTCGCCCGTCCAGGTCGTCGATGGGCAGACCCTCGGCCACGGCGACGACACGTTGCCTCGACCTCGAATCGGCATGAGCCCAAAAGCACCGCAGGGACGCACTCGACAGGAGTTTCAGCGCGAGGTCGGTGTCCCCTTGTGCCGCCATGCTCTCGGCGAGGTCGGCCAGCGCCTGCGCTGCCACGCTGTCGTCGCGGATGCCGTCCTCGAAGTTCTCACGGATCCACACGATACGGGCCCGCTGCCGCGTGGACGGCTCCAGCATCTCGGCATCGCCCAGCAGCCCGACGACGATATCGCGCCGTCCCAGGTCGGTCGCGTACTCGGCGGCCTGGACCAGCCGTTCACACCGCTGAACGGGATCCTCGCTGAGTCTGGCGGCATGTTCCAGCGCCGTGACGGCCGGCAACTGGCAGCCCCGGTGTTGCGCGCGCTGCGCCACGGCGCACAACTCCGAAGCGATGCCCTCATCCGGCCTGGTGGTGGACACCGCCCGATGCCAGAGCCTACGGTCCGGCTGGCCGGCAAGGACATCGGCCAGTGCGGCGTGCACCGCGTGACGCTGGGAGACGCTCGCCCCCTGGTAGATCGCCGAACGCATGAGCGGATGCCGGAGCCGCACTCCGGTCTCGTCCACCTCGACCAGCCCAACGGTGACCGCGGGCACCAGATCGTCCGCCGTGACCGGAACACCGATGATCATCGCGGAGGCGTCGAGGGTCTCTGAAAGGGCCGCACTGTCGTTGAGCGAGGCCACCAGCAGCATCGTCCGCGTCGTCGACGGCAACCCCGACATGCGGGCGGTGAAGACCTGTTCCAGACGAGTGGTCAACGGAAGCCACCCCGGCGACAGGGCTCCCTGCCCGCGCTGCCTGTCCGCGGCGACCGGCAGTTCGACCAGAGCCAGCGGGTTCCCCGCCGCCTCCCGCAGCAGCCGTGCGCGCGCCGCCGGCCTCAGCGCAGGAGCATAGGACTCCAGCAAGGCGGTCGCAGCGGCGTCATCGAGCCGATCAAGGAACAACTCCCGCAGCCCGGCACCATGCAGCGGGCCGCGGTGACCCTCGCGCATCGCGGCCAGCAACACGATCGGTTCGGAGTCCAGACGTCGCGCGACGAACGCGAGCACGTCAGCACTGGAACGATCCAGCCAGTGCACGTCATCGACAAGGAGCAGAACGGGCGACCGGCCGGCGGCCTCACTCAGAAGATTCAGCGCCGCCAAGCCGATGAAGAACGGATCCGGTGCCCGCGCATCGGTCAACCCGAAGACCGCCCCCAACGCGTCGCGCTGCGGGCGCGGCAACCGCCCGATCTCGCCGCGAAGCGGAAGCAACAACTGGTGCAGACCAGCGAAGGGCAGATGCGTCTCCGACTCCACCCCCGCCGTCCGAAGGATCCGCATACCCTGCGCGGCTGCGACCCCCGCCATTTCCACCAGCAACGCCGACTTCCCGATCCCCCCTCACCGCGCACCAACATCGCCCCACCGCCATCGCGGACACCGCCCACGAAATCGCGGAGACGCCGCTGTTCAGGCTCCCGCCCGAACAGCGCCGCTACCGACCGGTCCGCTGGCATCGTAGATCCATACTCTCTGGCACCCAGACTCCTATCCAGCGAACCTACCGCACAGCCATGCGCCGAAATGATCAGCCCACTCGGCCACCCACCGCAGCGAGCCGGGTGCCGCGTGAGGTCGGCAGCGGGCTCCTGTCGTTACCGGGACCTCGCTCGAACTTCGCAGCACGGCGCGATCGAGTCGACAGAGCCTCCGCCCGGCACCCACCTGTCACGTAACGCTCGGTGACACAGTCAGGTGAAAGGCCCGGCAACTGGAACTGGAGAACGAGATCCTCGCGCGGGCGGCGGCGTATTTCGCTCGAGAGAACGTGCTCCCAAATAGAGTACTGCTGGTCCGTGAGCTTGCCGATAACAATATCCCCGTTGCGATGCCCGGTTGAGTCCAAGCATTTCACGTCCTGGGCGTTCGGTAAGCGAGTCCGGGACGCAGGCCTCCTCGGCTCGATGGGCACGATCGGCGATTTCTATGACAATGCCGTGATCGAGTGATCGAGTCGTTCTGGGGTTGGATGCAACTCGAACTACTCGACACCAGGAAATGGAAAACAAGAGCCGGCGTGAATTCCACCCGCATCCTCAGCGCTACGAGGGTGCTGAGACTCGTCTGGAGCTGGTCTTGGAGACGGTGCGGGCCGCGCTGGAGGAGGTGGCTCGCACCGCCCCGGAGGTGCTGGACGGGCTGGTCACAGCCGAATGGGCGAGCGCTACGGGCGGCAGGTGCGGATGTGCGGCCAGCCCAGCCGTCCGGTCTGGCGGCTCAGCCAGGCCGAACTGGCGGGGCCGCTGGCCGCCCGGGGCCCGAACCGGCCGCGAATCACTCCCGCTCGGGCCCTGAGGGCACCGTCAACGAGATCGTCAACGGCCATCGAATGCGCCGCTGCCGCTACCACGGCACCGCCAAGGTTCACCTCCGGGTTCTCGACCGTGGCCACGGCGGCGCCTTCGAGGATGACCTCGACGCCGCCGAGGAAGCTTCCGCCCGCGTCCGCTCCCGGCCGCACCGGCGGCGCCGCCCGCCGCGCCGAGCAGGGCGAGGGAACCTCGGTCGAAGTGGACGCTGACGCTTCCCGTGTTGGTCGTCACGAAGGACGCCGGGGAGAGCGACACGCTGATCGACGGCGGAAAGGGATTCGCGTTGATGTTCACACGGTCCTTCCCGGCCTGCGTCGCGGCGAACTCGGAGATGCGCGGCGCCCTCGGGTCGCGCGCGTTGGTCAGCTTGAAGCGGGAGTAGAGGATGATGCCGGGGCCGTCGCCGGGGGCGGTCGGATAGGTCAGCTTGGCGTAGGAGGTCCATAGGTCGCCCAGTCCGCATAGTTGAAGATCGTGACGGCGGAGCGGTCTGCGGCGTCGTAGCGGAATTGCGGCGCGATCTCGTGGCCGAGCACGGTGGGCTGCCCGGTCTGCGCGCCGATCCCGTACACGTAGCTGGCGACCTGGGCCCGCGCCGCGGGGGTCAGCCCGTCGCCCCAGGCGGACTTCATGTCCCAGACCGCGTACCCCTGGGTGCCCTGCGGGGTCTGGGCGCCGCGCACGACCAGGTCGGGCCAGCCGTAGGACGCGCCCTCGGTGCCGGACTGTCCACCCGCCATCTGGACCCGCGCCAGCCGTAGCGCCCGGGCAGGTCGGCATAGGTGTTGTGGGCGCCGTAGCCCCAGAACTGGACCATCTGGTCGTAGGCCATCCGGAGCGCGAAGTCATGGGTGCGGGTGTTGCCGGGCTTGTACGCGCCGCCGGGGCCGCCGGGGACCTGCGGCGCCTGGCCGGTGGGGTCGTCCAGGACGGTCGGCGAGTCCGCGGCATAGGCGTAGGACGAGGTGTACGGCCGGTTCAGCGGGTCGCGGGAGACGAACCGGCCGGTGGCCGGGTCATACTGGCGCGCCCGCAGGTTGTAGGTGAGGTCGTCGGGGTTGGCCAGTTGGCCGTCGCCCGCACGTGGCCGTCCCGGGACGGCCCGCGCTGCGGATCAGGACCGGGAGGCCCCAGTGAGCTTGCCGATATCGGACGCGTAGACGCTCATCCAGTGCGGATGCAGCCGGTAGTAGACCACGTCCTCGTCCCAGTTGAAGGAGCCGGCGCCGTAGAAGTCCTTGAAGTAAGCGAGCAGATCCGGCCAGTCCGCGGCCGGCTCGCCGGGCTGCGGATTGAGGGTCTCCACCGTGCCATGCGTGAACACACCCAGGTCCTCACCGCGCATGTGCGCGGCGCTGACCGCCGGGCGGGCGGCCAGGTGCCGGGCCTTCACGGCGTCGCGCGCCGTGCCGAAGTGCCACTTGCCGTGCAGGAAGTGCCCGTCCACGCCGCTGATCCGCGGTTCGCCCTTCGCCGTCACCGTGGACAGGGCCAGGGTGCACATGCCGGTGAGGACCCCGGTGAGCTGCTCGGCGGTCAGTGTCCGCTCGGTGCTGATGATCGAGCGGAGGTGCGAGGAGGAGCGTGACAGAGAGGCGTCCAGAAGGGCCTGCAGCTCTTTGAGTTCTTCTCGCGTTTCGCGCATGGAGCTCCTTGTCCATCCGTAGGGATTGATCCACGCCCACATCGGCGTCGACCGGTGAACCCATGGTCGCCGTTAAACCTGACATCCTCCGTCATGTTTTCGTCCGCCAGGTAGGCGAGCGGCCGGTCACGTCGTCTCGATGACGGCCGTCAGCCTTCTGGCTGAGGTGGCGCCCGTTGTCGGGTGTTCCGTTGGGGACGCCCGCCGGAAGACCGCCCAGCCCCGAACTGCGTCCTCACACCATTGAGCTGCATCGGTGTCACGGCTCGCCCGACCGGCGTGCCCGCGCGCCTGGGGTAACGGCGGCTGTGCGGGGCTCCAGAACCTTCAGCCGCCTATCGCCCCGAAACCCAGACCCGAGGGGGATGGATGGAGACAACCAGGTGATGTGATCTACGAAACTCTGCAACGACCGAGGTAGATTTTCGGCTGGGCAGTGGGTAGCGTTTCTGTCATCGAAGAGAGACGAGTCCATGAGGACCGGCAGAGGACGAACTGCCGGAAGGTACGGAATACACCGGCCGGGCGTGCCGGGGCCAGCGCAGTGGAAGGGGCTCCGGCGGCCGGTCGGCCCGGCGGCCGACAGGTCACCGGGAACGATGTACAGCACGACCCAGTACGAACGGAGATACGCAGGATCAGTAGTGATGTCGAGGAAAGGAGGATTCGACGCCATCGGGATCGCCCGCTGCAGGCTCCAGTCACGCCGCGCGGGTACCGCAGCCCCACAGATTGGACGGTGGTCTACGGTCACGCATACGCGATCCCCGCGTCCCCGACCCCGTACGGGCGGTCGGCGCGGAAGACCGGCCCGTCAGAGCCGGTAGATGGTGTTGTACCTCTGGGCCCCGGCGCCGCAGTCTGGCGCCGGGGCCCCTGTCGTCGTCACTGCCGGACCGAGGCAGTACGGAAGGTCGATGAAAGCACCCCGGCCGGCCCGGACCGGCAACCAGCAGGACCGGCATCACGCGTACGCCTCGGAGGATTCCGGCGGGCTTGAGGGCAAGTTCGACGATGAGGAATACCCGGCCTACAGCATGGGCCGCGCCGCCGAGATGCTGGACGTCACCCCGGCGTTCCTGCGCAGCCTGGACACCGCACGGCTGATCGTCCCGCAACGCTCACCCGGCGGGCACCGCCGCTACTCCCGCTACCAACTGCGGCTGGCACAGCGCGCTCGCGACCTGGTCGACCAGGGCACCCCCCTGGAGGCCGCCTGCCGCATCATCATCCTGGAAGACCAACTCGCCGAAGCCCAGCACATCAACGCACAACTGCAACAACACCTCGGCCGAGCCCTTGACTCCGTGCGGGGCTGACCCCGGTCCGGCCCTTCCATCACCGGCCCGGCCGCCAACCCCCGCTGCTCCGCGCCGCCCGAGGGCATGCGGACCTACCTGGGCCGACTGGTTCGACGCGCGCTCTGACAACACGCGCCAAGGACACGCCGCCGACGAGGAAACCCCTGATCAGGCCAACCGTTCAGCGGGCGGTGACGGTGGGACGGCAAGCCGGAAAGAGCTGTTCGAGGGTTTCCCGCCCTACAGGTGGGGCAATGGCCGTCGAGATGGCAGCGTAGGGTGTGGCCACACCCTTGCAGTGAGAGGTACCGGCCCCATGAGGCTCGAACTCACCAACTACGAAGCCCTGCACGGTTGGGGCGTCGTCAACAACAGTGCTGATTGGCATGCTCAGCGCAACCGCAAGCCGCCCGCAGCCGAGCAGGCAGTAGGAGACATCCTCTTCACGGCTTACGGCTGCCGGACCGAGACCACCACCACGGTCGAGCTCACCGACGACGAGCGTGCGAGCCTCACCGAACTGGTCAGCGAACACATCGCGCTGTGGGGTAAGCGCGGCCAGGAGAACGCCGCAACACCTCATCTGCGTTCGCTGGTCATGAAGCTGGGCGGCTGACATGCCTACACCGGGCAGCCCGCAACGTAAGTTCCGCCTCGCCGACGATGCCCTGTGGGCCGAGTACGGCCAGGCGTGCCGTGCCATCAACGGCAGCGCTGACCGCAGCGACGACATCCGCAAACACGTCGAGGCCGTCGTCGCCGAATGGAAGAAGCGAAGCGAGCCGAGCTGATCACCGACGCACTCGCCGGCGTCATGGCAGGCCGCGACGCGGCCACCGGAGTCCGGGTGACATGTGCAGGACGGTGGGCGCCAGTCCACGAAGCCGGATCTCCGTGAGCAGTGCCGGGGCGGGCACGGCGGATCGCGGAAGCAAGCTGGACGACGGTGACCTCGCCGTACCTGCGGGAACGGCCCGCCTCCATGGCGCGCCGCCACGCTGGCCAGGCTGAACCTGTTTAACGCGTCCTTGGCCGAGACGTGCCGTCATGGCCACCCCACATGCACGGTCGGCATGCGGCCTCCAGGTCGGTGCAAAGGTTCCTGCGGGTAGGCTCGGAAGCGCCGGAGAACCGCGACATCCAGCCCCGAGGTTGACTCGCCCTACCGGCTCACCCCCGAGAGGGGACGTCTTGCCGAACGTGAACGGCTCGCCCCGACCCGGCGCCACAACGGCACCGCCGAACCCGGAGACCGGCCTGAGCCTCGGTGTCCTGGCGCACACGGCCAAGGAGAACGAGCACCGGCAGCCGATCCATCCGCTGCACCTTAAGCGGATCGAACCCGGCCTGCGGTCGCGCATCTACCTTGAACGCGGCTACGGCGAGGGGTTCGGCATCCCGGACGAGGTACTCGCTCCGCAGGTCGCCGGGCTGCTCCCCCGCGACCGGCTCATCGCCGACTGCGATGTCGTCCTGCTGCTCAAACCGCAGCCCCACGACCTCAAGGAACTACGCCCCGGCCAGATCCTGTGGGGCTGGCCGCACTGCGTCCAGGACCGGGAACTCACCCAGGCCGCCATCGACGGGCGGCTCACACTGATCGCGTTCGAGGCGATGAACCACTGGGCCCCGGACGGCGGCTTCAACCTGCACGTCTTCCACAAGAACAACGAACTCGCCGGCTACTGCTCCGTCCTGCACGCTCTCGCCCTCACCGGATCCACCGGCGCCTACGGCCGGCGGCGCCGCGCCGCCGTCATCAGCTTCGGTGCCACCGCGCGAGGCGCGGTCACGGCCCTCAACGCCCACGGGATCCACGACGTCCACGTCCTGACCCACCGCGGGGTCAGCGCCGTCGGCTCGCCCATCCACTCGGCTCAGATCGTCCACTTCGACCGCGACCCCAAGAACCCCGCCCGCACTCACGTCCTCACCGATGACGGCCCGATCGCCACGGCCGCCTTCCTCGCCCGGCACGACCTCGTGGTCAACTGCGTCCTGCAGGACACCGGCGCCCCGCTGACGTTCGCCACCAACGACGACCTGCCGCTCTTCTCTCCCGGCACGCTCATCGTCGACGTCTCCTGCGACGCCGGGATGGGCTTCGAATGGGCACGACCGACCACCTTCACCGACCCCATGTTCACCATCGGTGACAACATCCACCACTACGGTGTCGACCACAGTCCCTCCTACCTGTGGGACTCCGCGACCTGGGAGATCAGCCAGGCACTGATACCCCACCTCGCCACAGTCCTGAAAGGCCCTACCGCCTGGGACGCCGACAAGACCATCCGCCGGGCCATCGAAATCCGCGACGGCGTCATCCAGAACCCCGCCATCCTGGCGTTCCAGCACCGCTCCCCCGACTATCCGCACACGACCGGTCGGCGGGACTGAAGCGGCCCCGCACCGTCGTGCATCGGACCATGCCGACAGGCCGGGCCCGGCACCCGCATCGCCGGCCGGGGAGCCATGGGCGGAGAGAAGTGGTGGTCGTTCTTCGTCCGGCAACGGTTCGCGTGGGTGTGCGGCCCTTTCCTGAGAGCAGGTCCGCGACCACCTCGGCGTCCAGGTCGGGACGGGCCTCGGCCAGCGGCGTCTCGGTCGCCTGCAGAATCGCCCGCCGGTTCCTGGCCGCGTCCGCACGCTCCGGACCGGACACCTCGCTCCGGGCGAGACCGTGCTCGTTCAGCTCGGGCCGCCTCACCGCGTCCGTCCACGCGCGCATCCCGCTCGACGAGGCTCCCGAAGCCCACCGGATCCTG
The DNA here is from genome assembly GCF_041463655.1 of Actinomadura monticuli. NCBI lineage: Bacteria > Bacillati > Actinomycetota > Actinomycetes > Streptosporangiales > Thermomonosporaceae > Actinomadura > Actinomadura monticuli. Next base: position 88,685 of record NZ_JAXCEI010000002.1, read on the forward strand.
GACGCCCGCGCGAACCTCGGCCGCGTCCTGCTGGTGCCCTGACGCCTCCATCTGCCGCGGCGCTCATCCGGTGTGCCCATGTGGCGGCCAGATTGTCGGTTGAAGAGGCTACGGTCCTTCGATGACCTGGTTGAGCGATACCCGGAAGTCCTACGACGCCGTCGCGGCCGGCTACGCCGACGAGACCCGCGACCTGCTCGACAGGCTACTCCACGTCCGCGCGGGGGTCGTGCTGTTCGCCGACCTCGTCCGCGCGATCGGCGGCGGGCCCGTCGCCGACGTGGGCTGCGGGCCGGGGCACACGACCGCCCTGCTGCGGGAGCTGGGCGCGGACGCGTTCGGCATCGACCTGTCACCCGCGATGATCGAGATCGCCCGGCGCGAGCACCCCGGCGCGCGGTTCGAGGTCGGCTCGATGACCGACCTGGAGCTCGCCGACGACTCTCTCGCCGGGGTCCTCGCGTGGTGGTCGCTGATCTACATCCCGGACGAAACGGTGCCGGACGTGCTCGGGCAGTTCCACCGGGTGCTGCGGCCGGGCGGGGTGCTGGCCGTGGGATTCCACGTCGGTGACGCGTCCAAGATCGAGACGGTCGGGGACGGCGACCAGGTCCTGCGGGCGTACGTGCACCACCGCCGACCGTCCCGCGTGGCCGACTGGATCCGCGACGCGGGCTTCATCATCGAGTCTCAGCATCTGCTGAATCCGGACGAGCCGAAGCCGGGCGCGATCATCTTCGCTCGCCTGCCCCCGGCGCCGCCTCGGTAACCGTCGTGGGAGCGTGACCGGGTGGTGAAGGCGTCGGTCCGCTCCGCGTCGCGGGTCATGCGGGCGATGTCGTCCCCGGACAGGGCCGCGTCGGACGTTACGTCAGCATCTCCGCTACCGCGTGCGCTCGGAGGCGTGACCGATGGCAGTCATCCGGCTCTACATGACCATGTCACTGGACGGCTACATAGCCGGGCCGCAGGACGATGCGGACGCCCCGCTGGGCGTCGGCGGGTTCCGCCTCTTCAACTGGCCGGACCGGCGCAACGATCCGGGCCCGAGCGGCCAGGAGTACTCCGAGGCGATGTCCACCCGCGCCGTCATCTCCGGCCGCCGCAACCGGTGCTGCTCGGGGCGGGGACGGCGGCTGTTCGACCATCTGCCGGCGGAGCACGTCGAGCTCGACCTGGTCCGCCGGCTGACCACTCCAGAGACCGAGAGCCCCGCGCAGCAGGTCATGCACCTGCGTTATCGCGTCCGTCGCCCGTGACCCGCGGACCCCGCATATCCTTCGTCCGTGGAACTGCGTTTCGGGACGCGCCAGTCCGACTCGCCGTGGGTCGACGCCGTCTGGACCTGCACGAGCGAGCGGGTCACGGAGATGACGTCCGTGGCGGGAGTGCGCTGGGGCCTGGTGTTCTGGACGCAGGACGGCCGGTCGTACACGAGCATCACCGGTCCCGAGACGCGGACCGGCACGGCGCCGGTGCCGGAGGGCGCGGCTTTCACGGGCATCGATTTCGCGGTGGGCACCTCGCTGCGGGCCATGCCCGCGCCGACGCTGGTCGACGCGGGCGTCGAGCTCCCCGACACCACCCGCCGGACGTTCCGGCTCGACGGCTCCCGCTGGGAGACTCCCGGACCCGACGATGCCGAAGCCCTGGTCGAACGTCTCGTCCGGGCCGGGATCGTGGTCGGCGACCCGCTCGTCGCCGGGGTGCTGCGGGGGCGCCGGCCGGACGTCTCGGAGCGCACGGTCGAACGCCGCTTCCGCACCGTGACCGGGCTGACGCGGGGCGCCATCCGGCAGATCGAGCGGGCCCGCACGGCGGCGGGGTCGCTGGCGGCCGGTGACCCGGCCGCCGCCGTCGTCACGAAACTCGGCTACTTCGACGAGCCGCACCTGGCACGGGCGCTGCGCACCTATGTAGGACGGACCGCCGGGCAGCTGCGCGAGGGCGCCGGCGGCGCGATCGGCCTCGACCTGGATCAGCGCTTGACCTCGTAGACGAGCTTCAGGATCCCGTTCGGGTAGCTCTCCGACTCCCGGAGCGTCAGCATGTGCTTGTCGCGGTCGGCCCGCCCGAACAGGCTCTTCCCGGCACCGAGCAGGACGGGGAAGACGAGCAGGTTGTACTGGTCGATCAGGCCGGCGTCCGACAGCCGCCGGGCCAGTTCCGCGCTCCCGTGGATGAAGATCGCGCCGCCCTCGCCCTCCTTGAGCGCGGCGACGTCCTCGGTCGAGCGCAGGATCGTCGCCGGCCCCCACCCGTCGACCAGGGCGTCCTCGGACAGCGTGGTCGACACCACGTACTTGGGCAGCTCCTTGTAGTCGGCGTGGTCCTCCGAGCCGGGCCAGACCGGCGCGAACGCCTCGTAGCTGCGGCGGCCGAACATCAGCGCCGTCGTGTCGGCGAGCTCCTCGCCCTTCAGCGACCAGGCCTCCGGGACGAACTCGAGGTCCTTGAACACCCAGCCGCCGCTGCGGTGCTCCTCCCCCGGCCCTCCGCCGGGGGAGTCGACGACGCCGTCGAGCGACATGAAACCGGTGTAGACCAGGTCACGCATAGCGTTTCTCCTCATGGTCGGGCGAGCTGCGGCTCAGGGTAGACCGCGGACGCGCCGCCGTCTTGGACGGAAACGACAGCGAGTTCCACGGCTATCCGGCGAGGTAGGTCTCGTAGACGACCGCGCCCGGGCGCCGCCCGCCGACGGTGAGGAACACCCCCTTGTTCAGCCAGTCCAGATCGGGGGCGGCCGTCTCGATCCGGGTCGAGGCGCGAAAGACGTACTCGTCGGGGTGGACGTTCTCACCGCGGCCGAGCCGGGCGAGGACCTCCGCACTGCCGTGGCGGACCGAACTCGACCGGACGGAGAGCAGGTCGCCGCCGTCGGTGCGCAGGGCGTAGCGGACGTCGCCCAGCGCGGTGCCGTCCGGCAGCACGGTCTGCCAGTCCGCGCCGGCCCCGGGCACCAGGGCGCCCCGGAGGGCGGGGCCGGTGAACGTCCCGCCGGTCAGGGCCACGATGCGGCGGCGTCCCGCGGCGACCTCGCCCAGTTCCAGTGGCGGGGCGAGGGTGGCCTCCAGCCGGTACACCAGCGTCAGCCGAGGATCAGGCAGGCGTCCGCGGGCCGCGGCGGGGTCGTTGGGATGGGCGACGAGCGGCGTGACGGTGACGCGCATCCAGTCGTACAGCGGCAGGCCGCGGAGCAGGGCGTCGAGCTGGGGACGGTCGTCCGCGCGGTACAGCCCGAGGATCCGCTGCTCGCCCGACTCGGTCCGCGTCGACCAGATCCGGGCGACGTGGCCGTGCGCCGCCAGGTCGGCCGCGGCGGTCGCCTCCGCGTCCTCGCGCCGCATGACTTCGTTCTCGGACGTCCCCTCGGGGACTTCGACCTGGAACTCGACGAGGTACTCCATGACGATCTCCTCTGGCCTGGAGGCGTGCGGTCACGTGCCCGCGATGATCACTTCTGGTCGGAAACGGGCAGGCGCAGGACGAGGCCGGCCGCCGGGGCACCGCCGGCGATTGCTACGCCCCGGCTGGGGCGTGCCGCTCGACGAAGTCGAGTGTGGTCTGGGCGACCTCGGGCCAGGCGTGGTCGATGGTGAGCGAATGGCCTCGGTCCGCCATCTTCACGATCTCCGTCACGCCGGGATTGCGCTTCTGCCGCTTGTAGGAGGCGTTCGCGATCGCCCAGGGCACCGTGTGGTCCTTCTCTCCGTCGATGATCAGGAGGGCGCCGCGGTCGGGGTTCTTCGTGTCCGCCTTCGCCTCCGTCCACGGGTTCAGGTTCGCGTTGCCCATCTGCATGAGAGCGATCCCCGAGCCGGCGACGTGGAACGCGTCGTAGAGCCTGCGCGCCTCCTCCTCGTCCAGCGCGTTCGCCCAGCCGTACCGGAACTGGTCGAACGTGAGCGTGATCGCGCGGCCGCGCGTGCGCGGGTCGACCAGGAAGGGGCCCACGCCCTTCAGCACGGAGGCCGGCAGCGGCAGGACGCCGCGGAAGATCCCGGGGTCGATGGCGACCGTGACCGCCGAGAGGCCCTTCCCCGCGAGCATCTCGGCCAGCAGGCCCCCGGTCGAGTGCCCCACCAGCACCGGCTTCCGGTCCAGCGCGTCGACGATCTCGGCGGTGTGGTCGGCGATCTGCTTCAAGGTCTTCTTGGCGAGGACATCCGGATTCGCCCGGGCCTCCTCGACCGTTTCCGGATCGTCAGGCCAGTCCGGCGTCAGCGGTGCGTAGCCCGCCTGTTCGAAGAAGTCCGCCCACTCGGCCCAGCTGCTCGGCAGCAGCCAGAGCCCGTGGATGAAGACGACCGGGGTGCGGCCGGAGGCGTTGGCGGCCTCGATCTCCCGGCTCTCCCTCTCGGAAATGGACATCTTCTCTCCTCTCCTTCGGGCAGGTGAAGGCGACCCGCCCCGATGGCGGTGGTCGCGGAGTGCGCCGGTCAGTTCCGCAGGAAGGACAGCAGTTCGGCGTTGACCTGGTCCTGAAGGGTGGCGGTGAGCCCGTGCGGAGCCCCGGGGTAGTAGACGTCCTTGGCGCCCTTGATCAGGCGAGCGGATTTCACCGCCGAGTCCTTGACGGGGACGATCTGGTCGTCCTCGCCGTGCAGGACCAGCGTCGGGACGTCGAACTTCGCGAGGTCGTCATGGAAGTCGGTCTCGGAGAACGCCTTGATGCTCTCGTAGGCGTTGAGGAGACCCGCCTGCATGCTCCAGATCCAGAACTGGTCGAGCACACCCTGGGATACCTCGGCGCCGGGACGGTTGGCGCCGTAGAACTGAACGGCCAGGTCCTGGTAGAACTGCGAACGATCCTTGACGAGGGCCTCGCGCATTTCGTCGAACACCTCGATCGGCAGGCCCTCGGGGTTGTCCTCGGTCTTCACCATGATCGGGGGGACCGCGGCGATCAGCACCGCCTTGGCGACCCGGTCCGTGCCGTGCCGGCCGATGTAGCGGGCGACCTCGCCTCCGCCGGTGGAGTGGCCCACCAGCGTCGCGTCGTTCAGGTCGAGCGCCTCGATCACGGCGGCGAGGTCGTCGGCGTAGCCGTCCATGTCGTTGCCCGAGGAGGCCTGGCTGGAGCGGCCGTGACCGCGCCGGTCGTGGGCGACCACCCGGTAGCCGTGCTGGACGAGGTACAGCATCTGGCCGTCCCACGCGTCGGAGCTCAGCGGCCAGCCGTGCGAGAACGTGACGGCCGGGCCCTCTCCCCAGTCCTTGTAGTAGATCTCCGTACCATCAGGCGCCGTGATCGTGCTCATGGAATCCGCTCCCTCCGGGCGGCGGGGTCGCTACAGAGCGCCGCGGACCTCTCCGGTCTCGTTCGTGTCTGCAGAGCACCTCGGTCCCGCCCGTAGTTCGTAACTCGCCATGCCAATTGGGTAACTCCCTCCCCCCGGAGCGGGAAACCCATAACCGCAGGCATGGAAATTTCCGGCAGATAGCTAATTGCTGCCGCTTTACCCGATATGCCCGGCCGGGCGGCGGATCGCGGCGCCGAGGGCGGCCCAGCGGCCCCGGCCCGCAGCCCGCGTCGGCGATAGAGCCGTCGGGGAGCCGTCGGGGAGCCGTCAGGGAGCCGGCCGGACCCGGGGCGGAGGCCCTGGTGACGCGGCCGCCTTCACGGGAAGATCCGCGTGAGGGATCCTGTTGACTGACCGAGATATCTACGTCAACGTAGTTCACCTAGTATGGACCCTGGAGGGCGGATGGACTTCACGACGGTGACCTACGAGGTGGCCGGCCATGTCGCGACGATCACGCTGAACCGGCCCCAGGCCATGAACAGCTTCAACGAGGCGATGCTCAACGAGTTCGCGGAGTTGTGGAGGACGGTTCGCGAGGACGACGACGTGCACGCGGTGGTCCTCCGCGCGGCGGGCGACCGGGCGTTCTGCACCGGGGTGGACGTCAAGGAGGGCTTCGACCGGCCGTCCAACCCCTGGACCGAGGAGGACCCCGGTGACCGGCTGTCGCCCAAGCTCAACCGGGTCTGGAAGCCCGTGGTGTGCTGCGTGCACGGCATGGCGGCCGGCGGGGCGTTCTACTGGATCAACGAGTCCGACATCGTCATCGCCTCCGAGGACGCGACCTTCTTCGACCCGCACGTGAGCTACGGGCTGACCGCCGCGCTGGAGCCGATCGGGCTGGCCCGCAAGATCCCGGTCGGCGAGGTGATGCGGATCGCGCTGCTCGGCCTGGACGAGCGCATGTCCGCCCAGCGGGCCCACCAGATCGGGCTGGTCAGCGAGGTGCTGCCGCGCGAGGAGCTGTGGGCGCGGGGCGCGGAGATCGCGCGGATCATCGCCGCCAAGCCGCCCGCGGCGGTGCAGGGCACCGTCCGGGCCGTGTGGGAGTCCCTCGACCGCACCCGCAGCGAGGCGCTGCGCTCCGGCATGCTGTACACCCACATCGGCAACCCCCTCGGGCAGGCGCAGGTCGACCGTTCGGCCGTGCCCACGCGCACGTGGACGCTGCGATGAGCCGCCTGCCCTGACCCACCCCCGACCCCGAACGACGGCCGGCGCCCGCCGGCGGATGGAGAACGCATGGAGATCAGCGGCAAGAAGGCGATCGTGGTCGGCGGCGCGTCCGGCATGGGCCGCGCCACCGCCGAGTTGTTCGCGGCGCGCGGCGCGTCCGTGGCGGTGCTCGACCGCCCCGGATCCGGCGGCGACGAGGTCGCCGAGGGCCTCGGCGGGACGTTCCACCCGGTCGACGTCACCGACTTCGCCGGGACGGAGGCCGCCATCGACGCCGCCGTCGCCGGACTGGGCGGCCTGCACGCCGTCGTGACCACCGCCGGAGGCGGCATCGCCCAGCGCACGCTGAGCAAGGAGGGGCCGCACGATCTGGACGCCTTCCGCAAGGTCCTCGACCTCAACGTGGTGGCGTCGTTCAACATCTCCCGCCTCGCCGCGGCCCGCATGAGCGCCAACGAGCCGGAGGACGAGGAGCGCGGCGTCATCATCAACACCTCGTCCATCGCCGCGTTCGAGGGCCAGATCGGGCAGGTCGCCTACACCGCCGCGAAGGCCGGCATCGCCGGGATGTGCCTCACCATGGCCCGCGACCTCGGCTCGCTGGGCATCCGCGTGCTGGCGATCGCGCCCAGCCTCTTCGCCACCGGCATCACCCAGGGCATCCCCGACGAGTTCGCCAAGGCCCTCACCAAGGACGCCGCCTTCCCCAAGCGCATGGGCCGTCCCGAGGAGTACGCCAAGCTCGCCCTGGCCATCGTCGACAACCCGATGCTCAACGGCCAGTGCCTCCGCCTGGACGCCGGCCAGCGCTTCGCCCCGCGCTGACCGGGCGGACGCCCGGCCCGGACGCCCGGCTCGGCCGCCTGACGACGGGCGGCCGGGCCCGGCCCGCTCGTGCGGGTGGTCAGCCGCGGAGCTCGTCGCGGAGCAGCCGCTTGTAGAGCTTCCCCGTCTCGGTCCGCGGCAGCTCCGAGCGGAACTCCACGACGCGCGGGCACTTGTGGCTCGCCAGCCGCTCGCGGCAGTAGGCGATCAGCTCGGCCGCCAGCTCCTCGGACGGCTCCCGGCCGGGCATCGGCTGCACGAAGGCCCGCACCTGCTCGCCCCACTCGGGGTCGGGCGCGCCGACCACGGCGCTGTCCAGCACGGCGGGGTGCACGGCCAGCACGGCCTCGACCTCGGCGGGGTAGACGTTGACCCCGCCGGTGATGATCATGTCCTTGATGCGGTCGACGATGAACAGGAAGCCGTCCTCGTCGAGATGCCCCGCGTCGCCGAGGGTGAACGCCGTCCCCCGGTAGACCTCCGCGGTCTGCTCGGGGTCGCGGTGGTAGGAGAAGGCGGGCCGCCCGCCGTCCAGGTAGACCGCCCCCACCCGGCCGGGAGGGAGCTCGTTGCCGTCGTCGTCCAGGATCTTGACCGTCATGCCCCGGATGGGACGGCCCACGGTGCCGGGCCTGGCCAGCCAGTGGTGCGGTTTCGCGATCGTCGCCGCGCCCTCCGTGCCGCCGTAGGTCTCCCAGATCACCGGCCCCCACCAGTCCAGCATCGCCTGCTTGACCTCGCGCGGGCAGGGGGCCGCCGAGTGGACGATGGACTCCAGGCTGGAGACGTCGTGGCGGGCCCGGACGTCCGGCGGCAGCCGCAGCAGCCGGGTGAACTGCGTCGGCACCATGTAGCCGGTCGTGATCCGGTGCTCCTGGATCAGCCGCAGCGTCTCCTCCGCGTCGAACGCGTCCATGATGACCAGGGGCTGGCCGGCGTGCAGCGCCGCGAGGTAGAAGCTCTGGCAGCCGCCGTGGAACATGCCGGCCGACACCAGGTGGGCGCCCTCCAGCGGCTGGAAGCGGAAGGCGTGCGCGAACGTCTTCATCGCGTCCGCCATGGCGTCGGGGGTGATGCCGGGCAGGTCCCGCCAGATCCCCTTCGGCCTGCCGGTCGTGCCGGACGTGTAGACGAGCGGCATACCGGCGGTGCGGTCCGGGGGCGGGGAGTCGGGGTGCCCGCGCAGCACGTCCCGCTGAGGGGTGAAGCCGGGGATGCCGCCGCCCACGGAGACGCGGACCGGCACGCCGGTGACCGCGCCCGCGCGTCCGGCGTACGCGCCGTGGACGATCAGCGCCTTCATCCCGGCGTGCTCGGCGATCGCCGCGACCTCCGCGGCGGGCGACCTGGTGTTGAGGGTGACGTAGCGCCAGCCCGCCTCGGCGGCCGCGAGCTGCCAGACCAGGATGTCCAGGTCGTTCGGCAGGGCCATCCCGACCACGTCGCCCAGCCCCACGCCCCGGTCGCGCAGCGCGTGCACGGCCTGGTGCGCACGGCCCGCGAGCTCCGCGAACGTGAGCGACTCACCGGACGGGCAGGCGAGGACGGCCGGCTGATCGGGGTGGTGCTCGGCGAGGTACCAGATGCCCAGCGGGCGGTCCCAGGGGTGCTTCATCGGCTCGTACCGCCCCCGGCGAGGAAGCCGGTGAACAAGGCGGGGTCGATGCGGTACGGGGTGTACAGGCTCACCCGGTCGCAGACGTCGCCGATCCTGGCCCGCAGCGCCGCGGGGATCTCCTCCGGGGCGCCCGTCAGCGCGAACTCGTCCAGGATGTCGTCGCTGATCATGTCGGTCATCTCGCGCCACCGCCCCTGCTTGGACAGCGCGGTGAGCTCGGGCTGCAGGTCGCCGAACCCGTGCAGGTCCAGCACGGGACGGTAGGCCGGGGTCGAGGCGTAGAAGGCGATCTGCCGCTTGATGCCGCGGGTGGCCTTGGCGATCTCCTCGTCCGTCCGGCCGGTGACGATCATGCACGAGCCGGAGACGGTGAAGTCGCCCAGGCCCTCCTCGCCGGCCTTGGCCCGCCCGCGTTCCAGCGCGGGCAGCGTCACCTCGCGCAGGTAGCGCTCCGTGGTGAAGGGGTGCACGAAGAAGCCGTCGGCCACCTCACCCGCGACCTCGGTCATCAGCCGCCCCACCCCGGCCAGGTAGACCGGCGGCGGGCCGTACTCGTGGGGCTGCTGCGCGAAGAACGGCGTCATCAGCGTGTGGGTGTAGAAGTCGCCCTGGAAGTCGAGCCTCTCGCCGTCCTGCCAGCACGCCCAGATGGCGCGCATGGCCAGGACCAGCTCGCGCATGCGCGCCGCGGGGCGCGACCACGGCATCGAGTACCGCCGCTCGATGTGCGCCTTCACCTGGGACCCGAGGCCGAGGACGAACCGGCCCCGCGAGTGCCGCGCCAGGTCGAAGCCCACGGTGGCGAGCGTCATGGGGGTGCGGGCGAACGCGATGGCGACCGAGGTCCCGACGGTCGCCGACTCGGTCGCCGAGATCGCCTGCAGGCTCAGCAGGAACGGATCGCTTCCGGCCTCCGCGACCCAGACGCCGCCATAGCCCTCCTTCTCCAGGTCCGCCGCCGCGGCGGGAGCCCCCGCCAGGTCACTGCCCAGATTGGCGTCGATCTTCATGCGCACTCCACAGTCCCGTGTGAACAGTCGCTCTGCTATCTCGACCGGTCGGCGAGCCAGCGCCGTACGGCCTCTCGGTGCTCGGCCGAACGGCCGGAACGGATCATCCGCTCGCTCTCCCTCGGCAGCGCCTCCCGCAGGTCCATGACCTGCGCGTCCCGGATGTTCTCCTTCATCAGGGCGTACGCACCGCGGGGGCCCGCCGCGACCCGCCGTGCCCAGGCCAGGGCCTCGGCCCGCAGGTCGCCGTCGGGGACGACCCGGTTGAACAGGCCGAGGCGCTCCCCCGCCGCCGCGTCGACGGGCTCGGTGCCGATGAGGAACTCCAGGGCGCGGGCCGGCCCCAGCGCCCGCGTCAGCGACCACGCGCCGCCGAAGTCGCCGCTGAACGCGAGCCGCGACCAGCCGCCGACGAGGGTCGCCGAGGCCGCGGCGATCCGCAGGTCGGCGGCCAGCGCGAGCCCGAGCCCGGCGCCCACCGCCGGGCCGGGCAGCGCCGCGATCGAGATCTTGGGGCTCTCGCGGAGCATGACGACCATGCGGGCCAGCCGGGTCAGCGCCGCCGCCCCGTCCTCGTCGCCGCCGCCGTCGCGTCCGGTGCCCAGGCGGACGTCGCCGCCCGCGCAGAACGCCGGGCCGGCCGCCGTGACCAGGACGCAGCCGACCTCGTCGTCGGCCTCGTGCACCTCGATCAGGCGGGGGATCGCGTCGTACATCTCGGGGTGCAGGGCGTTGCGGCTCCCGGGACGGTTCAGCTCGATCACCCCGACCCCGTCCTCGACCCGGCCGAGGACGGTCTCCGTCCCGGAGTCGACCCGCCGCACCGCGCCGCCGGTCACGGGGCGACCCCGTAGCGGTCGAGCTCGTGGCGGACCATGGCGTCCAGCGTGGGGGCCGGCGGCTCGGGCAGCTCGACGCGGGGCCGGTCCCGGGTGGGGACGCCGTCCCGGCTCACCTCGTCGTTGTGCGGCGGGGTGCGCTGCGGGTGCGGGACGCCGAGGCGCCGGCGCGACTGCTCGATCGCCTCGGCGGTCAGGACCCCGAACGGCTGCTCGGGTGCGGCGGTCTGCTCGGGTGCGGCGGTCTGCTCGGGTGCGGCGGTCTGCTCGGGTGCGGCGGACATGGTCTCGGTCCTCCTCGTCAGCGTCCGGTGAAGGCGGGGTCGCGGCGGCCGAGGAACGCGCGGATGCCCTCCCTGAAGTCCTCGCCGCGCAGGCTGAGCTCGACCGTGCGGGCCTCGGCGTCCAGCGCCCGCGGCAGGTCGGCGCCGAGATGGTCGGAGATCAGCGCCTTGGTGAGGCCGTGCACCAGGGTGGGGCCGGCGGCGAGTTCGGCGGCGAGCTCCTCCGCCGCGCCCGCCAGGTCGTCCGCCGGCACCACGTCCGCGATGAGGCCCCACTCCAGGGCCCGCGGCGCCGGGACGACCGTCCCGCGGATGAGCATCTGCTTGGCGCGCGCGACCCCGATGAGCCGGGGCAGCAGGAACGTCGCGCCGCTGTCGGCGGTGAAGCCGCGGCGTGCGAACGGCTCGCTGAACGCGGCCGTGTCGGCGGCGACCACGAAGTCGCACGCGAGCGCCAGGTGCAGGCCGAGCCCGGCCGCCCGTCCCTGGACGGCGGCGACCGCGGGCACCGGCAGCTCCCACAGCGTCCGGACGAGGCGGTGCGCCGACGCCGACAGGTTCCGGATCATCGCGCCCAGCGGCGGGCGGTCGCCGCCCTGCGCGTTGGCGGCGGCGAGGTCGGCGCCGCCGCAGAAGTTGCGCCCCTCGCCGCGCAGCAGCACGGCCCGGACGGCGCCGCCCGCCGCCGCATCCTCCAGCGCGCGCAGCAGCGCCGCGATGTCCTCGGAGCGCAGCGCGTTGGCCTTGTCCGGACGGGCGAGGGTCACGCGCAGCACGCCGCCCGCGACCTCGCACCGCACCCCGTCCGGAGCCGTCACCGCCGTCCCTCGCGCAGCAGCTCGCCGTGCCGGGCCATCATGTCGGCCGCCTTGCGCTGCAGCTCGGCCGGGACGGCGGGCAGCAGCGCGGCGCCGTGCTCGCGGCTCGGCAGCGCGACGGTCGCGGTGCCCTTCATCGTGTCCTCGCCGCGCTGGTTGGTGGCCTTGAACGCGATGTCGACGAGGCAGCGGCCGTCCTCGGCCACGGTCTTGCCGGTGACCTCCCCGGACAGGAACTGCGTGTCGCCCTGGTAGTTGAACTTGCGGATCTCGTCGTGCTGGGAGACCACCCACGCGTCGTCGCCGGCCCAGTCGGTCAGGTAGTGGTGCGCCCAGCACTCGCGCAGCACGCCGTAGTCGTAGGCGCGCGGGTTGCCGATCGCCTGCGCCCACGCGGAGTCCCAGTGGACGCGCTGCGCCACGTCCGGGACGCCGTACTCGTTCTTGATGTAGAACGGGGCGATGCGCTGCCGGTTCTCGTAGGCGAGCCGTCCCGTCTTCAGCCCGTACGGGACGAAGCCGTACCCGCCCGCGTGGAAGACGACGATGTCGGTCGTGGTCAGCGGGCCCTTCACCATCGGCGGCAGCGGCTCGCCGGCCTTGACGTCCTCGAAGTGGCGCGGCTCGCGCCCGCGCGGGCCCTCCGCCGCGTAGATCTCGTCGATCTTCGCGAGGTCCTCGTCGGTGTAGTTCGGGTCCTCGATGCCGGCGTACTTGCCGCGCTCGCGGGCCTTCTTCCGCTCGGTGTAGATGACCAGGGTCCGGTAGACGCCGACGACCTCGGCGTTCTGGTTCATCTTGACCTGGCGGTGCACCTTCACCACCGAGCGCCCGGCGAACTCCGACCGCTTGACCTCGATCGTCTCCAGGCCGCCGAAGCTGTACAGGGTGTCGCCGGGGCGGATCGGCCGGTACCAGTCCCAGGTGCCGCCGGACACGAACGCGTGGATGCCGCGGTAGCTGCCGCCGCGCTCCTGCTTGGACTGGCGCTCGCCGCGCAGCGGGGCGTTCAGCACCGCCGCCATGATCGGCGGGGCGATCTGGCCGCCCCAGCGGGATGCCCGGCCGTACTCGGGGTCGGTGAACAGCGGGTTGTCGTCCCCGTACCCGGTGGCGAAGTTGCGGATCGCCTCCGGGGTGGCGGTGCCGAGGAACTCCTGCGAGCGGCTCGCCCAGTCCCGGCCGAGGATCGCGCGGTCCTTGTCGATGTCGGCGTCGTTCAGCTCGGCGGAGGTCGCCCGCTCGAACTCCTCGGCGGTCTTCCCGTCGGTGGTCTCACTCACGAGGCGGTCCTTTCGGGGACGGCGAACAGGGCCCGGACGCCCGGGCGGCTGATCTTCATGGACGGCGTGCGGGGCAGCTCGTCCACGATCCTGATCTCGGTCGGCAGGTGGTAGCGGGCCAGCCGGTCGCCCAGCCAGGCGCGCAGCTCGGCCGGGTCGGCGGGCTCGGCGGGCGAGCGGAGGGTCACGGCGGCGACCGGCACCTCGCCGAGCCGCGGGTCGGGGACGCCGACGGCCGAGGCGTCGGCGACGGCCGGGTGCGCCTTCAGCGCGTCCTCGATCACGCTCGGGACGATCTTGAAGCCGCCGCGGTTGATGGCGTCGTCGGCGCGGCCGTGGATGAACAGGAAGCCGTCTTCGTCGAGGGAGGCGAGGTCGGTGGTGCGCGTCCAGCGGTCGCCGCCGCCGGGCAGCTGCGCGCCGCGCGCCTCCAGGACGCCGACCTCGCCGGTCGCCAGCGGCGTGCCGCTCTCCGGATCGACGATCCGCAGCTCGACGCCCGGGTGGGCGCGGCCGGCGCTGCCGCGCTTCGCGTCCCCCCACTGGCGGCGCAGTTTCAGGTGCCATCCGGCGATGGCCCCGGCGAACTCGGTCGCGCCGTAGTTGGTGAGGACGGGAACGCCGTAGCGGGCTTCGAAGCGCTCGGCGTCGGCGGGATCGAGCGGCGCCGTTCCGGACAGGACGACGCGGACGCCGTCGAACACGTCCGCCGGCACGCCGGCGTCCATGACCATGCGCATCGCGGTCGGCGGCAGCCCGACGACCTTCGGGCGGTGGGCGCGGACGAGGCCCGTCCACTCCCCGATCTCGAACCGGTCCATCAGCGCGGTCGTCCGCCCGTCCAGGACTGAGCTGACCGCGAAGTACAGGCCGGAGATGTGGACGAGGGAGGTCCAGAGGATCTGCGTCTCCCCGCTCAGGCGCGGCTCGCCGTCCAGGGCGGTGCCGGCGGCCTTGTACGCGGCGGTGAGCCGGCCGTAGGTCAGCTCGGCCCGCTTGGGCTTGCCCGTAGTGCCGCTGGTGAGCATTAGGACGGCGAGGTCCGACGGCTCCACCGGGCGGGGGTCGGAGGCCCAGTCCACCTCGCGGCGGACCAGCGCCCGCTCCTCGCCCGTCTGGACGGCGACGGCTCCGGCGGCGCGCGCGGCGTCCCGCACCCCGCCCCTGGCCCAGTCGCCCGGCTCGGCGATCACGGCCTGGGGCGCCAGGCCCTCGATGTCCTCGGCGAGCCCGACGTCGCCGTGGAAGGGGCTCAGCGTGACCACCTCCCGGCCGGTGGCCAGCACGGCGATCAGCGCGGCCACGAGCGCAGGGCGGTTGCGCAGCACGATGCCGACGCGGCGGGCGCCCGTGCCGTCCAGGAGCTGCTCCAGGTCCTCGACGGCCTCCCGGTGGAAGGCCCAGGGGTAGGAGCGTCCGCCGAAGGTCATCGCGGTCGCGGCGGGGTCGATCGAGACCATCCGGCGCAGCCGCGCGGACAGCGGCCTGGCCGCGTCCGGCCCGACGTCGTTCATGGATTCCCTTCCGTTCGCTGGGGGAGCCGCCGGAGCAGCGCGGCGAGCGCGGTGTCGCGGGGGTTCGGCCCGACGTAGGGCGGGACGCCGAGCACCTCCCCCGCGCGCGGCACCTCGTCGGGCTGGTCGTCCACCAGCACGGCGGGCGCGTGCTCCGGCGGCAGGGTGGGCAGGACCCAGTGGCCCCGCCCGTCCCGCTCGGCCTTGACGTGGAATGCCGTGACCAGGTCGGCGATGCCCGCGGCCTCGGCGCGGCGGCGCGCGTAGTCCGCGCCGCCCGCGCTCCACAGCAGGGCGGGCGTCCCCCGCTCGCGCAGGGCCGTGAGCAGCTCACGGGCCAGCGGGCGCAGCGACGTGCCGGTCACCGAGTCGAGCAGGGTGCCGTCGACGTCGAACAGCCACGCTCTCGCGGTCACGGTCGCACCCTCACATCCACGTAGATGACTTCGCAAACATAGTTTACTTCGTCCAGAGGTAGTACGGGCGAGGCGCGATGTCCTCCGGCGCGAAGACCGGCTGCTGCGTCGCGCGCACCGAGGCGGCCAGCGCCGCGGCGCGCGGGTTCTGGCTCAGCGGGAACGCCACGCCGCGCTCCACGGTCTGCCGCTGCAGCCGGCTCAGCAGGGGCTTGCGCGCGGCGTCGTCGCTCATCGCCAGAGCCTCGTCGAAGGTCTTCTCCATGTCGGCCAGGTCGTCGAGCCCGAACGGGTTGTAGATCCCCTTGTTGGAGACGGTGCGGCTCCACCACTGGTAGATGTCGATCGAGGTCGGCACGAAGTAGCCGGCCGGGAAGCGCCCCTTGCGCACGTCCGCGGTGTACTGGCCGTTGGCGACATCGACGATCTTCATGGTGATGCCGCCCTCCTTCAGCAACTGCGCGACGGTCTCGTTCACCTGCTTGATGACGGGCGCGTTGCCCACCTCGAAGGTGAAGCCGCCGGCGTACCCCGCCTCGGCGAGCAGCTGCTTCGCCTTGGCCACATCCGGCTTGTTCAGGTCGTTCAGCGACGGGTCGTTCCACGGGGAGTCCGGCGCGGCGAACCCGCCGTTCTCGGAGTCGCCCTTGCCCGACAGCAGCGCCTTGTTGTACGCGTCGCGGTCGAGGAGCAGGCCGATCGCCTGCCGGACCTCCGGCTTGGCGAAGGCGGGCACCTTCTTCCCCTCCCGGTCCATGATCAGGAACGTGCCGGTCGAGGTGAAGTCGTTCAGCACCCGCAGGCCCGCGCTCTGCGCGGCGTCCATCTGGTCCGGCTGGAGCGTCGACATCACGTCGGTCTGGCCGCTCTGGGCGGCGTTCAGCCGGGCGTTGTCCTCCTGCATGATCGAGACGTTGACCGTCGCGGCCCGGACGGCCGCCTTGTTCCAGTAGTCCGGGTTGGCCTTGTAGACGTGCTCGGCGCCCTCCCGGTGGGCGTCCTTCTGCCAGATCCAGCCGCCGCTGCCCGCCGCGGTGCGGGTCAGGTCGGTGCCGTCCTTGATCGCCTTCGGGCTGACCATCGCGCCCGCGACCGTGGACATGCTGTAGGGGAAGTTCGGCTGCGGCACCGCGAACGACACCCGGACCGTGGCCGGGTCGACGGCCTCCACCTTGGAGATCGGCGCGTAGATGTTGGTGTACGGGCCGCCGACGATCTTCTTGGCCCGGTCCAGGTTCGCCTTGACGGTCTCGGCGTCGAACGTGGAGCCGTCGTGGAACTTCACGTCGGTCCGGAGCTTGAACTCCCAGGTCTTGGGGTCGGGCTGCGTCCACGACGTCGCCAGCCACGGCTTGGGGGTGAACTTCTCGTCGACGACGGTGAGCGTGTCGTACTCGGGGAAGATCAGCATCCCGTTCTGGGTGGTGGTGCGGGCCGGGTCCATCGACGGCGCCTCCTGCCAGGCCGCCATGCGCAGCGTCCCCGCCGGGGACTGCGGGGCGCCGTCGGCCTGGACGAGCGGGCCATCGGACCCGCTCGTGGAACCGCCGCCGCAGGCGGTCAGGGCCACGGTGGTCGCGAGCGCCGCGGCCGCGGCGAGCGCGCGTCCGGGTGCCGGGGTTCTTCTCATCGGGACTCCTCCGGGGTGGGGGGATCGTCGTGCAGGTGGCAGGCCACGCGGCCGCCGCCGGTCACGTCCGTCCAGTCGGGAAATGTGTCGGTGCACACCGGCATCCGGTGCGGGCATCGGGAGGCGAAGGGGCATCCGCCGGGAGCGGGGGCGGGGCCCGGGGCGACGGCGGTCAGTTCCCGGCGGCGCCGCCGCTGGAGCCGCTGCCGGGCCGGATCGGGGTCGGGCGCGGCCGCCAGCAGCGCATCGGTGTAGGGGTGGGCGGGCAGCTCGCAGATCCGGTCGGCGGGTCCCTCCTCGACCACGCGGCCCCGGTACATGACCGCGATCCGGTCGCTGGTGTGGCGGACGACGGCGAGGTCGTGGGCGACGAACAGGTAGCCGACGCCGGTGCGCTCCCGCACGTCCTCCAGCAGGTTGACGACCTGGCTCTGCACGGACACGTCCAGCGCGCTGACGGGCTCGTCCAGGACGATCAGGCGCGGTTCGGGCGCGAGCGCCCGCGCGATCGACACCCGCTGGCGCTGCCCGCCCGACAGCTCGTAGGGGTAGCGGCGGGCGTGGTGGGCGGCGAGCCCGACCTGGTCGAGCAGGTCCGCGACCCGCTTCGCGCGCTCCGGGCCGCGCAGGCCGAAGTGGACGGCCAGCGGTTCGGCGACGATGTCGCCGATCACCTTGGTCGGGTCCAGGGAGCCGAGCGGGTCCTGGAACACCGCCTGCACGGCGCGGCGGTAGGCGGCCGGGACGCGGCGGCCGAACGCGTCGACGCGGAAGCCGGCCGCCTCGATGGTGCCCGCGTCCGGCCGCAGCAGCCGCAGGATCGCCCGCGCGGTGGTGGACTTCCCCGAGCCCGACTCCCCCACCAGGCCGAGCGTCTCCCCCGGCGCGATGTCGAGGCCGACGGAGTCGACGGCGACGTTGCTGAAGGGGCGCCGCCAGGGGGCGGACCGGCGGCCGGTGAAGGAGACGGTCAGGTTCCGCACCCGCAGCAGCGGACCGGCGTCCTCGGTGGTGCTCTCGGCGGCGGCCTTGGCGGTGTTCGTCGGGCTCATGCCTTCTTCGCAATCTGCTCGGCGCCGGTCTCGCCGACGCCCGTCAGGGTCAGCTCGCCCGCGCGGACGCATCGGGCGGCGCGGGCCCCGCCGCCGGCGGCGGTCAGCTCGACCGGCCCCGCCGTGCACTCCGGCCGGGCGTGCGCGCAGCGGTCGGCGAAATGGCAGCCCTCGGGCCAGGCGTCCGGCGGCGGGACGACGCCGGGGATGGACGGCAGCCGGCCCGTCCGCCGCACGTTGCGCGGCAGCGACGCCAGCAGCCCCTCGGTGTAGGGGTGGGACGGGCGCCGGAAGACCTCCTCGGTCGGCCCGCACTCCACGAGCTGGCCCGCGTACATGACGGCGACCCGGTCGGCCACGTCCGCGACCACCCCGAGGTCGTGGGTGATCAGCAGGATGGACGTGCCGATCGACGCGCGCAGCTCCAGCAGCAGGTCCAGCACCTGCCCCTGGACGGTCACGTCCAGCGCGGTGGTGGGCTCGTCGGCGACCAGCAGCCGGGGCCGGCACGCCAGCGCCATCGCGATCATCACGCGCTGCGCCATGCCGCCGGAGAACTGGTGCGGGTAGGCGCCGATCCGGGCGGCGGGATCGGGGATGCCCACCTGCTCGAACAGCTCGATCACCCGCGCCCGCGCCCGCGCCCGCGTCAGCCCCTCGTGCTCGCGCAGCACCTCGGCGACCTGGTCGCCGACCGTGTAGGCGGGGTTGAGGCTGGCGATGGGCTCCTGGAACACCACGCCGATCTCGCCGCCGCGCACCGTGCGCAGCTCGTCGAACGCCAGGCCGGTCAGCTCCCGGCCGTCCAGCCGGACGGCGGCGGCCGTGACCCGCCCGGGGTCGGGGACGAGGCCGAGCAGCGACATCGCGGTGACGCTCTTGCCGCTGCCCGACTCGCCGACCAGCCCGAGGACCTCGCCCCTGCCCACGTCGAAGGACACGTGCTGGACGACGTCGACCCGGCCCGCGCCCGGCTGCGGGAACGACACGGTGAGGTCGCGGACGCTCAGCAGCGGGTCGGGCACCGCCGCCCCGGCGATCTCCGGCCCGGCGTCCGGCGCGGTCCCGGGGGCTTCGGCGTCGCGGTGCACCGGGTTGACGCCCAGCGAGCCGGCCTTGGCCTCGCGGGCGAACAGGTCCCGCACGCCGTCGCCGACCTGGTTGAACGCCAGCACCGTGAGCAGGATGGCGAAGCCCGGCGGCAGCGCCAGGAAGAAGCTCTGCCGGATGCTCGCCTGCGCGTCCGCCAGCATCGAGCCCCAGCTCGCGTCCCCGGCCTGCGCGCCGAGGCCGAGGAAGGACAGCGTCGCCTCCGCGATGATCGCGCCCGCGATCATCAGCGTGACCTGCACGATGAGCGGCGGGGTGATGTTGGGCAGGATGTGCCGGAACAGGATGCGCGGGGCGCGGGCGCCCGCCACCCTGACGCCGTCCACGTACAGCTCCTCGCGGGCCGCGAGCGTCTCGCCGCGGGTGAGGCGCAGCAGCGTCATCGCGTACACGACGCCGACGACCGCCATCGACTTCCACAGTCCGGGGCCGAGCACCGAGATCAGCGCGATGGCCAGCACCAGGAACGGCACCGACATGGCGCCCTCGACGATGCGCATCAGGATGCGGTCCGTCCAGCCGCCGGCGTAGCCCGACAGCAGCCCGAGCGGGATGCCGATGACCGCCGCGATGCCGACCGCCTCGGCGCCCGACGCGAGCGCGACCCGCGCGCCGTAGAGGATCCGGGACAGGACGTCCCGGCCGAGCTTGTCGGTGCCGAGCCAGTGGTCGGCGGACGGCCCGAGCAGCCCCTCCCTGACATCGCCCTTGAGCGGGTCGTACGGCGCGATCAGCGGGGCGAGCGCGGCGGCGAGCACGACCAGTGCCACGACGCCGGTCCAGAACAGCGTCGCCTTGGAGCGCAGCAGCCGGGCGCCGATCCTGCCGCGGAGCCGGTCCGGGGCGCTCACAGCGCACGCACCTTCGGGTTGAGCCACGCGTACGACAGGTCGAGCAGCACGTTGACCAGCACGACGACGACCACCGTCAGCACGACGATGCCCTGGATGACGTCCGGGTCGCGGCGCAGCACCGCGTTGATGGCGAGCTGCCCGAGGCCGGGCATCGCGAACAGCCGCTCGATCACGATCGAGCCGCCCAGCAGCGTGGTGACCTGGAACGACACGACGGTGACGACCGGCACCGCGGCGTTCTTCAGGGCGTGCTTGACCACGACCCGGCGCTTGGACAGGCCCTTGCTGAGCGCCGTGCGCACGTACTCCTGCTGCAGGACGCCGATCATGCTGGACCGGGTCTGCCGGGAGATCGCGGCGGCGGCGATCAGCTCGAGCGAGACCGAGGGCAGCACGAGGCTGCGCAGCCAGCCGGCGGGGCTCTCCTCGATCGCGACGTAGCCGACCGACGGGAACCACGGCAGCCGGATCGCGAACGCGAAGATCAGCAGCAGCCCCAGCCAGAACCCCGGCACGGCCTGGCCGACCGTGGCGAGCAGGCTGATCGCCCGGTCGCCGGCGCGGCCCGCCCGCAGCGCGCTCCAGATCCCGGACGGCACGCCGAGCAGCAGCCCGACCACCAGCCCGCCGAAGGTGAGCGACAGGGTGACCGGCAGCGCCTGGAACAGCGAGGCCGAGACGTCCGCCTTGGTGTACAGCGACTGGCCGAGGTCGCCGCGGACGGCGCCCGACACCCAGTCGGCGTACTGCTCCAGGGCGGGACGGTCCAGCCCGAGCTCGTGCCGGACGGCGGCGACCTGCTCCGCGGACGCCTCCGGCCCCACGATGTTCTCCGCCGGATCGATGTCCGACAGCTGCCCGAGGAAGAACACGGCGGTCGCGACGAGGAAGACCAGCGGGATCATCGCGAGCAGCCGGATGGCCACGGTCCTCAGCACGGCGGCTCTCCCGTCGCGGTCTGCGACACGACGGCCAGGGCGTCGACGGCGACGGCGCCGGACGGCCCGACGATCAGCGGGTTCAGCTCCAGCTCCCGGATCTCCGGGTGCCGCCGGACGGTGCCGCCCAGCCTGACCAGCACCCCGGCGACGGTGGCGGCCTGCGCTTCGGTGAGCCCGCGGACGGCGCCGACCAGGCGCCCGCCGGCCAGCTCCCGGACGAGCCGCCCGGCCTCGGCGGGCCCCACGGGGGCGAGGGCGAGCCGCCGGTCCCGGACGATCTCGACGAGCGTCCCGCCGAGGCCGACGGTGACGACCGGCCCGAACGTCGGGTCGGTGAAGAGCCCGCAGACCAGTTCCAGCCCCGGCTCCGCCATGCGCTGGACCAGGACCACCGCGTCCGGCGCGCCCTCGGGGCGCAGCTCCTCGCCGAGCGCGGCGAGCGCGGCGTAGGCGCCCTCGACCTCGTCCCGGCCGCTCAGCCCTACGCGCACTGCGCCGTGCTCGCTCTTGTGGGACAGCCAGTCCGCGCTGAGCTTCAGCACGACCGTCCCGCCGAGCTCGGCCGCCGCGGCCACCGCCTCGGCCGCGCCGGTGACGACGCGCTCGTCGGGCACGGGGATCCCGGCCTCGACCAGGTAGCGGCGGGAGACGTGCTCGGCGAGCCTGCGCGACGGCGGCTCCGCCCCGGGCGACGGGTCCTCCCGCGGATGGAACGGCTCGCCGAGCAGCCGCTCGCGCGTCTCCTGGTAGCGGGCCAGCTCGCCCAGCCCGCGGATGAGCAGCATCGGGTCGTGGCAGGCGGTGACGCCGCGCGCGGTCAGGTCGAGGGCCACCTCCTGCGCCGCCCACGCCGCGAACGGCTTGTCGGTGGAGTCGCAGGCGGCCTGGACCGTCTCGCGCAGCGCCGGGCCGAGGCCGCGCGCCACTCCGGCGACCACCACCATGTCGTAGTCGGGCGCGGCGGTGACCTTGGTGAACAGCTCGCGGAGCATCGACTGGTCGTTCACGATCTGCGCGGTCGGGTCGATCGGGTTGGCGGTCGACCCGAAGGACGGCACCAGCCCGTCCAGCGCGTCGGCCAGCGCGCCGGCGGGGCGGGGCATCTCCAGGCCGGCGGCCTCGGCGGCGTCGGCCATCAGGACGCCGGCGCCGCCGCTGGAGGTGACGACGGCGAGCCGTCGCCCCGCCGGACGGCGCCCGGCGGCGAACACCCGGGCGAACTCGATCAGCTCGGCGGGGCCGTCCACGCGGATGATCCCGGCGCCCTCGAACGCGGCCGACACCACGTCGTCCGCCGAGGACAGCGCGCCGGTGTGGCTCGCCGCCGCGCGGGCGCCGACCTGCGAGCGGCCGGTCCGCACGGCCACGATGGGCTTGCCCAGCTCCAGCGCGCGGCGGGCGGCGGCGAGCAGCCCGGCGGGCTTGCGCAGCCCCTCCATGAACAGCGCGATGACCCGCACGTCCGGCTGCTCGACCAGGTGTCCGACCATCTCGCCGCAGGTCACGTCGGCCTCGTTGCCGGTGGCGAGGACGTAGGACACGCCGAGCCCGGACCGCTGGGCGGTCTCGAACATGCCCATGCCGAAGCCGCCGCTCTGGCTGACGATGCCGATGCCGCCGGTCTCCTGCGGCACGTCGGTCAGGGTGGAGAACACCGCGCGCAGCCCGATCGTCAGGTTCATGATCCCGATGCAGTTCGGCCCGCAGATCCGCATCCCGGAGCCGGCGCCGATGGCGGCCAGCTCGTCCTGCGCGCGGCGGCCCTCCTCGCCGACCTCGCCGAAGCCCGCCGACAGCACGAGCAGCGCCCCGGTGCCGCGGGCCGCGGCGTCCCGCGCGATCTGCGGGACGGCCGGGCCGGGGGCCGCGACGATCGCCAGGTCGACCGGCTCGGGCACGGCGGAGATGCCGGGGTGGGCGGGCAGCCCCTGCACGGTGTCCCGGGAGGCGTTCACCGGGAAGATCGCGCCCTGGTAGGTCTCCTTCAGCCGGGCGAGGATGCGCCCGCCGATCCGGGCGGGCTGGTCGGACGCGCCGACCACCGCGATCGAACGCGGTGCGACGAGGGGGGTGAGCGCCGCCACGCCGGCGGGCGGTTCGGTCGCCGTCTGGGTCACGGTTGACCACTCCTTCATGCGCTGGGACGGGGTGGGACGGGGGCGGCCCCGGCGGCCGGGGCGCCCTCGGCGGGTGCGGCGGGTGCGGCGCGCCTGGCGGCGCGGCGGGCGGCCAGTTCGGCGAACTCGCGGCGGTCGAGGCTCTCGTAGACCAGGTCGACGGAGCGCTCGTAGGCGGTGGGCCAGTCCTGCTCCCAGGCGGCGTGCACCTGCTCGCGCATCCTCGCCAGCGAGTAGGCGGAGTTCTCGGCGAGCGCGGCGGCGTAGGCGCGGGCCCGGTCGAGCAGCTCCCCGGCTGGAACGATCCACTGGACCAGCCCGATGCGCTCGGCCTCCGCGGCCCCGACGGTGCGGGAGGAGCACAGCACGTCGAGCGCCCGCGCGGTGCCGACGAGCCGGGACAGCAGCCAGGCCGTGCCTCCCTCGGCCGTCAGCCCGAACCTCGGGAACGCGCTCGTGAAGGACGCCTCGGGCGCGGCGAACCGGACGTCGGCCATGAGGGCGTGGGCCAGGCCGATGCCGGCGACCGGGCCGTTCAGCGCGGCGATGAGCGGCTTGCGCAGCCGCATGGCGGTGTCGAAGGGGACCGGCTGCGCGGCGTTCCGGGCGCGCAGCGTCTCCGCGTCGAGGCCGTCGAGCGCGGTGTAGTCCGCCCCGGCGCAGAACGCGCGCCCGGCGCCGGTGACCACGATCGCGCGGACGCCCGGGTCGCGGTCCGCCCGGTCGAGGGCGGCCAGGTAGAGCTCGCGCATGCCGGGCGTGAAGGCGTTCAGCCGGTCCGGCCGGTTCAAGGTGATCAACGCTATTTCGTCGGCTGTTTTAGTCAGCACCTCCGGCGATGCCGGTGCGCTGTCCGCAGCTCCGACCACGAGAACACCCCTTCCCGCCGATCAATCCGAAGTGGCACTACGATCGATGCAAGGAAATTAGTAGCATGTTTAATCGTGGCGGCCAAGACGCTCGCTAGGATTCATCCGACTCGTCCGGCCACGGACCAGAGCCCATCGGGGGTCGCAGTTGACGGTGCCGCCACGTACGGTCCGCGCCGAGCCGCGGCGCAAGCTCGCCGAGCAGGTCGCGCGGCGCATCGAGGACGAGATCGTCGAGCGGGGCTGGCCGGTGGGCGAGCCGATCGGCGCGGAGGCCGAGCTGATCGCGCGCTACGGCGTGTCCCGCGCCGCGGTGCGCGAGGCGGTCAGCATCCTGGAGTACAAGCAGGTCGCGGCGATGCGCCGCGGCCGGGGCGGCGGCCTGGTGGTGCGCGCCCCGGCCGGCGCGGTCGTCGCCGAGGCGGTGGCCGCGTTCTTCCACTTCGCCGACGTGTCGGTCGGCGAGCTGTACGACGCCCGGATCACCCTGGAGGTGCTCGCCGCGCGGCTGGCCGCGCGGCGCATCGGCGAGCGCGACATCGCGCTGCTGCGCACGGTGGCCGCCGACGACACGGTGGAACGGCAGCTCAGCGTGGCGGTCGCGCGGGCCTCCGGCAACCCGGTGCTGTCGATCTTCATCCCGTCGCTGACCCGGGTCACCGGCGCGCTGGCGGGCGACCCGTCCGACCGCTACGACCTCGGCGGGGAGACGATCGGCGTCCGCCGCCGCGCGCTGCACGGCATCGCCGAGGCGATCGTCTCCGGGGACGAGGCGAGGGCCGAGCGGCGCGTCCGCCGCCAGCTGGAGGGCGAGCGCGCCTGGCTGGACCGGGTGCGCGCGGCGCGCGCCGCCGCCGGGCCGGCCGACGGCCCGCCCGGGTCGCTGGCCCAGCGGCTCGCCGACTCGGTCACCGGCGGCACGGCGGGCAAGCTGCCGGAGAAGGTGGCGCTGCTGGTCCGCCAGGAGATCCACCGGCGCGGCTGGCCGACCGGGGAGGTCATCGGCAACGAGGCCGCCCTGTGCGAGGAGCTCGGGGTCAGCCGGTCCGTGTTCCGGGAGGCCGTGCGGATCCTGGAGCACAACGGCGTCGCCCGGATGCGGCAGGGGCCCGGCGGCGGGCTGGTCGTCCAGGCCCCCGACCCGGCCCGCGTGGTCGACGCGCTCCTGCTCTACCTGCGCTACCTGCAGGTCCGGGCCGCCGACGTGTTCGAGGTACGGACGGCCGTCGAGCTGCGCGCGATCGAGCTGGCCGCGGCCCGCGCCCCGCACGGCGACCACGACGCCGCCGCCGGCCTCGCGGCCGCCCTCGCCCACGAGCGCGACCCCTCGGCCCTGCCCGGTCCGGCGCTCGCGGAGGTGCACCTGGCGCTGGCGCGGCTGAGCGGCAACCAGCTGCTGTCGCTCTTCACGGCCGTGCTGACCCGGCTCACCCGGTTCCGCGCCCCCGAGGACGCCGGACGGGAGCCGTCCGTGGCGAGCCACCAGAAGATCGCCGAGGCGGCGCTGACGGGCGACGTCAGCCTCGCCCGGCATCGCATGAGCCGCCACCTCGCCGCCCTCGAACCCTGGCTCGACGCGGTGCCACCACGTCGTTGACCTGCGGCGTGTTGTTGCTTCCGACGCGCTCATAACAACGACACGCCGCAGGTCGACGAAACGCGCGCTAGCCGCCCGGGGCGGCCAGACCGGCGACGATGTCGCGTTTGATCACCTTTCCGGTCGGGGTGCGGGGCAGCTCGGGCCAGCAGGCGATGCGCTCGGGGGTCTTCGAGGAGCGCAGCCGCTCCCGGACGTAGCCGCGCAGCTCCCCGGGGTCGAGGACGGCGCCCGGGGCGGGCACGACGACGGCCTCGACGCGCTGGCCCCACTCCTCGTCGGGGACGCCCACCACGACGGCGTCGGCCACGTCCGGGTGGCGGAGCAGGACGTCCTCGATCTCGGCGGGGGCGATGTTCTCCGCGCCCCGGATGATGGTGTCGTCGACGCGGCCCTCGACGAACAGGTAGCCCTCCGCGTCCAGGCGGCCCTGGTCGCGGGTGTCGAAGAAGCCGCGCCCGTCGACCGCGGAGCCGTGGCCCGCGTACTCCCCGGAGACCTGCTCGCCGCGCACCCAGATCCGCCCGCTCCGCCCGGCGGGCAGCACGCTCCCGTCCGCGTCGCGGATCTCCAGCTCGATCGACGGCACCGGACGGCCCGCCGATTCGAGCCTGGCCCGGACGTCCGGGTCGTCGGAGGTGAGCGCCGCCCGGTGGTCGTCCGGGCCGAGGACGGCGATGGTCGAGCTGGTCTCGGTGAGGCCGTAGGCGTTGACGAAGCCGACGTGCGGCCATTCGCGCAGCGCCCGCTCGATGATGCGGCGGGGCGTCCGTGCGCCGCCGTAGGCGAGGGCGCGCAGGGAGGGGGCCGAGCGGTCCGCGACGGGGGCGTCCATGATGCGGGCCAGCATCGTCGGGACGACCATCGCGTTGGTCACCCCTTCCGCGCGCACGAGCTCCAGCCACCCGTCCGGCGTGAACGAGTGCAGCGTCAGGCAGCGGCGCCCCGCGTACAGGTTCGTCAGCACGTTGGACACCGCGGCGATGTGGTACGGCGGGACGCTCATCAGCGCCGCCTCGTCCTCGTCCGCCGCCGCGAACTCGACCGTCTCCAGCACGTACGAGACGAGGTTGCGGTGGCGCAGCACGACCCCCTTGGGCGCCGAGGTGGTGCCGCTCGTGTAGATCAGGACGGCGGTGGCGTCGGGGTCGGCGGGTGCCTCCTCCCCGCGCCCCTGGGACGCCGCCGCGCCGGCCTCCCGGAGGAAGTCCCCGGGGGTGCGGACCGACAGGCCCGCGCTGAGAAGGGCCGCATGCTGCCCTTCTTCGGCGATGCCGTACGCCTTGGGGTGAGCGGCCAGCAGCCGGCCGAGCTGCTCCTCGCCCAGCCGGTAGTTCACCGGCACCAGCGGGACGCCGGCGAAGGCCGCGGCGAACATCGCGACCGGGAAGGCGGGGCCGTTGACGGCGAGGTAGAGGACGGCGTCCGCGCCCGACCCGCGGATCAGCGCGGCGGCGCCGGAGGCCGATGCCCGCAGCCGGGAGGCGGTCAGGCCGCCGTTCCGGGATCCCACGACGATCCGGTCGCCAAAGCCGTCCGCCGCCATGTCCAGCGGCATCGTCACGTTCATCGGGTGCTCCTGTCGCGGGGGCCGGTCTAATCGGAGGCGGGCAGCGGTTTCGCGTCCTTGATCGGCAGGGCCGCGCCGTCGACCTCGACGGTGCCCTCCCCCGGCTTGGTGCACAGCAGCTCGATCCCCAGGTCGTCGCTGGCGTAGCGCTTGCCGAGGAGGGTTCCGTCCCGCCTCGCGGGATCGGCGGTTCCGGGCGCCGCCTCCTCCTTGGCGTCGACCATCGGCGCGCCGCCGCAGCTCACCGCGACCTCGGCGGCGGGCGCGCGGACCACGATCATCCTGGTGCCGTCGACGGTGCTGGCCAGCTGCTGGCCGGGACGCAGCTTCATGAGACCCTCCTCAGACAAGGGTAACTAGGTTATCTAGTACGGGGTGATCAGCCAAGATGTCGCGGCCTCCGTCAGCGCCGCTCGCCGGCGGCGGGGGCGGTCAGGAGGCGGCGCAGCAGCTTGCCGGTCGGGGTGCGGGGCAGTTCCGCGGTGAACTCGATCTCCCGCGGGCACTTGTAGCCGGCCAGGTGCGCCCGGCAGTACGCGATCAGCTCGTCCGCCAGCCCGGGGCCCGCGGCGGCCGGGTCGGCGGGCTCGACGACGGCGCGGACCCGCTGCCCCATGTCCGGGTCGGGCGCCCCGACGACGGCGGCGTCGGCGACCGCCGGATGGACGGCCAGGACGTTCTCGATCTCCTGCGGGTAGATGTTGACGCCGCCGCTGAGGATCAGGTCGGCGCGTCGGTCCACCAGGTAGAGGCGGCCCTCGGCGTCGAGGCGGCCCAGGTCGCCGAGCGTGCTCCAGCCCCGGTCGTTGAAGGCGCCCGCGGTCTTGGCGGGGTCGTTGTGGTAGCTGAACGCGGCCGTGCCCTCGAACCAGACCGTGCCGACCTCGCCGGTGGGCAGTTCGCGGCCGTCGTCGTCCAGGATGTGGGTCGTCCCGAGGACGGGCCGCCCGACCGAGCCGGGATGCGCGAGCCAGTCCCGCGAGTCGATGAGGAAGAAGCAGTTCCCCTCGCTGCCGGAGTAGTACTCGTACACCACGGGTCCGAACCACTCGATGACGCGCCGCTTGACCTCGACCGGGCAGGGCGCGGCGGCGTGCACCACCGTCCGCAGGCTGGACAGGTCGTAGCGCGCCCGGGTCTCCTCCGGGAGCTTGAGCATCCGGACGAGCATCGTCGGCACGAACTGGACGTGCGTGACCTTGTACCGCTCGATGTGCGCCAGGGCCCGCTCGGGGTCGAAGCGGTCCATCAGGACGACCGTGCCGCCGCCGCGCATCGTGCCGAGCGTCCAGCCGGTGGGCGCGGCGTGGTAGAGCGGCGCCGGGCACAGGTAGACGGTGTCGGGGCCGAACCCGAACAGCAGGGGAAGGGTGTGGTCGAGCTTCAGCCCGGTGCCGAACGGGTCGCCGGCGAGGTCGGGCAGGATGCCCTTGGGCCGCCCGGTGGTGCCGGACGAGTAGAACATGTAGTAGCCCTCGCGCTCCTCCTCCCGCCCGCCGCCGGAAAAGCGGGCCGCCGCCTCGGCCAGGTTCTCGAAGCCCTCGGGCGGGTCGCCGGACCCGTCGATGAGCCGCGTCCGGACGTCCGGGGCGCTTTCCGCGACCTCCCAGGCCGCGCCGCCCAGCGTGCCGGACGCGATCAGCGCCCGCGCGCCGCAGTCGCGGACGATGTAGGCGGCCTCGTCGACGGTGAGGTGGTGGTTGACGGGCGTCCAGTACAGGCCCGACCGCTGGCAGGCCCAGGCGGCGGCGAAGTAGCCGGGGCCGTTGTCCATGAGCAGGGCGGCGTGGTCGCCGGGTTCCAGGCCGCGGTCGGCCAGCAGCCGGGCGAGGCGGAGCGATGCCTCGTCGAGTTCGCGGTAGGTGGTGACGGCGCCGGTGGCCGCGTCGACCACGGCGGGCTTGTCGGGATGGCGCTCGGCGAGCCGGGACAGGTGCACGGCGTCCTCCGTCCGGAAAAGGGGATGGTCAGCCTGGTCAGCCTGGTCAGCGGGGTTCGCGGGGCAGGCCGAGGGCGCGCTCGGCGATGATGTTGCGCATGATCTCCGAGCTGCCGCCGGCGATCGTGTAGGCGCGGGCGTACAGGTAGGCGTCCTGCCAGCGGCCCCCCGCGACGGCGCCGGGGTCCTCCTCGGTGAGGACGCCGAGGGCGCCGGGCAGCGACACGGCGTACTCGGCCATCCGCAGGTTCAGCTCGCTGAAGGTCAGTTTCGTGGCCGGGGCGTCGATCATCCGTTCCCGGCCCGCGCGCCACCGGGAGATGGACGTGTGGGCGAGCAGCGCGCACGCGTCGACCTCGGCGCGGAACCTGGCGAGCCGCTGGCGGACGTCGTCCAGGTCCAGGGCCGGCCGCCCGTCCACGGTGATCTCGCGGGCCAGGGCGACCAGGTCCTCCCAGGCCATCTGGAGCTGCACGACGGAGACGCCGACGCCGTTGCGCTCCTCGGCGAGCGACAGGTTGGCGATCAGCCAGCCCTGGCCCGGCGCGCCGATCAGCGCGTCGGCGGGCAGCCGGACGCCGTCGAAGAAGACCTCGTTGAAGTCGGAGGTGCCGGTCAGCTCCCGCAGCGGACGCACCTGCACGCCGGGCAGGCGCATGTCCAGCACGAACGCGCTGATGCCCTGGTGCTTGGGCACGCCGGGATCGGTGCGGGCGAGCAGGTAGCCGTACTGCGCCCAGTGCCCGTTGGTCGTCCAGACCTTCTGCCCGTCGACCACCCACTCGTCGCCGTCCCGCACCGCGGTGGTCCGCAGGGACGCCAGGTCGCTCCCCGCCTCGGGCTCGCTGAACAGCTGGCACCACAGGTCGTCGGCGGACCGGATCCGCGGCAGGTACCGCTCCTTCTGCTCGTCCGTCCCGAACCTGATCAGCGCGTTCGCGGCCAGCGAGCCGCCGCTCGCGGGCATCGGGGCGCGGGCACGGGCGATCTCCTCGCCCACCACGAACTGGCGCAGCGGGTCGTGGCCGGGCTCCCCGCCGTACTCCTCGGGCCAGTCGGCCCCCACGTACCCGGCCGCGTACAGCTCGGCCGTCCAGCGCCGCAGCTCCTTCAGCTCGGCCTCGCTCTCCGGGCTGCGCACCCCCGACCTCACCTTGTGGCCGGGGGCGCGGGCCGCGACGAACGCGCGCACCCGCTCCCGGAACTCCTCCAGCGGCGTACCGGCACCGAACTCCATGGCGTTGCTGCTCCTCATGCGAAGCTGCTCCTCACTCGGACGGGGCGGCGGGCCCGACCCGGCGGTCCCCCGGCACCGGCCGTCACCGCAGCCCGCTCACGGCCCGGTCGCGCAGCCGGTCCGGGAGCGCGATCAGCGCCTGCGCGGCCTTGGCGCGGCGCAGGTGGCGGTGCGCGGGATGCTCCCACGTGAAGCCCATCCCGCCGTGGATCTGGACGCAGCCGCCGGTCACCTCGACCGCGGCGTCCAGTGCGTGCGCGGCGGCCAGGTCGACCGCGACCGGCGTGTCGTCGGACGGCTCGTCGAGCGCCTCCGCCGCGGCGGCGACCAGGGCGCGGGCCGACTCGACCGCGATGAGCATGTCGGCGCAGCGGTGCGACACGGCCTGGAACGACCCGATGGGGCGGCCGAACTGCCGGCGGGTCCGGGCATGGCCGACCGCCATGTCCAGGGCCCGCGCCGCCGCCCCCACCACGTCGGCGGCGAGCATCACCAGCGCCGTCCGCTCGGCCGCCGCGAGGACGCGGGCCGTGGCGGCGGGGCCGGCGAGCGCCTCGCCCGGGGCGTCCCGCATCCGGACCGTGCCGAGCGGGCGGGTAGGGTCCAGCGACTCGACCGGTTCGACGGCCACCGCGTCGCGCTCCACCAGGAACAGTCCGGGCTCCTCCTCGGCCGGGACGAGCAGGACCCCGGCGGCGGGGGCGTCGGCGACGACGGGCACCTCCCCGTTCAGCGTCCAGCCGCCGGACGTGCGGACGGCGCGCACGCCGCCCGCGGCGGTCCAGCCGTCCACCGTGCGGCCGGCCGCGACCGCTCCGGTGACCTTCCCGGACGCCAGCCGCGGCAGCCAGCGCGCGACCGGCGGCAGGTCCCCGGCGGCCAGCAGCGCGGCCTGCACCGCGAACGTCGACACGCTCGGCACGAGGGCGAGCCCGCGGCCGAGCTCCTCCTGCGCGGCCGCGGCGGGCGCGAAGCCCAGCCCCTCGCCGCCGTGGCCGGCGGGCACGGCCAGCCCCGGCAGCCCCATCGCCGCGAGCTCGTCCCACAGCTCGCGGTCGGCGGGCTCGCCCGCGTCGGCGAGGGCGGCGACGCGTTCGGGCGCGCAGCGGTCGCCGACCAGCCGGCCGACGGCCTCCCGCAGGTCGTTCTCGAACTCCACGGTGCTCATGCGCGCGAACCCTCCGAGGTCTCGTGCAGGTGCGAGGGCAGGCCCAGGACCTTCTCGGCGATGGTGTTGCGCTGGATCTCCGACGTGCCGGCGCCGATGGTCGACGCGCGGCTCATGAGGTAGCCGTGGGTCCAGCGGCCCCGCTCGGGCGCGGACGGGGCGCGGGCGCCGAGCACGGCGTCCGGGCCGAGCACGCGGAGCGCCACCTCGTGCAGGTACTGGTCGAACTCGGCCTTCACCAGGCGGTTCACCGACGCGGCCGGCCCCGGGTCGCGGCCTTCGAGCACCAGGTCGAGGGCGCGGCGGCTGTTGGCGGCCAGCACCCGCACGGACGCCTCGATCCGGGCCAGCGACTGGCGCACCCCCGGGTCGGACCTCGCCCCGGTCCGCCCGGCGAGCGCGAACAGCTCGTCCACGATGCGGCGGTAGCGGAACTCGTCGGACAGGAACGCGGTGGCGCGCTCGTGGCCGAGGCTGGTGCGCGCGATCGCCCAGCCTCCGTTCTCCTCGCCGACCAGGTTCCGCACCGGCACGCGCACCCCGTCCAGGAAGACCTCGGCGAAGTGGGCGCCGCCGCTGATGTCGCGCAGCGGGCGGACGGTCACGCCGTCGGAGTCCATCGGGACGAGCAGGTAGCTGATGCCCGCGCCGCTCGGACCGGCGGGGCCGGTGCGCACCAGCGCGAACATCCAGTCGGCCTGGGCGGCCATGGTCGTCCACACCTTCTGGCCGGTGACGACGTACTCGTCGCCGTCGCGTTCGGCCCCGGTGGACAGCGCGGTGAGGTCGCTTCCCGTCCCCGGCTCGGAGAAGCCCTGGCACCACAGCTCGTCGGCGCGCAGCAGCGGGCGCAGGAAGCGCTCCTTCTGCTCGGCCGTGCCGTGCTTGATCAGGGTGGGCGCGACGATGAACGACAGCGGGCACGGGTGCTTGGGGGCGCGGGCGCGCGTCATCTCGCGGTGGTAGTCGAGCTGGTCGGCGAGCGCGAGGCCCATGCCGCCCGCCTCGGCCGGCCAGCCGGGCGCGGCGAGGCCGGCGTCCGCGAGATCCGCGTGGAACGCGCGCGCCCGCGCCAGCCGCTCGGCCGCGCCGCGCGGCGGCGGCCCCGCGTGCGCCGCCAGGAACTCCCGCAACCGGGACCGCCAGGAGGCCATTGCGCTCCTTCCCGCCTCGTCCAGACGAAGGCTACATGGTTTACTAGGTTATCTACCATAGATGATCGGGAGATAGATATCCTTGTGCACCTGGTCATCCACCACCACGCACTCACCAGCCACTCACCAGCAGGGAGCGATCACCCATGGCACTGCCGGAGTCGGGGACACGGCGCGGCCCGACCGCGGGCGCGCGGTCCGACGGCGTCCGCCCGCCCAAGACCGGCGAGCTGGTCGCGCGCCGGCTGCGGCGCCGCATCGTGGAGGGCTCCCTCGCCGACGGCGACTACCTCCCCAACGAGGCCACGCTCATGGAGCACTTCGGCGTCTCGCGTCCGACGCTGCGCGAGGCGTTCCGGGTGCTGGAGTCCGAGGGCCTGATCGAACTGCGCCGCGGCTCCCGCACCGGCGCCCGGGTGACCGTGCCCGGACCCGAGGTGGTCGCCCGGCCCGCCGGGCTCCTGCTCCAGCTGGGCGGGGCCACGCTCGGCGACGTGTACCAGGCGCGCAGCGCGATCGAACCGCCCGCGGCCCGGCTGCTCGCCCTCAGCGCCGACGAGGAGCGGTACGCCGCGCTGGAGGCGGAGGTGGAGCCCGCCCGCGCCGCGGTCGCCGACTACGAGCGGTTCGCGGTCGCCAGCGCCCACTTCCACCTGCGGCTCGTCGAACTGTCCGGCAACCTGACCCTGGCGCTGATGGCCGGGATGGTGCACGAGATCATCCTGCGCCAGACGCAGGCGTCGGTGCGGGCGAGCGAGGCGGACGGCGAGCACGACGTCTACGCCCGCGCCGTGCGCGCGTACGAGAAGCTCGTCAAGCTCGTCCGGGCCGGGGACGGGCCCGGGGCGGAACGGTTCTGGCACAAGCACCTCCAGGCGGCCGACCAGCTGGTGCTGCGCGACCGCGAGGCCACCTCCGTCATCGACATCCTCGAATGAGCCCCCCTCAGCCCACCGGCTCCCCTCAGCCCACCAGCTCCATCAGCCGCGCGTAGTGGTGCCGGGGCGTTCCGCCCAGCAGCTCGCCGGTCTTGACGCGGCGCAGGTAGAGGTGCAGGTCGTGCTCCCACGTGAAGCCCATGCCGCCGTGCAGTTGCAGCGCGGTGCCGGCCACCCGCGAGCACGCCTCGCCCGCGATCGCCGCCGCCTCGGCGATCCGCAGGCGGCGGGCGCCCGGCTCGCCGCCGTCCAGGGCGCGGGCGGCCGCGCGCACGGTGACGCGGGCGCGCTCGACGTCCACGGCCATGTCGGCGCAGTGGTGCTTGACCGCCTGGAAGCCGCCGATCACCCGGTCGAACTGCCGCCGTTCGCCGACGTACTGGAGCGTCATCGCCAGCAGCCGCCCCGCCGCGCCGACCGCGTCGGCGGCGTGGTGCAGCACCGACGCGTCGCGCAGCCGCTCGGCGGCGTCCGGTTCGACCGCCGTCCACGACCCGGCCGGGACGCGCGCGCCCTCGAACGCCACGGCGGCGAAATCCCGGGTGATGTCGAGCGACGTGCGCGCCGTGCGGGCGACTCCGGGCAGATCCGCCGGGACGAGCGCGAACACCGGCGCACCGCCGGGTCCGCCGGCGACGGCCAGGAACGCCTCGGCGCCGAGCGCGCCCACCACGACGGCCGCCCGTCCGTCCAGGACGATCCCGCCGTCCTCGTCCTCCGACGCCCGGAACGGCTCCTCCCCGGGCTCGGGCAGCACCGGCACCACCAGCGCCGACCCGGCCGCCGCCCGGTCCGCCGCGGCACCGCCGATCCCGGCGTCGTCGAGCGCCCGGCACACCGACCCGGCCTGCCCGAGCGGCAGCGGGGACGCCGCGTATCCCAGCTCCTCGACGACCAGCGCGAGGTCGGTGTGCGTGCCGCCCTCCCCGGCGCGCAGCAGCCCGACCAGCCCGAGCTCCGCGGCGGCCCGCAGGTCGCCGGCGGACCACGGCGGCGCGCCCGCCCGCTCGGCGTGCGCCGCGGCGAGGTCGGTGCGCCCGGCCAGCCAGTCGCGCACCGTCGCGGCGAGCGCCTCCTGCTC
Source organism: Actinomadura monticuli (assembly GCF_041463655.1). Taxonomy (NCBI): domain Bacteria; kingdom Bacillati; phylum Actinomycetota; class Actinomycetes; order Streptosporangiales; family Thermomonosporaceae; genus Actinomadura; species Actinomadura monticuli. The sequence goes on from NZ_JAXCEI010000002.1 coordinate 123,034, forward strand.
GTCGCTGATCACGAGGTCCATCCGCGCACTTCCTTCCTCAGTTCGTGCTTGCGCACCTTGCCCGCCGCGGTGCGCGGCAACGCGTCCACGACGACCAGGCGCTCCGGTGTCTTCTGCCGGGCGGCGCCCAGCGCGGCGAAGTGCTCGCGCACCTGCCCGAGGTCGAGCCCGGCGCCCTCGCGCAGGACGGCGAACGCGCAGACCCGCTCGCCGTAGCGCTCGTCCGGCTCGGCCACGGCGACCGCCTCGGCCACGGCCGGATGGACGGCCAGCAGGTCCTCCACCTCCTTGGACGAGATCTTCTCCCCGCCGCGCACGATGATGTCCTTGAGCCGGTCGGTGATGGTCAGGTGCCCGTCGGGGTCCATGCGCCCCACGTCGCCGGTGCGCAGCCAGCCGTCCGGGGTGAACGCCTCCGCGTTCAGCGCGGGGTCGCGGTAGCCGGCGAAGACCTCGGGGCCGCGCGACCAGATCTCGCCCTCCTCCCCCGCCGGCAGGTCCCCGCCCTCGGGGTCGACGATCCGCACCTCGGTGCCCTCTTTCAGGCGCCCGTCGGTGGTGGCGCGCTTGGCGGCGGGGTCGTCCGCCGCGCCGGAGCTGATCGTGGGGTGCTCGCTGGACCCGTAGGCCCGGTAGGCGGCGATCCCGGCCCGCCCGGCCCGCTCGACGAGCACCGGCGGGACGCTCGCCGCGCCCACCAGGTACTCCCGCAGGGACCCGGTTCCGCGGCCGGTCCGGTCGGCGGCGTCCAGCAGGCCCGCCAGGTGGAACGGCACGCCCGCCGAGGCGGTCACCCGGTGCTCGTGGACGAGGTCCAGCGCGGTGCCGGGATCCCATTTCTCCATGAAGACGGTCGCCACCCCGTTCACCAGGGCGCGCAGCAGGACGCACAGTCCGGCGACGTGGCCGGGCGGGAACGCGTCGAGGTAGACGTAGCCGTCCTCGTGGCCGGGCATCGTCCCCAGTTCCGCGAGGACGGACCGGTGCGTGTGCTGGACGCCCTTCGGATCCGCGGTCGTGCCCGAGGTGTAGACGAGCACGCAGATCCGGTCCGGGTCGGGCGGGGCGTGCGCCCCGAGCGGCGGGTGCGCCTCCAGCGCGTCCCAGTCCTCGCCGTCGACGTCGACGACCTGGCGCAACGCCGGCAGTTCCGCGCTCATGGCGCGCACCTCGTCCGCCCGCCCGGTGGACGTGATGAGGGCGGCGGCCTCGGACTGGCGCAGCACGAAGCCGAGCTCCCGCAGGCCGTAGATCGGGACGACCGGGAGCACGACCGCGCCCCGCAGCAGCACGGCGGCGTGGGCGATCGCGCTCTCCACGCGCCCGGTGAGCTGGAGGGCCACCACGTCGCCGGGCTCGACGCCCAGACCGGCGAGACCGGCCGCGACGCTCAGCGCCCGCCGGTGCAGCGCGCCGAGATCCGTGGTCGCGGTGCCCGGCGCACCATGGAAGACCAGCGGCATCGCGCCGAACCGCCCGGCCGTGGCGCGCAGGGCGCCGCCCAGGTCCCTTGCCTCCATGGCATCCTCCAACATAGTTTACGAAGTATTCTAAGTTCATTACTTTCATGCGCGCCATCCCACGAGGCCGAGGAGCCCCCATGCCTGACGAAGTCCTGGTCGAGCACGCCGGCGGCGTCACCGTCGTCACCATCAACCGCCCGGCGGCCCGCAACGCCGTGAACAGGGCGGTCACCGACGGCATCGCCGCCGCCCTGGAGGAGTTCGAGGCGCGCAAGGACCTGACCGTCGCGATCCTCACCGGCACCGGGGGCACCTTCTGCTCGGGCATGGACCTCAAGGCGTTCGTGGCGGGCGAGGACGTCACCCATCCCGAACGCGGCTTCGCCGGGATCACGCTGCGCCCCCCGCACAAGCCGGTGATCGCCGCGGTGGAGGGCTACGCGCTGGCCGGCGGCTGCGAGATCGCGCTGGCCTGCGACCTGATCGTGGCCGCCGAGGACGCCAGGTTCGGCATCCCCGAGGTGAAGCGCGGCCTGGTGGCCGGCGCCGGCGGGCTGATCCGGCTGCCCCGCCGCGTCCCGCACGGGGTGGCGATGCGGCTGGCGCTGACCGGCGAGACCGTCACCGCCGCGCAGGCCGAGCGGTACAGCCTGGTCACCGAGCTCACCGCGCCGGGCAAGGCGCTGGACGGCGCTCGCGCGCTGGCGGCGGCCATCGCCGCGAACGCCCCGCTCGCCGTCGCCGCCACCAAGCGGGTCCTGGACGGCCAGGCCGACTGGACCTCGGCGGAGGCGTTCGACCGGCAGGCGGAGATCCTCCGGCCGGTGATCACCTCCGCCGACGCCCGCGAGGGCGCCACCGCGTTCGCCGAGAAGCGCCCGCCGGTCTGGCGCGGGGAGTGACATCCCGCGGCTCAGGTGACGGCGCCGTCGATCTTGAGCTGGATGAGCTCGTCGTCGCTCAGGCCGAGCTCGCGCAGCACCTCATCGGTGTGCTCGGCGAACTGCGGGGCGCGGCGCAGCTCGGCCGGGGTCTCGTCGAACTGGACCGGGTTCGCGACCAGTTCGCGCTGGACGCCGTCCGCGTCCTCCAGGGGCGCGATGAGGCCGTTGGCCCGCAGCGACGGGTCCTGCCCGACCTCCCAGGGCTCCTGGACGAGCGCCCACTGCCCGTCCGTCCCCTTGAGCAGCTCGACCCACTCGGTGTGGTCGCGCGCGGCGATGATCCCGGCGACGATGTCGCTCGCCTCCGCGGCGTTCTTCATGATGTTCTCGACGCCGTCGAAGCGCTCGTCGCTGATCAGGTCCTCGCGTCCCGCGACCGTGCAGAACTCGGGCCAGTACCGGCCGGGCTGCAGCATCGCCAGCTCCAGCCAGCGCCCGTCCGCGGTGCGGTAGGGGCCGATCAGCGGGTTGGCCACCGAGCCGTGCTTGGGGTGCCCCATCTTCGGCAGCGGGCCGCCCATCGACAGGGCCATGTTGACCGAGAACTGGGTGGCCCAGGCGCCGACGCCGAGCAGCGAGACGTCCACCACGGACGGCTCGCCGGTGGTCTTGCGCGAGTACAGGGCGGCCGCGATCCCGCCCGCGATCGTCATGCCGCCGATGGAGTCGCCGTAGGCGCCCGAGGGCATGCGCATCATCGAGTCCGAGTCCGGCGGGGTGACGCCCGCCGCGCTGCCGCCCCGGGCCCAGAAGGCGGTGCTGTCGTACCCGCCCTTGTCCGCCTCGTCGCCGCGCTGGCCGAACCCGCTGCCGCGGACGTAGATGATGTCGGGGTTGATGGCGCGGATGTCCTCGACGTCGATGCCCAGCCGGGCGCGCGCGCCCGGCAGGAAGTTCGTCAGGAACACGTCGCTCTCGCGGACGAGACGCTCCAGCACCGGCCGCGCGGCCGGGTTCTCCAGGGCGATGCCGACGCTGCGCTTGCCCCGGTTCGGGCCCTCCATGATCGGGAAGAACGAGCCGCCCTTGCTCAGGGCGTCGAGCCCGAGCACCCGGATCAGCCCGCGCTGCGCGTCGCCCCGCTCGGCGTGCTCGATCTTGATGATGTCGGCTCCCCAGTCCGCCAGCACCGCGCCCGCGGCGGGCACGAAGGTGAACTGGGCGACCTCCAGGACGCGCACGCCCTCCATCGGTCGGTGCATGGGTACCGCCCTTCCCGCGACCCTATTGTGTGCACTTAGTAGATCGTTCCTCGGGAAGACAGGCAAGACCTCCGGGCTGAAATCAGCAATTGAGACTACCCAAATCGGTGCGGCGGTCATACGATCCAGGGCATCGCACCCGGACCGCACCGAGGAGCCGAGATGGCCGCGGATTCCACCCCGAAAACCTGCCCCGTCGAGGACTACACGAATTTCGACATGGCGCCGGCGATGACGTTCTTCGAGCGCATGGACGCCTTCCAGGACCGGGCCCGCCCGGTGATGCGCTCGGAGGAGGCCGGCGGCTACTGGGTCTTCACCGACTACGAGGCCATCAACGAGGGCCTCCAGCGGACCGACCTGTGGTCCAGCTCGGTCGTCACGCCGACCGACCCCAACCCCCCGTTCAAGCTGATCCCGCTGATGCTCGACCCGCCGGAGCACACCCCGTGGCGGCAGTTGCTGCGCGGCTACTTCTCCCCCGGGCGCATCAGGGGCATGGCCGACAACCAGCGGCGGCTGGCCGGCGAGATCATCGACGGCCTCGCCGGGCGGGGCGAATGCAACTTCGTGGACGACGTCGCGCGCGTCTTCCCGTCCACCGTCTTCCTGGAGATCATGGGGATGCCGGTGACGAAGCTGCCGGAGTTCCTGGAGTGGGAGGGCATGATCCTGCACTCCGGGGAGGACCGGGAGCGCGTGGCGGGCGGCGTCGGCCTGGTGATCCAGTACTTCATGGAGCTGATCGCCGAGCGCAGGGCGGACCCCGACCCCGACGCCACCGACATCGTCACCACCGCGCTGAACTGGAAGATCGACGGCGAGCCCGTCAGCGACGAGGACCTGCTGAACTGCTCGCTGCTGCTGTTCATGGCGGGCCTCGACACGGTCGCCAGCCAGTCGTCCTACGCGTTCTGGCACCTGGCCACGCATCCCGGGGACCGCGCCCGGCTCGTGGCCGACCCCGGCCACGTCCCGATCGTGGTCGAGGAGATCCTGCGCGCGTACCCGATCGTGCAGACCGCCCGCAAGGCGCTGAAGGACGAGGAGTTCCACGGCTGCCCGGTCAAGGCCGGCGACATGGCGGTCTTCCCGCTGTCGGCCGCGGGCCGGGACGAGGCCGTCCACCCCGGCGCCCGCAGCGTCGACCTGGACCGCGACTCGACCAAGAACCTGTCCTTCGGCGGCGGGCCGCACCGCTGCCTGGGCGCCCACCTCGCCCGCCAGGAGCTGGCCGTGCTGCTGACCGAATGGCACCAGCGCATCCCCGACTACGCGCTGGCGGGTGAGCCGACCGAGCACTCCGGCGGCGTGTGGGCCCTGAACGAACTGCCCCTGCGCTGGGACGTCTGAGCGCCGCCGGCGCCGAGGAGGAGGCAACCCATGAGCGAAGTTCCGGACCACCGGCTCTACGTCGACGGCCGCTGGGAGGAGAGCACCGGGGACGCGTGGATCGACGTCGTGAACCCGGCGACGGAGGAGGTGCTCGGCCGCGTCCCGGACGGGACGCGGGAGGACGTCGCGCGGGCCGTGCGGGCCGCGCGGCGCGCGTTCGACGAGGGCGCGTGGCCCTCGATGCCGGTCCGGGAGCGGGCCGCGATCATGGTCCGGATGGCCGAGATCATGGAGCGGCGCGCGGCCGAGCTCGTCGATCTCAACATCGCCGAAGCGGGCTCGGTCCGGATGCTGGCCGAGACGCTCCAGGTCGGCGTGCCCATCCAGCACTTCAGGGACATGGCCGAGCGGATCATGCCGGCGTTCGCGTGGGAGCGGCCGATGCCGCCGACCGTCGTCCCCGGGCTGGGCATCGGGCAGGGAGTCCTGCGACGCGAGCCGTTCGGGGTCGCCGCGCTCATCCCCGCGTACAACTTCCCGCTCTTCCTGAGCGTCATGAAGCTCGCGCCCGCGCTGGCCGCCGGCTGCACGACCGTGCTCAAGCCCGCGCCGGCCGCGGCGCTGGAGGTGGTGCTGCTCGGTGAGATCGCCGAGGAGGCCGGGCTGCCCGCCGGGGTGCTCAACATCGTCACCGGCGGCATCGACGCCGGGCGGGAGCTCACCACGAACCCGATGGTCGACCTGGTCAGCTTCACCGGCTCCGACTCCGTCGGCCGGCAGGTGTACGCCCAGGCCGCCGGCGGCATCAAGAAGGTCGTGCTCGAACTGGGCGGCAAGTCGGCGAGCATCGTGTGCGAGGACGCCGACCTGGACAAGGTGCTGGGCGAGATGCTCGCCGGGATCACCGTGAACACCGGTCAGGGCTGCTCGCTCTTCACCCGCACGCTGGTGCACCGCTCCCGCTGCGACGAGCTGGTCGCCAAGGCCGTCGCCGCGCTGGAGTTCGTCTCGGTGGGCGACCCGGCCGATCCCGCCACCGCCATGGGGCCGCTGATCAGCCGGGCGCAGCGCGACAAGGTCGAGAAGCTCGTCCGGACCGGCGAGGAGGAGGGCGCGCGGATCGCGTTCGGCGGGCGCCGGCCCGCACACCTGGACCGCGGCTACTTCTTCGAGCCCACGCTGTTCACCGGCGTCGACAACGCCATGACGATCGCGCGGACCGAGTTCTTCGGACCGGTCGGCAGCGTCATCGCCTTCGACGACGACGACGAGGCCGTCCGGCTCGCCAACGACAACCCCTACGGGCTGGCCGGTTCGGTGTGGGCGGCCGACCCCGTGCGGGCGTACGGGATCGCCACCCGCGTCCGGGCCGGCCTGGTCTCGGTGAACGGCGGTGGCGGCGGGGTCACCCCGCACGTCGCCTTCGGCGGCTACAAGCAGAGCGGGCTCGGCCGCGAATGGGGCGAGCACGGCCTCGACGAGTTCCTGCAGACGAAGAGCATCGCCTGGTCGGTGGGGTCCGCCTGACCGGCGGCCACCGCTCACCCCGAACGAACGAGGAGGGAACGGCTATGGGCCGTGCACAGGACAAGGTCGTGTTCATCACCGGGGCCGCGAGGGGGCAGGGCCGGGCGATCGCGCTCCGGCTCGCCGAGGAGGGCGCCGACGTCATCGGCGTGGACCTCTGCGCCGACATCGCCACCAACGGCTACGCGCTCGCCACCCCGGCCGACCTCGACGAGACCGTCCGCCAGGTGGAGAAGCTCGGCCGGCGCATGGTCGCCCGCCAGGCGGACGTGCGGGAGCCCGGCGAACTGAGGGACGCCGTCGCCGCGGGCGTCGCCGAACTCGGCCGGCTGGACGCCGTCGTCGCGCAGGCCGGCATCTGCCCGCTGGGCTCCCAGGACCCGCAGGCGTTCCTGGACGCCGTGGCGGTCGACTTCAACGGGGTCGTGCACGCCGTCCAGGCGGCGCTGCCGCACCTGGCCGACGGCGGTTCGATCGTCGCCACCGGGTCCGTCGCCGGGCTGCTGCCGGGCAGCACCGACAACCCCGCCAACGGCTTCGGGGGGCTCGGCTACGCGTTCGCCAAGCGGGGCGTCGCCTCGCTGGTGCACGACCTGGCGCTGACGCTCGCCCCGCGCAGCATCCGCGCCAACGCCGTGCACCCGACCAACACCAACACCGACATGCTCAACAGCGACCCGATGTACCGGGTCTTCCGCCCCGACCTGGAGAACCCCACCAGGGAGGACGCGCTCCTCACCTTCCCCATGATGAACGCGATGCCGGTCGGGTTCGTCGAGCCCGAGGACGTGGCCGCCACGGTCCTGTTCCTGGTCTCCGACGAGTCCCGCTTCATGACCGGCATGCAGTTGCGGGTGGACGCCGGCGCCTACGTCAAGAGCCGCCCCCAGCAGCCGCCGGCCCTGTAGCCACTCACGGAGGAGTCACCGATGCCTCTGCAGCCCTGGATGAAGCTGCTGTCCACCGACGACCACCTGATCGAGCCCCCGCACGTGTGGTCGGACCGCCTTCCGGCCAAGTACCGCGACCGCGGGCCCGTCATCATCGACATGCCCCGCGCGGGCGGCGGGCCGCCCTCGGAGGTGTGGCGGTACGAGGACCGGCTCTACCCGACCATCGGCCTCAACGCGGTGGCGGGGAAGCGGCCCGAGGAGTTCGGGATCGACCCGACCCGCTACGACGAGATGATCCCCGGTTGCTACGACCCGCGGGCGCGGCTGGCGGACATGGACATCGACGGCGTGTGGGGGGCCCTGTGCTTCCCCTCCTTCCCCCGCTTCGCCGGCACCGTGTTCCTCGAAGGGGAGGACAAGGAGCTGGCGCACCTGAGCGTCCGGGCGTGGAACGACTACGTCCTGGACGAGTGGTGCGCGACCGCCCCCGACCGCTTCATCCCGCTGATCATCCTGCCGCTGTGGGACGTCGAGCTGAGCGTCGCGGAGATCCAGCGGTGCGCGGCCAAGGGCGCCAAGGCGATCGCGTTCCCGGAGAACCCCGTCCCGCTCGGCCTGCCCTCCTTCCACACCGACCACTGGGACCCGGTGCTGTCGGCGGCCGAGGAGGCGGGGATGCCGCTGTCGATGCACTTCGGCACCTCGGGGCAGGCCCCCATCACCGCGCCCGAGGCGCCGATGGCGGTGATGATCGCGCTCTTCGGGTGCAACTCGATGTACGCCACCGCCGACCTGCTGTTCTCGCCGGTGTTCCACAAGCACCCGCGGCTGAAGGTCGGCCTGTCCGAGGGCGGCATCGGCTGGATGCCCTGGCTGCTGGAGCGGATCGACAACACCTGGGAGCGGCACCGGTTCTACCAGAACATCAACCAGGAGGTCCGGCCCTCGGAGCTGTTCGCGGAGCACATCCACGGGTGCTTCATCGACGACTCGTTCGGCATCGAGGCGCGGCACGCCATCGGGATCGACAACATCACCTGGGAGTGCGACTACCCGCACTCCGACTCCTACTGGCCGAAGAGCCGCGCCGTCGCCGCCGAGCGGCTCGCGGACGTCCCGGACGAGGAGGTCCACAAGATCGTGGAGCTGAACACCCGCCGCCTCTACGACTTCGGCGTGTGAGGACCGGCCGATGAGCGAGCGGCCGGAGTCGGAACGTTCCGACTGGACGGACCAGGACCTGCTCACCCGCCGCGAGGCGGGTGAGCGGATCCGCGCCGCGATAGCCGAGACCGAGGCCCTCCTGGAGGCGGCCGGCCCGGCGCGCCCCGGCGAGCGGGCCGAATTGGAGCGGCGCCTCGCGGCGCTGCGCGCCCATGCCTCCCGCACGTCCGCGGGCCCGCCCCGCGCCTGAGGGCGCGGGGCGGGCCCCGGCGGCGCTACCGCTTCAGCGGCTCGTCGAGCAGGGTGCCGCAGGCCGGCTTGGCCTTGGAGTCCGGCTCGAACTGCTTGCCCTTCAGGATCGAGACGTAGAAGCAGTTGCCGGGCCCGTGGCTGCCGGCGATGGTCCCGTACTGGGAGAAGTCGATCGGCTTCGGCAGCAGCCCGCCCGCGTCCCAGTCCGTGCTCTTGCGGAGCGCGTCGATGAGCTGCTGCTGGGTCGCGTCGCAGCCCGCCTTCTTCAGCCCGTGCAGCAGCAGGTCCGCGGTCTGCCACCCGAGGGACTGGGAGAAGCTCGGCAGGGCGGAGGTCGCCCCGGCGTACTTCTGGAGGGACTCCGACATCGCCTTGCCCCCGGCGGTGGGCACCTCGACGGGCGCGCCGGGCGACACGAAGCCGAGCCCCTGGGCGGCCTGCACGGCCGGCTCGGACTTCAGCAGGTCGGCGCCGTACCCGGTGGCGAGGAGCACCGACTTCATCGTGACGCCCGACTGCCGGAGCCCGCCCGCGATGGCGAAGGCGGTCTCGGGCGTGACGGGCAGGTACAGCACGTCGGCGCCGGAGTTCTTGATGCCGAGGACGATGGAGCCGACGTCCTTGCTGCCGAACGGCACCTTGACGTTGACGTAACCGCGCTTCAGCCCGGCGTGCTCGGCGGACTGGACGCTGGCCAGCGCCGCGCCCGACGAGCTCGCGGTGTCGAAGCTCACGGTGGCGGCCTTGGTGCCGCCGAGGCTCTTCCAGTAGTCGCCCATCGTGGAGGCGACCTTCTCGTAGTCGGCGTTGCCGAGGACGTTGAACAGGTTCCGGTAGTCCTTGTTCAGCCACTGCCTGCCGCCGTCGAAGCCCGCCCCGACGAACGGCGTGTCCTTGGCCTGGGTGCCGGCGTACTGGCCGGCGCCGAAGAAGAACGAGCTGTTCGGCAGCACCGCGAACACCTTGTCCTGGCGGACGAGCTTCTGCGTGGCGGCCAGGGCGCCCTGCGGCGTCGAGGTGTCGTCGGCCATCACGACCTGGAAGTCGCGCTTGCAGGCGCCGGGTTCCTCCTTGTAGGCGGCCAGGCGCGCCTTGACCCCTCCCTCGATGCCGGTGAACCCGGCGCTCGCCGAGCCGCTCAGCGACGTCAGGACGCCGATCTTCGCGCTGGACGCGCCGTCGTCCGATCCGCCGCCGCACGCCGTCGCGGCGAGCAGGAGGGCGCAGGCGGCGCCCGCGGCGGCGAGATGTGCGGGTCGTGGGGTGGGTCGTGGCATGGTTCGTCCCTTTCACCGAGACAGCTAACCTAGCTAGCTAAGTAAACTTAATGCACACAATCTAGGCGAGGGCCGTAACGCAAGCGTTATCAAAGCCGGTAGAGCAGACGTGGATCCGGCGGTAATGCGCTTCTGGCTCTTGACTCACTTGGATAACTAAGTGCACTGTATATGCACCCGCAGTGATGGCCATCACATCACCGCGGCCGCTCGCCGTGTCCGGCCGAAGCCCTTGGACGGTGTCCGTGCTGCAATACGTCCTCGCCGGTCTGGCGCTGGGGGCGATCTACGCGATCGCCTCGGCGTCGCTCGTCGTCACCTACGTCTCCTCGGGCGTCTTCAACTTCGCCTTCGGGGCGATGGCCTTCGCGGTCGCCCGGTTCTACTACTTCCTCCACACCGAGCAGGGATGGCCGATCGCGGCGGCGGCCGCGCTGTCGCTGGCGGTCTTCGCGCCCCTGCTCGGGGCGCTGCTCTACTGGCTGCTCTTCCGGCACCTGCGGCTGCGCCCGCCGCTCGTCAAGATCGTCGCCACGATCGGGGTGTCGGTGGCGCTGCCGCCGGCCGTCGACCTCGTCTTCGGCAAGCTGGCCAACACGACCGCGCCGGGCCTGGCGCCCGTCCCGGTGACGGTGTTCCACCCCTTCGGCACGACCATCACCATGGACCAGGTCGTGAACTACCTCGGACTGGCGGTGGTGCTGGCCGCCGGCGTGGCGGTGCTGAGGTTCACCGAGACCGGGCTCCGGATCCGCGCCATGGTCGACTCGGCGGCGCTCAGCGGCCTGTCCGGGGTGAACGCCTCGCGGTTGTCGCTCGGGGTATGGGCCGCGACCACCACCCTGGCCGGGCTCGCCGGCATCCTGGTCGCGCCCACCGCGGGCCTGTCGACCGACGGGATGACGTTCCTCATGGCCGCCGCGTTCGCCGCCGTCGTCGCCGCGCGGCTGACGAGCCTGCCCCTCGCCGTGCTCGCCGCCCTCGCCATGGGCGTGGTCACGACCGTGGTCCAGCGCTACCTGGACCCGGAGAGCGCGCTCTCCGCGCAGGTGGTCCCGAGCATCCCGTTCGGCTTCATGCTGCTGTTCCTGCTCTACTACGCGCTGCGCGGGCGGGCCGGCGACCGGCCGGCGGGCGGGTCGCTCGACCGGGCGATCCGGGTGGAGGACGGCGGGGGCGGCACCGGCGCCCGCCCCGGCCTCCGCTCGCCGTCCACGGTCGCGGCGGCCGCCGGGCTGGTCGCGGTCGCGGCGCTCCCCCTCGTCCTGGACGAGTACTGGGGCGGGCTCGCCGTGACCGGGCTGGCGCTGAGCCTGGTCCTGCTGTCCTCCACGCTCGCCGCCGGGGAGGGCGGGATGATCTGGCTCTGCCAGATCACCTTCGCGGGGCTCGGCGCGCTCGCCTCGGCGGAGCTCGCGACCACCTACGGCTGGCCCCCGCTGGCGGCGGTCCTCCTCGGCGCGCTCCCGGTCGTCGTGCTGGGCCTGGTCATCGGCCTGCTCAGCATCCGCCTCGGCGACCTGTACGTGGCGCTGGTGACGCTGACCTTCGGGCTGCTCGTCCAGACCCTGGTGTTCACGCGCGACCGCTTCAGCAACTACGGGCAGGGCGTGCTGATGTCCCGTCCCGGCTTCGCCGAGGACGACCGCCTGTTCGCCTACCTGACGCTGGCCGCGTTCGTCCTGCTGGCGCTGTTCCTCGCCAACTTCCGGCGCTCGACCGCGGGCCTGATGATGAGCGCGGTGCGGTGGAGCGAGGACGGGGCGCGCACGCTGGGGCTGAGCACCGTCCGCACCAAGCTGCTGGTGGCGGGGATCGCGACCTACATCGCGGCCGTGGGCGGCGGCTTCCTGGCCATGGACGTGCAGGCCGCCCTGCTGGACTCCTACAACGTCTTCGGCGGGCTGGTGTGGCTCGCCGTCCTGGTGACGATCGGTTCGCGCTCCCTGGCCGCGGCGCTGGTGGCGGGGCTGAGCTTCCACCTCCTGCCGGGCGTCTTCCAGACCTACCTGCCCGCCGACTGGGCGGACGTCCCGGTGCTGCTGTTCGGCTTCGGCGCGATCATGATCGCGAAGGATCCCGACGGCGTCCTCGCCCTGCAGGGACGGCAGTTGCGCGGCCTCCTGGACCGCGGGACGCGCCGGCACGCGACCCCGCCGCCCGGCGCACCGCCGCCGGCGGACGGCCCCGCGGGCCCCCTGGACCCCTCACCCGAAACCGAACTGGCCGGCGGGGAGCGCGCATGAGCACCGTGACCACCGAGACCACCGAACCGCCCGCGACGACCGCCCGGCTGGAGGCGTCCGGGGTGACGGTCCGCTTCGGCGGGCTGGTCGCGCTGGACGGAGTGGACCTGGCGGTCCCGCCCGGCGCCGTGGTCGGCGTCGTCGGACCGAACGGAGCGGGCAAGAGCACGCTGTTCGCCGTCCTGTCGGGCCTGCTCAGGCCGGACGCGGGCCGGGTGCGGATGGGAGGCGCGGACGTCACCCGGACGTCCGCGAGGACGCGGGCCCGGCGCGGCCTGGCCCGGACCTTCCAGCGGCCCGAACTGTTCGACGGCCTGACCGTCCGCGAGCACGTCGTGCTGGCCGACCGCGTCCGCCACGGCGGCGGCCGGATGCTGCGCGACCTCGTGACCGGCGGCGGGTTCCGGCGGCCGAGCACCGCCGAGGACGCGCGCGTCGACGAGATCCTGGACGCCCTCCGTCTCGGGGACCTGCGGGACCGCGAGGTGTCGGGCCTGCCGCTCGGCGCCTGCCGGCTGGTCGAGGTCGCGCGGGCGCTGGCGACCGGGCCCGAGACCATGCTGCTGGACGAGCCCTCGTCCGGCCTCGACGCCCGCGAGACCGCCGAGCTCGCGGCGACGCTCGCGCGGGTCAACGCCGACCACGGCGTCTCCATGCTGCTCGTGGAGCACGACGTCGAGCTGGTGCTCGGCATGTGCGAGACGGTGCACGTCCTGGACTTCGGAGTCATGATCCGGTCGGGGACGCCCGCGGAGGTCCGCGCCGACCCGGCGGTCCGCGCCGCCTACCTCGGGACCGAGACGCCGGCCCCCGCGAATCCGGCGCAGGGCGCCGGCCCGGACGAGGAGAGCCGATGAACGCCAGCACGCCCCTGCTGTCGGTGCGGGACCTCCAGGTCCACTACGGTCCGGCGCTCGCGCTGTCCGGAGTGTCGCTCGACGTCCCGGAGAAGAGCGCCCTGGCGGTGCTCGGCGCGAACGGCGCCGGGAAGAGCACGCTCGCGCGGGCGCTGAGCGGGCTGGTGCCGCCGACCGCGGGACGCGTCGAGTTCGCGGGGCGGGACATCACGGCCGCGGCCCCCGACGCCGTCCGGCGGTCCGGCCTCGTGCACCTGCCCGAGGGCCGCGGGGTCTTCCCCGGCCTGACCGTGCAGGAGAACCTCCGCATGGCGCTGACCCCGGCCGGCGCGGAGCGCGGGGGCGCGATCGACCGCGCGTTCACGATCTTCCCGGTGCTGGGCGAGCGGCGGCGGCAGCGCGCCGGCACCCTGTCGGGCGGCGAGCAGCAGATGCTCAGCCTGGCCCGGGCCCTGATGATCACACCGCGGCTGGTGATCGCCGACGAGCTGTCGCTCGGCCTCGCGCCCCGACTGGTGGACGTGGTGTTCGAGGGCCTGGAGCGGGCGCGGGCGGCGGGCGTCGCGATCATCATGATCGAGCAGTTCGCGCACCGGGCGCTGGAGTTCGCCGACCGCTGCGTGGTCCTGCAGCGCGGGAGCGTCGCCTGGTCGGGCCCGGCGTCCGGCGCCGGCGAGGAGGTGCTGCGGCACTACCTCGGCGAGGCCGAGAGCGCCTGACGGGTCACTAGAATGGGCGAATCCACCACCCGTGAGGAGCTCCCACTCCATGGCGACGCCCGCCGCGCACGTGCCGCCGAGGGGGGACGCCGCCGCCCTCCCGCGGATCTCCGCCGTCCCCGCGGCGGGCAACGGCGTGCGGGCCGCCAGCCTGGGCGCGCGGGTGGCCCAGTTCATCGAGGACGAGATCGTCCGCACCGGCTGGCCGGTCGGCCGCAACCTCGGCTCGGAGCAGGAGCTCCAGGACCGGTACGGCGTGAGCAAGTCCGTGCTGCGCGAGGCGGTCCGGCTGGTGGAGCACCACGGAGTCGCCCGGATGCGGCGCGGCCCCGGCGGCGGCCTGCTCGTCACGGCCCCGGACCTGGCGCCCACCGCCCGCGCGATGGTCACCTATCTCGACTACGTCGGCACCACGGTCGACGACCTCATCGACGCCCGGCTGCTGCTGGAGCCGTGCGCCGTCGTGCTGGCGTCCGAGCGGCTCACCGATGACGGCGTCCGGCTCCTGCGCGGCCTGCTGGAGCAGGAGGCCAGGCGGCGGGCCGAGCCCGGCATCTGGTCCCAGGACCCGGTGCACACCGCGCTCTGCGAGCTGTCGGGCAACCCGGCGCTGCTCGCCTTCACCGAGGTCCTCACCAGGCTCACCGACCGGTACGCGCACACGGCGCGGCGCAACACCAGGGCCGAGGCGGTGCGCAACAAGGAGGTGGCGGGCCGCAGCCACACCCTCATCGTCGAGGCCGTCATCGCCGGCGACACGCGGCTGGCCTACTCGGTGCTCACCGAGCACCTGCACGAGGCGGCCGGATGGCTGAAGGACAACCGCCCCGGGGCGGCGGGCCCGATCGCGTGGCAGCTCGTCGAGGCCCCCGGCGCCAAGCTCAGCGAACTGGTCGCCGCGCGCGTCCAGGACGCGATCGCCGCGGACGGCTGGCCGGTCGGGACCCTGGTCGGCTCCGAGGCCGAGCTCCTGGACCGGTACGGGACGAGCCGCGCGGTGCTGCGCGAGGCCGTCCGGCTGCTGGAGCACCACGGCGTCGCCCGGATGCGGCGCGGCCCCGGCGGCGGCCTGATGGTCACCGCGCCCGACCCGGCCGCCAGCATCGGCGCCATGGCCCTCTACCTCGGCCACCGCGAGGTGGGGGCCGAGCACCTGAGGGCCGTCCGCGAGGCGCTCGAACTCGGCGCGCTGGGCGCGGTCACGGCCCGGCGGCGGGAGGCGGAGGTGTCCGGGCGGCTGGAGGCGGCGGCCGGCGCCGCGCTCCCGGAGCGCTTCCACGACGAGCTGGTCCACCTCGCCGGGAACCCGGTGCTCACGCTCTTCCTGCGGATCCTGGCCGAACTGCGGCGCAGGCGGGCCGGTACCGCGCCGCCCGAGCCGTCCGGCGCGGAGCCGTCCGGCCCCGAGTCGTCCGGTACCGCGGGCGGGCATGCGGGCAGGCACCGGGAGGTGGTCGCCGCGATCCTGGCGGGAGACGAGAGCCTGGCACGGCATCGCGTCCGCCGCGACCTCGTCGCGTGCCACGATCGGTGACGCTCCAGCCCCGGCCGCCTACCTAAGATCAGAGCGTGGACGCCACGGAAGTCAAGGTGGGCGCGGCCGGCGCCCTGGACAAGCTCGCCTCGCGGGTGGCCCGGCGGATCGAGGCCGAGGTGATCGCCCAGGGGTGGCCGGTCGGCCAGGTCCTCGACTCCGAGCCGGTGCTGCGGGAGCGCTACGGGGTGAGCCGCAGCGTGCTGCGGGAGGCGGCCCGGCTGCTGGAGCACCACCAGGTCGCCAGGATGCGCCGCGGGCCCGGCGGCGGCCTCGTGGTCTGCGCGCCGGACGCGGAGCCCACGGTGGCGGCGATGGTCGTCTACATCGAGCACGTCGGCACCGACCTGCGCGACGTCCTGAAAGCCCGCCGGCTCATCGAACCGGTCGTCGGCAGGCTTGCCGCGGAGCGGATCGACGAGAAGGGCATCGCGCGGCTGCGCGAGACGCACGCGGCGGAGCTGTCCCCCTCGGCGGACGGCGAGTGGGCGGGCGAGCTGTTCCACAGCGTGCTCGGCGAGATGACCGGGAACCCGGTCCTCCAGGTGTTCACCATGGTCCTGGAGCAGCTCGCCTACCGGTACGTGGCGCTGGCCAGGCCCGTGCCCCCCGGCAAGGTGCACCGCTTCACCGAGGCCACGTACCACCGGCACGCCGGCATCCTCGACGCCACGGTGGCCGGGGACGTGCCGCGCGCGCAGGTCGAGCTGATCAAGCACCTGGACGAGGTGAGCGACTGGCTCCAGGAGGCGATCGGCGCGCACGGGTCCGGCGGCGGCCCGGCGGTGCGGCTGGCGCCCGAGCCGGTCGGCCTGGCCGCCGGCCGCACGCTGGCCGAGGTGGTCGCGATGCGCGTCTACGAGGAGATCGTCCGGGACCGGCTGGAGCCCGGGACGGTCCTCGGGTCCGAGTCCGAGCTGATGGAGCGGTACGAGACCAGCCGCGCCGTGCTGCGCGCGGCCGTCCGGCTGCTGGAGCACCACTCGGTCGCCACGTCCCGGCGCGGCCCCGGCGGCGGGCTGGTCGTCACCCGCCAGGTGCCCCGGGCGGCGATCGACGCGACCGCGCTGTACCTGGCCTACCGCCGCGCCGCCGCCGAGGACCTGCTCGTCGTCCGCGAGGCGATCGAGGTCGGCCTGGTCGCGCAGCTGGCCGCGCGGCGGGCGGAGCCGGACGTCGCCGGGCGGCTGGCGGAACTGGCCGCCCGGCCGGCGCCGCCCCGCGCCGGCGACCCGGACACCGACTTCCACGCCGCCATCGCCGAGGCGGCCGGCAACCCCGTCCTGACCCTCTTCCTGCGGATCATCACGGAGCTGTCCAGCCGCACCCGGGCGCTCGCCGGATGCGGGGAGGACGCCGACGCCCGGCACCGGGAGATCCTCGCCGCGGTCGAGGACGGCGACGCCAGCCTTGCCCAGTACCGGATGAGACGCCACCTGTCGTCCCGCTCCCCCGTTTGAGAGCACTCAATACCGCTGAAGTGCGAGCCTTACCGCTCACAACCCTTGAGATCGCAAAATTGTGAGCACTATAGTTCGGTGTCATGGATCACGTGACGGCGCGGCCGGCACCGCAGCCGACCCTCGCCAGCGCGGACTTCTGGGCCGCTGGCGGGGACGGGGAACTGCGGATCGCCCGCTGCGGCGACTGCTCGGCGTACACGCATCCGCCGCTGCCGCGCTGCCGGTCCTGCCGGAGCCCGGCGATGACGATGACCCCGGTCGGTGGCAGGGCCGTGGTCGCCGGGTTCACGGTGAACCACCAGCAGTGGCTGCCGGGCTTCCCGCCGCCCTACGTCATCGCGATCGTCGTCCTGGACGAGGACGAAGGGGTGCGCCTCACCACGAACATCGTCAACTGCGACCCGTCCGACGTGCACGTCGGCATGCGGGTCCGGGTGCTGTTCGAGAAGGCCGGCGAGGTCCATGTCCCGCTGTTCGAGCCCGACCCGGAGCGGCCGGAGCGGGCCGGGACCACCCCCGGACCGCCCGCGCGCCGCCCGGTGCCGCGCCCGATGGCCACGCCGCGCAAGTTCGAGGACCGGGTGGCCCTGACGGGCGTCGGGCAGTCGGCGGTCGGCCGCCGCCTCATGGTCGATCCGCTGTCGCTCACCGCGGACGCCTGCCTGGCCGCGATCGAGGACGCGGGCCTCACCCCGGACGACGTCGACGGCCTGTCCACCTATCCCGGACCGGCCCCCGGAGGCATGTCCGAGGGCGGCGTCATGGGCCTGGAGGAGGCCTTGCGACTGCGCCCGACCTGGGTCAACGGCGGCGCGGAGACACCCGGGCAGATCGGCTCGATCACCGCGGCGATGCTGGCGGTCGCCGCCGGGCTGTGCCGGCACGTGCTGTGCTTCCGCACGGTGTGGGAGTCCTCCCACACGGCCCTCGTCCGCTCCGGCCGGTGGCACCCCGGCGGCGGCCCGGCCACCGGCATGATGGAGTGGCGGGTGCCGTTCGGCGCGGTGTCGGCCGCCAACTGGATCGCCTGCCAGGCGTCCCACTACTTCCACCGGTACGGGGGCGGCCGGGAGACGCTCGGCTGGATCGCGCTCAACGCGCGGCGCAACGCCGCCCTCAACCCCGAGGCGGTCTACCGCGACCCGCTGACCATGGACGACTACCTCGCCGCCCGGATGGTCTCGACGCCGTTCGGGCTGTACGACTGCGACGTCCCCGTGGACGGCGCGGTCGCCGTCGTCGTCTCGGCCGTGGAGACCGCCGCGGACCGGCCCAGGCCCGCCGTCCTGGTCGAGGCCGCCGGCACCCAGATCACCGAACGGCTGAGCTGGGACCAGGACACCCTGACGCACCTGCCGCAGTCGCTGGGCCCCTCGGCCCACCTGTGGAGCCGCACGTCGCTGCGCCCCGGCGACGTCGACGTCGCCGAACTGTACGACGGGTTCAGCTTCAACGCCCTCTCGTGGCTGGAGGCGCTCGGGTTCTGCGAGTTCGGCGGCGCCGCGGACTTCATCGACGAGGGGCGCGGCATCGCCCTCGGCGGGCGGCTGCCGCTCAACACCCACGGCGGCCAGCTGTCCGCCGGGCGGACGCACGGCTACGGGTTCGTCCGCGAGGCGATGCTGCAACTCCGGGGCGAGGCCGGGGAGCGGCAGGTGCCGGACGCCCGCGTCGCCGTCGTCAGCGCCGGCGGCGGGGTCCCGTCGGGCGCCCTGCTGCTGCGCGCGGACCGCTGACGCCCCACCCCCGACCGAAAGGCATCCGACCTTGATCGACACCGAGGACCGCTTCACGCCCGCCGACGACGACCTCCACCGCCCCAGCGACGACTTCTACGAGACCGAGACGTTCTGGTACTCCTTCTTCGTCCCCGAACGCGACATCGGCGGGTGGCTGTACGCGTCCGTCCGCGGCACCGTGGGGACGACGGGCGGCGGCATGTGGATGTGGGACGGGACCGCGACCGCCCCGTGGGGCGCGCCCTTCTTCCAGCAGTTCGGGCATCTCAAGCCGCCGACGCCCCGCGGGCCCGGAGCCCTCGACTTCCCCACCGGCCTGTCGGTGCGGACGCTGGAGCCCGGCATGTCCTACGACCTGCGGTACGACGACCGGGACCGGGTCCAGGTGCGGTTCCGCTTCGACGCGGTCGAGGAGCCGGTGCCGCTCCGCCGCGGCGAACCGCCCTACCCCAAGGCGTCCCACTACGACCAGACGGGACGGCTCACCGGCCACATCGTCCTGGACGGCGAGCGGATCGACGTCGACTGCCACGCCATGCGCGACCGTTCCTGGGGGCCGCGGCACGAGCGCGGCTACCGCAGGGTCGGGTACACGTGGGCGTCGTCCCCCGGCCTCAGCTTCCTGACCTACACCGCCCCGGTCGGCGACGGCGCCGAGCACGTGTACAGCGGCTACGTGCGGCGCGACGGCCGCCTGGCGCGCATCGTCGACGGCCGCCGCGACGTCGAACGCCACCCCACCGAGAACTGGGTGACCGCGATCTCCATGGAGGTCCGCGACGAGCTCGGCCGCGTCACGGCGGGACGCGCGGACGGCACGAGCAGGCTGATCCTGCCGGGAGCCACCTCGCTGTGCCTGTGCACCTGCCTGGACTGGAGCGTCGAAGGGCAGGTCCTGCACGGCGAGGACCAGGACGTCTGGCCGCTGAAGGAGTGGCCCCGGCCGTGACCACCCCACCCCACCCCGCCGCACGGAACCGAGGAGCGTGATGGGCATGTCCGCGTCCCCCCAGGAGAAGGCGGCCACCGGGCTCGGCCCGGCACTGGTCGACTGGATGGCCGGCGCCGTCGACGGAAAGATCGTCTCCTATGACCGGCGGCCCGGCGGCGGGCGCCGCGAAGCGTGGTTCGTCGACGCGGAGACGGCGGACGGGACGCGGCTGGAGCTGTTCCTGCGCTACGACCGCGGCAAGGGCGACGAGTCCTTCACCCTGCACGACGAGGCGCGCTTCTTCCTCGCCCTGCAGGACACGCCCGTCCCGGTGCCGCGCATCCACGCCGTGCACCCCGTCGAGCAGGCCATCCTCGCCGAGCGGGTGCCGGGGCAGACCTGGTTCTCCCAGCTGCGCGACGAGGACCAGCGGGTCCGGGTCGCCGCCGAGTTCATGGGCATCCTCGCCGCCCTGCACGCGATCGACCCGCGCAGGGTCGACCCCGCCGCCGCGGACGCGGACCTGCGCGACCTGGTGAACGCCGAGATCGACCGCTGGGAGGCGCTCTACCGGACCTCGCCGTCCCCCGCCGACCCGCTCGTCGACCTCGGGCTCGCCTGGGTGCGCGCCAACGTGCCCGGCGCGTCCGGTCCCGTGGTGATCGTCCAGGGCGACACCGGCCCCGGCAACTTCCTCTACGAGGACGGCCGGGTCACCGCGGTGCTCGACTGGGAGCTCGCGCACCTGGGCGACCCGCACGACGACCTGGCCTGGGTCACCCTGCGCGCCGTCCAGGAACCGTTCACGCACATCCCCGACCGGCTGGCCGACTACGCGGCGGCGTCCGGACGCACCCTGGACCTGGACCGCATCCGCTACTACCGCGTCCTGGCCGAGCTGCGCATCCTGATCCTGGCCCACCGGGGAGCCGCACACCCCGATCCCCTCGGGGAGGTGGGCAACGGCCTGGTGTACACCACCCTGCACCGCCGCCTGTTCGTGGAGGCGCTGGCGGACGCCACCGGCACGCCCCTGGAGAGCCCCGCGCCCCTGGAGGCGTCCCCCGGCGCCAACGACCGGTTCTACGACGCGGCGATCGCCCAGATCAAGGAGATCATCGTCCCGCGCAGCGCGGACCCCTTCGTCGTCCTGCGCAGCAAGGGGCTGGCCCGCATCCTGAAGTACCTGCGGGAGAGCGAGCGGCTCGCGGACGCCAAGGGCCGCGCGGAGCTCGACGACCTCGAATCCGTGCTCGGCTCTCGACCGGACAGCGTGGCGGCGGGCCGGGCCCGGCTCTCCGAGGCGCTGCGCGCGGGCACGGTGCCGCTGCCCACCGCGCTCCCGGTGCTCCACCGGTGGGTGCTCAGAGAGGTCCAGGTGTGCCTCCCGGCCATGGGACGGCTGGCGGACCGCCACTACGATCCGCTCTCCTGAGTTCCGGTCAGGCCGACGGGCAGGGCAGGTGAGCAGGGCGGGCGCGGAGAAGCAGGGCGGGTCAGCGGCCGTCGGCCCGTTGAGGCGCGTCTCAGACGACCTGGATGAGGAGGAGTGCGGTGTCGTCGCGCCGCTCCCCGGCGGTGGGGGCGTTCTTCTCGAGCATGTCGGCGACTTCGTCCATGGTCCGTCCCGTTGCGCGGGCGAGCTGATCGGCCAGTTCGCCCGTGGTCTCGTCGATGTCGGCGCCGGGGACCTCGACCAGCCCGTCGGTGTAGAGGGCCAGGACGGTGCCGGGCTCCAGGGGGATCTCCGTGGTGGGGTAGTCGGCGTCGGGGTCGATGCCGAGAAGGACGCCGGGCGACAGCGTGAGTTCTCTGGTCTTCCCGTCGGGATCGCGGATCAGGGGCGGCGGGTGGCCGGCCGTCGCGAACTGAGCGCTCCCGCGTTCCAGATCGAGCCGGGCGATCAGGCAACTGGTGAACAGCTCGGAGTCCAGGTCGACGAGCAGGCGGTTGGTGCGCGCGAGGATGTCTCCAGGCGGCGCGCCGATGGTGGCGTGGGCGTGGACGCCGGTGCGGACCTGGCCCATGAGGGCGGCCGCGGTGGTGTGGTGCCCCTGGACGTCGCCGATGGTGGCGACGGCCGTCGTCCCGTCGATGCGGATGAGGTCGTAGAAGTCTCCGCCGATGTCGACGCCGCGTCCGGCGGGCTGGTAGCGGGCGGCCATGTCGAGCCCCTCGACGCGGGGGAGGCTCCGGGGCAGCAGCGACGCCTGCAGGGCACGGGCCAGCTGATGATTGGCGTCGTAGAGGTGGGCGCGGTCCAGCGCCTGGGCGATGAGACCGGCCAGCGACATCAACGTGGCGCGCTCCGCGCGGGAGAAGTGGTGATGGTGGTCGTAGCAGAGGATGAAGGAGCCGATGATGCGGTCGGAGGCGATCAGGGGCAGGAAGGCGCGCGCGTCCATGCCCTCCGCGGGAATCGCCTGGGGGTAGGCGCGTCTGAGGTCGGCGAAACCGGCGTAGAAGGCGGGTTTGCCGGACGCCAGCGTCTGCGCGGCCGGCACGGCGGAGGTCACCGGCGCCCCCTCGATGCGCTCGACGAGCCCGGTGATGTCTCCGCGGTGGCCGACGACGGAGAGTCTGCCCTCCTGCGCCGTCATCAGCACCATGGCGCTGGGCCCGAAGGCGGGCACGATCTGGTCGCCGACCAGGTCGACGACCTCGTCGAGACCCACCGCCTCGGTGAGGGCGGCGGCCAGATGCGTCAGCTGGTAGATCGCCGATGCCCCGGTCAGCTCCGTGCTGGCCGGCGCCCGGCGATCCGATGGCGCCGGTTCCGGGCCGGTGGCGGGCTCGGTGCCGGCAGGGGTGATCTGGAGGCTGATTCCAGATGTGTCCGGGTACAGGTCAAATGTCAGCCGGGTGCCCGGCGGACGCACGGCGGTGAAGGACGCGGGCTGGCGGCTGACCACGGCGGCCCGGTAGTGGTCCTCGAGGAGGGTGGGATCGCGGAGCCACGGCAGCACCTCCCACGGACGAGCACCCTTCAGGCCGGTGAAGTCGGCGTCCATCAGGTCCATCGCGGTGGAATTGGCGAAGACGACCCGGCCGTCCAGATCGAGGGCGCAGCAGCCCACCGGCAGGCGCTCGGCGAACCTGACCGCGGCCTGCGCCTCGTCCACGGCCGTCGGGCGGGCGAGGACGAGCGCGGGGGGCGGCAGGACGTGCGGCCGGTCCGGGAACAGCATCTGCTTCCCGCCGGAGTCCGGCCGCAGGAGCAGGCTCGCGCGACGGCGGAAGGCCGCGATCGCCTCATGCTCATCGGCGCTCAGCCTCGACGGTCGCGACATCGGCCAGGCCAGGGTGAGGCCCCCCGCGGGACCGGAGCCGTCGTCGTGGAGGATCGGGAGCACCGCGAGAACGTAGTCGTAGGGCAGCGCGAGCGCCATCCGCGGATACCTGCGCGCGAACTCCTCGCGTCCGCTCAGCCACACGAGACGCCTTCGGCGGACGGCGTCGGAGACCGGGTTCCGGTCGTCCAGGGAGACCCGTGCCCACGGAGCGGCGATCTCCTGAGAGGCTCCGCAGAGCACCCCGAGCCTCAGCGTCCGCTCCCCCACGGGCAGGAGGAACACCCCTCCGATCGAAGCGCCGACCTCCAGCATCAACTCGGCCAGGGCCGTCTCGAGCCGCATCATGCCGGTACCGGGAGCGGCGCCCGGGGGAGAGCGTCGCGGCCCCACGAGCCCTACCTCCGTCCCCGTGCCGACGGACCGCAGGCTCTGATCGCTCGCATGGCGGCCTCCCTCGGTGACCTCCGGATGTACCCGCCCTACCTGGACCTACTCCCCGCTCGCGGGCACGGCGCCGGAACGCCTCCGAAGGTGCGGTCGCGAGGCCGCCGTAGACCGGCGCCAGGACGATCACCCGCGCCGCCACGGCGATGCGCGACGATTGCACCCCTTCAATGGCGCACGGACCGTTCCACAGTGGGGCAGAACGAGCTGCCGCACTGGAATTGCGTCACCCTAATACCCAAGCGCTTACTTGGCTTGCTAGGATCGAAGAGCCGGAGCGGCGGGGAGGTGTGAAGGACGGTCTCGCCCAGAGTTGAGGAAACACGCCCGGTGCGCGCCGGCGAATGAGCCCGCTTCCCTGGGGGTCACGGGCCGACGGATCTCCGGAACCAGCAGTTTGGGGACTCAGCAATGGACATCTCGCAGGAATCTCTTTCGGCGATGCCGGCCGACGGACGCCGCCCACCGCCCAGCCGCTCGCAGCGCCCCGTCGACCCGATCCGCCGGCACGGCTGGGTCCAGGACAAACTCGACCACCTGATGTACGAGTCCGCGATGCTGCCGGGCGTGCGCTTCGACCGGCCGGCCGGCGACCCGGGCTGGTTCTCCCCTGACAGCGCGATGTGGTACGTCCATTCGCACTTCTCCGCGATCGCCGGCGGGTTCGTCGGACTGATGTGCGAGGGCGTCAAACCCGACATGGTGTACGGCGGCCTCGACCACAGCGACTTCTTCAACGACCGGAAGCGCCGGGGCGGCCGCTCGGCCTCGTTCTACTGGGCGACCGTCTTCGGCCCGACCGACGTCGCCGAGAAGATCTGCCGGAACGTGCACCGGTACCACGAGACCGTCCAGGGCACGATGCCGGACGGCACGCCGTACGCCGCCAACAGCGCGGAGAACCTCCGCTGGGCGCACGCCGGGCTCACCTGGGGCTACATCCGCGGCCACCAGCTCTATCACCCCAAGCCGCTGCCGCCGGAGAAGCTCGACGAGGTGGCGGACGGCATGGCCCGCATCCACGAGGCGATCGGCGCCACCGACCTGCCGCGGACGATGGCCGAGATCGAGGAGTACTACCGGCAGATGAGGCCGCGGATGTGCCTCAACGAGGACGGCGCGTGGGCCCTCGACTTCGCGTTCTCGGAGATCGACAAGCCCGGTCGCGCGCCGCTGCGCTGGGCTCTGGAGGACGCGATGCCATGGTGGGCCCGCGAGGTCCTCGGCGCGAAGTCCACCCCGCGCCAGCGTGCGATCGGCCGGCGGTTGAACCGGGTGGTCGTCAACGGTGTGCAGAGGGCCATCGGCACCCCGTGGTACGTGAAAGAGGCGCGTGAGCGCATCAAGGCGGGCGGCTGACGAGACCCGCGTTCCATGGCCGCGTGCCCTGAATCAGCCGCGTCCTGGAGCGGGCTCTGCGGAGGATGGCGGCGTCCTGCCCGATCCGGTGCGCCCGATCGGGCAGGACGCCGCTTCCGCTACCGCACCGGATCGGGGTCGAGCAGGGCGAGGGTCGCGTCCCGCACGGCCTCGGCGGCGGCGCGGTCGACGCGGGCGGGCCGGTAGCGGATTCGCGCGGCGAAGCCCTCCCCGGTGTGCCGCCAGATGACACCGAGATCGCGCGGGGATCCGGTGCCGGGTTCGGCGGGGACCGGTGTCGCCTTGACGCCCGGCAGGCTCAACTCCACCTCGTCGCCCCAGATCGGGCCGTTCACCTTGAAGACCTCCCGTTCCCCCACCTCGTGGAGGATCCGGTCATAGAAGGCGTCCCGGTACCGATCGGCCGCGACCCACGCCGCCCGCACGTCCGCGGCCGCCTCCGGCAGCGACTTCTCCGGCGCCAGACGCAAGGCGGTCATTCGGGTGTTCGTGAAGTTCCCGACCACCCGGCGTTTCCAGGGCTCTTCGCGACCGGCCACATCGGTGCCGAGCAGCAGGCCGGCCTGTCCCGTCACGGCCGCGACCGCCATCGCGGTGGCGGCCAGCAACACCATGAACTGCGTCGCCCTGGCCTCACGCGACACGCTCCGGAGGGTCTCCATCCCCGCCTCGCCCACTCCGAAGCGCACCCAATCGGAGACCGTCGGAGGATGGGCCGACGCATCGGGCGGCCACGGCCAGTCGATCTCTCCCGTGCAGTCCCCGATCGCGTCCCGCCAGAACGGCACGGCGGCTTCGCCGATATCCGCCCACCGGGCGCGCTGTTCGGTCGCGTACTCCCCGTACGTCTTCTCAAGCGGCGGCAGCGCCGCGGCGGACCCGGTCACCCTGGCGGCATAGCACTCGGAGAAATCCCGCCAGAGCAGCGGATCCGACCAACCATCGGACATCAGATGATGGAAGGTGAAGGACAGCGCGACTCCGCCCTTCACCGAATGGATTCCAGGACGGAACAGCCGCCCACCCGCGAAGACGTCCTCGGTGCGATGGCGCCGGGCGACCAGGTCATCGGCCAGGTCGGTCACCGAGTCCGCCGTGGTCTCGGCGATCTCCAGCTCATCCGGCGGCCACACCCGCTGCACGTCACCGCCGGCCCGGGATTCGATCGCCGTACGCAGCGCCGGATGCCGCGCCACCACGTCCTCGATCGCCGAGGCCAGGGCGCCGGTATCGACGTCGCCATCCAGCTGGAACAGATAGACGTTGTCGTACTTGGCGCTCACCTCCGGGAAGCGCCGCATGCCGACGGCCAACTCCTCCTGCTGGAACGACAGCGGCGCCACGGTCTCGGGCCGGCCGGTCATCGGGCCTCCCCGGCCCGGTCACCGGTCTGTTCGGCGATCTGCTCCGCCACCGCCGCGACGAACGCACCGAACCGCGGATGATCGAACAACGAACTCAGCGGCAACTCGGTACCGAACGCCGTATCGAGCTCGGCAAAGATCTCCAGCGCATGAAACGAGTTCCCGCCCACCTCGAAAAAGTCCGTCTCGTCGGTGACCGGGACGTCGAGAACCTCGGCCCACATGCCGCGGACCCGCGAACTCAACTCGACCAACTCGTCCATCCGTACCTCCTTGTGCGAAGTGACGGCCAGCGCAGACATAAGGGCCACCATTTCAAATGCGCGCTCGATCCACCGAATTTATATCTCAGGCGGAAGGCCTCATCAATCGTTCGACTGTTCGGCCATGACCGCCGAGCCAAATTCCCGAACAGCCGCTTACCTTGATATGAGTGGTGACTGATGTGGCACCGCAAAGTAAGAGGTGCCGGCTGCCGTCGCCATTGGAAAGGGACACTCATGACCGTCGTGCTGTCGGGACCACTCGGCGCGTTCCATCACGTCGACTCGCGAGAACTGATGCCCGCCCTCCCCGCGGGGAGCGTCGAGCTGGTCTGGACGTCGCCGCCGTTCGAAGGCATCGACGGCGTGTTCGCCGACGACCCGGCGGGGCGCGCGTTCGTCCGCTGGCTGCGCCCCTTCTTCAAGGAGTTCGAACGGCTCCTCACCCCGACCGGCAGCATGGTGATCGAGATGGGCCACACCTGGCTCGGCGACCAGGCCACCCGAGGGGTGCAGAACGCGGCACTGCTGGCCACGCTCGTCGGGGAGGAGGGCTGGCACCTGGTGCAGGAGTTCTACTGGTACAACCCGCACCAGCTGCGGTATCGGCCCGATCTGGTCGACACCCGTCTGCGGTTCCACGACAGCGTGAGCCTGATCTACTGGT
This sequence comes from Actinomadura monticuli, assembly GCF_041463655.1. Taxonomy (NCBI): domain Bacteria; kingdom Bacillati; phylum Actinomycetota; class Actinomycetes; order Streptosporangiales; family Thermomonosporaceae; genus Actinomadura; species Actinomadura monticuli. Next base: position 149,991 of record NZ_JAXCEI010000002.1, read on the forward strand.
TGTCGCGCGGCACGCAGCCCCACGCCTCGACCGCTCCGGTGATCGGTGCGCAAGGCGGCGGCAGGCCGGACGGCAACTACCTCGTCCTCGACGACGATGAGTCCGACGCCCAGTACTTCGCCGACTGCGCCGCAACAGACGAGACACCGCATCCTGACCGGCACCCGATCGCCGTGCCGGGCTTCTTCATCGATTTCCTCACCTCACCCGGCGACCTCGTCCTGGACCCGTTCGGGGGCAGTGGAACCACCGGCCTGGCCGCCGAGGCGCGCGGGCGGCGCTGGCTGTGCGCGGAGTGCTCACCGGACCTGGTGGAGATCGCGCGCAGGCGACTCCGGCACCTGCCCGGGGCCGTCGACCATCTGCTGTGACCGACCCGGGCCAGGTCCAGGATCTCTTGGCGGTGCGGGCCAGGGTTCACCGTGGCCCGCACCGCCTTCGAGATCGGCTCCCAGACCGTCAGCGCCGAGGTGCCGAGGATGCGAGTGGCGTCCATCGCCGGTGGTCGGCGGTCTAGACGCTCTGGGAGATCTCCGCGCTGCGGTTCTCCAACTGGAGTGCGAACTCCTGCCAGGCGGTGGCGTGCGCGTGCGCCAGGGTTCTGATCACCTCCAGGCAGTGGGGCGGGAGCTGCTCCACGACCTTGGCCCGCATCGGGACGTCCACCGGTCCGGTCCGCAGCCAGAGCACCAGCATCCGGCCGATGTCGTTGTACCTGAGGGACGGATCTCTTTTCAGGCTCGCCAGAGCGGTCGTGTAGTCGCTGTACCGGATCGGTGGGGCCGTCGTCCTCGGCTCCCTGCGGGTGTGGCCGTTCGCGGTCGCTTCGCGAAGGCCCTGCCTTGACGGAACCGGATCGCGCCCGTCGCTGAGCCGCTTCCGCACGTCCAGCACGGTCGAGGGCGCCAGCCCCGTCGACTTGGCGATCTCTCGCAGCGACGCCTTCGGATTGTCCTGCAGCAGCCGGCCGGCCAGCCTGCGGGCTTCGCCGGTGTCAACGGAACGCGCCCGCCCGTCCCGGCCGATCCGGACGTGTGCGGGCGCGGTCGGCGCGGCTGAACGGAGGCGGATCGCGCCGACGGTCGAGGCCGCCAGGTTGACGATCGAGGCGATCAGCCGGTCGGACCAGTCCGGATGGGAATGGATGATGCGGATCGCGGCCTCGCGCCGGTCGGCGAGCGACAGCGGCAGTCCGTGGGAGACGTTCGACTGGACGGCCAGGGCGAACGCGTCGCGTTCGTCGCCGTCGTACCAGATGACCTCGATCTCGCTGTCGCCGCGCAGTTTCGCCGCCGCCAGCCGGTGCATCCCGTCGATGACCCGTCTGGACGGCCGATGCACGAGGATCGGCGGCAGCGGAGACGGGGACTCCGCCAGCAGGCGCACGTGGTCCTCGGACTCACCGCTCAGCCGCGGCGAGTCCGCCGGCAGGAGGAGATCGATCGGGCAGGAACTCCGCTCGCATCCGTTGAGCTGCCGATCGAGCCAGGTCCAGGACGTGACGGCCGTATCGGCCGGACCGTGCTCGATCGCCGCGATTTCGGCTTCGGCCCTCATGCTTTCCTTCCCCCGTCGAGGATCGACCATGGGAGTCAACCGGCGTGTCCGGCGGAAATCCGGCGGCCCAGGAAGCTACGCAGCTCGTTCGCCAGATGGTCGTAGGAATCCACCACGAAGAGCACCGGCTGGTACTGGTAGATGTCGTACTTCAGACGGGTCATCATCTCGATCGAGAATTCTTCGACCGAGACCTCCCGCAGCGATGTGAGCTCCCCGACGGATGACAGCAGTGCCGCGCCGTACGCCCGGAGGCCCGCGCCCTCCCGGATCACGCCGGTCTCCATGGTGAACCAGAAGACCTGGCTGATCGCGTCGAGTTCCCGCTCGGAACGGGCCCGCACGGCGGCTTCGCCGAAAAGCCGGTAGAGGTCGGCGAACAGCGGATCGCTGAGCATCACCGCATGACCCACGAGCTCATGAAGGATGTCCGGGTCGGGGCTGTACAGCGGTGTCGCCGGGCAGCGCATGTACAGGGCGCTGTGGAAGTAGCCGTCGGTGAACGACGTGTAGAAGTCGCGGACGGGAACCAGGCCGGGAGCCGGCAGCAGGCGGAACCCGCTGGTCCGCTCCAGTCCGGACGAGACCTCCCCCAGGCTGGGGACGTTCGTGACCGGGAGTTTCAGGCGGTCCGCCGCGTCCAGGTAGCGGGCGCACGCCACCGCGGGATGCAGGTCCTGGAGTTCGGCGATCACCGTCTCCCAGAGCGCGTCCTCCTCCTCGGTGTAGGCGACCTCGGGGAGCACCTCGCCGCGCTCGTGGCCCACGATCTGCTCTTTGATCATGTTCCGGCGCGAGGCGCAGGCGTCGTCGATGGCGTCGCCGCCTTTGGAAACATGGCCGCCTGAGTACGTCACGTGCACACTCCCGATGTCGAGACATGGGAATCCGGCCGACGCTTGTGAGCGCAAGCGAGACGGCCTCCGAGACGGCCAGGAGCTGGCCGTCTCGGAGAACGAACGGCGAAAGCGCCCCGAATCCCCAGTTGCGAGCGGACCGTGCGGAGATTGGCGAGAAGCCATCACCGCATATTTCTGTCCGCGGCTTTCGGGTTGATTGAATCATTCGCGGGCTTCACATCGGCTTCACGCTGACTTCAGCGGATTTGAGCCATTTCCCTGGTAGGGCGCGCGCAGATCGCGCTCGGTCAGCGACCGCCGCCGGCGAGCCGAATCGGCAGCCGCGTGATGCCGAGGATGAAGTTGGAGCGCAGGCGCTCCGGTTCGCCGGCGAGTTCCAGCGCCGCGCCCTGGTCGAGCAGGCAGCGGAAGAGGATGGAGAGCTCCAGTTGCGCGAACACGGCGCCGATGCACCGGTGAATACCCGATCCGTAGGACAGGTGCCGGTTCGGGCGGCGCTCGATGTCGAACCTGTCCGCTCGGGGGAACACGTCCTCGTCACGGTTCGCGGAGACGTTCCAGAGCGTGACGACGTCGCCGGCTCCGATGTGCTTCCCGGCGAACTCCACGTCGCGCAGCGCGACCCGCTGCACGTAGGCGTTGGTGGAGCTCCAGCGCAGGATCTCGCCTACGGCGGAATCCACCAGGTCCGGTGTCTTCCACAGGAGGCGGAGCTGTGCCGGGTCGTTCAGCAACGCCAGCATCCCCGAACACGCGCTGTACGACGAGGTCTCGTTGCCGCCCACAGCGACGTTCAGGCAGTTGTAGAGGATCTCTTCGTCGTCCAGGGGACGGGCGTTGATGCGCGCCCGGAGCAGGACGCCGATCAGGTCATCGCCGGGAGCCCGCCGCCTCGACCTGACCAGGTCGTCGAAGAACTCGAATATCTCCGCCTGGATCTCGGCGAGCCGCACCCGCTCGTCGGAGCCCAGGTCGCCGAATGCGGGGTCCCGGTAGCCGAGCATCCTCCGCGTCAGGCCGATGAGGTGATGGGCTTCCTCGTAGGAGACGCCCATGATGGCCATGAGAGCGCCGGCGGGCAGCTCGGGCGCCACATCCGTGGCGAAGTCGGCGCCGCCGTTCTTCTCCATGCGCGACAACGCCTTCTCGACGAGAGATCGCACGTGCTCCTGAACCCGTTCGCCGGTGGCGGGAGAGAACACCTGATGCATGATCTGGCGCAGGAGACGGTGCCGTGGCGGGTCGGACGCGACCAGCATCCGCCCGGAGGCGGTGTCCGTCTCGTTGCGGAACGACCCGCCCAGCATCGCTCCCCCGGAGGAACTGAACGTCGTGTGGTCGCCGTACGCGGAGACGACGTCCCGGTATCTGGTCAGGGCCCAGAAGGCATCGCCATCGACGGTCCGGTTCAGGTACACCGGATCGTTCGCCCGCAGCCAGGAGAAGGCGTCGTGATGCTCGTCCCGCACGAACATGTCCACGTCGGTCAGGTCGATGACCTCGGGTCGCGTCGCCATGTCAGCCGGCCTCCCCGGCAACGCGAATGACCTCGGCGAGGCCGGCGAGGTCGGTGGCGGTGAGGATCTGCCGGGTGCCGACGGACACCCGGAGATCCCGCTCGATGCGGCGCTGCATGCGGAACGCGAGCAGCGAGTTCCCGCCCAGGGCGAAGAAGTCGTCGCGCCTGCTGATCCATTCCACCCCGAGCAGCGACTCCCACATGCCGGCGAGGTACCGCTCGACCCGGTCAACGGGCTCGACCATCGCGTCGCGCCGTCCGATGTGGTCCCGCGCGAGTCTTTCCAGCTCGTCGCGATCGCGCTTGCCGTGTTCGGTGGTGGGCAGCTCGGGGACCTGGACGAACGAACTGGGCACCTGGTAGTCCGGCAGCTGCTCGACCGCGAACCGCCGCAGTTCGCTCGGGGTCACCTGGCCGCTCGGCGCCACCAGGGCGACCAGCCGGCGGTCGACGCTCCCACCGGCGGCCACGACGGCGACCTCCCGGACCGAGGGGTGCCGCGCGAGCACGATCTCGACCTCGCGGGGCTCGACCCGGTAGCCCCGGATCTTGACCTGATCATCGGCCCGGCCGACGAACTCGATGAGGCCGTCCTCGGTCCTGTACCCGAGATCTCCGGTGGCGTACATCCTGCCGCCCGGCGCGCCGAAGGGGTCGGGCAGGAACCTCTCCGCGGTGAGTCCCGGCTGGTCGAGATAGCCCAGCGCGACACCGGCCCCGCCGATGTGCAGTTCACCCGTCACGCCGGCCGGGCACTCGTCGAGGTCCGGTCCGAGGACGTAGACCTCCGCACCCGGCAGGGGACGTCCCACCGGGACGGACGCCGCGCCGTCCGCCACCTCTCGCACCGGATGCGCCAGGCAGGCGGTCGTCCCCTCGGCCGGGCCGTACAGGTTCGTGAACTCGCCGCTGAACGAGCCCGCCAGCAGCTCACGGCAGGCGGCCGGCTGGACCACGTCGCCGCCGGTGTGCAGGACCCGCAGGGCGGCGAACGCGTCCCTGTCCTCGTACACCACGTGGTTGAGCGCCATGGTCGGCGCGAGGAGTGCGGTGATCCGCCTGCGTCGCAACTGTCTCTGCAGGTCGTCCGCGATCAGGTCCGCCATGGACGGGAGCACCACGACCTCCGCGCCATGGGCGAAGCTGCACCAGATCTCGAAATGAAGGGCGTCGAACGACAGGCTGGAGACGTGCCCGGTCCGATCGGCGGGAGACAGCGGCGGCAGGCCCGGGTTCTCCGCGAAGTAGCGCAGGTTTCCGTGCGAAAGCAGAATGGCCTTCGGGGTGCCGGTCGAGCCCGACGTGAACAGCACCGTCGCCACGTGGCCGGGCCGTACCCCGGGTAGCGGCCCGGGGTCCTCCGGCGCCTCCGCGTCCGTCCACTCCAGGACGGGCAGGCCGAGGACGCGCAGTTCCGCCGCCTTGTCGGCTTCGGTGACGACCAGGGCCGGCCGGCTGTTGACGATCATGAGATCGCGGCGTGCGTCCGGGTAGCGCGAGTCGACCGCGGCATAGGCCGCGCCGGCCATGAGGACCCCGACCATGCTGACGATCGCGGGCACGCCCCGGCGCAGGTGGATCGCGACTCTGTCCCCCTCGCCCATGCCCCGTGCGCGCAGCCGTTCGCCGAACGCCCGCGCCTGGTTCCACAGGTCGGTGTAGGTCAGCGTGGAGTCGTCGTCGGATACCGCCGGATGGTCGGGGTACTTCCGCACCGTCCGTTCGAGCATCTCCAGCACCGTCGACCGGCCGGCGGTGGCGGGCGCGTCCGTGCCGTCCGTGCCGTCCCTGCCGGACGAGATCTCCTGCGGAAGCCGCGCGGCCTCGCCCAGGCACTCGTCACGCGTGCCGACGAAACCCGTGGCCGTCCATCCGGGCGGTATCGCCTTGGCGGAGGGCCAGATGCCGCCTCGGCCCTCGGCGTTGACCACCACCCGGTGGCTGCCCGCTCCCCCGCGGTCGGCCATGTCCTCTCCTCCTGCCCGCCGGGCCGGGACCCGGGTGGCCGCCGTGGCCCGGTCTCGCTCCCGGACGATCCTCGCGAGCCAGGTGCCGGTGATCTCCCTGGTCGCCGGATTCGTCAGCAGCTGCGGCCGCGGCACATCGACCCGGGCTCGCTCGGTGCCGGCCGCACCGGGCCAATCGCCGTCGTAGCCGTGGTCCCGCGACATCACGTGGAAGACCTCACCACCGAACGCCGTCCAGGACGCCTTGTGGGCGGCCACCAGGTGGACGAGCCAGTCGAGATAGAAATCGGCCACCTTTTCGGCGATGGCGGCCGCTTCCGGGCCTGTCCCGCCGTTCGCCAGCGCGGCGGGCACCAGATCGAGGAGGCTGCTCCGCAGCACGGCGACCGCCGCTTCCGGGCTGGTCGAGAGGAGCTCTTCCAGACGCGCCGGATCGACGGTCTCCGGGGAGCCCGTCCCGGACTGCGACGCCACCTGGTTCGCGGTCACGAGGTACTGCTCGTGCACGGCGGCAGCCGTGGCGGGCTCGCCGTCGAACAGCACCAGAGGCACGGGCGGCCTGTCCACGCTGATCGCGGCCGCCACCTCCTGAGCGATGGGCGCGGCCATGCAGTAGGCCAGGACCGCCGTCGTCTCCGCCGGGAAGGGCCCGAACCGGTCGACGAGTTCGGCGGCGTACGCCGCCGCGGTGGGAGCGCGGACGAACGGCTCCGCCAGCAGCGACCGGACGTCGAATCCCATCGATTCCAGATTCATGTCGGCGATCCGGTCCTCATCCCTGCGACCGGGATAGTCCAGGACGAGCAGGACCGGACGCCTCGCGCCGTGGTCACCTCTGCCTTGCATGGAAACTCCGTTCTTCGTCCGGCCGAAGGCACCACATGTGATTTCCCATCCATTGATCGGCGCCCTCACTCTATAGTCCGCATAGAACGCCATCCATCATGTTCGACTGTTCAATCGCGACGGTCGAACAATCACCTCCGCGGCGCCGCCGCTCAGATCCAGCCGGGTGCCGCTTCGCACAATCGGCGCACCCATTCGCGCAATAGCTCGGGATGGCCGTCGACCATTCCTACGGCGTCGATGATCCGGCGGTACGTCTCGGCCTGGTAGGCCGCGCCGATCACCGGGGCGGCCGCCATCGCGACGGCGACATGCTTTTCCGGCCCGTGCCGCTCCCACATCCGCGCGAACGACGCCTCTATTCGCCGCCGCCGCGCCTTCGACCGGGCGTCCAGCAATGGCTGCGCCAGTTCGACGAACGGATGGCTGACACAGGCGTCGGTCCAGTCGATGTACACCCATCCGCGGTCCGTCCGCCACGCGTTCGAGGTGCTGACGTCGCCGTGGACGAGGGTCGCCGGGATGTCCAGGCCGTCCAGCCGCCGGCTGATGCGTTCGAGCACCGGGACGACGCGGCGCAGCGCCGTCCTCTCATCGACCGCCAGGAGGTCGGCTCGTGCGGAGAGTGCCGCGACGGCGCCGGGCAGCCCGGCCGGCCTCCGGTCCGGACAGCCCATCGCCAGCAGTTCCCCGGCCCGCCCGGCCGAGGCGACCTGGACGGGCACGATCGCGTCGAGCGGGGAGCCGCCGGACGACCGGCGCGGTCGCGGCGCCTCCGTGGTGAGCTGCCAGCCCGGACCGTGCCCGACGACCTCGGGGACGGACCCGGGCGCGACCTGCGAGACCCAGCCGGTGACACGTCCTTCGTGCGCGAACAGCGGCGGCACCTCCTTGTACCAGAGCGGGCCGGAACCGGTCGGAATGCGAAGCACCGCCGAAAGGCTCCAGCGCCTTATCTCCCGGGGCGGGCCGCTCACCGCGATGCCGCGGCGGGCCAACTCCGCGGTCACCCGCTCCATTGTCGACCGGAACCATCCCGGCCGTTCCCAGCTCATGCTCGGGGACTCGACTGCCATGCCGGCGAGTATCCGTTCGGCCGATGCCGCGGTTCAAGGAGCGCACGCCTTTCATTGACGTATTGCCTCGGGTCGCAGAATCATCTGGAAGCATGAAGATGATTTCGCTGCGCGAGATGAATCCGGCACCCGGCCGAGTCGTGCTGCTCCATCCCACGGCCGGCACGCGCGATGCCGTCGCGGCGGCGCCGGCTCATCCGGTACCGCCCTCATATCAGCAGGAAACGTATCTCCGGCGCGCCTTCGCCCTCCACTCGGACGGAAAGCGGGCGGCGCGGTGGTTCGTCGGGAAATTCGATGTCCCCGGGCCCATCGAAGCGCGTTCGTTCGCGGCGGCGATCGAAAGGTTCGCGGCGCGGCACGCCGAACTGCGTTCGGGATTTCGCGCCACGGGCGATCAGATCGAGCGCTATGTGGTGGACGCGCAGGACGTGCGGTTCGACTCGTCCGAGTCAGGAATGGTGACCGATCCGGCGGAGCTGCTCGCCGCCCTCGTGGACCACTTCGGTGATGCCGCGGAACCGGTCGTATGGCCCTCGTGCGCGTTCGCGGCCATCTCCCGCCAGGACCGGTCGACGGTGTTCATCGCGTTCGACCACATCCACATCGACCGGTACACCGTCGCGCTCGCACTCGACGAGATCAGGGCGATGTATCTGGCGAACGTCGACGGCCGGGACCTGCCGCTGCCGCGAGCGCGCGATTTCCTGGAGTTCTGCGCCGCCGAGCGCCGGGCCTCGGCGGACCCCGCGAACTCCGCCGAGCTCCACGAGGTCGCGGCCCAGTGGCGGAACTTCGTGAAGGCGGGGGGCGACGCGCTCCCGCGCTTCCCGCTGGACGTGGGGTCCGAGCCGGACACCTCGTATCCGATGACGTACGACGACTTCTGCGAGCTCGACGCGGAGACGACCGACTCCTTCGAGCGGTTGTGCCGCCGCCACGGCGGCAACCTCTACTCCGGCCTGCTCGCCGCGCTCGGCCTCGCCGCCAACCGCGTCGCCGGCCAGTCCGTCTTCCGGGCCATGGAGCCCAGGCAGGTCCGCCGCGACCCGGCGGAACACGCCTTCGGCTGGTACGCGAGCACCTCGTTCGTCATGTTCGACGTGATCGACAAGATCGACGGGTTCGGATCGGGCTTCCGCGAGACGCTCGCCGCCGCCCGCGCCGCGACGCGCGCCGCCGGCACGCGGATGGACGTGCCGTTCGACCGGGTCGTACGGGAACTGGTACCGCCGTTCGAGTCCGACCGGTCGTTCTGGGTCAATTACATCGACAACACGCGGCTCCCGGGCAGCGAGCATTTCGCCGAATGGGACGTGTGCTTCGTGACGAACGAGCGCCGCGGGGACACCGTCGATTTCTACCTGCTGCGGACACACGCGGGCCTCACCGTCCGGGTCCGGTACCCGGCCACCGGGATCGCCGGGGACGTCATCGCGTCGTACGTGGACACGGTCACCGGCGTGATCACTGAGGCGTCGGGCTAGCGGGCCGGCCGGGGCCCGCCATCGCCTCGCCCGCCTCGCCCGCCTCGCCCGCCTCGCCCGCCAGGCCGCCGGTCGCGTAGGCGTTCGCGTGGATGCCGTAGAGCTCCGCGTACTGACCGCCCAGTGCCATCAGCTCGTGGTGGGTGCCGGACTCGGCGACCCGTCCCTTGTCGAGGACGACGATCTGGTCCGCGCCGGTCACCGTGGAGAACCGGTGCGAGACGATCAGCGTGACCGCGCCGGTGCGCGCCCCGATGTCCCGCGCGTACGCCATATAGCGGTCGAAGATCGCGCGCTCGCTCGGCGCGTCCAGCGACGCCGTCGGCTCGTCCAGGACGAACATGAGCGGGTCGGTGCGCATGGAGGCGCGGGCGAGCGCGGCGCGCTGCCACTGCCCCTCGGACAGCTCGACCCCGCCCAGCTCGCGGCCCAGCTGCGTGTCCAGGCCGTCCGGCAGCCGCGCCACCAGCTCCTCCGCTTCGGCCGCCCGCACCGCGTCGGCGATGCGCGTCCGGTCGCCGAGACGGTCCACGTCGCCCAGGCCGACGGTCTCGGCGAACGTCGTGGCGAAGCGCCCGAAGTCCTGGAAGGCGCCGCTGAAGCGCGCGCGCCAGCCCTCGGCAGCGATGTCGTTGAGGTCGGCGCCGTCGACCAGGATCCGGCCGCCGTCCGGCCGGTAGAACTTGCCGAGCAGCTTCACCAGCGTGGTCTTGCCCGAGCCGTACTCCCCCACGACCGCCACCACGGAGCCGGCCGGGAAGGTGAGGCTGACGTGGTCGAGCGCGACGGCGTCCGTTCCGGGGTAGCGGAACGTGACGTCGTCGAGGACCACCCCGCCTCGCAGCCGCCGGGGGGCGGGCGCGGCGGCGGTGACCCGCTTCCGGTCGGCGGCGATGTAGTCGCGCAGCCACAGGAACGGCTCGATGGCCCGCGCGGCGTCGGCCGTCTGCGCCGAACTGGACACCGTGCTCTGCACGGTCTGCCACAGCGAGGAGGCGACGATGACGGTGAGCACGAGGTCGCCGATCGTGCTCGTCCCGTGCGCCGTGCGGTAGGCGACGAGCGTCAGCGCGCCGGCGAAGCCCAGCGTGAAGACGGTCCAGCCGGCGAACTTCCCCACCGCCGCGAGGACGTGCGCGCGGAACTGGCCGGCCACCGTGGCGTCCCACGCGGCGCGCTGGCGGCGGACGACCTCCTCGGCGGCGCCGCCCACCCGCAGGTCCTTCCCGGAGGCGGCGCCGGTGGCCACGTCGAACAGGTGCTCCTGCAGGCGGTCGGCGCCCGCGGTGGCCAGTTCCGCCCGCGCGATGAGGCGCTGCGCGTAGTGGTCGCACCACACCGGCGCCAGCGCGAACACCAGCAGGGCGAGCAGCCACGGGCTGACGGTGCCGAGCAGGAGCAGGGTGACGACCAGGCGCAGCACGCCGGCGAACGCCCGGACCGCCTTCCACATCCAGCCCATGAGCCGGCCGGACGAGGCGCGGACGACCGTGACCCGGTCGAGGAAGTCGGTGCGCTCAAGATGCTCGATGCCCTCGATCGTCGCGATGTCGCGATGGATCCGGGGGTGCAGTTCGAGGCGGCCGGACCGGTCGATGGTGGTGCGGACCAGTTCCTCGAACAGATTCCGCATGACCGCGCTGAACGCGTACACGATCGCCGCGGCCACGCCCCAGGCGACGGCGTCCGCCCGGTGGCCCGCGATGCTCGCGCTGACGGCGGCGTGCAGCGACAGCGCGCTGGCCGCGACGATCCCCACCGAGCCGGCGATGACGCCGAGCGAGGCCGCGCTGAGGCCGGGCAGCCGGCGGCAGGACAGCAGGAACAGCTCCCACCACAGCGATATGTACCGCGTCATGCGACGTCGCCCTCCTCGATGCGGTCGTCGTAGCCGGTGTTGAAGCGCTGAGCCTGGATGGCGAACATCTCGGCGTAGGTCCCGCCGAGCGCCATCAGCTCGTCGTGCGTCCCGGACTCGGTGACCCTGCCCGCGTCGAGCAGGAGGATCCGGTCCGACCGCCGGACGGTCGACAGGCGGTGCGAGATCAGCAGGGTGCTCGTCTCCCCGCGGATCCGGGCGAGCCGGTCGAACACGTCGAACTCGGTGCGGACGTCGAGATGCGCGGTCGGCTCGTCCAGGACGAGCAGCCCGGCGCCCATGTGCACCGCGTACATCGCCCGGGCCAGCACCACCTGCTGCCACTGGCCGCCGGACAGGTCGACGCCGCCATCACGGGACCGCGCCAACGGCGTGTCCCAGCCGGCGGGCAGCCGCTCGACCAGCCGGTCGAAGCCCGCGTCCCGGGCGGCCCGGTCCAGCGTCGCCTGGTCCGGGTCGCACCACGCGTGGCCGAGCCGCACGTTGTCGCGGGCGGACAGGTGGTAGCGGACGAAGTCCTGGAACACGAAGGAGATCCGGCGCCGCCACTCCAGGTGGCCGGCCTCCGTCAGCTCCCGGCCGTCCACCGTGATCCGTCCGGACGTGGGTGCGTACAGCCCGGCCAGGAGCTTGATCAGCGTGGACTTCCCGGCGCCGTTCATCCCGACGAGGGCGATCAGCTCGCCCGGCCGGATCTCCAGGTCCAGCCCGTCGAGGACGAGCCGCTCGCTGTCGGGGTAGCGGAACGAGACGCCCTCGAACCGCACCGTGGGCGGTCGGTTCCCGGCCACCGGTGCGGGCCGCCGGTCGGCGGGCCCGGCCGGGTCCGCGGCGAGCAGCCGGCGGAGCCGGGCCGTCGCGGACAGGACCCGGAGGCCGCCGGCGATGTCGTAGCCGTCCTCGCTGTCCGACAGCGCGACGAAGACCGACCAGGCCGCGGCGAACACCGCGGTCTGCGCCGCGACCGTCGTGTCGCCGTCGGCGGCGCTGAGCGAGACGATCCCGTACGCCGGCACCAGGCCGACCACGACCAGCAGCCACTGGCGGCGCTCGTCGGCGGCGGCCCGGAGGACGTACGACCAGAACGGCTCGTTGGCCTCCTTGATGTGGTGCTGCATCCGCCGCACCATCCAGTCGGCGAACCCGAAGACCCGGACGTCCTTGCCCTCCCCGGGCGAGATCGCCGCGCGGCGCCAGACGTCCGCGTGCAGCTCGCCCTTGATCGCCAGCCGCCAGCGCCGCGCCAGCTCGGCGTGGTGGCCGGCGCGCAGGTGCTGGCCCAGCACGGCGGGGCCGGCCACCAGCGGGATCAGCCACCACCAGCCGAATCCGACGAGGACCGCGCACGACGCGGCCACACCGAGGAGCCGCGCGAGCCAGCGCAGCTGGGCGATCGCCCCGCTGGCGGTCGTGGCGTCGACGCCCCGGCTGCGGTCCGCGCCGACCTCGCGGATCAGGCCCTGTGCCGCCGCTCCTTCGAGGACGTCGATGCGCCGCGCTCCGGCCGCCAGCCGGGCGACGTCCGCGCGGACGGCGCCGTCGACGCGGCCGGTGACCAGGTAGCCGAGCGGCGTGATCGCCGACTCGGCGACGTAGCCCACCAGCAGCACCGCCGCGAACATGACCGCCGGACCGAGCGCGGCGGAGAAGGCCGCGTCTCCCGTGCCGGTCCTGAGCTCGTCGATGAGGCGGGCGAGCGCGAACGCGGTGGCCGCCGGGACCAGGTGGCCGGCCGCGAGCGCGGCGAACAGCGCGGCGGGCGGCACCCGGCCGGCGGGCGCGAGCGCGCGCAGCAGCCGCATCCGGTGCGAGAGCGTGCTCACGACTCGGCCGGCCCCGTCCCGTTCGCCGGCGCCGGGATGCTCGCCGCCAGGCGCCGCACCTTGGCGAACGCCTCGGCGACGACGTCGACGTCCGCGGGCCGGGCGAGCAGCAGCGAGTGGTGGAAGGTCAGCACCTCCGCGCTCGCGCGCTCGGCGTTCGGCAGCTCGAACCGGCTCGGATCGATCCGGTCCCGGTGCTCGTCGCTCAGGAGATAGCGGCGCTTGCCGAGCGGCTGGTAGAGCGGGTTGCGGTTCAGCGGCGGGTAGCAGCGGCTCACCGGGAAGCCGATCTCCATCTCCACCGCCCGGCAGACCTGCCCGGCCGACCGGGCGGCGAACGCCTCCGGATCGACGCGGACCGCGTACTGGTAGTAGGTGTCGCCGGTCACGCCCGGGAGCCGCCGGATCGGGTCGACGCCGGGAACCTCGCGGAGCCGGGCGGTCAGCCGTGCGGCGTTCGCCGCGCGGATCTCGTTCTCCTTGTCCAGCACCTCGAGCCCGCTGAGCAGGACGGCGGCGCCGAACTCGGACAGGCAGTAGTTGTTGCCCATCAGGCTCGACCGCTCGATCAGCTCCATCCGGTCGTCCCCCGGCGGCTGCGGCGCCAGCCGGCGGCCGTCGGCGCGCAGCTGGAACATCGCGTCGAACAGGTCCGGGTCGCCGGTGATCGCGGCGCCGCCCTCGCCGGCGGTCAGCAGCTTCGTCTGCTGCATGCTGAACGTGCCCACCCGTCCGAGGGAGCCGGCGCGCCGGCCGCGCCACCGCGCCCCGTGCGCCTGCGCGCAGTCCTCCAGCACGGGGACTCCGTGCCGCGCGCCGATCGCGAGGATCGCGTCCATGTCCGCCATCGAGCTGTAGAGATGGACGACGTTGATCGCCCGGGTCCGCGCAGTGATCGCGGCCTCCACCGCGGCCGGGTCCAGGCACAGCGTCGCCGGATCGATGTCGACGATCACCGGGACGGCGTTCACGTTCAGCACCGCCGAGGCGGACGCGACCCAGGTGAGGCCGGGCACGATCACCTCGTCGCCGGCGCCCACGCCGAGCGCCTCCAGGGCGATGACGAGCGCGCTCGTGCCGTTGGCCGTCGGCACGCAGTGCTCGACCTCGTTGTAGGCGGCGAACCGGCGGGCGAACTCCTGCTCGTGCGAGCGCCTGCCCTTCCACGGGCCGGACAGGGCCCACCGGCCCGATCCGAGTACGTCCGCGACCAGCTGATCCGTACCGGTCACCGGGCGCGGCCACACCGGCCAGTCGATCGTGGCGACGGGCGCGCCACCGGTAACCGCGAGAGACTGTCCCACAAATCCCACCTAAGGTCGAAGATTTTCGTCGGATGGCCGGGTGGCCGCCGCTCAGGACATGCGGAAGACGGAGCGGACGTTGCCGTCGGAGCGCTCGAGCGCGATCTGGAGCGCCTTCTCCGCGTCCCGCAGCGGGAACTCGTGGGTCAGCAGCGGGACGATGGGGAGGCCGTCCGCGATCATGTCGATCGCGTCGGCGAACCGCCCACCCGGCCCGAGGACGCCGCGGATGGTCAGCGCCTTGATCGTGGCGACGCTCGGGGCCATCTCGGCGGTCCGCCCGACCCGGTAGCCGACCAGGCACACCCGGCCGCCGGGGCGCACCGCCTCCAGCGCCTCCCGCACGGCGACGGGATAGCCGGACGCCTCCAGCACGACGTCGGGAACCAGCTCCGGACGGGCCTCCAGCAGCCCGGCCAGAGCCCCGTCACCGGCGTCGGACACCGCGGCGGCGCCCAGCTCCGCCGCGATCTCCCGGCGTTCGGCGACCGGTTCGGACACCACGGTCACCTCGGCGCCGAGCGCCTTGGCGGCCTGCATCAGCGTCAGCCCGATGCCGCCGGCGCCGAGGATCGCGACCCGCTCGCCGGCCCGCAGGTCGACGGCGGACAGCGCGTGCAGCGCGACCGCGAGCGGCTCCACCTGGGACGCGGCGCGCATGGGGACGTGCTCGGGAAGGGCGAAGAGGTTGCGGATCGGGATCGTCATGTACTCCGCGCACGAGCCGTCCCGGGTGAATCCGAGTTCCCGCAGGTCGTCGCACAGGACCTGCTCGCCGCCGGCGCACGCCGGGCAGTGCCCGCAGCCGCACGTCAGGTCGCCGACCACGCGGCGCCCCACCCATTCCCGGTCGTCCGGCGAACCGGCGGCCACGACCTCGCCGCTCCATTCGTGGCCCGGCACCACGGGATAGGAGAACCCGTGCCACACGCCGCGGAACAAGGACAGGTCGCTGCCGCAGAAAGAACTGTAAGCGATTTTCACGAGCGCCTCACCGGGGCCTGGATCCGGTATCTCACGGTCCTGCACCACGGCTTGCATCGGAGATTCAAAGACCAAAGCCAGCACCCGTACCACTCTTTCGCTTCGAGTTTTCACAGAAAGGACGATGCGCACACCAATTGATTGTGCGCGTCCACGCTAAGCAGGCCCGCAGAGGGTGTCAAGAATGGTCGAACTCACCGCTCGGACGAATTCATCCGGCTTTGCCGTTGACAATCCGCAGCGCCTCGCCGTGCAGGATCGCGTTCGAGGTGAGCACCGGGTCGGCGGCGTCCCAGGCCCCGCCGCGCAGCGACGTCATCCGGCCGCCGGCCTCCTCGACGATGAGGCCGAGCGGCGCGACGTCCCACGGCTCCCCGCCGCCGCCCGAGGACGCGAGGTCGTAGGTCCCCTCCGCCACCAGCATGTGCGGCAGGAAGTTGCCGAAGCCGCGCGAGCGCATGCAGCGCCTGATCAATCGCACCAGCCCGTCGAGCGAGGGCGGGTCGTAGTCGCGCAGCCCCCCGTACGCGATGCGGGCCCCGTCCAGCCGGGCGGTCGTGGACGCCGCCACCCGCCGGGTGCGCTCGAACGCGCCGCAGCCGCGGTAGGCCCACCATCTGCGGCCGAGCACGGGCGAGCTGACCAGGGCGAAGACCGGGGAGCCCGCGCGCAGCAGCGCCACCATGTGCGCGTACACCGGGATGCCTTCGATGAAGTTGGCGCTGCCGTCCAGCGGGTCGATCACCCACTGCACGGAGTCGCCCGGAATGCGGCCGCCCTCCTCGGCCAGGACGGAGTCGGCGCCGAACGCGGCCCGGATGCCGCCGGTGAGCACGTCCTCGACGCGCATGTCCACGTCCGTCACCGGGGATCCGTCGGCCTTGGTCCACGTCTCGTAGCCGCCGCTCCGGAACGCCGCGGCGGACAGTTCGTCGGCCCGGTCGAGCAGGTTCCACGCGAGCGCGAACCGCTCGTCCCGCGCCGCCGGGCCGGGTACGTCCCGGGCCACGGTCAGGGCCGTACCGGCAGGCAGCGCCGCGCCTGGGCCCACGCCTCGCGATCCTCCGCATCGCCGGTGTGCGGCGCGAAGAACCAGGCGGCGTACTCGGTCAGCTCGTTGAACAGCCAGCGGATCTCGTAGAAGCGCAGGAAGTGCCGGCGGCCGCGGGGCGTGCCGCCGAACGAGCGGACCAGGTGGTAGAAGTCGCGCTCCGGCGGCCCGTACATCAGCTCACCCCAGTCCGCGAGCAGCAGCGAGGCGCCGTGCCGCAGCACGTTCCCGGCGCCCGGCTCGCCGTGCGTGAGGACGGGCGGCCGGCCCGCCGCGGCGCAGCGCGCGGCCAGATCCGCGAACTCGGCGCGCAGGGCTTCGACACGGTCGGCGGCGGCGCGGAGCAGCGCGTGGAACGGAAGGCTGTACGGGCCGGTGTCGGGCGGCCCGGACCGGGCGACGTCGAGGGCCCGGTCGAGGTCGTCGCCGAAGGGCAGCGTGTAGGTCTCCGCGGGCAGATCCACGTCGACGGTCGCGGCGTGCACGCCGGCGACCATGTCGCTCACCGCCCACAGCTCCAGCGGGGAGAGCGACGCGGGGACCTCGCTGACCGGCAGGTAGGGAAAGACCACGACCGGGCGCCCGCCGACCGTCCGGGAAACGCGGCCGTCGGCTCCGGCGATCGGCGCCAGCACGAAATCGAGGCCGTTCGCACGCAGCCGCCGTGCCGCCTCGTACGGCGCGGGGCTGTGACCGCGCAGATCCCGCCGCACGCTCACCCACAAATCACCCAACCGGTAGCACCAGCTGTCCGCACCTAATGGCATGAACTCGAGCGGGCCGGGATCCGCGCCGTACTGTTCGACGAGCACGCCCACCAGTTCTTCTTGATTCAGACCCGCCAGCGGAAGCAGCATTGGATCCTCCTGGAGTCAGACTCTCCGGGAAACTGCAATCACTAAACCGCAATAGGTGGATTATGACCAGCGACGCCATTTCCCAGGAGTTCGACCGGCCGCTGCGGTCGCACATCGTGATCGTCGGCGCCGGGCTGGCGGGGCTCGAGACGGCCAACGAGCTCGTCCGGCACGGGGTGCACGACGTCCTCGTGCTGGAGGCCGGGCCGGCCGGCGACCTGCGGCACGTGAACGTGGCCCACGCGCCGGAGACCGCCCTGCGCATGTGGCTGCAACCGGGCACCGACGCCTATTTCGACCGGCCGTGGTCGTCCCGGACCCCGTCCGCCTTCGCGGCCGGCTCGGGCATCCGGCGCCGGGTCGGCGGCCGCTCCCTGTACTGGTACGGCGTCTCGCTGCGGCTCGAACCGTGGGCGCTGGCCGCGCCGTGGTGGCCGGCCGCCGTCGTCGCGGACCTGACCGGGTCCTGGCGCGGGGGAAAGTCGCTGTACGAGCAGGTCGAGCGGCACCTCGCCGACTGGCGGTCGGACGGCGCCGAGGCGGCCGGGCCCCTCGCCGCCGGCCGCCCCGCCGCACGCCTGGGCGACCTGGACCTGCTGCCCGTGCCGTTCGCGCGGCGGCCCGCCGGCCCCGGCGCGGAACGGTGGTACGCGTACACGCCGCTGGACCGCTGGCGCGATCCGGTGAGCGGCGAGACCCGGCCCGCCGGACCGTCCCCCCGCCCCCCTGTGTGGACGGGCGTCGAGGTCGAGCGCGTCGTCGTGCGGGACGGCCGCGCGCGCGGCGTGGTGGCCAGGGACGCCCGCACGGGCGCGGCGGTGCGGATCGCTGCCGACCGGGTCGTGCTCGCGGCCGGCACCATCGAGAGCAGCCGCCTCGCCATCCAGGCGCTGGGCGAGCGCGCCCCCGCTCCCCGGCCGCGGCTGTCCGGCCTGTGCGACCACATGGTGCAGGGCGTGTTCGCGCGCCTGTCGCCGCAGCAGGGGGCCGCCCTGACCGGCGTGGTGCCGGAGGGCTCCTACTACGCGCCCGGCGACGCGGCCACCCGCGCCAACACCTTCCTGGAGCTGCGGCGGCTGCCCGACGGGTCCGTCCTGGTCGACCTGCAGGCCACCGGCGAGCAGTTGCCGTCCGAGGAGAACTACGTGGAGTGCGGGCCCGCGTCCGGGGCGCGGTCGCCCGCCGCCGTGCGGGCGGCCCCGCGCGGCGCCGACCTCGACGTCCTGGCCGCCGAACGCGAGCTGCTGCGGGGGGCCTGGGACCGGCTCGGCGAGATCGCCGGATTGCCGCGCACGGCGCTGTCGTTCGGAGACTTCGAGCGCCCCGACCGCACCAACGAGCTGCTGCTGCCCGAGCACCTCGGGAGCCTCGACCTTGGGGCGCCGGCGACGTGGAGCGGTCATCTGGGCACCGAGGACCACGAGGGCGGGACGCTGCCGCTCGGCCGCGTCCTCGACGAGGACCACCAGTTCGCCGGCGTGCCCGGGCTGTACGCCGCGGGCCCGTCGACCTTCCCCCGCATGGGCGCGGCGAACCCCTCGCTGACCACGCTGGCGCTCGCCCACCGGCTCGCCGCCGTGCTGGCCGGACGGGCGCGGTGAGCCTCGCCGTTCCACGGAGCCGTTCCCCACGGTCGTCCGCGCGGTCGTCCGCGCGGCCGTCTAGGCGGTCGCGAAGAGCGCGTACGCCTGCCGCAGCGCCTCGATCGGCTCGCCGCGCGGGATGAACTCGTGGGAGACGAACCCGCCGTAGCCCCGCTCCTTGAGCAGGCGCCCGATCGCGCGCCAGTTGACCTCCTGCCGGTCGTCCAGGTCGTGGCGGCCCGGGACCCCGGCGGTGTGGATGTGGGCGATCTCCGGCAGATGGGTTTCGACCGTACGCAGCAGATCACCTTCCATCAGCTGCATGTGGTACGCGTCGTACAGCAGTTTGAGGCCGGGTGAGCCCACCTCCGCCACCACCGCCGCGGCCCACCCGGTGCGGTCGCATTGGTTGCCGATGTGGTCCACCTTGCTGTTCAACGGTTCGAGCACCAGCACGACGTCCGCCGCCGCGGCCTCGGCGGCGAGCGGCGCCAGGCCGTCGGCGCAGATGGAGACCGCGTCGGCGTCCGACGCCGCGCCTCGGTTCCCGGCGTTGACCGCCAGGAACGGGATGCGCTCCCGCACCGCGGTGTCGAGGTTGCGGCGCACCTCGTCCGCCAGCGCCGGATGGTTGCGGGCGTCGTTGAACCCGACGTCGAGGGAGACCTGGCCGTCGATGACCACCGGTTCGAGGCCCACGTCCCTGGCCGGTGACCACAGCTCGGGCGGCAGGAAGTCGACGCCCCGATAACCGATTTCGGCGGCTGCCGGGAGCAGGTCGGGAATTGGCTCTCGGCCCGCTGTGAAGGACCACCAGGCGAAACTCTGTCGATAGGACAACTTCGATTACCTCTTCCGGTGCCGATTCTGTTTCCGGTCGATTCCTGAACAGGGTGGGTCACCGCGCCGCGCCACGGCAAGATGACCAACCGGCGAGAATGGAGAAGGGAATCCCATGGGCCTCATCGTGATCACGGGCGCGAGCGCCGGAATCGGCGCGGCGGCCGCCGTCGAACTGACCCGCAGGGGACGTCGCGTACTGGCGACCGGGCGGTCGTCCGGCAAACTCCGGGCGGTGCACCGCGACATGCTGGCCGCCGCGCCGCGCGGCCTCGACGTGCCCGTCCCGATCCCGGCCGACCTCGCCGAACTCCGCCAGGTCAGGGAGCTGGCCGAGCGGATCATCACGGGTCCCGACCGGCTGGACGTCCTGGTCAACAACGCCGGCGTGCAGCCGTCCCGGCGGCAGGTCACGGCCGACGGTTTCGAGCTCTGCTTCGCGGTGAACCACCTCGCCCCGTTCGTCCTCACCGATTCGCTGGCGGACCGGATCAGAACGGACGCGGGGCGGGTGGTCATCACGGCTTCGTCCAATCACGCCGCCGCGAGATTGGACCTCGCCGATCCGCAATTGGCGAGCGGCTGGAGCCCCGGGCTGGCCTATGCGAACTCCAAACTGGCGAACATCCTGTTCGGCAACGAGCTGCGGAGGCGGATGGGGTTCGCGGCGACGACATTCCACCCGGGGACGGTCACCACGGAGCTGAACCGCGATTCGCGGTTCGTGCGTGTGGTGAAGCCGTTCGAGCGCTTTGTCATGGCCTCGCCCGCGAGGGGCGCCGCCACCCTGGTGTGGCTGGCGGACGGCGCGGGCCCCGACGCCTTTCAGGTCCCGTACCACTACCGGTGCCGGCCGCACCCGGTCTCGGCCGCCGCGTCCGACGAGGGGCTCGCGGCCCGCCTCTGGGAGCTGAGCGGCGAGCTGGTCCGGGGCGCCGGCCGTCCGTAGGGCCGCCGGTCATCGGTACGACTCGAGCTCGCCGCTGCGGCGCACGTCGAGCGTGACGCAGTGGAACCCACCCGCCAGGCTGCGCGAATGAGTCAGCTGCAGGGGGATCGACTCGACGCCGTGCCGGGAGAGTTCCGCGATGAGCTCCGTCTGGCGCCGGTCGACGATCACCTGTCCCGGCGCCGTGACGAGCAGATTGATGCCGACCCAGACCGAGGCGCGGGGCCGGTCCCCGACGAAGCCCGTGTCGAACGGTTCCGGCGCGATGATGCGATCCCAGCCGCGCAGATACTCGGGCATGTTCTCCTCGGTCACTCGCGCCGGGTTCACCAGGACCAGCCCGGGACGCAGCGGAATCAGCGTGGAGTCCAGGTGGATGCCGGTGTAGAGATCGCGGCACGCGTGCACCCGGTACGCGTCGCCGAGCACCGACTGGAGCCAGCGGCAGCCCATCTCGTTTCCGGCGTCGGACACGAGATAGAGGATGTCGGTGCCGAAACGCAGGACGTTGGCGGCGTCGAAGGCCGGTTCGAGATTCTTCAGACGCCGCCCGGGCGGTGCGGCGGGGTCGTACATCTCGTCCGCCAGCCGCGGCTTCGGCGCGGATATCCAGCGCGCGCCACCCGCGAAGTACTCCTGGAAGGGCTCCTTGTACGAGTGGCCCTCGAAGAACCGCGACCGCAGTACCATCGGCGCCTCGATGATGGTGTCGCCGATGGCGAGGAAACCGTCCCGCGGGCAGTAGTCGTAGAAGCCGTCGGCCTGCCAGTCGGGCGTGGCGAACGCCGCCGAGTGATCGTGCGGCGCCGGCCGCCTGACCTTCACCCCGAGCCGGCTCAGCTCGTCGCAGAGCATCTCCAGCTCGGCCTCGGTCTCCTCGACGACGTGGTCGGGGAACGGGCCGGACGGGGCCGCGCCGAGGTCGTCCAGGTCGGCGTACTCCAGGGCGCGCAGGCTTCGGTCGGGGGTGGGCAGCCGGCCCCCGCGGATCGTGCCCACGATGATCTCTTCCAGCGGGTCCCACTCGTTGTGCACGTCGACGGGGCTCATCTGCGGCCTTTCTCGTGGCATCGGACGGCTGAGGGTGTTCAACCGTCTGGAATGGACGGTCGATCAGTCGGTGTGAAGCTCGTCGATCGCGGACTCGACCAGTGCGCGCGGGACACCGATCAACGGCCGCCCGTCGGCGGTGACCGGGCTGCCGAGCGCGTCGAGCAGGACCATGGCGACGGTCTCCCCGTCGGTCTTCAGGTAGCCCCGCTTGTTGTCCTTGCTCAGCAGTTCCGTCACGGCGCGCCGGTCGACGGCGGACAGCCGGCCGCGGGACAGCCCGAATCCGGCGAGCAGTTCGTGGTGACGGCGCTCGTCCGCCGGGGAGAGCCCGCAGAGCCGCGTGGCGATGCTCGCCGCCGCGAGCATTCCCCAACCGACCGCCTCGCCGTGCGAGATGAGGCCGCGCGACGCGAACTCTATGGCGTGCCCGACGGTGTGGCCGTACTCGAATATCAGGGCCGCCGCCTTTTCTTTGGGGTCGGCCTCGATGAAGGGGATTTTCGCTTTGACGCCGATATCGAGGAACGTCCGCAGGGCGAGTTCCGGATCGGTGTCGATCAGCGGGACGGCGCCGGTCAGCCGGTCCGCGTCCGCCGGCCGTACGGCGAGGACGTTCTTCGCCATTTCCACGATGCCGGTCGCCAACATGTGCGGCGGCACGGTGCTCAGCCACGCGAGATCGCAGGCGATGAGGGAAGGTGCGAGGAATGTGCCGCAGAGGTTCTTGCCCTGCGTCAGGTTGACCGCCTGCTTGGCCGACAGCACGGCGTCGAACGCGGCCACCGGCGTCGTCGGCAGGTGGACGAGCGGCAGCCCCCGGTAGAGCAGCGCGGCGACCATTCCCGCGACGTTGCCGACGACGCCGCCGCCCATGGCGACGACCACGGCATCGCGCCCTATCTTCTCGGCTACGGCCCGTTCGAGGAGCGAGCCCACCAGTGACAGCGATTTCCGCTGTTCGTTCGGGTCGATCGTGACCGGCACCACCTTCACGTTCCGGTCGAGTGATCCGAGCAGGTCCCGCGCGTGCCGCTGCACGCCGCCGTCGATCAGCATGAGCACGGCTCCGCGCCCGGCGAAACGCTCCGCCAGCAGCTCGCCCATGGCCGTCCGGCACGAATAGCCGAAGAAATAGGGGACTTCCTGCTCCCCCAGCGAGAACCGGTAGTTCTCGAGCCGGGCCGGAAGGACGGCGGAGCGGGTGCCGGGCAGGGGTGGGCCGGCCGCGTTATCCGCAGATGATTGTGGCATCAAAATGACGTCCAGATCTATGTGGGTTTCCAGTGATCGCGTCCTGAACATCTGTACAGAGCGGGCTCGTCCGGCGTCAAGCGGCGCCCGGTCCGGCGGCGTGAAGACGGCCCGAAGCCGATATGAAGCCGGGCATTGATAACGTCGCGCAGTTCACCGCGACGAAAGGAACGATGATGCCGGGTAAAGGCGAGCCACCGAAAGTCGGTGTCCTTTACGATGCGGGGTCGGCCGGGCCCGTCGAGATCTTCGCCGCCTGCCGCGGGCTGTGCGAGCCGGTCTTCATCCGGAACGGTGCGGAAGGGGCCCGGCTGGGCCGGTCGGCCCTCGACATCACGGGCCTCGGACCGGACGCCGCTGCCGCCGCCGTGCGCGCCGCGGGGATCGGGCATCTCATCACGTTCAGCGAGCGCCAGCTCATGGCGACCGCTGAGATCGCCGAGCGGACCGGCATCGGTTTCCTGTCGTCCGATACGGCGCTGCTGTGCCAGGACAAGGCCGCGCAGCGGCGCGCCCTGGCGGACCGCGGCGTCGACATGACGCGGACCCGCGCGCTCCGCGACCCCGGCGACCTCGCCGACGCGCTCACCGAGATCGGCCTGCCCGCCGTCATCAAGCCCCGCCAGGGCATGAGCAGCGCCTACACCGTCCGGGTGGACACCCTGTCCGAGGCGCGGGAGTGGCTGAAGGGCTGGGTCGCCCGCTCCCCCGGCACGGTCAGGGAGCTGGTCGTCGAGGAGATGCTTCAGGGGGATTCGGGACAGGCCGGCCCCGAATGGGGCGACTACGTGTCGGTCGAGTCGATCGTCGACGGCGCTGAGGTGCACCACGTGTGCGTCACCGGCAAGTTCCCGCTCGCCGAACCGTTCCGTGAGACGGGCCTGGTGTATCCGAGCACCATCGATGCGGCGTTGCACGCGCGGGTGTGCGACCTCGCCGGGGCCGCCGTCCGCGCGCTCGGCATCGACCGCGGCGCGACGCACACGGAGGTGAAGCTGACCGCCGAGGGGCCGCGGATCATCGAGGTCAACGGACGCCTCGGCGGCTACATCGCGGACTCGCTGCGCCACGCGGCCGGGTTCGACCTGATCGCGGCGGCGATCCGCAGCGCCCTCGGCCTCCCCCTCGACCGGTCCGTGCCGGAGCCTCGGCAGGTCGGCTACAAGTACCAGTTCCAGCCGCCGCGGACCGCGTCCCGCGTCACCGAGATGCGCGGCGCGGAGACGCTGGAGCAGATCCCGGGCGTGCGCCGCTTCGAGCTGTCCTCGCCGCCGGGCTCCCCCGTGGACTGGAGCCGGGGATCCGGCGGCCACGTGGGGATCATCCACGGTGAGGCCGCCGACCACGACGGCGTCCTCGCCGCGATCCAGGCCGCGACGACCGCCCTGGAGATCACCTACGAGTAGCGCGCACCCCATGCGGCGTTGGGAATGGCGAGTTGTCTCGCGCCCGGCCAACGTCCCGTGTGGCGCGGTGTGGGCCGGAAGCCCTGACCCGAGGCCGCGTCGGGGGCAAGGGGCGCTTAAGAGGGGTCCCTGACCATAGGCGTGGTGTGGTGTCGCCTATGGCGAAGGGACGGAGATTGTGGACAGGTCTCGACACGCGGTCGTGCTGGGCGCCAGTTGGGCGGGGCTGCTGGCCGCCCACGTGGTGGCGCGGCACTGGGGGTCGGTCACGCTGGTGGAGCGCGACGTCCTGCCGGACGGCCCCGAGCAGCGCAAGGGCCTGCCGCAGGCCCGGCACGTCCACGTGCTGTGGTCGGGCGGGGCCCGGATCGTGGAGGGGCTGCTGCCGGGCACGATCGATCGGGCGCTGGCGGCGGGGGCGCGCAAGGTCGGGTTCCACGAGGACGTCGTCACGCTGACGTCCCACGGGTGGCAGCACCGTTTCCCGGCGCGGCAGTACGTCATCATGGGCGGCCGTCCGCTGCTGGACTGGGTGCTCCGCGAGCAGGTCCTGGCCGATGAGCGGATCGATCTGCGGCAGCGCACGGAGGCCGTCACCCTGGTCGGCGACGGCAGGCGGGTCTCCGGCGTGGAAGTGCGCGCCGTGGACGGCGGCGCGCGGGAGATTCTGGACGCCGACCTCGTCATCGACGCCACCGGGCGCGGCTCGGGCCTGCGCCGCTGGCTGTCGGCCCTCGGCCTCCCGCCCATCGAGGTGGACATCGTCGACGCGGGCATCGCCTACGCCACCAGGGAGTTCGTGGCGCCTCCCGGCGCGACCGCCGGCTTCCCCGCCGTCAACGTCGCCGCCGACCACCGGGTGCGCGAGCCCGGACGTTTCGGGGTCGTGTTCCCGCAGGAGGGCGGCCGCTGGATGGTGACGCTCTCCTGCACCCGCGGCGGGGGGCTGCCGACGCGCGCGGAGGACTTCCTGCCCTACGCGCAGTCGCTCCGCGACCCGCTCGTCGCCCGGCTCATCGGCTCGGTGGAGGCGATCACGCCCGTCTTCGTCTCGCACATCGGCGCCAACCGGCGGCTGTACCCCGAGCGGCTCGGGCGGTGGCCGGACGGCCTGCTCGTCCTCGGCGACTCGCTCGCCGCGTTCAACCCGATCCACGGCCACGGGATGAGCGCCGCCGCGCGCGCCGCGGCCGTGCTGGACGGACGGCTCGCCGGGAACGACCTCGGTCCGGGCGACGCGCACGACGTGCAGCGCGCGATCAGCGAGAGCGTGGACGATCCGTGGATCATGGCGGCCTCCCGGGACCTCGACTTCGTCGACTGCCGCAACCGGTCCACGGACCCGCGGCTGACCGAGGGGGCGGCGGTGACGCAGCAGTTCGTCGACCTCATCGCCGACAAGGCGAGGTGCTCGCGCGCGGTGTCCGACCTGGTCACCGACGTGGTGAGCATGAGCGCGCCCCAGTCCGAGCTCGGGTCGAGCGACTTCCTGGCGCTGATGCAGCAGCCGGACGAGGGGCTCGCGCCCCTCACCGGGCCGCCGCTGACGGACGAGGAACTCGCGCTCGCGAACCTGGACCGGCACCACTCGGAGGCCCTTCGCGCCGGCGGTTGAGAGGCCGGACCAGCTCGCCCCTCCCCTCCGTCTTGGACGCACCCGCCCGGCTCGCACGTCCGGGCGGGTGCGTGTCGTCGTCCGGGGCGGGTCCACGGTGTCGGCGCGGTTCGGCCCGCTCAGGACAGCCCGAGTTCGTTGTCGATGAAGTCGAGCACCTGGTCGGTGTCCGCGATCTCCAGCCGCTCGGCGGCGTTGCCGCCGTCGGCGCGGTTGCGGGACGCCTTCCAGTTCCCCAGCAGGGCCTCCAGCCGCGCCGTGACCGCTCGCGCGTCCGTCCCGTCACCGGGGTCCGCGGCGAGCGCGGCCAGGGCGCCTTCGAGCCTGGCCACGTCGTCGAGCACGGCGTCGACGGCGGCATGCCCGGACGGCGCCGGGCCGTCCGGGC
The DNA here is from genome assembly GCF_041463655.1 of Actinomadura monticuli. Classification (NCBI taxonomy): domain Bacteria; kingdom Bacillati; phylum Actinomycetota; class Actinomycetes; order Streptosporangiales; family Thermomonosporaceae; genus Actinomadura; species Actinomadura monticuli. The sequence goes on from NZ_JAXCEI010000002.1 coordinate 176,286, forward strand.
CCAGCCGTTCCAGCAGGTGGCCGGCCAGGCCGGCGGGGTCCGGATAGTCGAACACCAGCGCGGCGGGCAGCCGCAGGCCGGTGGCCGCCGACAGCCGGTTGCGCAGCTCGACGGCGGTGAGGGAGTCGAAGCCGAGATCCTTGAAGTTGGTCTCCGGATGCACGGCGCCGGTGTCGGGGTGCCCGAGCGCCGTGGCGGCGTTGGCAAGGACCAGCTCCAGGACGATGCCGTGCCGTTCCTCGGGGGGCGCCGCGGCGAGCCTCGCCGCGAGCTCCCCGGACCGCGCCCGGGAGTTCGCCGCGGCCGGCCTGCGCACCGGCCCGGCAGCGAGTTCGCGCATGACTTCTGGGACCTCGTCCCGCAGGGCGGACGTGTCCAGGTCGAAGGCGACCAGGCGGGCGCGCCCGTCCATCGCGGCTCCGTCGAACAGGGCCAGCCCGTGATCGGACGTCAATGGCCGGAGCCCGCCGCGCCGCATGCGGGTGAGGTCGGCCTCGGTCAGGCGGGCCGTCATGGCGCTGGTCTCCTCCCATGGCCCCCATCCGATGGACTGCCCGGGCAGTCCGGCGGCGCGCCGCCGGGCCATCAGGGCGTCGCAGTAGGCGTTGGCGGCGGCGTAGTTGGCCTGGCCTGGGCTGCCGGTGGTGCCGGCGGCTGAGGAGAACACGGTGAAGAAGGCGAGCCGGTGATCGGTGGTGGCGGCGTCGAGATTGGCGGCCCCGTCTGCTTTGACCTTCCAGACCTCGGTCATCTGCCGGGGGGTGAGGTCGGTGATCAGGCCGTCGTCGATGACGCCCGCGGCATGGATCACCCCGGTGAGGGGGTGGTCGGGGTCGATGCCCTCGATCAGGTCACCGACGGCGTCGGGGTCGCCGATGTCGGCGGCCTCGATACGGACATCGGCCGGGATCTGGTCTGCGAGCTCGGCCGCGCCGGGCGCGTCCGGGCCGCGTCGGCTGACCAGCAGCAGGTGCCGGGCGCCCCAGGCACGGGCCAGGTGGTGGGCGGTCAGGGCGCCCAGGGTTCCGGTGCCACCGGTGATCAACACCGTGCCGTCGGGGTCGAACGCGGCCGGTATGTCCAATACCAGCTTGCCGGTGTGGCGGGCCTGGCTCATGAACCGCAGCGCCTCCCGCGCCCGCCCCAACGGCCACGCCTGCACCGGCAACGCCTCCAACCCACCGGACACAAACAACTCCCGCAGCTCGGCCAGCATCGACTCGATCCGCTCGGGCGGGACATCGCCCGCCAGATCGAACGCCCGATACCAAACCCCGGGATCGGAGCGGATATCGGTCTTGCCCATCTCCAGGAACCGGCCGCCCCCGGCCAGCAACCGCAACGACGCATCAGTGAACTCACCGGCCAGACTGTTGAGCACCACATCCACACCCCGGCCACCGGTCGCGGCACGGAAGGCATCCTCAAAGTCCAGATCGCGAGACGAGGCACGATGCGCCTCATCGATGCCCATCTCCTCCAGCAAAACGTGCTTGCCGGGACTGGCCGTCGCGTACACCTCCGCGCCCAGATGGCCAGCGATCTGCACCGCGGCCCGCCCCACACCACCGGTCGCAGCATGAACCAACACGGTCTGACCCGGACCCAACTCAGCCAGATCCACCAGACCGAACCAAGCCGTCAGGAACGCCACACCCACACCGGCAGCCTGCCCGAAGCTCCAGCCCTCAGGCATCGGCACGACCGAGCGGGCGTCCGCGACCGCGACCGGGCCGAACGCGCCACCGAACACCCCCATCACCCGATCACCCGGTGCCAGACCCGTGACGTCCGGCCCGACCTCGGTGACCACACCGGCACCCTCACCACCGATCCCACCAAACCCAGGAACCATGCCCAGGCCGATCAACACATCCCGGAAATTCACACCAGCCGCATACACATCGATGCGCACCTGACCAGCAGCAAGCGGCCCCAACACCTCAGGACACCCCGCCACCGACACATCATCAAGCGTCGACACCTCATCAGCGACCAACCGCCACGCCCGCTCCCCCACCGGACCCGCGAGCTCCCGCGGCACACCCGCACGCACCAGACGCGGAACCAGCACCCCGCCATCCCGCACCGCCACCTGCGGCTCGACCGCATACCGGGCCACATCGCCGGTGTCCGTCTCCTCGTCGAGGTCAACCAGGACGAAACGGCCTGGATGCTCCGCCTGGGCGCTGCGCACCAGACCCCACACCGCCGCACCGTCCGGATCGGGAGACTCCCCAACCGCACCGCGCGTGACGATGACAAGGCGCCGATCACCATCAGGCTCGGAGGCGGGCAGCCAGTCCCGCACGTGACGCAGCGCCTCGTCCACCGTCGCCGCCTCCACGACAGTGCAGTCCTCGGGGGCCGTGGCGTGCGGCTCGGGGCCTTGGGGCCACTCAAGCGCGAACAGGCCGCGCACGCCGCCGCGGAAGCCTCCGGGATCGGCCGGACGCATGAGTACCGACTCGGCCGTGACGACCGGAGCGCCGGCGGTGTCGGCGGCCACGAGCCGCACCCGCTCGCCGTCCCGGGACAACCGGACGCGGATCGCGCTCGCGTCATCGGCGTGCAGCACCACGCCGCTCCAGGCGAACGGCAGCCAGAGCGCGCCGCCGTGGAGTTGGTCGGCGAGTAGCGGATGGAGTGCCGCGTCCAGCAGGGCGGGGTGCAGACCGTGGCCGGTCGCTTCGCCGGCGGCCTCGGGAAGCACCACTTCGGCGAGAAGGTCTTCGCCGTCCCGCCAGGCGGCGCGGAGCCCTTGGAACGACGGTCCGTACTCGTAGCCTGCCGCGGCGGCGTCCGCGTAGAAGCCCGCCACGTCCAGCGGCACAGCGCCGGCCGGTGGCCACGGCCCGCCCATCGGCGCCACGTCGGCCACGGGCTCGCTGGTCAGAGTGCCGGACGCGTGGCGCAGCCACTCGCCGTCCTGGCGCGAATGGACCTGCACGTCGCGGCGGCCGGACTCGTCGGCCGTCCCGACCGCCACCTGCACGGATAGCCCGCCCGTCCGGGGAAGGACGAGAGGCGCCTGCAAGGTCAGCTCCTCGACTCCCGAGCAGCCGGACTCGTCGGCCGCGCGCAGCGCCCAGCCGAGCAGCGCGGTGCCGGGCAGGAGGGCCGACCCCCCGATGACGTGCTCGGCCGGCCAGCCCCCGTGGCCCGCCGAGATCTCCCCGCTGAGGAGGTATCGGCCGTCCGCGCCTTCCAGCGTGGTGTCCGGGCCCTGCCGCTCCCGGCCGCCGAGCCAGAACCGTTCTCCCTGGAACGCGTAGGTGGGCAGGTCGATGACGCGGGGACGGGGCTCGGTGGGGAACCACGGCGTCCAGTCGACGTCGACGCCGCCGCCATGGAGCCGGGCGAGGGCCTGCGCGAAGGCGAGGGTGTCCGGTTGGTCTCGTTTGAGCGCGGCGAGGGCGACCGCGTCGTCCGCGATGTTCTGCGCGGCGGTGGACAGGACGGGATCGGGGCCGAGTTCCAGGAAGGCACCGGCGCGATCGGCGAGGTGGGTGATGGCCGGGTGGAACCGCACCGGCTCACGCACCTGCCGCACCCAGTACTCCGGCGAGGCGATCCCGCTCCCCGCCGGTTCCCCCGTCAACGTACTGACCAGCGGAACCACCGGCTCACCGAAGGAGACGTCACCGAGCGCGGCGGCGAACTCCTCCAGCATCGGCTCCATCAGCACCGAGTGGAACGCATGACTCACCGAGAGACGTTTGGTCTTGCGGCCGTGTTCCGACCAGTGCGCTTCCACCTCGGCGACCAGGTCCTCCGGGCCCGACACCACGGAACTGTCAGCGGTGTTGAACGATGCGATGCTCACGCCGTCCGGCACTGTCAGCTCGTCGGCACCGGCTTGAACGGCCAGCATCGCGCCTCCGGCGGGCAGCGCTCCCATCAGGGTCGCGCGCGCGCCCACCAGCCGGCACGCGTCCGCCAGGTCGAACACCCCGGCCAGATGCGCCGCAGCCACTTCGCCGATGGAGTGGCCCACCAGTGCGTCCGGCCGGAGGCCCATGTCAGCCAGCAGCCGCGCCAAAGCGATCTGCAGCGCGAACAATCCGGCTTGGGCGTAGGTGGTGTGGTCCAGCACCTCGGCCGGTCCCTCGAACACCACCTGTCTCAACGGGTGCTCAAGGTAGGGGTCCAGCAGCCCGCACACCTCGTCGAACGTCTCGGCGAACACCGGGAACCGCTCGTACAGCCCCGCACCCATCCCCACACGCTGGCTGCCCTGACCACTGAACAACCACACCGACCCACCCTCCACCGGCTCCACCGGATCGGCAGCCCCCAACCCCGCCACCAACTCCCCACACGACGAACCCACCGCCACCAAGCGGTGCTCGAACAACGACCGCGCCCTCAGCAACGACCAACCCACATCAACCACAGACGCCCCGGATGCGGCGGCGAACTCCTTCAACCTCACCGCCTGCGCCCGCAGCGCCTCGACGCCGCGCGCCGACACCACCCACGGCACCACACCCACCGGATCACACCGCCCGGCTTCAGGCTCGGCCTCCTCGGCGGCCTCCTCCACGATCACGTGCGCGTTCGTCCCGGACGCGCCGAAGGACGAGATCGCGGCGCGTCTCGGCCGTCCGGCGCCGTCCCACGGGACGGGCTCGGTCAGCAGCCGGACGGCCCCCGACGTCCAGTCCACGTGCGGGGACGGCTCGTCGACGTGCAGCGTGGTCGGCAGGACGCCGTGCCGGAGCGCCATCACCATCTTGATCAGCCCGGCCACGCCCGCCGCGCCCTGGGTGTGCCCGATGTTCGACTTGACCGACCCGAGCCACAGCGGACGGTCCCCGGGACGGTCCGCGCCGTACGTCGCCAGCACCGCCTGCGCCTCGATCGGGTCGCCGAGCGGCGTGCCGGTGCCGTGCGCCTCCACCGCGTCCACGTCGGCGGGGCGGACGCCGGCCGACGCCAGCGCCGTCCGGATGACGCGTTCCTGGGCGGGGCCGTTCGGCGCGGTCAGCCCGTTGCTCGCCCCGTCCTGGTTGACGGCCGAGCCCCGGATCGTCGCCAGCACACGATGCCCGTTGCGGCGCGCGTCCGACAGGCGCTCCAGCAGCACGAGGCCGAGGCCCTCGGACAGGCCCGTGCCGTCGGCGGAGGCGGCGAACGCCTTGCACCGTCCGTCCCGGGCCAGGCCGCGCTGCCGCGCGAAGTCGACGAAGTGGTCGGGCGTCGCCATCACGGTGACTCCGCCGGCGAGCGCGAGCGAGCACTCGCCCTGGCGCAGCGCCTGGCAGGCCAGATGCGTCGCCACCAGCGACGACGAGCAGGCCGTGTCCACGGTCACCGCCGGGCCCTCCAGGCCGAAGGTGAACGCGACGCGGCCCGACAGCACGCTGCCCGAGCCGGTCAGCCACCCGTAGCCTTCGAGGCGGGCGTCGCGCACGGCCGTCCCGGTCCCGTAGTCGTGGTACATCAGGCCCGTGTACACGCCGGTCGGCGTGCCCTTCAGCTCCGCCGGGGCGATGCCGGCCCGCTCGAACACCTCCCAGGCGGCCTCCAGCATCAGCCGCTGCTGCGGGTCGGCGGCCAGCGCCTCGCGCGGGTTGACGCCGAAGAACTCGGCGTCGAAGAGCATGGCGTCCGCCAGGAAGCCGCCGTGCCGCGCGTAGGTGGTGCCGGGGTGGTCGGGGTCCGGGTGGAAGAGGGAGCCGAGGTCCCAGCCGCGGTCGGCGGGGAACTCGCCGACCGCGTCCCGCCCGGACGAGAGCAGGCGCCACAGGTCCTCGGGCGAGGACACCCCGCCGGGATACCGGCACGCCATCGAGACGATCGCGACCGGCTCGTCCGGCCGGGCCGCGGCCCGCGCCGGGGCGGCGCCCGCCCGAGCCGTCTTCGCCGGTGCGAACCGGGAGGCCAGGTGCTCGCCCAGCGCGCGCGGCGTCGGATGGTCGAACACCAGCGTCGCGGGCAGGCGCAGGCCCGTCGCGGTGGCGAGCCCGTTGCGGAGCTGCACCGCGGTCAGCGAGTCCAGGCCGAGGTCCTTGAACGAGACGTCGGCGGAGACGCCGTCCGGGGAGGCGTGCCCCAGCACCGTCGCCGCATGCCGCAGGACGAGGCCGGTCAGGACGTCGCGGCGCTCCTCGGGGGCCAGCCGCGCGAGCCCGTCCGCCTCCGCCGCACCGGCCGCCGCGCGGCGGCGCGTGCGCCCGGCCAGGCGGCGCAGGATCGCCGGCACGTCGTCCGCCGGGATCGCGCGCGGGTCCAGTCCGGCGGCCAGCAGGCCGGGACGGCCGGAGCGGAGGGCCGCCTCGAACAGGGCGAGCGCCCGCTCCGTGGGCAGCGGGGTCATCCCGCCGCGCCTCATACGAGCCAGGTCGGTGTCGGTGAGGCCGCCCGTCATGCCGCTGGATTCGGCCCAGAGGCCCCAGGCCACCGAGAGCCCGGCGAGGCCGCGATCGCGGCGGCGCCGCGCCAGCGCGTCGCAGAACGCGTTCGCGGCGGCGTAGCCGGCCTGCCCCGGGCTGCCCAGGATCGCCGCCGCCGAGGAGAACAGCACGAACATGCCCAGCGGAAGGTGCTCCGTCGCGGCGTGCAGGTTGGCCGCGCCGCCGGCCTTCACCGCCCATGCCCGGGCCAGCTTCTCCGGGGTCTGGGACGTGATCACCGCGTCGTCGAGCAGCCCCGCGGCGTGGACGACCCCGGTCAGCGGGTGCGCCGGGTCGATCCCGCCGACACCACCGACCCCGCCGACGAGGTCGCTCACCGCGGCCGGGTCGGTCACGTCGAGCGCGGCGATCTCGACGTCCGCGCCGAGATCGGTCAGCCGCCGCGCCAGCTCCGCCGCGCCGGGGGCCCGCGTGCCGCGCCGGGAGGCCAGCAGCAGGCGGCGCGCGCGTCCGGAGCGTACGAGATGCTCGGCGATCCGGCCGCCGAGGACGCCGGTCCCGCCGACGACCAGCACGGTGCCGTCGGGGTCGAGCGTGCCGGGCGGAGCGGTCCCGTCCGCGGCGCCGGCGCGGTCGAGCCGCGGCACCAGCGGCGTGCCCGCGCGGATCGCGAGCTGCGGCTCGGCGGCGTCCAGCGACTCGACGACCATCGCGAGGTCGGCCGCGGCGTCGGCATCGGCGTCGATCAGCGTGAACCGGCCGGGATGCTCCGCCTGGGCGCTGCGCACGAGGCCCCAGACCGCGGCGCCGTCCGGGTCGGGGTCGTCGGTCGCGACCGCTCCGCACGTGACCAGCACCAGCCGGGACTCGGCGAGTCGCGGGTCGGCCAGCCATCCCTGGAGCAGGGCGAGGACCCGCTCGGACGCCGCGATCCCGCCGGACGCGTCGACCGGCGCCACGACGATCGAGGGCGCCGCCGCCCCGGCTTCGAGCGACTTCTCCAGGTCGTCCAGTTCCAGCCAGTCGCCGGACGCCTCGCGGGACGCCGGCCGGTGCGGCGTCCATTCCAGGACGAACAGGCCGTTCGCGGCGTCGTCCCGGGCGGCGGCCGCGATGTCGGCCGTCTCGGCGGGACGCACGGTCATCGCCTCCACGTCGAGGACGGGCGCGCCGGCGGGGTCGGCCGCCGACAGCCGGAACGACCGACCGCCGTCGAGCGGGGACACCGTCACGCGGAGCGCGGTCGCCGCGGCGGCGTGCAGCGTCACGCCGGTCCAGCTGAACGGCAGCAGGGCCGTGCCGTCCTCGTGCGCGGCCGTCGGGAGGAGCGGGTGCAGGGCGGCGTCCAGCAGGGCGGGGTGGACGCCGAACCCGTCCGCCGCGCCCGCGGCGTCCGGCAGCCGCACCTCGGCGAACAGGTCGTCGCCGCGCCGCCAGAGGGCGCGGACGCCTTGGAAGGCCGGTCCGTAGTCGTATCCCGCCGCGCGGGCCTCGTCATAGAGGTGTTCGATGTCGACCGGCTCGGCGTCCTGCGGCGGCCACGCCTCGCCCGCGTCCGGTGCCGGGTGAGCCGGTGCGTCACCGAGGAAACCGGTCGCCTGGCGCACCCACGCGCCGTCGCCGTCGCCAGGTCGGGAGTGGATCCGGATCTCGCGCCGCCCGTCGCCGTCGGGCCCGCCGACCGCCACCTGGACGGTCAGGTCACCCGACGGGGGCAGCACCGTGGGCGTGTGGAGGACGAGCTCCTCGACACCCGGGCAGCCGGTCTCGTCGGCCGCCCTCAGCGCCCACTCCACCAGCGCCGCCCCCGGGACGAGCGGGTGCCCGGAGATCTCGTGGTCCGCCAGCCAGGGGAGGGCCTGCCGCGACACGCGTCCGGTGAGCAGCCGTTCACCTGTCTCGGCCGCCTCGACGGCGGCCCCCAGCACGGGGTGCCCGACGTCGATCAGGCCGAGGCCGGCCGGGTCGGCGGCGCAGCGGCCGGACGGCAGCGGGAACCGGGTCCGCTGGAAGGCATAGGTGGGCAGGTCGACGAGGGCGGGCGCGGGATCGGCGGGATACCGGCGGGCCCAGTCGACCTCGACCCCGGCGGTGAACGCACCGGCGAGCGCCCGGACGATCTCCTCGTCTCCGCCGTGGTCGCGACGCAGCGTGGACAGCGCGACGGCCTCGATGTCCGCCTGGTCCGCGCAGCCTTCGATCCCCGGCGTCAGGACGGGATGCGGGCTGGACTCGACGAACGCGCGGTACCCGTCCGCGAGCAGCGTGGTGACGGTGTCGGCGAAGCGGACGGGGCGGCGCAGGTTGGTGACCCAGTAGGACGCGTCGAGCGAGTCGGTGTCGAGGCGTCCGGCGGTGACGGTGGAGTAGAACGCCACGTCGGTCGCGGTGGGGGTGATCCCGTCCAGGGTTTCGTTCAGTTCGTCGGCGATCTGGTCGACCTGCGGACCGTGGGAGGCGTAGTCCACGTCGATCATCCGGGCACGGAGATCCCGTTCCTGCGCGGCGGCCACCACCGCCGCCACCTGCTCGGGCGGCCCCGACACCACCGTCGAGGCCGGACCGTTGACCGCGGCCACCGTCACGTCCTCGACCGCTTCCAGCAGCTGGGCCGCCTGCTCCTCCCCCACGCCGAGCGAGGCCATCGCGCCGCCACCGGACAGTCGCCGCAAAGCCTTGCTGCGGATGGCCACGACCTTGGCGGCGTCCTCGATGGACAGCGCTCCGGCGACGCAGGCCGCGGCGATCTCCCCCTGACTGTGCCCCACCACCGCCGCCGGAGTGACGCCGTACTCCGCCCACACCGCCGCCAGCGACACCATGACCGCCCACAGCACCGGCTGCACCACGTCCACCCGCGACAACTCGGAGCCGTCACCACGCAGCACCTCGGCCAGCGACCACTCCACATAAGGGTCGAGAGCCTGCTCGCACTCGGCGATACGTGAAGCGAAAACCGCGGACCCCTCCAGCAGGCGGGCGCCCATACCCGCCCACTGCGAACCCTGACCCGGGAACACCAACACCGGACCAGCGCCAACGGCGCGCGCCTCCCCCACCACCACGTCCGGATGCGCCTCGCCCTCGGCCAGCGCCGCCAACGCCGCCGCCTGGTCGTCCCCCACGACGACCGCGCGATGCTCGAACACCGAGCGGGTCTTGATGAGGGACCAGCCGATGCGGGCGGTCGGCAGGTCCGGGACGGCCTGCGCGTACTCGGCCAGCCGTCCGGCCTGCGCCCGCAGCGCCTCGCCCGACTTCGCCGACACCACCCACGGGACCGTCGCCGCCGGCTCGTCCCCGGGCGCGGCCTCCGGGGCGGCGTCCGGGCCGGCGTCCGGCGCCTGCTCCACGATCACGTGGGCGTTGGTGCCGGACATTCCGAAGGCGGAGACGCCGGCGCGGCGAGGGCGGCCGGTGTCCGGCCAGTCCACCGGCCCGGTCAGCAGCCGGACCTCGCCCGCCGACCAGTCCACGTGCGGGGACGGCTCGTCCACGTGCAGCGTCGCGGGCAGCGTCCCGTGCCGCAGCGCCATCACCATCTTGATCACACCGGCGACGCCCGCCGCGCCCTGGGCGTGGCCGATGTTCGACTTGATCGATCCGAGCCACAGCGGCCGGTCCGCCGACCGGGCGCGCCCGTAGGTGGCGAGCAGCGCGTCGGCCTCGATCGGGTCGCCGAGCGTGGTGCCCGTGCCATGCGCCTCGACCGCGTCGACCTCCGCGGCCGACAGGTCGGCGCCGGCCAGCGCCGCGCGGATCACCCGCCGCTGGGACGGCCCGTTCGGGGCGGTCAGCCCGTTGCTGGCGCCGTCCTGGTTGATCGCCGAGCCCCGGACCACGGCCAGCACACGATGCCCGTTGCGCCGCGCGTCCGACAGCCGCTCCAGGACGACCAGGCCCACGCCCTCGGCGAAGCCGGTGCCGTCCGCCGCCGCGGCGAAGGACTTGCAGCGGCCGTCGGGCGACAGGCCGCGCTGGCGGGAGAACTCGGTGAATCCGCCGGGCGTGCTGAGCACGGTCACGCCGCCGGCCAGGGCCAGCGAGCACTCGCCCCGGCGCAGCGACTGGCACGCCAGATGGATCGCGACCAGCGAGGACGAGCACGCCGTGTCGACCGTGACCGCCGGGCCCTCCAGGCCGAGGGTGTAGGCGACGCGGCCCGACAGGACGCTGAGGGCGTTGCCGGTCAGCAGGTAGCCCTCGGCCTGCTCGTCGGTGTGGGGGGTGCCGAAGCCGGGCAGTCCCGCGCCGACGAACGCGCCGGTCGGCGTGGCCCGCAGCGACGCCGGGTCGATGCCCGCCCGTTCGAGGGCCTGCCACGCGGTCTCCAGGAGGACGCGCTGCTGCGGCTCCATCGCCGCCGCCTCGCGCGGGCTGATGCCGAAGAACGCCGCGTCGAACAGGTCGGCGCCGTCGAGGAAGCCGCCCTCCCGCGCGTAGGTCGTCCCCGGGTGGTCGGGGTCGGGGTGGTAGAGGGCCTGAAGGTCCCAGCCCCGGTTCGCCGGGAAGCCCGAGACGGCGTCGCGGCCCGCCGCCACGAGGTCCCACAGGTCCTCGGGCGAGCCGACGCCGCCGGGGAAGCGGCACGCCATGCCGATCACGGCCATCGGCTCCCGGTCGCGCTCCTCGATCTCGTGGAGGCGCTCCCGGGTCTCGCCGAGGTCGACCGTCACCCGCTTGAGATACTGCCGCAGCCTGTCTTCCGTGCTCGACATCAGTCCCCGTTCCCGGACGATCGCAGTTGCTGGTCGATGAGCGCGAACATCTCCTCGTCCGACGCGGCCTCGACGCCGGCGGCGGTCGCCGGCGCGGCCCGTTCGCCGTCCAGGCTGGCGAGCAGCCCGCGCAGCCGGCGGGCGACCCGGTCCCGCGAGGCCCGGTCCAGGGAGAGCGCGCCGAGGGCGCCCTCGACCCGGCCGAGGTCGCCGAGGAGCGGCTCGACGGCGTCGGCGGGCGGGGCCGCCGTGCCGCCGAGGTCCAGCCGGTCCAGCAGGTGGTCGGCGAGCCCGGCCGCCTGCGGGTAGTCGAAGACGACGGCGGCGGGCAGCCGCAGGCCGGTGGCGGCCGACAGCCGGTTGCGGAGCTCGACCACGGTGAGGGAGTCGAAGCCGAGGTCCTTGAAGGACGCGTCGGCGCGCACGGCGTCCGCGTCGCGGTGGCCGAGCACCGCGGCGGCGTTCGCGCTGACGAGGTTCAGCAGCGTGGCGCGCCGCTCGGCGTCGGCCATCCCGGCCAGCCGGCTCTTCAGGTCGGTCGCCGTCCCGCCGGCGCCGGACGCGGCCGGACGCCTGGGGCCCGCGGCCGTGCCGAGCAGCGAGCGCAGCATGGCCGGCACCGTCTCGGCGGGCCGCCCGGCCAGTGCGCGCGGGTCGAGGTCGACCGCCACGACGTGGGCGCCGCCCTCCTCGGCGGCGAGGTCCAGGAGGGCGGTGCCCTGCTCGTCGGTGAGCGGGGCGAACCCGCCGCGCCGGAGGCGGTCGAGGTCGGCGGCCGTGAGGTGGCCGGTCATGCCGCTGGTGCGCTCCCACAGCCCCCACGCGATGGACTGGCCGGGCAGCCCGGCGGCGCGCCGCCGGGCGATGAGCGCGTCGCAGTAGGCGTTCGCCGCCGCGTAGCCGGCCTGCCCCGGGTTGCCGAGGGTCGCGGCGGCCGAGGAGAACACCGTGAAGAACGCGAGCCGCGCGTCCGCGGTCGCCGCGTGCAGGTTCGCCAGGCCGGCGGCCTTCGGGTCCCACACGCGCCGCAGCCGGCGCGCGTCCAGGTCGGCGATCAGTCCGTCCTCGATCACGCCGGCGGCGTGGATCACCCCGGTCAGCGGGTGCGCCGGGTCGATGCCGGCGACGAGCCGGGCCGCCTCGCCGGCGTCCGCGACGTCGGCGGCGACCACCCGCACGTCGGCGTCCAGGCGCCGGGCGAGGTCCCGGGCCTGCGGCGCGTCCGGGCCGCGGCGGCCGGCCAGCAGCACGTGCCGCGCCCCCCAGGACCGGACCGCGTGCTCGGCGACCAGCCCGCCCAGGACGCCGGTGCCTCCGGTGATCAGCACCGTGCCTTCGGGGTCGAACGCGGCCGGGACGTCCAGCACGACTTTGCCGACGTGCCGCGCCTGGCTCATCATCCGCAGCGCCTCGCGGGCCCGCCCGAGCGGCCACGCGTCAACGGCCGGCGGCTCCAGCGCGCCCTCGTCGAAGAGGCGCCGCAACCGGCCCAGCATGGTCCCGATCAGGTCGGGGCCCGCGTCGGGTACCAGGTCGAACGCCCGATACCACACTCCCGGGTCGGAGCGGACGTCGGTCTTGCCCATCTCCACGAACCGGCCGCCGTCCGCCAGCGTCCGGAACGAGGCGTCGGTGAACTCCCCCGCCAGGCTGTTGAGGACCACGTCGACGCCCCGGTGGCCCGTCGCCTTCCGGAACGCCCGCTCGAACTCCAGATCCCGCGACGAGGCGCGGTGCCCGGCGTCGATCCCCATCCGTTCGAGGACGTCCTGCTTGGCCGGGCCCGCCGTCGCGAACACCTCGGCGCCCAGATGCCGCGCGATCTGCACCGCCGCCATCCCGACGCCGCCCGTCGCCGCATGCACCAGCACCGACTCGCCGGCCCGCAGGCCCGCGAGTTCCACGAGCCCGTACCAGGCCGTCAGGAACGCCACCGGCGTCCCGGCCGCGGCGTCGAACCCCCAGCCGTCCGGGATCCCGGCCAGCATGCGCGCGTCCGCCACCGCCACCGGGCCGAAGGCGCCGCCGAAGACGCCCATCACCCGGTCGCCCGCGGCCAAGTCCCGGACGCCCGGCCCCACGTCGAGGACGACGCCCGCGCCCTCGGTGCCGTAGAAGACCCCGTCGGCGTCGGGGTACATGCCGAGGGCGATCAGCACGTCGCGGAAGTTCACGCCCGCGGCGCGGACCCCGATCCGCACCTGGCCCTCGTCCAGCGGCGCGAGCGCCTCCGGGCAGGGGACGGCGGAGATGCCGTCCAGCGTGGCCGGTCCGGACATGCCGAGCCGCCAGGCCGCTTCCCCTGGCGGGGCCGCCAGGGTTCGCGGCGCGCCGCACCGGGCCAGGCGCGGTACGAGCGGTTTCCCGTCCCGGACGGCCACCTGCGGTTCACCGGTCCGCAGCGCGACGTCGAGGCCGGTGCCGGTTTCCGCGCCTTCCTCCAGGTCCACCAGGACGAGCCGGTCCGGGTGCTCCGCCTGGGCGCTGCGCACCAGGCCCCAGACCGCGGCGGCGTCCGGGTCCGGGTCGTCGCCGGTCGCCCGGCGGGTGACGACCGCCAGCCGCCGATCCGGGGCGTCCGGTGCCGCCAGCCAGTCCTTGATCCGGGGCAGCGCCTCTTCCGCCGTCGCGGCCTCCAGGGTCTCGCGGTCCTCCGGCTCGGCGGCGGACGCGTCCGGGGCCGGCACCCACTCGACGGCGAACACGTCACCGGTGCCGCGCGCGCCGGCCGCCCGGAGCCGCCGGTCGCCGGCCTGCCGGAGCGCGACCGAGGCCACGTCCAGCACGGGGGCGCCCGCCGGGTCGGTGACGCTCACCCGGACGCCCTGGTCGAGCCCCTCGCCCAGCGGCGACAGGCGGACCCGGACGGACGCGGCGCCGGCGGCGTGCAGCGTCACTCCGGTCCAGGTGAACGGGAGCCAGACCCGCCCGTCGCTGAAGTCGCCGATCAGGAGCAGGGGGTGCAGGGCCGCGTCCAGCAGCGCGGGGTGGACGCCGAACCCGTCCCGGTCCCGCACGGAATCGGGCAGTTCCAGCTCGGCGAGCACGTCGGCACCCTGCCGCCACACCGCCCGGACGCCCTGGAAGGCCGGGCCGTAGCCGTAACCGGCGTCCGCCGTGCCGGCGTAGAAGGCGGCGGTGTCCACCGGTTCGGCTCCGGGCGGCGGCCATGCACCGCCCGACGGCCCGCCCGCACCGGGCGGGCTCGCGCCGATCACGCCGGACGCGTGGCAGGTCCACGCGGTGTCGCGCTCGGCCCGGGAGTGCACGCCCACCTCGCGGCAGCCGCCGTCGTCCGCGGGGCCCACCGTGACCTGGACGTTCAGCGTCTCCCGCGCGGGCACGACGAAGGGCGCGTGCAGGACCAGCTCCTCGACGGCCGGACAGCCGGTCTCGTCGGCGGCCCGCAGCACCCACTCCAGCTGCGCCGCGCCGGGAACGAGCACGGTCCCCGCGACCATGTGATCGTCCAGCCAGGGCAGGCTCTGCCGGGACACGCGCCCGGTGAGCACGTGGCCGCCGCCGTCGGCGTGCTCCACGGCGGCGCCGAGCACCGGATGACCGGTCGGCGCCAGCCCGAGATCGGTGACCCGCACCGCCGTGTCGCTCGCGGACAGCCAGTAGCGCTCGCGCTGGAGGGCGTAGGTGGGCAGGTCGACGAGGGCGGGCGCGGGATCGGCGGGATACCGGCGGGCCCAGTCGACCTCGACCCCGGCGGTGAACGCCGCACCCGCGGATCGGACGACCCGCTGCGCGCCGCCGTCGTCGCGGCGCAGCGTGGGCAGGACGGCGGCCCGCACCCCGGCCTCGTCGGCGCACTCCTCGATCCCCGGCGTCAGGACCGGGTGGGGGCTGGACTCGACGAACGCGCGGTGGCCGTCGCCGAGCAGCGTGGTGATGGTGTCGGCGAAGCGGACGGGGCGGCGCAGGTTGGTGACCCAGTAGGACGTGTCGAGCGAGTCGGTGTCGAGGCGTCCGGCGGTGACGGTGGAGTAGAACGCCACGTCGGTCGCGGTGGGGGTGATCCCGTCCAGGGTTTCGTTCAGTTCGTCGGCGATCTGGTCGACCTGCGGACCGTGGGAGGCGTAGTCCACGTCGATCATCCGGGCACGGAGATCCCGTTCCTGCGCGGCGGCCACCACCGCCGCCACCTGCTCGGGCGGCCCCGACACCACCGTCGAGGCCGGACCGTTGACCGCGGCCACCGTCACGTCCGGGGCGTCCTGGAGCAGCTCCGCCGTGCGTTCCTCGCTCACACCAAGCGAGGCCATCGCGCCGCCACCGGACAGTCGCCGCAAAGCCTTGCTGCGGATGGCCACGACCTTGGCGGCGTCCTCGATGGACAGCGCCCCGGCGACGCAGGCGGCGGCGATCTCCCCCTGGCTGTGCCCGACCACGGCTGACGGGGTGACGCCGTATTCCGCCCATACCGCCGCCAGCGACACCATGACCGCCCACAGGACGGGCTGGACGACGTCCACCCGTGACAGCTCGGAGCCGTCGCCGCGCAGTACCTCGGTCAGCGACCAGTCCACGTACGGGGCGAGCGCGCGCTCGCACTCGGCGATGCGTGACGCGAACACCGGCGACTCGTCCAGCAAGTGGGCGCCCATCCCGGCCCACTGCGAGCCCTGCCCCGGGAAGACGAGCACCGGGCCGGCGTCGGTGGCGGCATGCGCCTCGCCGACCACCACGTCCGGATGCGCCTCGCCCTCGGCCAGCGCCGCCAACGCCGCCGCCTGGTCGTCCCCCACGACGACCGCGCGATGCCCGAACACCGAGCGGGTCTTGATCAGCGACCAGCCCACGTCCACCGACGACAGATCGGGGTGGGCGGTCACGTGGGCGGCGAGCGCGCGGGCCTGCCCGCGCAGCGCCGCCTCGGTGGACGCCGAGACCACCCACGGCGCGACGCCCTCGGCGCGCTCGCGGGCGGCCGGGGGCTCGGGGACCTGTTCGAGGATCAGGTGGGCGTTGGTGCCCGAGAAGCCGAAGGAGGAGACGGCGGCGCGGCGGGGGCGGCCGGTGTCCGGCCAGTCCACCGGCCCGGTCAGCAGCCGGACCTCGCCCGCCGACCAGTCCACGTGCGGGGACGGCTCGTCCACGTGCAGCGTCGCGGGCAGCGTCCCGTGCCGCAGCGCCATCACCATCTTGATCACACCGGCGACGCCCGCAGCGGCCTGGGTGTGCCCGATGTTCGACTTGACCGTCCCCAGCCACACCGGCCGGTCCGCCGGCCGATCGCGCCCGTAGGTGGCCAACAACGCGTTCGCCTCGATCGGGTCACCCAGGGTGGTTCCGGTGCCGTGCGCCTCGATCGCGTCGACGTCGGACGGCGTCAAACCGGCCGTGGTCAGCGCCCGTCGGATCACGCGCTCCTGGGACGGCCCGTTCGGCGCGGTCAGCCCGTTGCTGGCCCCGTCCTGATTGATCGCCGAGCCCCGGACCACGGCCAGCACACGATGCCCGTTGCGCCGCGCGTCCGACAGCCGCTCCAGGACGACCAGGCCCACGCCCTCGGCCCAGCCCGTGCCGTCAGCCGCCGCCGAGAACGCCTTGCACCGGCCGTCCCGCGCCACCCCGCGCTGGCGCGAGAACTCCACGAACGTGTTGGGGGTGGACATCACCGTCACGCCGCCGGCCAGCGCCAGCGAGCACTCCCCCTGCCGCAGCGACTGGCACGCCAGGTGCATCGCCACCAGCGACGACGAGCACGCCGTGTCCACCGTGACCGCCGGGCCCTCCAGGCCGAACGTGTACGCGACGCGGCCCGACGCGACGCTCGGGAGGCTGCCGGGCATGAGGCGGCCCTCGACCTCGGCCGGGATGCGGCCGAGGAAGCGGCTGCCGTAGTCGTCGTACATGACACCGGTGATCACGCCGGTCTGGCTGCCGCGCAGCGTCGCCGGGTCGATGCCGGCCCGTTCGAACGCCTGCCACGCGGTCTCCAGCAGCAGCCGCTGCTGCGGGTCCATGGCGAGGGCCTCGCGCGGGCTGATGCCGAAGAAGCCGGCGTCGAACAGGTCGGCGTCGTAGAGGAACCCGCCCGTCCGCACGTAGCTGCGTCCGTGCCGGTCGGGGTCGTCGTCGAACAGCGCCGGCAGGTCCCAGCCCCGGTCGGACGGGAACTCGCCGACCGCGTCCACCCCGCCCGCCACGAGGTCCCACAGCTCCTCCGGGGACGTCACGCCGCCCGGATACCGGCACGCCATCCCCACGATCGCGATCGGGTCGTCGTCGGACGGTGACCCGAGTGCGGGGGCGGAGCGGTCCGTCCGTTCGCCGCGCAGCGCTCCGCGCAGATATCCGATGAGCGCCTCGGGCGTGGGGTGGTCGAAGACGACGGTGCTGGGCAGCGTGACGCCCGTCGCCGCGCCGAGGCCCCTGCGCAGTTCCAGGGCTGTGAGGGAGTCGAAGCCGAGGTCCTGGAACGCCCGGGTGAGGTCGATGTCCTCCGGGTTCGGGTGCGCCATCACGGCGGCGATCCGGTCGCGCGCGATCGTGCGGAGGGCGCGGTCCCGTTCGGCGTCCGGCAGCGCCGCCAGGCGTCCGGCCGGGGACGCCGCCGCGGTGGGCGCCGGGGCCCGCACCAGATCGCGCAGGACGGGTGGCAGGGTCCCGGCGGCGGCCTGCCCGCGCAGCGCGGAGCGGTCCAGCCGGATCGGCACCGGTGCCGGTTCCGATGCGGACAGCGCCTCGTCGAGCCGCGCGAGGCTCCACTCGGGGGACATCGGGACGATTCCGGAGCGGGCGATGCGGGCGGCGTCGGCCCCGGCGAGGCCGGCGGCCATGCCGCCGTCCGCCGCCCAGGGGCCCCAGGCGAGCGAGACCGCCGGGAGGCCCTCGGCGCGGCGGTGCGCGGCGAGGGCGTCGAGGAAGGTGTTCGCGGCGGCGTAGCCGCCCTGCCCCGCGCTGCCGAGGACGCCGGCGGCCGAGGAGAACAGCACGAACGCCGCGAGGTCGCTCTCCCGGGTCAGCCGGTGCAGGTGCCAGGCCCCGTCCAGCTTGGGCGCGAGGACGGCCTCGAGGCGCGGCCCGGTCAGCGACGTGATGACGCCGTCGTCGACGACCCCGGCCGCGTGGACGACGGCGGTGAGCGGATGCTCGGCGGGGATCGACGCGAGCAGGGCGGACAGGGCCTCCGGGTCGGCGACGTCGCACGCGGCGACGCGGACGTCGGCGTCCGGGGCGATCGGTTCCCCGTCCGGCCCGTCAGAGCCTCCGCCGCGGCTCACCAGGAGCAGGTGCCGCGCCCCGTGCGCGGTCGCGAGGTGCCGGGCGACCAGCCGCCCGAGCGCCCCGGTGCCGCCGGTGATGAGGACGGTGCCCTCCGGGTCGAGCGTCCGCGCCGCACCGTCGTGCCCAGCCCGCGCCTTGGCCAGGCGCGGCACCACGACGTCCCCGGCGCGGACGGCGGCCTGCGGTTCCATCGCGGCGACGGCGGCCCGGACGTCGCCGGGCCCGGTCTCCGCGTCGAGGTCGAGGAGGGCGATCCGGTCGGGGTGCTCGGCCTGCGCCGCGCGGACGAGGCCCCAGACGGGCGCGGTCGCGAGGTCGGGCGGTTCGGCGGCGGCGCCGCGCGTCGCGATCACCAGGCGGCCGGACGCGAGCCGCTCGTCGGACAGCCACTCCTGGAGCACGGCGAGCACCTCGCCGGTGGCGGCGCGGACTCTCGCCGGGACGTCGCCGCCCGCCGGTCCGTCCGGGCAGGGCACGACGACCAGGCCGGGGGCCGGCTGCCCGGCGTCGAGGGAGGCGCGCAGCGCGGCGAGGTCCGGGTGGACGGAGACGTCCCCCAACCCCAGATCGTCCGGGCCGACGACGGCCCAGTCCGCGGCCGGCGCGGCGGGGGCGGGGACGGGCAGCGGCCGCCAGGCCAGCCGGTACGGGGTGTCGCCGGAGGCCGCGCGGGCGGTGCGCAGGCGGTCGGCGGAGACGGCGCGGAGGTCCAGCGAGTCGATGGTGAGGGCCGGGGCGCCGTCCTGCCCGGCCAGGGTCATCGTGAACGCGTCCGCGCCCGCGGGCGTGATCTGGACCCGCAGCCGGGAGAGGCCGGGCGCGTGCACGCGCACGCCGCCGAACGAGAACGGCAGGCGCACCTCACCGCCGCCGTCCTGGCCGGCCCCGTCCAGGTAGAGCTCGTCGATCACGTGGAAGGCGCCGTCGAGCAGCGCCGGATGGACGACGTACGCGCGGGTGTCGCCGCACCGCTCGGGGGACGGCCGGACGTCCGCGAACAGCGTGTCGCCCAGCCGCCACGCGGCATGCACGCCGCGGAAGGCGGGCCCGTAGCGGTATCCGCGGTCGGCGAGGCGGGCGTACAGCTCCTCGACGTCGATCGCGGCGGCGCCGGGCGGCGGCCACTCCGCGAGACCGCCGGGGACCGGCGCGCCGCCGGACGCCGGCGCGAGCGTTCCGGCGGCGTGCCGGGTCCACGCCTCGTCCCCGGCGCCGCGCGAGTAGATCACGATGCCCCGCCGGCCCGTCCCGCCGGCGGGCGCCACCGAGACCTGGACGTCGGCGCCCCCGGTGGCGGGCAGCGGGAGCGGCGCCTCCAGGGCGAGGTCCTCGATCAGGTCGCAGCCGGCGCGGCCCGCCGCGACCAGGGCCAGTTCGAGGAACGCGCTGGCGGGCAGCGGGACGGCGCCGCCGATCGCGTGATCGGCCAGCCACCCGTGCGTGCGCGCGGACAGCCGTCCCGTGAGCAGCAGCTCCCCGGTGGCGGACTCGACGGCGGTCCGCAGGAGCGGGTGGTCCGCCGGGCCCACGCCGGCGGCGTCGTCCGCGACCGCTCCGGGGATCGGACGCCAGTAGCGCCGCCGCTGGAACCGGTACGTCGGCAGCGGCACCGCGCGCGCACCGGGCGGGAGGGCCGCGGCGAAGCCGACCGCGGCGCCGTCGGCGTACAGGGCGGCGAGGGCGGACAGGAACGTGCGGGGCTCGGGCCGGTCCTTGCGCAGGGCCGCGGCGAACACGCCGGACTCCTCGTCCGGCAGGCATTCCCGCGCCATCGCGGTGAGCACCGGCGCCGGTCCGAGTTCGAGGAAGCGGACCACCCCTTCGGCGCGCAGGGTGCGCAGGCCGTCGGCGAACCGGACCGGCTCCCGGACGTGCCGCACCCAGTACTCGGGGTCGCCGAGCTCGCCGGGCCCGGCCGCCTCGCCGGTGAGGTTGGAGATCACCGGGATGCGCGGCTCCGCGTAGGAGAGGCCCCGCGCGACCTCGCGGAACTCGCCGAGCATGGGGTCCAGGCGCGGCGAGTGGAACGCGTGGCTGACCCGCAGCCGCCGGGTCTTGTGCCCGGACTCCGCCAGCCGGGCGGCGACCTCCCGGACGTCGCGCTCGTCGCCGGACACCACCACGGCCGCGGGGCCGTTCACGGCGGCGAGCGAGACCCGGTCCTCGCGCCCGGCGAGCAGCGGCAGCACCTCGTCCTCGGCGGCCCGCACGGCGACCATCGCGCCGCCCGGCGGCAGCGCCTGCATCAGGCTTCCGCGCGCGGCGACCAGGCGGCAGGCGTCCGGCAGCGGCAGCACTCCGGCGGCGTGCGCCGCGGCGATCTCGCCCACCGAGTGGCCGGTCAGGTACGCGGGCACGAGCCCGAACGACTCGACCAGCCGGAACAGCGCGACCTCCAGCGCGAAGAGCGCCGCCTGGGTCGTCTCCGTCTTATCCAGCTCCCCCGCGTCGTCCTCGCCGAAGACGAGGTCGCGGAGCGAGCGGCCGAGCAGCGGGTCCAGGTGCGCGCAGACCTCGTCGAAGGCGTCGGCGAACGCCGGGTACGCGCTGTGCAGGTCGCGGCCCATGCCGGGGCGCTGGCTGCCCTGCCCGGTGAACAGGAACGCGGAGTCGCCGTCGCGTGCGGGCCCGGCCGCGCCGATCAGGGCGGGATGCCGCTGCCCGCCGGCCAGGGCGGCCAGCCCGGCGCACAGGTCGTCGCGGCCGGTGCCGAGGAGCACCGCCCGGTGCTCGAACGGCGTCCGCGTCGTGGCCAGCGCCACGGCCACGTCGGCGGCGGCGTCCTCGGGACGTTCCGCCAGGTGGCTCGCGAGCGCCTCCGCCTGCGCCGCCAGCGCCCGCGGTGTGCGCCCCGACAGCGGCCACGCCACGAGCCCGTCCGCCGCCGGGGGCGCCGCGGGCGCGGCCGGCGGGGCGGGTTCCGCGGCGGGCGCCTCCTCGACGATCACGTGCGCGTTGGTGCCGGAGATGCCGAACGACGACACGGCGGCCCGCCGCGGGCGCTCGCCGCGCGGCCACGGGACCGGCTCGGTGAGCAGGCGGACGCCGCCGCCGTCCCAGTCGACGTCCGGGGTGGGCCGGGCGGCGTGCAGGGTCGCGGGCAGCCGCTCGCGCCGCAGCGCCATGACCATCTTCAGCAGGCCGGCGACGCCCGCCGCGCCCTGGGTGTGGCCGAGGTTGGACTTGACCGCGCCGAGCCGCAGCGGACGGCCCGCGTCGCGGTCCCGCCCGTAGGCGGCCAGCAGCGCGCGCGCCTCGATCGGGTCGCCGAGCCGGGTGCCGGTGCCGTGCGCCTCCACCGCGTCCACGGCGGACGCCGGCAGCCGCGCGGACTCCAGCGCCTGCCGGATCACCCGCTGCTGCGCGGGCCCGTTCGGGGCGGTCAGGCCGTTACTGGCCCCGTCCTGGTTGATCGCCGAGCCGCGGACGACGGCGAGGACGTCGTGGCCGTTGCGGAGCGCGTCCGGCAGGCGCTCCAGCAGCACGAGCCCGACGCCCTCGGAGAACCCGGTGCCGTCGGCGGCGGCCGAGAACGGCTTGCAGCGGCCGTCGGGCGCCAGCCCCCGCTGCCGCGAGAACTCGGTGAACACGTGCGGGAGCGCCATCACCGTGACGCCGCCCGCGAGCGCCAGTTCGCACTCGTCCCGCCGGAGGGCCTGGCATGCGAGGTGGACCGCCACCAGCGAGGAGGAGCACGCGGTGTCGATCGTCACCGCCGGCCCTTCGAGGCCGAGCGTGTACGCCACCCGGCCCGACAGCACGCTCGGGGCGTTGCCGGTGATCAGGTGGCCCTCGGCGGCCGGGTCGGCGTGCGGGGTGCCGAAGCCGGGGAGCGCGGTCCCGGCGTAGACGCCCGTCCGGCTCCCCTTCAGGGACGCCGGGTCGAGGCCCGCCCGCTCCAGCAGCTCCCAGGACACTTCGAGGAGCTGCCGCTGCTGCGGGTCGAGGGTCAGCGCCTCGCGCGGGGTGATCCCGAAGAACTCGGCGTCGAACAGGCCCGCGCCGTCCAGGAAGCCGCCGGCGCTGGCGACGCTCGTGCCCGGGTGGTCCGGGTCGGGGTCGAAGAGCCGGTCGACGTCCCAGCCGCGGTCGTCCGGGAACGCCCCGATCACCTCGCCGCCGGCGTCGACCAGGTCCCACAGGTCCTCCGGCGACGCCACTCCGCCGGGGAACCGGCACGCCGCCGAGACGACGGCGACGGGCTCGGCGTCCCGTTCCTCGGCCTCGCGCAACCGCCGCCGCGTGTCGTGCAGGTCGGTGGTGACGCGCCGCAGGTAGTCGACCAGCCGCTCTTCGCTGACCATTCGCGATCACACGCCCAGCTCGTTGTCGATGAACTCGAGGATCTGGCCCGCGTCGGCGGCGCGCAGCCGGTCCGCCGCGTCGCGCCCGCCGTCGCCGTCGCCGTCGCCGGCCCGGCTCTCCTTCCAGCGGGCCAGCAGCGCCTCCAGCCGCGCGGTGACCGCGCCGGCGTCGACGTCGCGGGCCGCCGCGAGGACGCGCTCCAGGCGCGCCACCTCGTCGAGCGGCCCGGCGGCGTCCCCGGCCGGGGCGCCCGCCGCGTCCCCGTCGCCGGGGGCGAGCCGCTCCAGCAGGTGGTCGGCGAGCACCGCGACCTCCGGGTGGTCGAAGGCGAGCGCGGAGTGCAGCGTCAGCCCCGTCGCGGCGGCCAGCCGGTTGCGCAGCTCGACGGCGGTGAGGGAGTCGAACCCGAGGGACTTGAACGACGCGTCCACCGGCACCGCCCCCGGGTCGTCGTGGCCCAGGACGGTCGCCGCGTTGGCGCGGACGAGTCTCAGCACCGCCCTGCGCCGCTCGGGTGGGGCCATGCCCCGCAGCCGCGCCGGCCAGTCGTCCGGCCGTCCGGTCCGCGCCGCGGCACGGCGGGCGGGACGCGCGGCGGGCACCGCGAGACCGCGCAGCGGCGCGGGCAGCTCCCGGACGGGCCGCCCGGCCAGCGCGCCCGCGTCGAAGCCGAGCGCCACCAGGGCGGGACGCCCGTCGCGGCGCGCGGCGTCGAACAGGGCGAGGCCCTCGTCGGTCGGGAGCGCCGTGATCCCGAACCGGCCGAAGCGCGCCAGGTCGGCCTCGGTCAGCCTGCCGGTGAGCCCGCTGATCTCCGCCCACAGCCCCCACGCGATCGACAGGCCGGGCAGCCCGGCCGCCCGCCGGTGGGCGGCGAGGGCGTCGAGGTAGGCGTTGGCCGCGGCGTAGTTCGCCTGCGCGAGCGTGCCGAGCGTCCCGGCGAAGGAGGAGAAGACCGCGAACATGCCGAGCCGCAGGTGGGCCGTGGCCCGATGCAGGTGGTGCGCCCCGTCCGCCTTGGCCGCCCACACCCGCGCGAGGTGGCCGGGCGTCAGCGACCGCACCAGCGCGTCGTCGAGCGCCCCGGCCGCGTGCACGACGCCGGTCAGCGGATGCGCCGGATCGACGCCGCCGACCAGTTCCCGCACCGCGTCCGGGTCGGCGACGTCGGCCGCGACGGCGCGCGCCTCGACGCCCAGCTCGCCCAGCCGCGCGATCAGCTCGGACGCGCCGGGCGCGTCCGGTCCGCGCCGGCCCGCCAGCAGCAGCCGGCCTGCCTGCCGGGTCCGCGCCAGGTGCTCGGCCACCGCCGAGCCGATCGTGCCGGTGCCGCCGGTGATGATGACGGTGCCATCGGGGTTCGCGGGGGGCGGCACGTCCAGGACGAGCTTGCCCGTGTGCCGTGCCTGGCTCATGTACCGGAACGCCTCGCGGGCCCGGCCGAGCGGCCACGCCCGTACGGGGAGCGGCGGCAGCGTCCCGTCGGCGAACAGCCCGGCGAGGTCGGCGAGCATCTCGGCGATCCGGTCGGGCCCGGCGTGGTCGAGGAGCTGGAACGCCGTGTAGGAGATCTCCGGGAGGGCGGCGGGGTCGCGGACGTCGGTCTTGCCCATCTCGACGAACCGGCCGCCCCGCCGCAGGAGCCGCAGCGAGGCGTCGGTGATGTCGCCGGTCAGGCTGTTGAGGACCACGTCGACGCCGTCGCCGCCGGTCGCCCGGCGGAAGGACTCCTCGAAGCCGGTGTCGCGGGACGACGCCCGGTGCGGCGCGTCGATCCCGTTCTCCGCGAGGACGTCGTGCTTGCCGGGGCCGGCCGTCGCGTACACCTCCGCGCCGATATGGCGCGCGATCCGCACCGCCGCCATGCCGACTCCGCCGGTGGCCGCGTGGATCAGGACGCGCTCGCCCGGCCGCAGCCCGGCCAGGTCCGTGAGGCCGTACCAGGCGGTCAGGTACGCCACGGGCGCGGCCGCCGCGTGCCGGAGGTCCCATCCGGCGGGGACCGGTGCGAGGGTCCGGGCGTCGGCGACCGCGACGGGGCCGAACGCGCCGCCGAACAGGCCCATCACCCGGTCGCCGGGCGCCAGGCCGGTCACGCCGGGGCCGGCGTCGAGCACCACTCCGGCGCCCTCGCTCCCGAGGCCCGTGTCCGGGTCCATGCCGAGCCCGATCAGGACGTCCTTGAAGTTGATCCCGGCGGCGTGCACCTCGACCCGCACCTGGCCGGGCCCCAGCGGTTCCAGCACCTCGGGGCACGGCACGGCCGCGATGCCGTCGAGCGTCGCGTCCGCGCCCTCGGCCAGCCGCCACGCCCGCTCCCCCGCCGGGACGGCGAGCTCCGCCGGCTCGGCCGCCGGGGTCATGCGCGGCACGAGCAGCCGGCCACCGCGCACCGCCGCCTGCGGTTCGTCCGCCGCGAGGGCCTGCCGGACGCCCCGGTCGACGTCGGCGTCGTCCTCGACGTCGAGCAGGACGAACCGCCCGGGGTTCTCCGACTGCGCGCTGCGGACCAGCCCCCACACCGCCGCCCCGCCCAGGTCGGGGTCGTCGGCGGCGACCGCGCCCCGCGTCACCAGCACCAGCCGGGAGCCGGACAGCCGCGGTTCGGCCAGCCAGTCCTGGACGACGCCGAGCGCCCGCTCTGGAGCAGCCCGCCCGCCGGAGGTGTCGAGGCGTGCGACGGCGGCTGAGGGGACGGCCGCGTCCCGGTCCATCGCGTCGAGGTCCATCGCGTCCAGCTCCACCCAGGTCTCCTCGCCCGGGGCGCCGGACGGTTCCGGCTGCGGCGTCCACTCCACCGCGAACAGCCCGTCGGGGACGCGCCTCAGCCTTTCGGCGCCGGCCGGGCGGAGCACGAGCGACTCGACGGTCAGCACCGGCGCGCCCGCCGGGTCGGAGACGCGGACCCGCACGCCGTCGCCGGGCCCCCCGGACGGCGAGATCCGGACGCGGACCGACGTGGCGCCGACCGAGTGCAGGCGGACGCCGGACCAGGCGAACGGCAGCCGGAGCGCGCCGGAGTCGAGGGGGCCGTCGAGCAGGAGCGGTTGCAGCGCCGCGTCCAGCAGGGCGGGATGGACGCCGAACCCCTCGGCGCCTCCGGCGGCCTCCGGCAGGCTCGCCTCGGCCAGCAGGTCCGGCCCCCGCCGCCAGACCGCGCGCAGGCCGCGGAAGGCCGGGCCGTAGTCGTAGCCCGCCGCCGCGGCGCGGTCGTAGAAGTCGTCGACGGGCACGGGCTCGGCGCCGGGGGGCGGCCACTGCCCCTCCCCGGCGTGCTCGCGCGGTTCCGGGGCGAGGACGCCGGTCGCGTGATGGGTCCAGCCGCCGGGCCCGGCGTCGGCGTCGGGCCCGGTGTAGACGCGCACCTCCCGGCGGCCGTCGTCGCCGGGGGCGTCCACGAGCACCTGGACGTGCAGGGTGCGCGTCCCCGGGAGGAACGCCGGCTCGCGGAGCGTCAGCTCCTCCACCGTCGCGCAGCCGGCCTCGTCGGCCGCGCGCAGCGTCCATTCCGCCAGCGCCGCGCCGGGCACCAGCGCGGCGCCCGCGACCGCGTGCTGGGAGGCCCAGCCGCCGCCGGACGCCGACAGGCCGCCGCCGAGCATCAGCCCGCCGTCGGCGAGCGCGACCGACACCGGCAGCACCGGATGGCCCGACCCGGTCCCCGCCCCGATCCCCGATCCGGCCCCGGCCTGCGTCCCGGCCCGGTCGGCCAGCCAGTACCGGGTGCGCTGGAAGGCGTAGGTCGGCAGGTCGGCGGTGCGGGGCGGCGGGTCGGCCGGGAACCAGGCGGCCCAGTCCACGGGCGCCCCGGCGGCGTACGCCTCGCCGAGGGAGCGGGCGACCCGGGCGGGGCCGCCCTCGTCCCGGCGCAGCGTCGGCACGGCGGCGGCGTCGACGCCGGCCGCCTCGAACGACTCCGCCAGCCCCACCGCCAGGACCGGGTGCGGGGCGGCCTCGACGAACACGCGGTAGCCGTCGTCCAGCAGCGCCTGGACGGCGCCGGCGAAGCGGACGGGACGGCGCAGGTTGGTCACCCAGTACGCGGCGTCGAGGGAGGCGCCGTCGGCGCGGGCGCCGGTGACGGCCGAGTAGAACGCCACGCCGGTGCTCTTCGGAGCGATGCCGGCCAGCGCCTCGGTCAGCTCCCCGGCGATGCGGTCGACCTGGGGGCCGTGGGAGGCGTAGTCCACGTCGATCAGGCGGGCCCGCAGCCCCTGCCGCTCCGCCGCCTCCACGACGGCGGCCACGTGCTCCGGCCCGCCGGACACGACGGTGGAGCGCGGGCCGTTGGCGGCGGCGACCGTGACGTCCCCCGCGCCGGCGAGCAGCCGCTCGACCTCCTCGGCGCCCGCGCCGATCGACGCCATCGCGCCCTCCCCGGCCAGCCGCCGCAGTGCCCTGGCGCGGACGGCGACGACCCGCGCGGCGTCCTCGGTCGACAGCGCCCCGGCGACGCAGGCCGCGGCGATCTCGCCCTGGCTGTGGCCCACCACCGCGGCGGGCCGGACGCCGTGGTGCTCCCACACGGCGGCGAGGCCGACCATCACCGCCCACAGCGCCGGCTGCACCACGTCGACGCGGTCGAGTTCGCCGCCGTCGCCGCGCAGCACCTCGGTCAGGGACCAGTCCACGTGCGGGGCGAGGGCCCGCTCGCACTCGGCGATACGGTCCGCGAACACCGGCGAGGACTCCAGAAGCTCGGCGCCCATGCCAGCCCACTGGGAGCCCTGGCCGGGGAACACCAGCACCGGGTCCGAGCCCACGGTGCGGCCCGCCACGACGCCGGGGTGCGCCTCGCCGTCCGCCAGGGCCGCCAGCGCGGCCGGCCTGTCGTCCCCGACGATCACGGCGCGGTGCTCGAACGCCGAGCGGGTCGTCGCGAGCGACCAGCCCACCTCGGCCGCCGTCGCACCCGCGGAGCCGTCCGCCAGGAAGTCCGCCAGCCGGCGCGCCTGGGCCCGCAGCGCCGCGGCGCTGCGGGCCGACACCGCCCACGGGACGACCGGCGGCTCCGCGGCCGGGGGCGCGGGCTCCGGCTCCGCCGGGGCCTCCTCCAGGATCAGGTGCGCGTTCGTCCCGGAGATCGCGAACGAGGAGACGGCGGCGCGGCGCGGACGGTCCGCGTCCGGCCACGGCGTGTCCTCGGTGAGCAGCCGGACGGCGCCGGTGTCCCAGTCGACGTACGGGGTCGGCTCGGCGGCGTGCAGCGCGGCGGGCAGCGTGCCCGCCCGCATCGCCATCACCATGGTGATCACGCCGGCGGAGCCCGCCGCCGCGACGGTGTGCCCGATGTTGGCCTTGACCGACCGCAGCCACAGCGGCCTCACCGGCGGGCGGTCCCGCCCGTAGGCGGCCAGCAGCGCCTGCGCCTCGATCGGGTCGCCCAGCCGGGTGCCGGTCCCGTGCGCCTCCACCGCGTCCACGTCGGCGGCGGTCAGGCCCGCGTTCGCCAGCGCGTGCCGGATCACCTCCTCCTGCGCGAGGTCATTGGGGGCGGTCAGCCCGTTGCTCGCGCCGTCCTGGTTCACCGCCGAGCCGCGGATCACCGCCAGGACCCGCCGGCCGTTGCGGCGCGCGTCCGAGAGCCGCTCCAGGAGCAGCAGGCCGGCGCCCTCGGCGAAGACCGTCCCGTCCGCGTCCGCGGCGAACGGCTTGCAGCGGCCGTCGGGCGCGAGCCCGCGCTGCCGGGAGAACTCGGTGAACAGGGCCGGGGTGGACAGCACCAGCACCCCGCCCGCCAGGGCCAGCGTGCAGTCGTCGCCGCGCAGCGCCTGGCAGGCGAGGTGCAGGGCCACCAGGGACGCCGAGCAGGCGGTGTCGATGGTGACCGCCGGGCCCTCCAGGCCGAACGTGTAGGCGACGCGCCCGGAGACGACGCTGGTGCTGCGGCCCGTGGTGGCGTGCCCCTCCAGGCCCTCGGGGATGCGGGCCTGCCCGGACACGTAGTCCTCACCGGACATGCCCGCGTACACGCCCGTCCTGGTGCCGCGCAGGGTGGCGGGGTCGATCCCGGCGCGCTCGAACAGCTCCCAGGACGTCTCCAGCATCACGCGCTGCTGCGGGTCCATCATCAGCGCCTCACGCGGGCTCAGCCCGAAGAACTCGGCGTCGAACCGGTCGGCGTCGTGCATGAAGCCGCCGCGCCGCAGGTAGCTGGTCCCGTGGTGGTCGGGGTCGGCGTGGAAGAGCGCGTCGAGGTCCCAGCCGCGGTCGGCCGGGAACTCGGTGAGCGCGTCGCCGCCGCCGGCGACCAGCCGCCACAGCGCCTCGGGAGAGTCGACGCCGCCCGGGAAGCGGCACGCCATGCCCACCACGGCGATCGGCTCGGCCGACCGCTCCTCCACCTGCCGCAGGCGCCGGCGGGTCTCGTGCAGATCCGCCGCGACCCGCTTCAGGTAGTCGACCAGCTGCTCCTCATTCGCCATGGGGCATCACCATTCAGGAGACTCCGAGCTCGTTGTCGATGAAGTCCAGGACCTGCTCGGCCGACGACGCAGACCGAAGCCGGTCCGCCGCGCCGTCGTCGTCCTCGTCCGCGGACCGCCGCGCCTGCTTCCACGTCTCCAGGAGCTGCTCCAGGCGGGCCGTGACGGTGCCCGCGTCGCTCTCGCCGACGTCGGCGCCGGAGAGGCTGGACTCCAGCCTCGCCAGCTCGCCCAGGATCGGGCCGACGGCGCGGCGGCCCGTCCGCGTCCCGGCGCCGCCGTCGGCGACGCGGCGCAGCAGCTCGCCCGCCACGTCCCGCGGGGTCGGGTGCCCGAAGACCAGCGCGGCGGGGAGCGCGATTCCGGTGGCCGAGACGAGCCGGTCGCGCAGCTCGACGGCCATCACCGAGGCGAGGCCCAGCTCGGTGAACGTGGCGTCGGGCCGCACCTCGGCGGGGTCTGCGTAGCCCAGCACGGCGGCGGAGTGGCCCTGCACCAGGTCGAGCACCATGCGGCGCCGCTCCTCCTCGGCGAGCGCGGCGAGCCGGTCGGCGAGGCCCGCGTCCCGCCCGTCGCCGGAGGACGCGACCGGACGCCGCCGGGCCGCGCCGCCGTTCCCGCCGCCGTTCCGGCCGCCGTTCCGACCGCCGTTCCCGGCGCCGTCCTGGTCCGCCCGCTCCTGCTCGGCCGCGGCGCGCAGCCGGTCCTCGTCGGCCCTGCGTAGGACGACCTCGGCGTCCAGCACGGGGCCGCCGTCCGGGTCGGTGACGGTCAGCCGGACGCCCTGGTCGAGATCGCCGCCGAGCGCCGACAGCCGCACACGGACCGAGGTGGCGCCCACGGCGTGGAGGGCGACGTCGTTCCAGATGAACGGGAGCCAGACCCCGCCGC
This sequence comes from Actinomadura monticuli, assembly GCF_041463655.1. Classification (NCBI taxonomy): domain Bacteria; kingdom Bacillati; phylum Actinomycetota; class Actinomycetes; order Streptosporangiales; family Thermomonosporaceae; genus Actinomadura; species Actinomadura monticuli. The sequence continues at coordinate 206,223 of NZ_JAXCEI010000002.1, forward strand.
CGTCCAGCCCGCCCTCCAGCAGCGGGTGCAGCACGGCGTCCAGGAGCGCCGGGTGGACGCCGAAGCCGTCGCGGACGGCGGCGGCCTCCGGGAGATCGATCTCGGCGTAAGCCTCGGAGCCGTCCCGCCACATCGCCCGGAGGCCCTGGAAGGCGGGACCGTAGCCGTAGCCCGCGGCGTCCGCCCGGGCGTAGAAGCCGGTGAGGTCCACCGGCTCGGCTCCGGGCGGCGGCCACGCCGCCGGCGGCTCGCCCGGTGCGGCGGACGCGGTGCCGAGCATGCCGGTGGCGTGGCAGGTCCAGGCGGCGCCGGCGCGGGAGTACACGCCCACCTCGCGGCGGCCGTCGCCGCCGGGCGCGCCGACCACGACTTGGACGTTCACGCCGCCCGGGTCCGCGACCGCCAGGGGCGCGCGCAGGACGAACTCGTCGACGCCGGAGCAGCCCGCCTCGTCGGCGGCCCGCAGCGCCCACTCCACCTGCGCCGCGCCGGGCACCAGGAGGGCGCCGGCGATGACGTGGTCGGCGAGCCAGGACTGCCGCCGCGGTGACACGCGCCCGGTGAGCACGCGGCCGTCGCCGTCGGCGGGCTCGACGGCCGCCCCCAGCACGGGATGCCCGGTCGAGCCGAGGCCGAGGTCGGCGGCGTCCACGACCTCGCGCTCCGGGGCCAGCCAGTACCGCTCCCGCTCGAACGCGTACGTGGGCAGGTCGACGACGCGCGGCGGCGGATCGGCGGGGAAGCAGCGGGTCCAGTCGACGTCGACGCCCGCGGTGAACGCCCTGGCGAGCGCCCGGACGAGCTGGTCCCGCCCGCCCTGGTCGCGGCGGATCGTGCCCAGCGCGGCGGCGCGCACGCCCGCCTCCTCGGCGCACTCCTCGATCCCCGGCGTCAGGACGGGGTTGGGCGCGGCCTCGATGAACACGCGGTGCCCGTCGTCCAGCAGGGCCTTGACGGTGGCGGCGAAGCGAACGGGACGGCGCAGGTTGGTGACCCAGTAGCCGGCGTCGAGCGGGACGCCGGTCCGCCCGCCGGTCACGGTCGAGTAGAAGGGCACCCGCGCGGCGGCGGGCCGGACGCCGGCCAGGGCCTCGGTCAGCCCGTCCGCGATCCGATCGACCTGCGGGCCGTGGGACGCGTAGTCCACGTCGATCGTCCGGGCGCGCAGCCCCTGCTCCTCGGCGGCGGCCACCACCGCGGCCACCTGCTCGGGCGGGCCCGAGACGACCGTGGACGCGGGGCCGTTGACGCCCGCCACCGTCACGTCGCCGGCCGGGTCCAGCAGCCGGGCGGTCTGCTCCTCGCTCGCCCGCAGCGACGCCATCGCCCCCTGACCGGACAGCCGCCGCAGCGCACGGCTGCGCACCGCGACGACGCGGGCGGCGTCCTCGATCGTCAGCGCCCCGGCGACGCAGGCGGCGGCGATCTCCCCCTGGCTGTGCCCGATCACGGCCGCCGGGGTGACGCCGTACTCCGCCCACACCGCCGTGAGGGAGACCATCACCGCCCACAGGGCCGGCTGGACGACGTCGACGCGCGACAGGTCGCCCCCGCGCAGCGCCTCGACGAGCGACCAGTCCACGTACGGGGCGAGCGCGCGCTCGCAGTCGGCGACGCGCGCCGCGAAGACGGGGGAGCATTCCAGCAGCTCCGCGCCCATCCCGATCCACTGCGAGCCCTGCCCGGGGAACACCAGCACCGGCCGGGCGCCGCCCGCGCCCGCCACGCCGGTGACGACGTCGACGTCCGGGCGGCCGTCGGCCAGGGCGGCCAGGCCGTCCAGCAGGCGGAGGCGGTCCCCGCCGATCACCGCCGCGCGGTGCTCGAACACCGAGCGGGTCCTGATCAGCGACCAGCCCACCTCGGCGGGCGTCACGCCGGGAGCGGCGGCGACGTGCTCGGCCAGCCGCCGCGCCTGCGCCCGCAGCGCCCGCGCCGACTTCGCCGACAGCACCCACAGCGGGGCGGACGGCTCGGGTCCGCCGCGTTCCGGCGCCTGCTCCAGGACGAGGTGGGCGTTGGTGCCGGAGATGCCGAAGGAGGAGACGGCGGCGCGGCGGGGGCGGCCGGTGTCCGGCCAGTCCACCGGCCCGGTCAGCAGCCGCGCCTCGCCCGCCGACCAGTCCACGTGCGGGGACGGCTCGTCCACGTGCAGCGTCGCGGGCAGCGTGCCGTGCCGCAGCGCCATCACCATCTTGATCACACCGGCGACGCCCGCCGCGGCCTGGGTGTGCCCGATGTTCGACTTGACCGTCCCCAGCCACACCGGCCGGTCCGCCGGCCGATCGCGCCCGTAAGTGGCCAGCAGCGCGTTCGCCTCGATCGGGTCGCCCAGGGTCGTGCCGGTGCCGTGCGCCTCGACCGCGTCGACGTCGGACGCGGACAGGCCCGCATTGGCGAGCGCCCGGCGGATGACGCGCTCCTGGGAAGGCCCGTTCGGCGCGGTCAGCCCGTTGCTGGCCCCGTCCTGATTGATCGCCGAGCCCCGGACCACGGCCAGCACACGATGCCCGTTGCGCCGCGCGTCCGACAGCCGCTCCAGGACGACCAGGCCCACGCCCTCGGCCCAGCCCGTGCCGTCAGCCGCCGCCGAGAACGCCTTGCACCGGCCGTCCCGCGCCACCCCGCGCTGCCGCGAGAACTCCACGAACATGCCCGGCGTGGCCATCACCGTCACGCCGCCGGCCAGCGCCAGCGAGCACTCCCCCTGCCGCAGCGACTGGCACGCCAGGTGCATCGCCACCAGCGACGACGAGCACGCCGTGTCCACCGTCATCGCCGGGCCCTCCAGCCCGAAGGAGAACGCGAGCCGGCCCGCCATCACGCTGGGGGCCGTGCCGGTCAGCAGCTGGCCGTCGGCGTCCTGCGACGCCTCGTGCATGCGCGGTCCGTAATCCTGGGTGGTCGCGCCGACGAACACGCCGGTCGGGCTGCGCCGGAGCGACGCCGCGTCGACGCCGGCCCGCTCGAACGCCTGCCACGCGGTCTCCAGCAGCAGCCGCTGCTGCGGGTCCATCGCCGCCGCCTCGCGCGGGCTGATCTCGAAGAACCCCGCGTCGAACAGGTCAGCGTCGTACAGGAAGCCGCCCTCGCGGACGTAGCTGCGTCCGGACCGGCCGGGGTCCGGGTCGAACAGCTCCGCGAGGTCCCAGCCCCGGTTCTCCGGGAACGCGCCGACCGCGTCGACCCGGCCGTCCACCAGGTCCCACAGCTCCTCCGGCGACGTCACCCCGCCCGGATACCGGCACGCCATCCCCACGATGACGATCGGGTCGCCGCTCGCGTCCGGGGCGGCGCGCCCGCCCGGCGAGGCGGCGGGCGCGCGCAGGACCCGGTCGCGGAGATGGTCGGCGACGGCCGCAGGCGTCGGATGGTCGAAGGTCAGCGTCGTGGGAAGCGCCAGCCCGGTCTCGGCGCCGAGTCGCCGGGACAGCTCCGTGCCCGCGATCGAGTCGAAGCCGAGCTGCTTGAAGGTCAGGCGCGGATCGACGGCGTCCGGCGTGGCGTGCCCCAGGACGGCCGCGACGCTCGCGCGCACGGTCTCCAGCAGCGCCTGTTCGCGGTCCGCGTCGTTCAGCGCGGCGAGGCGCTGGACGAACGGCGAGTCCCCCGGCGGCGCCGCCGGGGCCTCCGGGGGCGACGGCTTGTGTTCCGGCTCGTGTTCCGGGACGGGGCGGGACGCCGTGCCGGGCCAGAACCTGGTGCGCTGGAACGCATAGGTCGGCAGGCCGACCCGCCGGCATCGCCGTCCCGCGAACACCTGGTCCCAGGCGAGATCGGCACCCCGCACGTACAGTTCGGCAACGGCGGCGGCGAGCCGCGTGTCCGGTCCGAGTTCGAGGAACGTCCCGGCGTCGCCGCCCAGGGACCGGACCCCTTCCATGAGCCGTCCCGGCTCCCTGGCCTGCCCGGCCCAGTGATCGGGGGAGCCGAGCTGCTCGACGGTGATCGGGCGCCCCGTCGCTCCGGACACGACAGGGACGGCGGGAGCCGACACGGCCATTCCGGAGACCACGTCCCGGAGCCCGTCCAGCGCCGCGTCCTCGTCCGGCACTGCGTCCTCGTCTGGCGCCTGGGCGAGGCGTCCCTGCGCCGTCACGAGCGCGCACGCGTCGGCGAGCGACAGCGCCCCGGCGACGTGGGCGGCCGCCGCCGCACCGGCCGCGTGCCCGACCAGGGTGTCCGCCTCGATCCCCCACGACTCGACCAGCCGGTACAGCGCCACGTCGAGCGCGAACACGGCGGCGGCCTCTCCGGGGCCGGGGCCGAGCAGCGCCCGCGCCTCGTCCAGCGCCTGGGCGAACCGCGGGTGCACCGCGTACAGGTCGTCGACGATCTCCGCGTGCCCGCTCCCGGCACCGCCGAGGAGGACGGTGACGCCGCCATCGGCCGCGCTGCCCTCGACCAGCCCTTCCGCGCCGGTCCCCTCCTCCAGGCAGGCGAGCCGGTCGAGCCGCTCGTCAAGGTCCACGCCGAAGACCACCGCCCGGTGGGCGAACGCGGAACGCGTCGTGCCGAGCGAGTAGCCGACGTCCGCGACGTCGGCGTCCGGGTGCTCGGCGAGGTGCCGGCGGAGCCGCCCGGCCTGCGCGGCCAGCGCCGCCCGGCTCGTGCCCGACAGCGGCCACGGGACGTCCGCGGTCGGCGTCGCCGCCGGGCGGTCGTCCTCGACGGCCGGCTCCGGCGCCTGGCCGAGCACGAGGTGGCAGTTGGTCCCGCCCATGCCGAAGGAGCTGACACCGGCGAGCAGCGGCCGGTCCGGGCGCGGCCAGCCGGACGGCTCGGCCTGGACGCGCAGCCCGAGCCGGTCCAGGGGGATGTCCGGGTTCGGCGTGCTGAAGTTGAGGCTCGCCGGCAGCCGCCGGTGCCGCAGGCTCAGCGCCGTCTTGATGAGCCCGGCGATCCCGCCCGCGCCTTCGAGATGCCCGATGTTCGTCTTGACCGAGCCCACCGGCAGCGGGGCGCCGGCCGGACGGTCCGCGCCCAGGACGGCGCCGAGCGCCGCCGCCTCCACCGGGTCGCCGACCGGGGTGCCGCTCCCGTGCAGCTCGACGTACTGGACGTCCTCCGGCGACACCACGGCGGCCCGGTACGCCGCGCGCAGCACGCTCTCCTGCGCCGCCGCACTCGGCACCGTCAGCGCGTCCGTGCTCCCGTCGTTGTTCACGGCGCCGCCGAGGATCACGCAGTACACCGGATCGCCGTCGCGGACGGCCGCGTCCAGCGGCTTGAGCAGGACCACTCCCCCGCCCTCGCCGCGGACGAAGCCGTTGGCGCGGGCGTCAAAGGTGTGGCACCGGCCGTCCGGAGACAGACCGCCGAACTGGTCGGCCATCTCCATGCCGTCCTCGCCGAGGATGAGGTTGACGCCGCCCGCCAGCGCGAGCGGGCACTCGCCGCGGCGCAGGCTCTCGGCGGCGACGTGCACGGCGACCAGCGACGACGACTGCGCGGTGTCGATGTGCAGGCTCGGGCCGCGCAGGTCGTACCGGTAGGAGACCCGGTTGGCGATGATGCTGCGGTGCAGGCCGGTCATGGCGTGGCGGGCGCTGCCGTCGAGGTCCGCGCGGGCCAGCAGCGCCGCGTACTCGGCCCAGATCGCGCCGACGAACACGCCGGTGTCGCTGCCCGCCAGGGACGGCGGGCGGACGCCGGCGTCCTCCAGCGCCTCCCAGGTCAGCTCCAGCATGAGGCGCTGCTGGGGGTCCATCGCCAGCGCCTCGCGCGGCGAGATGCCGAAGAACTCGGCGTCGAAGGACGCCACGTCGTCGAGGAACCCGCCGGGCCAGGCCCGGCCGCGGTCGGCGGGCATCGTGCTGATCGCGTCCTCGCCGTCGCGCAGCAGCCGCCAGAACGCCGCCGGGTCGGGCGCGTGCGGCAGCCTGCAGGCGAGGCCGATGACCGCGATGGGCGCATGGTCCTGGGCAGGCATTGAGGTCCTCCGCGCGGGACATCGCTTCTTTCTCGGTGCCCGCCATCATCGGACCGCCCGCTAAAGGCGCGCCAAACGTGCGCGGCGCGCGCCCCCGAGCCGGGAGTTAGGGGTGGGCTAAGGGTTATCGCGGCGGCGGAACGGGCGGACCATCGAGCATCGGACGCCGCGAATCCCGACGAGGAGACCTGCCATGCCTCAGCCTTCGCGCGTGAAACGAACGCTCGCCGCGCTCGCGCTCGCCTGCGGAACGCCGCTCGCCGTGGCGGCACCGGCGCACGTCGCGATGGCGGAGCCCGCCGTCACCGGCCTCACCTGCTCGACGCACGAGCTCCACGTGCGCATCACCGACCCGGGGCCCGCCGACCAGACCCTGTGGGGCCGGCTGTGCTACCCCGGCACCGCGCGGCCCGCCACGGTGCAGCTGCTGGTGCACGGGTTCACCTACAACCACCTGTACTGGGACTTCCCGGTCCGGAACGACCGCTACTCCTACGTCAAGGCGGCGGCCGCCGCGGGATACGCCACGTTCAACGTCGACCGGATCGGCGAGGGCGGCAGCTCGCACCCGCCGAGCGACCAGCTCAACCTGCCCGCGGGCGCCGTCGCGCTGCACGACGCCATCACCGCGCTCCGGTCGGGCGCCCTCGACGGCCACGCCTTCTCCCGCGTGGTGTGGGTCGGGCACTCCCAGGGCTCGTTCCATGGCTGGTACGAGCTGTCGCGCTACCGCGACGTGGACGCGGCGGTCCTGACCGGCTCGCTGCACGCGGGCAATCCCGAAGGCGCGGAGATCATCCATCCGGCCCTGGAGGACCCGAAGTTCGCGGACTCGGGCCTCGACCCCGGCTACGTGACGACGCTGCCCGGCACGCGCGGTTTCTTCTACGACCCGGCGACGTCGGAGCCGGACGTGATCGCCGCCGACGAGGCTGCCAAGGACGTGGGGACGCTGACCCCCGGGCCGGCGCTGCCGGTCCCCATGGACTTCACGGCGCCGGTGCTGCTGGTGTCCGGGCAGCGCGACCGCGGCCAGTGCGTCAACGTCACCGAGTACAACTGCGCGGATCCGGCCACCGTTTTGGCGTTCGAATCGCAGTTCTACCGGCCGGAGACGCACCTTAGCGTCCGGATGATCCCGGAGACCGGCCACGACCTCGCCCTGTCGACGACGGCGCCGGTGACCGACGCGGTCATGCTCGGCTGGATCCGCTCGACCCTGGCTCGCTAGGCGCGGAAACGGACGTCCCGTGCGCCCCTGGGATGCCGTCCGGCTCCGGGGCGCCGAGTGCGTCGTCGGGGCTGTGCAGCCTTATCTCCAGCCCGTCCAGGAGGCGCTCCAGCCCGTAGCCGAAGCCGTCCTCATGGAGCTTGTCCATGTCGATGCCCTTGGTCGCGTACCAGACGGCGATGTAGCCGGGGTACTCGTCCTGGAGGCCGCGCAGGTACGGGTCCAGCTCGGCGACGAGCTCGTTCGGATGCTTGCCGGCGCGGTCCGAGGCCTGGTGCATCGCGGCCGCGATCGTCGCCGAGCCGACGGCGTGGGACGACAGCAGCTCGCTGGCGAAGGCCAGCTCCACCCCGGTGAACCCGGCCGCCGCCAGCGCCCCGATCATCCGCTCGCCCATCCGCATCGCGTTGGGCCCGATGGTGGGCCGGGCGCCCATCAGGCCGATCACCCAGGGGTGCCGCAGCAGCACCGCCCGGTACTCCTCGGCGCAGGCCCTGGCGGTGGTCCGCCAGCCGGCCTCGGCGAGGTCGGGGATGTCCATCTCCCCCATGACCTGGTCGACCGCGAGTTCGAGCAGCTCGTCCTTGTTCGCCACGTACCAGTAGGACGAGGTCGCCCCGGCGCCCAGCCGCTCGCCGAGCCGGCGCATGCTCAGGCCGTCCATTCCCTCGGCGTCGAGCAGCTCGATCGCGGCGGCGACGATCTGGTCGCGGCTCAGCGGCGGCTGCCCCCGGCGCGCCCGGCGCGGCGGCCGGGTCCAGACGGAGACGGCGATGGGATCGGTGTTTCGCGGCATTCCCCGTCCTTAGCGCTCTCGCTGGCTCTTTTACAGGCTACCCGCTGTCGCACACCCTGCGATTCATAGTACAGTGTGCGAGAATCAAACAACGTACGAGCGGAGAGACCAGATGTCGTCCCCTCGAACCGAACCAGAAACCGCAGAGCCGGCTCCCGACCCGCGGCGGTGGTGGATCCTCGCCGTCCTCTGCCTGAGCCTGATCGTCGTCGTCATCGACAACATGGTGCTGAACGTCGCGATCCCGTCGCTGATCGAGGACCTCGGCACCAGCATGTCCGGGATCCAGTGGGTCCTGGACGCCTACATCCTGGTGTTCGCCGGGCTCCTGCTCACCGCGGGCGGGCTGTCGGACCGGTACGGCCGGCGGCGCTGCCTCGTCATCGGGCTCGTCCTGTTCGGCGCCGCCTCGGTCGTCGCCGCCTACGCCCAGACGACCGGCCAGCTCATCGGCGCCCGGGCGCTCATGGGCGTGGGCGCGGCGTTCCTCATGCCGGGGACGCTGTCGATCCTCACCACCGTCTTCGACGACGAGGAGCGCAAGAAGGCCATCGCGATCTGGAGCTCGGTGCTCATGGTCGGCGCGCTGGGCGCGCCCCTCGTCGGCGGCGTCCTGCTGGAGCACTTCTGGTGGGGCTCGGTGTTCCTGATCAACCTGCCCATCGTCGCGCTGAGCGTCGTCGCCGCGCTGCTGATCATCCCCGAGTCGCGCGGGCCCGCCACCCGGCCCGACATACCCGGCGCCGTCCTGTCCACGCTGGGCATGGCGGCCCTGGTCTACGGCATCATCTCCGCCCAGCGGGACGGCTGGACGTCCGTCGAGACCACGGGAGGGATCGCGGTCGCGGTCATCGCGCTGGCGGGCTTCGCCTTCCGCGAGCACGCCGCCAAGGAGCCGATGCTCCCGCTGCCGCTGTTCCGCGACCGCAACTTCACCGGTGCCAGCGTGACGCTCGTGCTGGTGGCGTTCTCGGCCGGCGGGCTGATGCTCGTGCTGACCCAGTACATGCAGTTCGTCCTCGGCTACAGCCCGCTGAAGACCGGGGTCGCCTTCATCCCGCTGCTCGTCACCGTGATCGTCTTCAACGGCGTCGGCGTGCCGCTCAGCAAGAAGATCGGCGTCCGGGCCACCATCGTGACCGGGCTCGTCCTGCTGGCGGCGGGCTTCGGGCTGCTGGCCATGCTGTCGCCCGGCGACGGCTACCCGCAGCTGGTCACCGCGCTCCTGATCACCGGTGCCGGCAGCGGCACGGTCGGGCCCGCGGCGTACAACACGCTGCTGTCCGCGCTCCCGAAGGAGCGGGCCGGCGTCGGCTCGGCCATCAACGACACCGTCTCGCAGACCGGCCAGGCGCTCAGCGTGGCCGTCCTCGGCACGGTGCTGACCGTCTTCTACGCCGACGAACTGCCCGAGAGCGTCACCGGCAAGGCCCGCGACTCCATCGGCGAGGCGCTGACGGCCGCGGCGGCCAGCGGCGACGCGGGGCTCGCCCGCGTCGCGCAGGACGCCTTCGTCAACGGCATGTCGTCCGCGTCGGTCGTCGGCGCGATCGGCATGCTGGTCGCGGCGGTCGTGGCGCTCATCGCGCTGCGCCCGGTCGCCGCACCCCCGGCCGAGGAGCCCACCGAGACGAAGGTGGACACTTCGGCCTGACTCCACGGCGGAAGGGGCCGGCGCCGCACTGGCGCCGGCCCCTTCCGCCGTGGTGCGGCGGGCTAGCGCGGGAGGCCCTCGCCGGCGCCGGAGTGCTCTCCGGCGAGGTGGCTCGCGAGCCGCGCCGGCGTCGGATGGTCGACGATGGTCACCAGCGGGATCTCCATGTCGGTGATCGTCATCAGCTTCTTGGTCAGCTCGATCGCGGACAGGGAGTTCAGCCCGAGCTCCAGGAAGTTGCCGTCGTCCTCGACGGTGCGCAGCGCCAGCAGCGCCGCCACCTGGGTCCGGATCGTCTCCCGGAGCAGCCGCTCCCGCTGCGCCGCGTCGCCGCTCGCGAAAGAGCGCCGCAGTTCCTCGTCGGTCATGTCGGTATCACCATTGCCTTCGCGTCTCGACTACCGTTTCGCGGTCCATTGCGTTGATGTCGTCGGGTCCCGCGTCCTCCTTTCGCCTCGCTCCGTCCGGGGGCGCCGGTACGGGGTCGTACAGCCAGTACCGCTCGCGCTGGAACGCGTACGTGGGCAGCGGGACGGTGCGGGGCGGCGGCTCGCCGCCGAGAAGCCCGGCCCAGTCGACGGCGGCGCCCAAGGCGTGCAGCCGGGCGAGAGCCTGGAGCAGCGACCGCGGCTCCGGCCGCTCGCCGTCGAGCACGGGCAGCGCCAGGGGGGCCGGCTCGCCGGACGGCGGGGACGGGCAGCGGCCGAGTTCCAGCAGCACGCCCGCCTCGGCCGGGTCCGCGGCGGGAACCGCGACCGGTTCCGCCGGGTCTCCGCCGACGGACTCCGCGATCAGCCGGCACGCCTCCGCCAGGCCGACCACTCCGACGGCGTGCGCGGCGGCGATCTCGCCGGTCCCGTGCCCGATCACCATGTCCGGCCGCAGCCCGGCCGCGTCCAGCAGCCGGGCGAGCCCGACCTGCAGCGCGAACAGGCCGGCGGCCTCTGACGGGTCGTCTTCAAGGCCGTCGCGGACGTCGAGCATCGCGCGCACCTCGTCGACGGCGCCGGCGAACACGGGGAACCGCTCGTACAGTTCCGCACCGGCGCCCGGCCGGGGGCTCTCCCCGCCGAACACCCAGGCCGTCCGTCCGGCGGGGGGCGGCTCGGGCCGTCCCGCGGCGACCGAGCGCAGACCCTCCACCAGCTCCGCGCGGTCGTCGCCGACGACGACCGCGCGGTGCTCGAAGACCGCCCTCGTCGCCGCCAGCGACCAGGCCACGTCGCCCACCGGCAGCTCGGGGTGCTCGGTGACGTGCGCGGCCAGCGCGGCGGCCTGCGCCCGCAACGCCCGCTCGCTCCGGGCCGACACGGCCCACGGCACCGGGTGGACGGACACCGGCCCGCCGTCGCCGGCCCGTTCCGCGGGCTCGGGGGGCTCTTCCAGGATCAGGTGCGCGTTGGTGCCGGAGACTCCGAACGACGACACTCCGGCCCTGCGCGTCCGCTCGCCCCGCTTCCACCCGGCGGGCTCGGTGAGGAGCTCCACCTCGCCCGCCGACCAGTCCACGTACGGGTTGGGCCGGTCGACGTGCAGCGTGGCCGGCAGGGTCCCGTGCCGCATCGCGAGCACCATCTTGATCACCGAGGCGACCCCGGAGGCGGCCTGGGTGTGCCCGATGTTGGACTTGACGGAGCCGAGCAGGAGCGGCCGGTCCGGCGGGCGGTCCGTCCCGTAGGCGGCCAGCAGCGCCTGCGCCTCGATCAGGTCGCCCATGGCGGTGCCGGTGCCGTGCGCCTCGACGGCGTCCACGTCCGCCGCGGCGAGGCCGGCGCCGGTCAGCGCCTCGCGGATCAGCCGCTGCTGGGTCGGGCCGTGCGGGGCGGCGAGCCCGCCGCCGCCACCGTCCTGGTTGACGGCCGAACCGCGGATCACCGCCAGCACGGGACGGCCCTCGCGCAGGGCGTCCGGCAGCCGCTCCAGGACGAGCAGTCCCGCGCCCTCGCCCCACACCATCCCGTCGGCCGCCGCCGCGAACGCCTTGCAGCGCCCGTCGGGGGCGAGCATGCCGGGCTGCGCCGCGTACTCCAGGAACAGGCCCGGGGTCGCGAGGACGGTGGCGCCGCCGGCGAGCGCGAGCGTGCACTCGTCCCGGCGCAGTGCCTGGCAGGCGAGGTGCATCGCGACCAGGGACGACGAGCAGGCCGTGTCCACCGTCAGCGCCGGGCCCTCCAGGCCCAGCAGGCGCGACACCCGGCCGGAGGCGAGGCTGCCGGAGATGCCCGAGCCGAGGTGGCCGAGGACGTCGTCCGGCGCCCGGTCCGAGCGGGCCAGGCCGGTGATGTAGTCGTGCGTGGTCAGCCCGGTGTAGACGCCGGTGCGGCTGCCGCGCAGCGCGTGCGGGTCGATGCCGGCGGCCTCGACGGCCTCCCAGGCCAGTTCCAGCAGAATCCGCTGCTGCGGCTCGGTGGCGACCGCCTCGCTCCGGCCCATGCCGAAGAAGGACGCGTCGAAGTCGAGCGCGTCATGGACGAAGCCGCCGGCGCGGTCGGGCAGCGTGCCGTCGGCCGAGCGGAGCCGCTCGACGTCCCAGCCGCGGTCGGCGGGGAACGCGCCGATGACGTCCCGGCCGTCCGCGACCAGCCGCCACAACCGCTCCGGTGTGCGCGCGCCTCCCGGGAACCGGCAGGACATCGCGACGACCGCGATCGGCTCCCGGTCCCGGGACTCGTACTCGCGCAGGCGCCGCCGGGCCCGGTGCAGCTCGGCGGTGGTCCATTTCAGGTAGTCGACGAGCTTTTCTTCGGTCGCCATGCTGGCTCTCTCCGGCTAGGCGGTCGGGACGCTCTCGTAGGCGGGGAGCCCCACGAGGTCGAGTTCCTCGGGCCGCAGCGGCGGCCCGGTCAGCCTCGGGCGGGGCTCCTCCTTGTGCATCAGCGACAGGAAGCCGCTGGACCCCAGCTCGGCCTGCCCGGCGGACAGGCTGATGACGTCGGTCACCACCGCGCAGACCCCGGGGGCGACCAGCGACCTGTCGATGATGGAGTCGGCGAAGCGGCGCTGGTGCTCGGTGTGGTCGCCCACCAGCCGCGGGTCGGTCGCGTCGATGCGGCAACCCGCGTAGCCGGCGTCCTTGGAGGCGGCGAGGACCCACGGGTCGTCGACCGCCGCGCTGATCGCCGCCTGCGCCCGCCGGACGTCGCCGCCCGCCGCTAGTTCCCGGTCCAGCGCGGCGGCGCAGCGCGCGGCGGCGCTCATCCCGTGGCCGTAGACGGGGTTGAACGCGGTCAGCGAGTCGCCGACGACGAGGAGGCCGTCGGGCCAGCCTTCGTGCCGCTCGGGGTACAGCCGCCGGTTGGCCCCCGAGTGGGAGCGGAACACGGGGGTCAGCGGCTCCGCCGAGGCGATGAGGTCGGCGACCAGCGGATGCCCCAGCCGGCGCCGCGCGAACGCCTCGAACTCGTCCTCGCGGGCGGGCAGCGTCCCGCCCCTGGTGCACGACAGCGTGACGAGCCAGCGGTCGCCCTCCACGGGGTACACCACGCCGAAGTGGCCGGGCTCGCTCGCGGCGTGGGGCGCGCCGACGTTGACGGCGGGAAAGGCGGCGGTGGCGCCGGGCGGCGCCACGAAGAGCCTGGTGGCGTATCCGATGCCCGCGTCGACGACGTCCTTCCCGGGCGGGGGGACGTCCAGGGCCGCCAGCCAGTGCTGGAGGCCGGATCCGCGGCCGGAGGCGTCCACCACCAGGTCCGCGTCGATCGTGGTGGTGCCGCCCTGGCCGCTGTCGCGGACCTGGACGCCGGTGACGCGGCCGCGGTCTCCGGCCAGTCCGGCCGCCTCGGCGCCCTGCCGCAGCTCGACGCGGCCGGACGCGAGGATCCGCTCGCGGACGACCCAGTCCAGGAGTGGGCGGGTGCACAGGACGGCGAACTGGGTCGGCGGGAAGCGGTGCTGCCACCCTCGCACCGTCAGCGTCACCTGGTCGCCCTGGAAGCCGATCCGGCGGGCGCCGGCGGCGAGCAGCCGGTCCGTCGTGCCGGGCAGCAGCTCGTCGATGACGCGCGCCCCGTTCGACCACAGCAGATGGGCGTGGTGCGCCTGCGGCACGCCGCGGCGGTGCCCGGGCCCGTCGGGGAGGACGTCGCGCTCCACCACGGTGACCGAGCCGGCGTGGCGCGCCAGCACGTGGGCCGCCAGCATTCCCGCGAGGCCGCCGCCCATCACGACCGCGTGCGCGGGCCGGCTCATGCCCCTGCTTCCCTCTGCGCCATGCCACGCCTCTTTCGCCGACATAAACGTTCGCGAGCAATATCACCCACTCCGCTAAAGCCCGGCTAATTCTCGAATGGAGGCCGGTCGAATAGGGGGCCCAACAGGGGTGGTCAGGGGTGGTCGCTTCGCGACATATGGAGGATCGTGCAGGCATGACGACAGAAGACCATACGAAAATGCGCTCCATCGTCATCGCCGAGGAGATCCGGCCGCCCGACTCGAACACGATCGGGTACTACTACGATCACGGCATTTTCGACGTGATGGCGGAGCTCTGGGACGGCAATCTGCATTACGGCCTGTGGCGCGACGAGAACGACACGAGCAGTTTCGACGAGGCCGCCAGGGCGATGACGGACGACATGATCCGGCGGCTGGACCCGCGGCCGGGCGACCGCGTCCTCGACGTGGGCTGCGGCAACGGGACGCCGGCGCTGCACCTCGCACGGGCGTGCGAGGTCGAGGTCGTGGGGATCTCCGTCAGCGCCCGCCAGGTCGAGCGCGCCAACGAACGCGCCCGCCGCGAGGGGCTGGCCGACCGGGTCTCCTTCGAGCGGGTCAACGCCATGGACCTGCCGTACGCGGCGGAGTCGTTCGACCGCGCCTGGGCGCTGGAGTCGATGCTGCACATGCCGGACAAGGTCCAGGTGCTGTCGGGCGTCGCCCGCGCCGTCCGCCCCGGCGGCCGCATCGCCATCGCGGACATGGTCTACAAGGAGCCCGCCGACGGCGCGCGCGACCCGAACGCCTACCACACCACCGTGTACGCCTCGCTGACCCGCATGGAGGAGTACGAGGGCGTGCTCGACCGCGCCGGGCTCGTCACGGAGGACTTCAGGGACGTCACCAGGGAGACGTCCCCGACGAACGCCGCGTTCGCCGCGGGCCTGCGTTCCCGCCGCGACCGGTTCGTCGAGATCCTCGGCACCGAGGGGTACGAACTGCTCATCGGCAACCAGGAGAAGATCGCCCGCATGCCGGAGCTCGGCTACGTGCTGATCACGGCGCGGCGGCCCTGAGCGATGTCCATGGCCGAGGCCGGCTGCCGGGACCTGCGCGTCGAGGTGGCCGACGGTGTGCGCCTGCGGGTGCGGCACCGGCCGGGCGGGCGCCGCCCGGCCTTCCTCCTGGTGCACGGCATGGGGTCGAACGCCCGGGAATGGGACGAGGTCGCCGAACGGCTCGCCGCGGCGGACCACCCGTCCTACGCGGTCGACCTGCGCGGCCACGGCGCGTCCGACGCCCCCGACGACGGGTACGACACCGCCACCGCCACGTCCGACGTCGCGGCGGTCGCCGCCGCTCTCGGCCTGACCGGCGCCGTGGTGGCCGGTCACTCGTGGGGCGCGAGCATCTCGCTGCGGCTGGCCGCCGCGCGCCCCGGGCCGGCCGCCGCGCTCGCGCTGGTCGACGGCGGCTGGATCGACGTGGAGGCGGTCATGCCCCAGCGCCTGACGCGCTGGCGCGACGTGCTGTCCCATTCCCTCACGGCGAACGGCGGCGCCCCCGCCGAGGTGCGCGCCCGCCTGCGCGGCGTCCACCCGGGGTGGACGGACGGCGCGATCGAGGCGCACCTGGCCGGCATGCGCGCCGGCCCGGACGGCGTGCTCGCCCCGCGCCTGTCGGCGCGCCACTTCGCGTCGATCCTCCAGAGCGTGTGGGAGGACGATCCGCACCGGTGGTACCCGGCGGTGACCGTCCCGGTCATGCTGCTGCCCGCCACGCGCCGCGAGTCCCCGTACGGGGAGCGGCAGTGGCGGGAGTGGGTGGCGAGCGCGGAGGCGGCGCTGGCCCGGCCGAGCATCCGGTGGTACGCCGACAGCGACCACCACCTCCACTGCGAGCAGCCGGACCGGCTCGCGGACGACCTGCTCGACCTGGCCCGCGAGGTCGCTCCGTAATCGCGTCGGCGTAAATCGCGTCGGCGTAAATCGCGTCGGCCGGGAAGCACGCCGGCATCGCGGCTTCACCGGCCCGCGCGAGTCACCATTCGACCGCGAGTCACCATTCGACGGGGAGGCTGTGGACGCCGTAGGCCATCGTGTCCTCTTTGGCAGGCACCTCGTCGCGCGGGACCGCGAGACGCAGATCCGGGAAACGGTCGAGGAGCGCCGGATACGAGATCCGCATGACGACACGGGCGAGTTGCTGCCCCAGGCATCCGTGCACACCGTGGCCGAACGCGACATGGCCTCCGGCCGGCTTGCCGATATCGAATTCGTCGGGGTCTCGGAAATGCTCGGGGTCGCGGTTGGCGGCGGGCAGCGACACCATGACCGCCTGGCCCTTCCTGATCAGGACGCCTTCGATCTCGACGTCCTCGGTCGCCGCGCGCTGCGGGCCGATGTGGCCGATGGTCAGGTAGCGCAGCAGTTCCTCGACGGCGTTGTTGACCAGTTCCGGGTCGCGGCGCAGCCGCTCCCTCTGCTCGGGGTGCTCCAGCAGCGCGAAGGTGCCGAGGGCCAGCATGTTCGCCGTCGTCTCGAACCCGCCCGCGAACAGGATGTAACCGATCGTGGCGAGCTCGTCGTCGGTCAGGTCGCCGTCGCGCATCAGCCTGCTGAGCAGGTCGTCGCCGGGGTCGCGGCGCCGGTGCCGGACCAGCGGCGGGAAGAACCCGAGCACCGTGTCCAGGGCGTCGCGGGTCTCCTCGACGCCGCTGCTCCAGCGGGACATCGTGGCCACGGCCCGGCGGAAGTCCTCCCGGTCCTCGTGCGCGATCCCCAGCAGCTCGCACATCACCAGGGACGGAACCGGGAAGGCGAACGCCTCCACCAGGTCGGCCGGCGGGCCGGTGGCCGCCATGGCGTCCAGGCAGGTCCGCGCGATCTCGGTGATCTCCGGTTCGAGCCGCCTCATCCGCTGGACGGTGAACTCGGCGGCGAGCGCGCGCCGGTACCGCGTGTGCTCGGGCGGATCCTGCAGGTGGAACATGCCCGACACGCTCAGCGTCAGCCGGCCGGCGAACGCCTTGGCCATGGGCAGGTCCACGACCAGGTGGTGGCGTTCCGGCCGGGCGCTGAAGCGGGGGTCGCTCAGGACGGCCCGCACCGCCGAGTGACCCGTCACGAACCAGCCCAGATGGCCGTCGGCGAACCGCATCGGGACCAGCGGCGCCCTCTCTCGCAGGGCGCGCAGGATCTCGGGCGGGTCGAAGGGGCCGGGACGGGCGTCACGGGGGAACGCGATCGGCGGTTCCATGCGGTCAGCGTCACGGACACGGCTAACGCCGGTCTTGCCGCGCGCTAAAGCCCGTCCCGCGGCGGGGTTAGGCGTCCTTTAGGGGCGTCGGCGAGGCTCCGACCAGCACGTTCTGCGGAGAGGAGCGGTCGCTCGCCGATGGCCGACAACGAAGCCAGACTCCTGGCCTACCTCAAGCGCGTCACCGCCGACCTGCGCCAGACCCAGCGCCGCCTCAAGGACGCCGAGTCGGCCGCGCGGGAGCCGATCGCGATCATCGGCATGGCCTGCCGGCTGCCCGGCGACGTGCGGTCGCCCGACGACCTGTGGACCCTGGTCGCGGAGGGCCGCGACGCGATCACCGGGCCGCCCGGCGACCGGGGCTGGGACCTGGACGCGCTCTACGACCCGGACCCCGACCACCCGGGCACCGCCCACGTCCGCGAGGGCGGCTTCGTCCATGACGCCGGGGACTTCGACGCCGCCTTCTTCGGCATCGGCCCGGCCGAGGCGCTCGGCATGGCGCCGCAGCAGCGGCTCGCGCTGGAGACCTCCTGGGAGGCCGTCGAGCGCGCGGGCGTCGACCCGCGGTCGCTGCGCTCCGAGCCCGTCGGCGTCTTCCTCGGCTGCGACGGGCTCGACTACTGCCTGGACGCGGCGCAGGTCCCGGAGGGCTCGGCCGGGTACTTCACCATCGGGAACTCCGCCAGCGTCATCTCCGGCAGGCTCTCCTACCTCCTCGGCCTGGAGGGGCCCGCCCTCACGATCGGCACCGCCTGCTCGTCCTCCCTGGTCGCCACGCACCTGGCGTGCGACTCGCTGCGGCGGGGCGAGTCGACGCTGGCGCTGGCGGGCGGGGTGCACGTCATGTCGTCGCCGGCTCCCCTGATCGGCTTCAGCGAGATGCGCGCGCTGGCGCCCGACGGCCGCTCCAAGCCGTTCTCGGCGAAGGCCGACGGCATGACGCTGGCCGAAGGCGCCGGGGTGCTGCTGCTGGAGCGCCTGTCGGACGCGCGCCGCAACGGCCGCCGGGTGCTCGCGGTGATCCGCGGTTCGGCGGTCAACCAGGACGGCGCGAGCAACGGTCTCACCGCGCCGAACGGCCCGTCCCAGGAGCGGGTGATCCGGCAGGCGCTGGCGAGCGCGCGGCTGCCCGCGTCCGAGGTGGACGCGGTGGAGGCGCACGGCACCGGCACGCCGCTCGGCGACCCGATCGAGGCCGGCGCCCTGCTCGCGACCTACGGCAAGGACCGCCCCGGCGGACGGCCCCTCTGGCTGGGCTCGGTCAAGTCGAACATCGGGCACACCCAGATGTCCGCGGGCGTCGCCGGAGTGATCAAGACGGTGATGGCGATGCGGCACGGCGTCCTGCCCGCCTCGCTGCACATCGGCGAGCCCTCCGAGTACGTGGACTGGGAGGACGGCGGGCTGCGCCTGCTGACCGAGGCCAGGGAGTGGCCGCGCGAGGGCCGTCCGCGCCGGGCCGGCGTGTCGTCCTTCGGCTTCTCCGGCACGAACGCGCACCTGATTCTGGAGGAGGCTCCCGAACCGGAACCGGAACCGGAACCGGGGCCTCGGGTCGGCGGGACGGCGCCGTTGACGGTGTCGGCGCGGAACGCGGCGGCACTGCGGGAGCAGGCTCGGCGCCTGCGTGAGCTCATGGCCAAGGATTCCGGGCCGTCCCCCGTCGAGGTGGGCTGGTCGCTGCTGAGGACCCGGTCGGACTTCGAGCACCGGGCGGTGATCGTCGGCCGGGACCCGGCACCGGGTCTGGAGGCGCTCGCCGCGGGCGCCGCGCATCCGGACGTGGTGACCGGAGTGGCCGGGGACGCCGGGCCCGGTGCCGTGCTGGTGTTTCCCGGGCAGGGTTCGCAGTGGGCCGGGATGGGCGCCCGGCTGCTGGACGAGTCGCCGGTGTTCGCCTCCCGGATCGCCGAGTGCGAACAAGCCCTCAACCCGCACGTGGACTGGTCACTGACCGAAGTGCTGCGCGGTGACGGTTCCGAGTTGTCGCGCGTGGACGTCGTGCAGCCCGTCCTATGGGCGGTCATGGTCTCGCTGGCCGCCGTGTGGGCCGACCACGGCGTCACCCCCGCCGCCGTCGTCGGACACAGCCAAGGCGAAATCGCCGCCGCCTGCGTCGCCGGAGCACTGTCGATCGAGGACGCCGCCAAGGTCGTCGCGCTGCGCAGCAAAGCCCTGCGGCAACTGTCCGGACAGGGCGCGATGGCCTCCCTCGGCGTCGGCGAAGAACGCGCCACCGAACTGCTCGCCGACTTCCCGGACGTGACGGTCGCCGCGATCAACAGCCCGTCCGCCACCGTCATCTCCGGCCCACCCGACCAAGTCACCGCCGTCGTCACAGCAGCGGAAGACCAAGGGCTGCGCGCCCGCACGATCGACGTCGACTACGCCTCCCACGGACCCCAGATCGACCAGATCACCGACGAACTCACCGAGACGCTGGCCGGGATCGAGCCTGCCGCGGCGTCCGTCACCTACTACTCGGCGGTGACCGGAGCCCGTGCCGACACGACGACCCTGGACACCGGTTACTGGATCACCAACCTGCGCCGCCCCGTCCGCTTCGCGGACGCGATCGGCGCGCTGCTCGCGGACGGCCACCGCGTCTTCGTCGAGGCCAGCGCTCACCCCGTGCTGGCCGTCGGCCTGGAGGAGTGTTTCGAGCAGGCCGGTGTGACCGCCGCCGCGGTGCCCACGCTGCGCCGCGACAACGGCGACCTGACGCAGGTCGCGCGTGCGGTCGCGCACGCCTTCACGGCCGGGACGCGGGTGGACTGGGCCCGCTGGTATCCCGCGGACCCGCGGCCCCGCGTCGTCGACCTGCCCACCTACCCCTTCCAGCGGCAGCGGTACTGGGTCGAGCGCGCGGCGCCGGCCGTCGCCGGCGGGGCGCACGACGAGGCCGAGGCACGGCTGTGGCAGGCGATCGAGGACGGCGACCTCGACGCGCTGACCGACGCGCTCGGACCGGCCGGAGAGGACGCCGCCGCGGCGCTCGGCCCGGCCCTGCCCGCGCTGTCGAGGTGGCGGCGCGCGCACCGCGAGCGGAGCGCGCTGGACTCCTGCCGCTACCGGGTCGTGTGGAAGGACGTCCGGGTTCCGGCGCCCGCGGGCCTGTCCGGCACGTGGGTGCTGCTGGTCCCGGAGGCGGACCGGGATGCCCCGGCGGCCGACGCCGTCGCCCGCGTCC
Source organism: Actinomadura monticuli (assembly GCF_041463655.1). Taxonomy (NCBI): domain Bacteria; kingdom Bacillati; phylum Actinomycetota; class Actinomycetes; order Streptosporangiales; family Thermomonosporaceae; genus Actinomadura; species Actinomadura monticuli. The sequence goes on from NZ_JAXCEI010000002.1 coordinate 226,442, forward strand.
TCGAAGACCGGGGCGCCGCCACCATCCGCGAGATCATCGACGCGCCGCGCGCGACCAGGGAGGCGCTCGCCGCCGCTCTCGCCGGGAAGGAGCCGGCGGGCGTCGTCAGCCTGCTGGGTCTGGACGGGTCCCCGCACGCGGAGTTCGAGGCGGTGCCGTCCGGGCTGTCGGCCACCACCGCCCTGATCCAGGCCATGACCGACGCCGACATCACCGCACCCCTGTGGTGCCTGACCCAGGGCGCGGTCGCGACCAGCGCAGGGGACCCGCTCACGAGCCCGACGCAGGCGCAGATCTGGGGTCTGGGACGCGTCGCGGCCCTCGAACACCCCCAGCTCTGGGGCGGCCTGATCGACCTCCCCACCACCATCGACCAGCGCACGGCCGCCCACCTCGCCTCACTCCTCACCCCCGGGCAGCGGGAAGACCAGGTCGCGATCCGCTCCTCGGCGGTCTGGGCGCGGCGCCTGGAGCACGCGCCGCCGACCACGGCCCTCCCGGCCGACTGGAAGCCCACCGGCACGACGCTCATCACCGGCGGAACAGGAGGAATCGGCGCCCACATGGCCCGGTGGCTCGCGGCCGCCGGCGCACCCCACCTCCTGCTCGCCAGCCGCCGCGGACCCGACGCCCCCGGCGCCGGCGACCTCGCCGCGGAACTACGCGGCCTCGGCAGCGCCGTCACCATCACCGCCTGCGACGCCGCCGACCGCGCCCAGCTCGACCAGGCGCTACGGCACGTCCCCGAAGACCAGCCGCTGACCACCGTCTTCCACGCGGCCGGCGTGGCGAGCCACGTCCCCATCGCCGACCTCACCCCGGCCGTGCTCCGCGACGTCCTCGGACCCAAGTCGCACGCCGCCGCGCACCTGCACGACATCGTCCGGGATCATCCGGTCTCGACCTTCCTGATGTTCTCCTCCGGTGCCGGCACCTGGGGCAGCGGCAGGCAGGGCGCCTACGCCGCCGCCAACCACTACCTCGACGCCCTCGCCCAGCACCGCCACGCCGCGCGGCAACCGGCGACGTCCCTGGCCTGGGGGCTCTGGAGCGACCTCGGCATCGCGGCCGACGAAGCCTCCACGGCCTACCTCGCCCGTTTCGGCGTCCGTCCCCTCCATCCCGATCTGGCGACCAAGGCGCTCCACCACGCCATCGCCACCGGCGCCACCACCCTCACCATCGCCGACATCGACTGGACCCGGTTCACGCCCACCTTCACCACCGCGCGCCCCTCCCCCCTCCTCGCCGACCTGCCGGAGAACCAGCGGCCCGCCGCGCCGGCCGCCACCGCCGCACCGCCCCTGGTCGAGGAGCTGGCCGGTGCGTCGGCCGCCCAGCGCGCGGAGCTGCTCCTGCGGCACGTCCAGACCGAGACGGCCGCCACCCTCGGCCTTCCCTCGCGCGAAGCCGTCCCCCCGCACAAGCCGTTCCAGGACCTGGGGTTCGACTCGCTCACCGCCGTCCAGCTGCGCAACCAGCTCAACGCCAGCACCGGCCTCCGGCTCCCGACCACCCTCGTGTTCGACCGGCCCACGCCCCGGGAGCTGGCCGACCACCTGCTCGGCGAGCTCGTCGGCCGGGACGTCCCGACGGAGGGCTCGATCCTGGCCGAGCTGGACCGGTGGGCGGCGGCCTGCGCCGCGGGCGAGGTGGACGCCGCCACGCGCCGCCGGATCGCCGCGCGGATGCGGTCGCTGCTGGCCGCCTGGAACGGGGAGCAGACCGGAACCCGCCGCGACCTGGAGACGGCGACGGCGGACGAGATGCTCGCGCTCATCTCCGAAGAGTTCGGCAGGTCCTGACCATCCATGCGTCTAAGGAGCACGACCGCATGTCCACCGAGGAACGGCTTCTCGACAATCTCAAGTGGGTCACCGCGGAGCTGCGCACGGCGCGCGAACGGCTGGACAGGCTGGAGTCGGCCGAGCCGGAACCGATCGCGATCATCGGCATGGCGTGCCGCTACCCGGGCGGCGTGCGGTCCGCGGCCGACCTGTGGCGGCTGGTGGCGGACGGCGCGGACGCCATCTCCGCGTTCCCGTCCGACCGGGGCTGGGACCTGGACGGCCTGTTCGACCCGGACCCGGAGAACCCCGGCACCAGCTACGTGCGCGAGGGCGGGTTCCTGTACGACGCGGGGGACTTCGACCCGGCGTTCTTCGGCATCAGCCCGCGCGAGGCCGTCGCCATGGACCCGCAGCAGCGGCTCCTCCTGGAGACCGCGTGGGAGGCGGCCGAGCACGCCGGGCTGACCCGCGCGGCGCTGGCGGGCAGCGACACCGGCGTCTTCACCGGCGTCAGCGCGCACGACTACCTGATGCTCGTCCCCGAGACCTCCAGCCAGGTCGAGGGCTACATCGGCACCGGCAACCTGGGCAGCGTCGCGTCCGGCCGCATCTCCTACGTCCTCGGCCTGGAAGGGCCGGCGACGACGGTGGACACCGCCTGCTCGTCGTCGCTGACGGCGATCCATCTGGCCTGCCAGGCGCTGCGGGGCGGCGACTGCTCGCTCGCGCTGGCCGGCGGCGCGACCGTGATGGCGACGCCCGGCGCGTTCACCGAGTTCTCCCGGCAGCGCGGCGTCGCCCCCGACGGCCGCGCCAAGCCGTTCGCCGACGCCGCCGACGGCACCGGCTGGGCCGAGGGCGCCGGGCTGATCATGCTGCAGCGCCTGCCGGACGCCCGGCGCGACGGCCGCCGCGTGCTGGCGGTGATCCGCGGTTCGGCGGTGAACCAAGACGGCGCCAGCAACGGCCTGACCGCCCCCAACGGGCCCTCGCAGGAGCGCGTCATCCGGCAGGCGCTCGCCAACGCGGGACTGTCCGGAACGGAACTGGACGCCGTCGAAGCCCACGGCACGGGCACGACGCTGGGCGACCCCATCGAGGCGCAGGCCCTCCTCGCCACCTACGGGCAGAACCGCCGCGACACCGAACCGCTGTGGCTGGGCTCGGTCAAGTCGAACTTCGGGCACGCGCAGGCCGCCGCCGGAGTCGCCGGCGTCATCAAGATGGTCATGGCGATCCGCAACGGGCTGCTGCCCGAGTCCCTGCACATCGACCGGCCCACCCAGCACGTCGACTGGGACACCGGCGCCGTCCGCCTGCTCACCGAACCCACCCCCTGGCCCGACACCGGACGCCCACGCCGCGCCGGCGTCTCCGCCTTCGGCATCTCCGGCACCAACGCCCACCTCATCCTCGAACAAGCACCCGAAGAGCCCGAGCCGCCCGAGCCCGCCTCCCACGACGGCCTCACCCCCTGGGTCGTGTCCGGGCGCACCTCCCAGGCTTTGCGCGCGCAGGCGCAGCGCCTGGCCGACCACCTCGCCGCCCGCCCCGAGGCGTCCGCGGCCGACATCGGCTGGTCGCTGATCAAAACCCGGTCGGACTTCGAGCACCGGGCGGTGCTCGTGGGACGAGACCCACGCGAGGGGCTCGCGGCGCTGGCGCGCGGTGAAGCCCATCCGGACGTGGTGGTGGGTGAGGCGCGCACCGCGAGCGTCGGCCCGGTGCTGGTGTTTCCCGGGCAGGGTTCGCAGTGGGCCGGGATGGGTGCGCGGCTGCTGGATGAGTCGCCGGTGTTCGCCTCCCGGATCGCCGAGTGCGAACAAGCCCTCAACCCGCACGTGGACTGGTCACTGACCGAAGTGCTGCGCGGTGACGGTTCCGAGTTGTCGCGCGTGGACGTCGTGCAGCCCGTGCTATGGGCGGTCATGGTGTCGCTGGCCGCCGTGTGGGCCGACCACGGCGTCACCCCCGCCGCCGTCGTCGGACACAGCCAAGGCGAAATCGCCGCCGCCTGCGTCGCCGGAGCACTGTCGATCGAGGACGCCGCCAAGGTCGTCGCGCTGCGCAGCAAAGCCCTGCGGCAACTGTCCGGACAGGGCGCGATGGCCTCCCTGAGCATCGGCGAAGAACGCGCCACCGAACTGCTCACCGACTTCCCGGACGTGACGGTCGCAGCGATCAACAGCCCATCCACCACCGTCATCTCAGGCCCACCCGACCACATCGCCGCCGCCGTAGCGGCAGCCGAAGAGCAAGGGCTGCGCGCCCGCACCATCGACGTCGACTACGCCTCCCACGGACCCCAGATCGACCAGATCACCGACGAACTCACCGAGACGCTGGCCGGCATCGCTCCGGTCGAGGCCGACATCGTCTTCCACTCCACCCTCACCGGCGGTCCCATCGACACCGCCACCCTGGACACCGGCTACTGGGTCGACAACCTGCGCCATCCGGTCCGCTTCGCCGACGCCATCGCCGCCCTCCTGGCCAACGGCCACCGGACCTTCATCGAGGTCAGCCCGCACCCCGTCCAGACGCCCGGCCTCGAAGAGTGCTTCGCACACGCCGAGACCGCCGCAGCCGCGATCCCCACCCTGCGCCGCGACCACGGCGACCTGGCGCAGATCGCGCACGCACTCGCCCACGCCCACACCACCGGCACCCCCATCGACTGGACTTCCTGGTTCCCCGCCGACCCGCCGCCCCGCGTCGTCGAGCTGCCCACGTACCCGTTCCAGCGCGAGCGCTTCTGGCTGGAGCCTCCGGCGGCCGGGCAGCCCGGCGCCGGTGGGGACGATCCCGTCGAGACGAAGCTGTGGCAGGCGATCGAGAACGGTGACGTCGACGCGGTGACCGCCACCCTGGGCCTGGACGACGAGGAGGCCATGGCGGCGCTCCGTCCGGCGCTGCCCGCGCTGTCGGAGTGGCGGCGGGGGCACCGCGAGCGGCGGACGATCGACTCCTGGCGGTACGAGTTCGCCTGGAAGCACGTCTCCGACCTCGCCGCGCCGGAGGTCTCGGGCAGGTGGCTGCTGCTGGTCCCGGCCGGGCAGCGGGACCATTCCGCCGTGCACGTCGCGTTGCGGGCGCTCAACGCCCATGGGGCCACCGCCGCGCGCCTCACGCTGGAGCGGCACGAGCTGGAACGCGAGGCGCTCACCGTCCGGCTGTCGGAGTCCGCCGCCGAGGGCGAACCGGCGGGTGTCATGAGCCTGCTGGGTCTGGACGAGTCCCCGCACGCGGAGTTCGAGGCGGTGCCGTCCGGGCTGTCGGCCACCACCGCCCTGATCCAGGCCATGACCGACGCCGACATCACCGCACCCCTGTGGTGCCTGACCCAGGGCGCGGTCGCCACGACCGGCTCCGAACCCCTCACCAACCCCACGCAGGCGCAGATCTGGGGTCTGGGACGCGTCGCGGCCCTCGAACACCCCCAGCTCTGGGGCGGCCTCATCGACCTCCCCACCACCATCGACCAGCGCTCGGCCGCCCACCTCGCCTCAGTCCTCACCCCCGGGCAGCGAGAAGACCAGGTGGCCATCCGTCCCACGGGCGTGCTGGCGCGCCGGATGCGGCATGCCCCGCCCACCACGAGCCTCCCGGCCGACTGGAAGCCCACCGGCACGACGCTCATCACCGGCGGAACGGGAGGAATCGGCGCCCACATGGCCCGGTGGCTCGCGGCCGGCGGCGCACCCCACCTCCTGCTCGCCAGCCGCCGCGGACCCGACGCCCCCGGCGCCGGCGACCTCGCCGCGGAACTACGCGGCCTCGGCAGCGCCGTCACCATCACCGCCTGCGACGCCGCCGACCGCGCCCAGCTCGACCAGGCGCTACGGCACGTCCCCGAAGACCAGCCGCTGACGACCATCCTCCACGCGGCCGGGGTGCCCAACTACATCCCGATCGCCGACCTCACCGCCGCGGACCTCGACCACGTCCTGCGGCCCAAGTCCCATGCCGCCGCGCACCTGCACGAGCTGGCCCGGCGGCACCCCGTCACCGTGTTCCTGATGTTCTCCTCCGGTGCCGGAGCATGGGGCAGCGGCAGGCAGGGCGCCTACGCCGCCGCCAACCACTACCTCGACGCCCTCGCCCAGCACCGCCACGCCGCGCGGCAACCGGCGACGTCCCTGGCCTGGGGGCCCTGGAGCGAGACGGGGATAGCCGCCGACCAGACGACCCTGTCCTTCTTCTCCCGCTTCGGCCTCAACCCCGTCCACCCGGACCTGGCGACCAAGGCGCTCCACCACGCCATCGCCACCGGCACCGCCACCCTCACCGTCGCCGACATCGACTGGACCCGGTTCACGCCCACCTTCACCACCGCGCGCCCCTCCCCCCTCCTCGCCGACCTGCCGGAGAACCGGCGGCCCGTCACCGCGAGCGGGCCGGAGACGAGCACCGCGTCCACGGCCCTGGGGCAGCAGCTCCAGGACGCGACCCCGTCGCGGCGGCGGCAGATCCTCCTCAACCACGTGCGGACGGAGGCGGCGGCGACGCTCGGGCACTCCGGGACGGACGCGATCCCCGCCAACAAGCCGTTCCAGGACCTCGGCTTCGACTCCCTCACCGCCGTGCAGCTGCGCAACCGGCTGAGCCGGGCGACCGGGCTCGAACTGCCGGTCACGATGATCTTCGACCATCCGACGCCGCAGGATCTCGCCGAGTTCGTCACGGCCGAGCTGCTCGGCGAGCGCCCGGCGGCGGCGCCCGCTCCCGCCGCCGTGCGCGCCGCCGGGCCCGGCGGCGCCGACGACGAGCCGATCGCGATCGTCGGCATGGCGTGCCGCTATCCGGGCGGGGTGCGGTCGGCCGAGGACCTCTGGCGGCTGGTCGCCGACGGCCGGGACGCGATCGGGGCGTTCCCCGCGAACCGGGGCTGGGACATGTCCGCCCTGTACGACCCCGACCGCGGCCGGCCGGGCACCAGCTACGTGCGCGAGGGCGGGTTCGTCCACGACGCGGACGAGTTCGACGCCGCGTTCTTCGGCATCAGCCCGCGCGAGGCCGTCGCCATGGACCCGCAGCAGCGGCTCCTCCTGGAGACCGCGTGGGAGACCATCGAGAACGCGGGGATCAGCCGCGAGGCCCTCGACGGCAGCGACACCGGCGTGTTCGCCGGGCTGACGATCTTCGATTACCTGACCCTCGTCGGCAAGCGGTTCGACGAGGTCGAGGGCCACATGGGCACCGGAAACCTGGGCTGCGTCGCGTCCGGCCGCATCTCCTACGTCCTCGGCCTGCTGGGTCCGGCGGTGACCGTGGACACGGGATGCTCGGCCTCGCTGGTCGCGATGCACACGGCGTGCCGGGCGCTGCGGCAGGGCGAGTGCTCGCTCGCGCTGGCCGGCGGCGCGACGGTCATGAGCACGCCGGTCTCGTTCGTGGAGTTCTCGCGGCAGCGCGGGATCGCCCGGAACGCCCGCTGCAAGCCGTTCGCCGACGCCGCCGACGGCACGAACTGGAGCGAGGGCGCCGGGCTCGTCATGCTCGAACGGCTGTCGGACGCCCGGCGCAACGGGCACCGCGTGCTGGCGGTGATCCGCGGTTCGGCGGTGAACCAGGACGGCGCCAGCAACGGCCTGACCGCCCCCAACGGGCCCTCGCAGGAGCGCGTCATCCGGCAGGCGCTCGCCAACGCGGGGGTCTCGCCGGACGAACTGGACGTAGTGGAGGCGCACGGCACGGGAACGACCCTGGGCGACCCGATCGAGGCGCAGGCCCTCCTCGCCGCCTACGGGCGGGATCGGCCCAAGGACCGGCCGCTGTGGCTGGGCTCGGTCAAGTCGAACTTCGGGCACGCGCAGGCCGCCGCCGGAGTCGCCGGCGTCATCAAGATGGTCATGGCGATCCGCAACGGGCTGCTGCCCGAGTCCCTGCACATCGACCGGCCCACCCAGCACGTCGACTGGGACACCGGCGCCGTCCGCCTGCTCACCGAACCCACCCCCTGGCCCGACACCGGACGCCCACGCCGCGCCGGCGTCTCCGCCTTCGGCATCTCCGGCACCAACGCCCACCTCATCCTCGAACAAGCACCCGAAGAGCCCGAGCCCGAGCCGCGCACGCAGGAACCGTCCGGCGACCGCCCCGTGCCCTGGGTGGTCTCCGGCCACAACGGCGACGCCCTGCGCGCGCAGGCCGGACGGCTGGCCGACCACGTCGCCGCCGACCCGGACCTGTCCCCCGCCGACGTCGGCTGGTCGCTGATCAAGACCCGGTCGGCGTTCGACCACCGGGCCGTCCTGATCGGCGCGGACCGGGACAGGCTGCTGCGCTCCCTGCGGGCGCTGGAGGACGGTACGCCGGACGCCGACGTCGTGACGGGCGTGGCGGACACGACCGGAGCGGGACCCGTGCTGGTGTTTCCCGGGCAGGGTTCGCAGTGGGCCGGGATGGGCGCCCGGCTGCTGGACGAGTCGCCGGTGTTCGCCTCCCGGATCGCCGAGTGCGAACAAGCCCTCAACCCGCACGTGGACTGGTCACTGACCGAAGTGCTGCGCGGTGACGGTTCCGAGTTGTCGCGCGTGGACGTCGTGCAGCCCGTGCTATGGGCGGTCATGGTGTCGCTGGCCGCCGTGTGGGCCGACCACGGCGTCACCCCCGCCGCCGTCGTCGGACACAGCCAAGGCGAAATCGCCGCCGCCTGCGTCGCCGGGGCGCTGTCGATCGAGGATGCGGCCAAGGTCGTCGCGCTGCGCAGCAAAGCCCTGCGGCAACTGTCCGGGCAGGGCGCGATGGCCTCCCTGGGCGTCGGCGAAGAACGCGCCACCGAACTGCTCGCCGGTTTCCCGGACGTGACGGTCGCCGCGATCAACAGCCCGTCCGCCACCGTCATCTCCGGCCCACCCGACCACATCGCCGCCGCCGTCACAACAGCCCAAGAGCAAGGGCTGCGCGCCCGCACCATCGACGTCGACTACGCCTCCCACGGACCCCAGATCGACCAGATCACCGACCAACTCACCCGAACCCTCGCCGACATCACACCCCAGACAGCGCGGGTGACGTTCTACTCCACCGTCACCACCACACCCCACGACACCACCACCCTCGACACCCAATACTGGACCACCAACCTGCGCCACCCCGTCCGCTTCGCCGACACCATCACCACCCTCCTCACCGACGGCCACCGCCTGTTCATCGAGGTCAGCCCCCACCCGGTGCTGACGCCGGGCATCGAGGAGTGCGTGGACCGGGCCGGCGCGGAAGCCGCCGCCCTGCACACGCTCCGCCGCGACGACGGCGGGACGGAGCAGGTCATCCGGGCGCTCGGGCACGCCTTCGCCGCCGGAGCCCCGGTGGACTGGGCGCCCCGGTTCCCCGCCGACCCGGCGCCGCGGACCGTCCCGCTGCCCACGTACGCGTTCCAGCGGCGGCGGCACTGGCTGGACGCGCCCCTCGTCTCCGGCGGCGACCCGGCGGGCCTCGGCCTGGCCGCCGCCGGGCATCCGCTGCTGGGCGCGGCGGTGCGGCCGGCGGGCGCGGACACCCTGCTGCTCACCGGGCGGATCTCGCACGAGGCGCACGCCTGGCTGGCCGAGCACCGGGTGATGGGCAGCGTCCTGCTGCCCGGCTCCGCCTTCGTCGAGCTGGCCGTGCACGCAGGCGCGCGGGCGGGCTGCGGCCACATCGCCGAGCTCACCCTGGAGAGCCCCCTGGTCGTGCCGGACGGCGCCGTCGACGTGCAGGTCGTCGTCGGGCCGCCGGACGGGGACGGGCTGCGGCCCGTCACCGTCCACTCGCGGCCGTCCGGCGCGGACGAGGACGACGAGCCCGCGTGGGCGCGGCACGCGACCGGGCTGCTGTCGCCGGAGCCGCCGGACGCCCCGCCCGCCAGCCTCGCCGGAGCGTGGCCGCCGCCCGGGGCCGAGCCGATCGGCGGCGGAGACCCCTACGGCGAGCTGGCCGCGCGCGGCCACGAGTACGGCCCCGCCTCACGGGCGCTCGTCGCCGCGTGGCGGCTCGGCGACGACGTGTACGCCGAGGTGGCGCTGCCGGACGGGGAGCGGGCGCGGGCCGCCGAGTACGGCGTGCACCCGGTCCTCCTCGACGCCGCCCTGCACGCGCTGCTGCTGGACTCCGGCGCGGACGCGGACGCGACCGGCGAGATCCTGCTGCCGTTCGCGTGGGCGGGGCTGCGCCTGCACGCGACCGCCGCCACCACCCTCCGGATGCGGATCGGGCGGGAGGCGGCCGGCCGGCTCGCCCTCACCGCCGCCGATCCGACCGGCGCGCCGGTGCTCACCCTGGAGTCGCTGACCGTGCGGCCGGTGTCCGCCGGGCGGATCGCCCGAGCGCGAGGCGACGACGCGCTGTTCCGGCTCGACTGGACGCCGCTCACCGCGCCCGCACCCGAGCCGTCCGGCGTTGCGGGGCTCCGGTACGCGGTGGTCGCGCCCGACGGCGACGCGGACGGCGGCGCGCTGGCCCGCGCCCTGCCCGGCGCGTCCGCGTTCCCCGATCTGGCCGGGCTCCGCGACGCCGTCGAGGCCGGGGGCGAGACGCCCGACGACGTCATCGCCGTCGTGCCCGCCCCGCGCGGCGGCGAGGATCCGCTCGCACGGCTCCGCCTGGCCGGCGGCGCGCTGCTGGCGCTGCTCCAGGACTGGTTCGGCGACCCCCGCTTCGACGGCGCGCGGCTCGTCGTCGCCACCCGCGGGGGCGTCGCGACCCGGCCCGGCGACGACGTCGGCGACCTGGCCGCCGCGACGCTGTGGGGGCTGGTGCGCAGCGCGCAGATCGAGTTCCCCGGGCGGCTCGCGCTGCTCGACCTCGACGGGCGGGACGACTCCCGCCTCGCCGTCCCGGCGGCCCTGGCCTCGGACGAGCCGCAGCTCGCGGTGCGCGGCGGCGAGGCCTTCGTCCCGCGCCTGGTCCGCCACCGGCGCGACCGCGAGGACGGGCCGGGCGACGAGCCCGCCGCGCCCGGGTCGCTCGACCCGGACGGGACCGTGCTGATCACCGGCGGCACCGGCGCGCTCGGCGCGCTGTGCGCCCGCCACCTGGTCGCCGCGCACGGCGTCCGCAGGCTGCTGCTCGTCGGCGGCCGCGGGCTGGACGCGCCCGGCGCCGCCGAGCTGGCCGCCGAACTGGCGGGGCGCGGCGCGGACGTCACCGTCGCCGCCTGCGACGTGGGCGACCGGGACGCGCTGGCCGCGCTGCTGGCGTCCGTCCCCGGCGAGCATCCGCTCACCGCCGTCGTGCACGCCGCCGGGATCGTCCGCGACGCCACCGTCCAGTCGATGACCCTCGACCAGCTCGACGCGGTGCTGCGCGTCAAGGCCGACGGGGCGGCGCACCTGCACGAGCTGACCCGCGGCCTCGACCTGTCCGCGTTCGTGCTGTTCTCCTCGATCGCGGGCGTGATCGGCGGCGCCGGGCAGGGCTCCTACGCCGCCGCGAACGCCTTCCTCGACGGCCTCGCCCAGCACCGGCACGCGCTGGGACTGCCCGCGACGTCCCTGGCCTGGGGCATGTGGCAGGAGGAGACGGGCGGCATGGCGGGACGGCTCACCGAGGCGGACCGCGTCCGCCACGCCCGCACCGGCGTGCTGGGGCTCGGCGTCGAGGAGGGCCTCGCCCTGTTCGACGCCGCCCTGCCCGGCGCCAGGTCGGCCGGCGACCGCCCGCAGCTCGCGCCCGTCCGGCTGGACCTGGCGCGGATACGCCGGCAGGCGCGGACCCACGAGGTCCCCGCCGTGCTGCGGCATCTCGTCCGCGGCGCGGCGCCGAAGGCGGGCGGCGAGGCCGCGCCCGACCTCGCCCGCCGGCTGTCGGCGATGCCCGAGGCCGACCGGGAGCGAACGGTGCTGGAGCTGGTGCTCGCCAACGTCGCCACGGTCCTCGGCCACGCCGGCGCCGGCACGGTCGCCGACGCGCAGCGGTTCCAGGACCTCGGCTTCGACTCGCTGACCGCCATCGAGCTGCGCAACCGGCTGGCGGCGGCCACCGGGCTGCGCCTGCCCGCCACACTGATCTTCGACCATCCCGGCCCGGCCGCCCTCGCCCGCCACCTGCTCGCCGAACTCGACCCGCGGGAGGCGGACGCGCTCGCGCCCGCGCTCGGCGAGGTCGACCGGCTGGAACGCTCGCTGCTGGCCGTCGCCGCCCGCGACGGCGCGGCCCGGGACGCGCTGGCCGAACGGCTGCGGAACACGCTGCTGCGCCTGGAGGAACGGGACGGCGCCGCCGCGGCGACGGCGGACGTGGGCGCCGCCGAGCGGCTGGAGACGGCCACCGCCGACAAGATCTTCGAGTTCATCGACCGCGACCTCGGACGAGGCACGAACGGAGGAGAGACCGTTGGACAGAGCGCTGACCGGTGAGCGCGACCGCAAGGCGCTGGCGCTGGAGCACTCCCGCCGGGTGAACGCCGGAGACGTCGACGCGATCCTCGAACTGTACGGCGACGACGCCGTCTTCGAGGACCCCGTCGGCTGGGAGCCGCGCCAAGGCCGGGACGCCCTGCGCGCCCACTTCGAGGCGGCGGTCGCCGCGCGCGTGCGGGAGACCGCCGGCGAGCCGGTGGCGGGCCAGGACGGCGCGCACACCCTCGTCCCGGTCACCGCCGTCATGGACTACCTGCCGCTCGGCCCCGTCTTCGCCGGGCGCGGCTGGCTCGTCCCCCCGGACGACCCGGCGGGCGCGAGGCTCAGGCGCGCCCACATGCTGCTGCTGCGCGTGGACGGGACCGGCCTCATCCGCCGGGCGCAGGCGTTCTGGGGGAAGTCCGATCTCGAAGTCATCGGCTGAGCCGCCCGGCCGGCCGACCGATCCTGGGAGGTGCCCATGCCGGACGAGGCGTTCCGCAAGGCGATGGTGCGGGAGTACGCGCGCTGCCTGAACGAGGGCGACGTGGAAGGCGCCCTGGACCTGTTCACCGACGACGTCGTCTTCGAGGACCCGGTCGGGCGGGAGCCGACCGTGGGCCGGGAGGCGCTCCGCAGGCACCTGGTCCTGTCGGTCGAGAACCAGGTCCACGAGACGCCCGGAGAGCCGGTGACGTCGATGTGCGGCCGGTTCGTCGTCACCCAGAGCACGGTCGTCCTGCGCACCCCGACCGTGATGAGGTTCCACATCATCGGCATCGTGGAGTTCAACGAGGAGGGCCTCGGCCACCACGTCCGGGCCTTCTGGGGCATGACCGACATGACCGTCGGCGGGGCGCGGCCCGCCGGTGCCGCGGCGGAAACCGCCCGCCCCGCGTAGGACGGTCCTGGGCGGGGGCGGACCGTCCTGCACGGGGCGGGACGTCAGGTGCCCAGCTCGCGGTCGATCAGCGCGAACATCTCGTCGGCCGTCGCCGTCTCCAGGCTCGTCTCGTCCTCGGCGGCGTCCGGCTCGGCGGCGTCGCCCGCGTACCTCCACAGGAGCGTCTGCAGCCGATCGGCCAGGCCGCTGCGCCGCACGTCCTCGGCCGGCAGGACGGCCAGCGCCGCCTCCAGGTCGTCCAGGCGGCCGAACGCCGGAAGCGCCGCCCCGGCGCCCGCGGGCAGGACCTCGCTCAGCAGCCGTCCCGCCAGGACGTCCGGCGTCGGATGGTCGAACACCAGCGTCGCCGGCAGCCGCAGCCCGGTCGCGGACCGCAGCCGGTTGCGCAGCTCGACGGCCGCGAGCGAGTCGAACCCCAGGTCCTTGAACGGGCGCCGCGGATCGATCGCGTCCGCGCCCGCGTACCGCAGCACCGCCGCGACGTTCGCGCGCACCAGCGCCAGCAGCGCGCCGTGCCGCTCGGCCTCCGGCCGCGCCGCGAGGTCCCGGCGCAGCGCCTCGGTCACCTCGGCGGCGTCGCCGGTCTCCCGCGCGCCCCGGATCACCTCCATCGCCGCGGGCATCTCGTCGAACAGCCGCGTCCTGCGCGCCATGGTGAACAGGGACGCGAAGCGCTGCCACGCGACGTCGGCCACGACGACGTGCGGGTCGTCGCGCTGCATGATCCGGTGCAGGGCGGCGAACGCGAGCCGCAGGTCCAGCGGCACGATCCCCTGCCGCCGGGCGCTCTCGACGTGCGGGCGCGCCCGCCCGGCCTCCTCCTCGCCGTCGTCCGGCATGTCCCACATGCCCCAGGCAACGGAGACGGCGTGCACGCCTTCGGCCCGGCGCCGCTGCGCCCAGGCGTCCAGATGCGCGATCGCGGCGGCGTACGCGCCGTGGTCCCGGCTGCCCCAGACGGCGGCGATCGAGGAGAAGTAGACGATGGTGTCGCCGGGGCCCAGGCCGCAGCTCTCCTCCACCTCGAAGGCACCGCCCGTTCCGGCGCGGACCGTCTCGGCCAGCGCGGACGGGGACGTCCCGGCGAGCGGCGCCAGCTCGTCCGACGCCGACGCGTGCACGAGCGTCCCGATGCCGGCATCGGCCGGAACCGCGTCGACGACCGTCACGCCCGGCGCCTCGGACGCCTTCGTCCCAGCGCGGTCGAGCAGGAACACGCGCTCCGCGCCCCGCTCCGCCATCCACCGCGCGACGTGCATGGCGGGCCCGTCCGCGGCCCCGGTGACGAGCACGGCGCCGCGCGGACGCCAGTCGGGGGGCGGCGGGCCGGCTCCGGCCGGGTCCTCCACGAGCCGGCGCACGAACACGCCGGCGGGCCGCAGCGCCACCTCGTCCTCGCCGTCCCCGGCGGCCCCGCCGTCCTCGCGGACGAGTGCGGCGTGCAGGTGCGCCGGGTCGAGATCCTGCGGGGCGGGCGGCAGATCCAGGAGCCCGCCCCAGACGGCCGGATGTTCGAGGGCCGCCACCCGGCCGAGCCCCCAGACCCGCGCCTGGACGGGACGCTCCGGGCCGCCGTCGTCGCCGCCGACGGCGACCGCGCCGCGCGTCAACGCCCACAGCGGCGCCCGCAGTTCCGCGTCGACCAGGGCCTGGAGAAGGGTGAGGGTGCCGGTGAGCCCGGGAGGGCCGCCGCCGTGGGCGTCGTCCTCGCGCTCGTCGAGGGCGAGCAGCGACACCACGCCCGTCGGCGGCGCCTCCTCGGCGGCCATCGCGTCGAGCGCGGCGCGGAGCGCGGCCCGGTCGGTGTCCGGGTCGACGTCGAGGTGGCGCACCAGGCCGCCGCCGTCCTCCAGCGCGGCCGCGCACGCCTCCGCCCATTCGGCGGCGCCGTCTCGCGGCCGGACGACGAGCCACGATCCGGCCGGGACGCCGGGGCCCGGGGGCTCCGCCGCCGACGGCCGCCACTCGACGCGATACCGCCAGGAGTCGACCTCGGACCGTTCGCGCCGCTCCCGCCGCCACCGGGACAGGACCGGAAGCGTCGCGTCGAGCGACGCCCTGGGCTCGCCGGCACCGGCGACGCCGAGCGCGCCCGCGAAGTCGTCCGCGTCCCCGTGCTCGACGGCCGCCCAGAACCGTGCCTCCTCCTCGTCCTCCGGCCCGGCGGCGGAGAGGGGCGGCGCGACCTCCGGCAGCCAGTACCGCTCGTGCTGGAACGGGTAGGTGGGGAGGTCGGTGGTCCGGGGCGGCGGGTCGGCGGGGAACCAGGAAGTCCAGTCGATGGGGGTGCCGGTGGTGTGGGCGTGGGCGAGTGCGTGCGCGATCTGCGCCAGGTCGCCGTGGTCGCGGCGCAGGGTGGCGATGGCGGTGGCAGGGGTGCCGGCGTGCTCGAAGCACTCCTCGATGCCGGGCGTCTGGACGGGGTGGGGGCTGACCTCGATGAACAGGCGGTGGCCGTCGGTGAGGAGGGTGGTGATGGTGTCGGCGAAGCGGACGGGGTGGCGCAGGTTGGTGGTCCAGTATTGGGTGTCGAGGGTGGTGGTGTCGTGGGGTGTGGTGGTGACGGTGGAGTAGAACGTCACCCGCGCTGTCTGGGGTGTGATGTCGGCGAGGGTTCGGGTGAGTTGGTCGGTGATCTGGTCGATCTGGGGTCCGTGGGAGGCGTAGTCGACGTCGATGGTGCGGGCGCGCAGCCCTTGCTCTTCGGCTGCCGCTACGGCGGCGGCGATGTGGTCGGGTGGGCCGGAGATGACGGTGGTGGATGGGCTGTTGATCGCGGCGACCGTCACGTCCGGGAAGTCGGTGAGCAGTTCGGTGGCGCGTTCTTCGCCGATGCTCAGGGAGGCCATCGCGCCCTGTCCGGACAGTTGCCGTAGGGCTTTGCTGCGTAGTGCGACGACTTTGGCGGCGTCGTCGAGGGTGAGTGCTCCGGCGACGCAGGCGGCGGCGATTTCGCCTTGGCTGTGTCCGACGACGGCGGCGGGGGTGACGCCGTGGTCGGCCCACACGGCGGCCAGCGAGACCATGACCGCCCATAGGACGGGCTGCACGACGTCCACGCGCGACAACTCGGAACCGTCACCGCGCAGCACTTCGGTCAGTGACCAGTCCACGTGCGGGTTGAGGGCTTGTTCGCACTCGGCGATCCGGGAGGCGAACACCGGCGACTCATCCAGCAGCCGCGCGCCCATCCCGGCCCACTGCGAACCCTGCCCGGGAAACACCAGCACCGGGCCGACGCTCGCGGTGCGCGCCTCACCCACCACCACGTCCGGATGCGGCACATCCTCGGCGAGGGCGTCCAGCCCGGCCGCCGGGTCCTCCCCCAGGATCACCGCCCGATGCTCGAACAGGGGCCGGGTCTTCAGCAGCGACCAGCCCACCTCGACGGGATCGGCGGTCACGCGCTCCCGCAGCCTGCGGGCCTGGTCCCGCAGGGCGGCGTGGCTGCGCGCCGACAGCACCCACGGCACCGCACCGGGTACCCGGGGGGCGTCCTCGACCGGCTCGGGCTCCTCGGGGGCCTGCTCGACGATCATGTGCGCGTTCGTGCCGGAGATGCCGAAGGACGACACGCCCGCCCGGCGCGGACGACCGGTGTCCGGCCACTCTCTGCCCTCGGTCAGCAGGCGCAGCCCGCCGTCGTCCCAGTCCACGTATCCGGAGGGCTCGTCGATGTGCAGCGAGGCGGGCAGGACGCCGTGCCGCATCGCCAGCACCATCTTCATGACCCCCGCGACGCCCGCCGCCGCCTGGGTGTGCCCGATGTTGGACTTGACCGAGCCCAGCCAGAGCGGCCGGTCCTGGGGCCGGCCCTGCCCGTAGGCGGCGAGGAGGGCCTGCGCCTCGATCGGGTCGCCCAGCGTCGTCCCCGTGCCGTGCGCCTCCACCGCGTCCACGTCGGAGGCGTTGAGGCGGGCGTTCTCCAGGGCCCGGCGGATCACCCTTTCCTGGGCGGCGTCGCTGGGCGCGGTGAGGCCGTTGCTGGCGCCGTCCTGGTTGACGGCCGAACCCCGGATCACCGCCAGCACGCGATGGCCGTTGCGGCGCGCGTCCGAGAGGCGCTCCAGCAGCACCAGGCCGACACCCTCGGAGAAGCCTGTGCCGTCCGCCGCCGCCGCGAACGCCTTGCAGCGGCCGTCCGGGGCCAGGCCCCGCTGCCGGGAGAAGTCCACGAACGCGGTCGGTGTCGCCAGCACGGTGACGCCGCCCGCCATGGCGAGGTCGCATTCGTCCCGGCGCAGCGCGGCGCAGGCCAGGTGCATGGCGACCAGCGAGGACGAGCACGCGGTGTCCACCGTCACGGCCGGGCCCTCCAGCCCGAGCGTGTAGGCGACCCTGCCCGATATGACGCTGGCGAGGCTGCCCGTGGCGATGTAGCCCTCGATCTCGCCGGGCGTCCCGGCCCCGGTGTGGTAGTCCTGGCTGGAGATCCCGGCGAAGACGCCGACCCCGGTGCCCCGCACGGAGTTCGGGTCGACCCCGGCCCGTTCCAGCAGTTCCCACGCGGTCTCCAGCAGGACGCGCTGCTGCGGTTCCATGGCCAGGGCCTCGCGCGGGCTGATGCCGAAGAACGCGGCGTCGAACCCGGCGGGGTCGTCCAGGAACCCGCCGCGCCGCACATAGGTGGTGCCGGGGTTGTCGGGGGCCGGATGGAACAGCCGGTCCAGGTCCCAGCCCCGGTCGGACGGGAAATCGCCGATCCCGTCCCGCCCCGAGGACACCATCTCCCACAGGTCCTCGGGAGAGTTCACTCCGCCGGGAAGGCGGCAGGCCATGCTCACCACCGCCACCGGCTCCCGGGACCGCTCCTCCACCTCGCGCAGGCGCTGACGCGTCCGGCCGAGGTCCCGGGTGACGCGCTTGAGGTATTGGCGGAGCTTGTCTTCGGTGTCGGACATCAGTCCTCGCTTCCCGTGGAGGATCCGAGTTCCCGGTCGATGAGCGCGAACATGTCGTCGTCGGACGCCGAGTCGAGCGCGCCGTCGTCGACGGCGGTGGCGCCATCGGCGGAGTCGCCCAGCCGCCACAGCAGGCCCTCCAGGCGCTTGGCGAGGCGGGTCCGCGCGTCCCCGTCCGGGGCGAACCGGTCGATCAGCGCCTCCAGCCGGTCCACCTCGCCGAAGACGGGGGCGGACGGGTCCGCTTCGGCCGGGGCCAGCCGCTCGCGCAGATGGTCGGCGATGGCCGCCGGGGACGGGTAGGTGAACGCGAGCGCGGCGGGCAGCCGCAGGCCGGTGGCCGCCGACAGCCGGTTGCGCAGTTCCACGGCGGTGAGGGAGTCGAAACCGAGATCCTTCAACTGGGTGCCGGCGCTCAGCGCGTCCGGGTCGGCGTGCCCGAGGACGGCCGCGGCGTGCGTCCGCACGAGGCCGAGGAGCAGGCCGAGCTGCTCGTCCGCCGGCCGGCCGGCGAGCTGCCCGGCCCAGTCGACCCGCCGGTGCCCGTTGGCGGCGGCCCGGCGGGCGTCGCCGCCGTCCGGCGCCAGCGCACGCAGCAGGGGCGGCAGGACGTCGGCGGGCACCCCGGCGACGTCCAGGTCGGACGCGACGAGGTGCGCCCTCCCGTCCTCGAACGCGGCGTCCAGGAGCGCCAGTCCCCGCTCGTCGCTGAGCGGAGTGATCCCGCTGCTCCTCATGCGATGCAGGTCGGTGTCGCTGAGTTCGCCGGTGATCCCGCTGGCCGACTCCCACAGCCCCCAGGCGATGGACTGGCCCGGCAGCCCCGCCGCGCGCCGCCGGGCGATGAGGGCGTCGCAGTAGGCGTTGGCGGCGGCGTAGTTGGCCTGGCCTGGGCTGCCGGTGGTGCCGGCGGCTGAGGAGAAGACGGTGAAGAAGGCGAGCCGGTGATCGGTGGTGGCGGCGTCGAGATTGGCGGCCCCGTCTGCTTTGACCTTCCAGACCTCGGTCATCTGCCGGGGGGTGAGGTCGGTGATCAGGCCGTCGTCGATGACGCCCGCGGCATGGATCACCCCGGTGAGGGGGTGGTCGGGGTCGATGCCCTCGATCAGGTCACCGACGGCGTCGGGGTCGCCGATGTCGGCGGCCTCGATACGGACATCGGCCGGGATCTGGTCTGCGAGCTCGGCCGCGCCGGGCGCGTCCGGGCCGCGTCGGCTGACCAGCAGCAGGTGCCGGGCGCCCCAGGCGCGGGCCAGGTGGTGGGCGGTCAGAGCGCCCAGGGTTCCGGTGCCACCGGTGATCAACACCGTGCCGTCGGGGTCGAACGCGGCCGGTATGTCCAGTACCAGCTTGCCGGTGTGGCGGGCCTGGCTCATGAACCGCAGCGCCTCCCGCGCCCGCCCCAACGGCCACGCCTGCACCGGCAACGCCTCCAACCCCCCGGACACAAACAACTCCCGCAGTTCGGCCAGCATCGACTCGATCCGCTCGGGCGGGACATCGCCCGCCAGATCGAACGCCCGATACCAAACCCCGGGATCGGAGCGGATGTCGGTCTTGCCCATCTCCAGGAACCGGCCGCCCCCGGCCAGCAACCGCAACGACGCATCAGTGAACTCACCGGCCAGACTGTTGAGCACCACATCCACACCCCGGCCACCGGTCGCGGCACGGAAGGCATCCTCAAAGTCCAGATCGCGAGACGAGGCACGATGCGCCTCATCGATGCCCATCTCCTCCAGCAAAACGTGCTTGCCGGGACTGGCCGTCGCATACACCTCCGCGCCCAGATGGCCAGCGATCTGCACCGCGGCCCGCCCCACACCACCGGTCGCAGCATGAACCAACACGGTCTGACCCGGACCCAACTCAGCCAGATCCACCAGACCGAACCAAGCCGTCAGGAACGCCACACCCACACCGGCAGCCTGCCCGAAGCTCCAGCCCTCAGGCATCGGCACGACCGAGCGGGCGTCCGCGACCGCGACCGGGCCGAACGCGCCACCGAACACCCCCATCACCCGATCACCCGGTGCCAGACCCGTGACGTCCGGCCCGACCTCGGTGACCACACCGGCACCCTCACCACCGATCCCACCAAACCCAGGAACCATGCCCAGGCCGATCAACACATCCCGGAAATTCACACCAGCCGCATACACATCGATGCGCACCTGACCAGCAGCAAGCGGCCCCAACACCTCAGGACACCCCGCCACCGACACATCATCAAGCGTCGACACCTCATCAGCGACCAACCGCCACGCCCGCTCACCCACCGGACCCGCGAGCTCCCGCGGCACACCCGCACGCACCAGACGCGGAACCAGCACCCCACCATCCCGCACCGCCACCTGCGGCTCGACCGCATACCGGGCCACATCGCCGGTGTCCGTCTCCTCGTCGAGGTCAACCAGGACGAAACGGCCTGGATGCTCCGCCTGGGCGCTGCGCACCAGACCCCACACCGCCGCACCGTCCGGATCGGGAGACTCCCCAACCGCACCGCGCGTGACGATCGCGAGCCGGTGATCGCCGTCGGAACCGGGGCCGGTCAGCCGGTCCCGGACGCTTCGCAGCGCCTCGTCCACGTTCCCCGGCTCCACGACCTCGACATCGTCCGGGGACGCGGCGATTGGGTCCGGGGCGGGCGTCCACTCGACGGCGAACAGGCCGTCGACGGCACGGGAACGGGTGCGGAACTGCCGTGGGTCGGCCGGGCGCAGCACGAGTTGCTCGACGCGGAGCACGGGCGATCCGGCGGCGTCGGTCACCGTCATCGCGAGCCCGTCCGGTTCGACGGGGGTCAGCCTGACCCGCACGCTCCGCGCCTCCTTCGCCCACAGCGAGACGCCGCCCCAGACGAACGGAAGCCGGGCGCCGTCGCCGTCCGTCCCGCGGGCCAGCAGCGCCGGGTGCAGCGCGGCGTCCAGCAGCGCCGGGTGGAGGCCGAATCCGGCGGGATCCCCGGCCTCCTCGGGCAGGACGATCTCGCCGAGGAGGTCCGTGCCGTCCCGCCAGGCCGCCCGCATGCCGTGGAACGCGGGCCCGTACTCGTAACCGGCGGCGGCGACGCGTTCGTAGAAGCCGTCCACCGGCAGCGGTTCGGCGCCCGCCGGGGGCCATTGGCCGCCGAGCATGTCCGGTGCGCCGGCGGGCTCCGGCGTGAGGACGCCTTCGGCGTGGGGAACCCATTCGTCGCCGGGACGCGAGAAGATCCGCATCGCCCGTCGCCCGTCGTCCCCGGCCCGGCTCACCACGATCTGGACGGGGAGGCTGCCCGAGCCGGGGAGCACCAGCGGCGCCTGGAGGGTCAGCTCCTCCACGCCCGCGCAGCCCGCCTCGTCGGCCGCCCGCAGGGCCCACTCGATGAGGACGGTCCCCGGCAGGAGGACGGTGCCGAGGACGCGGTGGTCGCCGAGCCAGCCCGCGTTCCCGGTGCCGGGCAGCCGGCCGGTCAGGACGTGCGTGTCCGCGTCCGCGAGCCGCATCGCCGCGCCGAGGAGCGGATGCCGGGCCGGTTCCAGGCCGAGGCCGGTGGCGTCTCCGGTCCCGCGCGCGGCGGCCAGCCAGTAGGTGCGGCGCTGGAAGGCGTAGGTGGGCAGGTCGACGACGCGCGGCCGGGGGTCGGCCGGGAACCAGGGGCTCCAGTCCACGTCCAGCCCGCCGGTGTGCAGGCGTCCCAGGGCCTGCCCGAAGGCGACGGCGTCGGGCTTGTCGCCGTTCAGCGCGGCGAGGGCGGGCGCGTCGTCCGCGATGTGCTGCGTGGCCGTGGCCAGGACGGGTCCGGGGCCGAGTTCCAGGAAGGCACCGGCGCGATCGGCGAGGTGGGTGATGGCCGGGTGGAACCGCACCGGCTCACGCACCTGCCGCACCCAGTACTCCGGCGAGGCGATCCCGCTCCCCGCCGGTTCCCCCGTCAACGTACTGACCAGCGGAACCACCGGCTCACCGAAGGAGACGTCGCCGAGCGCGGCGGCGAACTCCTCCAGCATCGGCTCCATCAGCACCGAGTGGAACGCATGACTGACCGTCAGCCGCCTGGTCTTGCGGCCTCGCTCCCGCCAGGACGTCCCGACCTGGGCGACCAGATCCTCCGGACCCGACACCACCGAGCTGTCAGCGGTGTTGAACGATGCGATGCCCACCCCGTCGGGCAGGGTCCCGTCGAGTTCGTCCGCTCCGGCCTGGACCGCGACCATGGCGCCGCCGGCGGGGAGGGCGCCCATCAGCGTGGCTCGGGCGGCCACCAGCCGGCACGCGCCGGGCAGGTCGAGGACCCCGGCCACATGCGCGGCGGCGACCTCGCCGATCGAGTGGCCGACGACCGCGTCCGGCCGGACGCCCATGCCGGTCAGCAGCCGCGCCAGACCGATCTGCAGCGCGAACAGTCCCGCCTGCGCGTACGTGGTGTGGTCGATGACGTCGGGGGTACCGGCCAGGACGACCGACGCGAGGTCATGGTCCAGATGCGGGTTCAGCAGTTCGCACACCTCGTCGAACGCTTCGGCGAATACCGGGAACCGCTCGTACAGGCCCGCGCCCATCCCCGCGCGCTGGCTACCCTGGCCGCTGAACAGCCAGACCAGGTCGCCGCCGATCCGCGCCACCGGACCGCCGTCCTCGGCTCCGGCGGCGTCCAGGCCCGCCAGCAGCTCACCGGACGAGGAGCCCACCGCCACCAGCCGATGCTCGAACAGCGACCGCGTCGTGAGCAGCGACCAGCCGACATCGGCCGGGGACGCCTCCGGCGCGGCGGCGGCGAACTCCTTCAGCTTCGCAGCCTGCGCGCGCAGCCCCTCGGCGCTGCGCGCCGACACCACCCACGGCACCGCGCCGACCGGCTCGGCCTCGGCCGCCGGAGCGGGCGGGTCGCCCTCCTCGACGATCACGTGCGCGTTCGTCCCCGAGGCGCCGAACGAGGACACGCCCGCCCGGCGCGGCCGGCCGCCCGCCGGCCAGTCCCGCGCCTCGGTCAGCAGCCGCACCGCGCCCGCCGACCAGTCCACGTGCGGGGTCGGCTCGTCGATGTGCAGGGACGGCGGCAGGACGCCGTTCCGCATCGCCGCCACCATCTTGATCACCCCGGCGGCGCCCGCGGCCGCCTGGGTGTGCCCGATGTTGGACTTGACCGACCCCAGCCACAGCGGCCGGTCCGGCGAACGGTCCCGCCCGTAGGTCGCCAGCACCGCCTGCGCCTCGATCGGGTCGCCCAGCGTCGTCCCCGTGCCGTGCCCCTCCACCGCGTCGACGTCGGACGTGCCGAGCCCGGCGGACGCGAGCGCCGCCCCGATCACCCGCTCCTGCGAGGGGCCGTTGGGCGCGGTGAAGCCGTTGCTCGCCCCGTCCTGGTTGACCGCCGAACCCCGGATCGTCGCCAGCACCCGGTGGCCGTTGCGGCGCGCGTCCGTCAGGCGCTCCAGCAGCAGGAGCCCGACGCCCTCGCCCCAGCCCGTCCCGTCGGCGGACGCGGCGAACGACTTGCAGCGGCCGTCCCGGGCCAGGCCGCGCTGCCGGGAGAATCCCGGGAACAGCCCCGGGGTCGCCATGACGGTGACGCCGCCCGCGAGGGCGAGGTCGCACTCGCCCTGCCGCAGCGCGTTGCAGGCGAGGTGCATCGCGACCAGCGACGACGAGCACGCGGTGTCCACCGTCAGCGCCGGGCCCTCCAGGCCGAGGGTGTAGGCGACCCGGCCGGAGATCGCGCTGCCCGTCCCGGGCATCACGTGGCCTTCGAGCCTGGCGTCGCCGTCGGCCGCGCCGTTGGCGTAGTCGTGGTACATGACGCCCGTGTACACGCCGGTCGGCGTGCCGCCGAGGCCGCCGGGGTCGATGCCCGCCCGCTCGAACGTCTCCCAGGCGGCCTCCATGAGGAGCCGCTGCTGCGGGTCGGCCGCCAGCGCCTCCCGGGGGCTGATCCCGAAGAACGCGGCGTCGAACTCCCCCGCCTCGTACAGGAACCCGCCCTCGCGGGTGTGGCTGCTCCCCGGCCGGCCCGGGTCGGGGGCGAAGAGCCGGTCCAGGTCCCAGCCGCGGTTCGACGGGAACTCCCCGATCGCGTCGCGGCCCGTGGACACCAGCTCCCACAGGTCCTCCGGGGAGCGCACGCCGCCCGGATACCGGCACGCCATCGCCACGATCGCCACCGGATCGTCCGCCCGCGCCGCCGCCCGCGCCGGGACGACCGGGGCCCGCACGCCGTCCAGCCGGGTGCCCAGGTACCGGGCCAGCGCGCGCGGGGTCGGATGGTCGAACGCCAGCGTCGCCGGCAGGCGCAGCCCGGTGGCGGCGGCGAGCTTGTTGCGCAGCCCCACGACCGTCAGCGAGTCGAACCCGAGCTCCTCGAAGTTGGCGTCCGGGCGCACGTCGTCCGGCGAGGCGTGGCCGAGGACGGTCGCGACGTGCTCCCGGACGAGGCCCGCGAGCACCTCGGCGCGCGCCCCGGCGTCCAGCCCCGCCAGCCGCGCGGCCAGCGCGGGCGCGCCGCCGCCGGACGCCGCCCGCCGCCGGGTGCGCCCCACCCGGCCGCGCAGGGCCGGGGGCAGCTCCTCGGCGGGGACGCCCGCCACGGCGATGTCGGCGGCCACGACCACGGGCTCGCCGAGCCGCCGGGCCGCGTCCAGCAGGGCCAGGCCGCGCTCGGCCGGCAGCGGGCGCACGCCGCGCAGCCGGGCCAGGTCGGCGGCGGTCAGCCCGGCGCTCATCCCGCCGGCGTCCCACGGCCCCCAGGCCACGGCCATGCCCGGCAGGCCGGCGTCGCGGCGGCGGACCATCAGCGCGTCGCAGAACGCGTTGGCCGCCGCGTACCCGGCCTGCCCCGCGTTCCCCAGCGTCCCGGCCGCCGAGGAGAAGACCCAGAAGAACTCCAGCGGAAGATCGCGGGTCAGCATGTGCAGGTTCCACGCGCCGAGCGCCTTCGGCCGCCACACGCGCTCCAGCCGCTCGGGCGTGTGGGACGTGAGGACCGCGTCGTCGAGCGTCCCGGCGGCGTGGACGACGCCGGTGACGGGATGCTCGGCGGGGACGCCCGCCAGCGCCCGTGCCAGCGCCTCCCCGTCGGCGACGTCGACGGACGCGACGTCCACCCGCGCGCCCAGCCCGGCCAGCCGCTCGGCGAGGTCCGCCGCGCCGGGCGCCCCGATGCCCCGCCGCGAGAGCAGCAGCACGCGCCGCGCCCCGTGCCGCCGGACGAGATGCTCGGCCACGAGCCCGCCGAGCGATCCCGTGCCGCCGGTCACCAGCACGGTCCCGTCCCCGCCGAGCGCCGGGACCTCGCCGGGGTCGCCGGCCGCCCGGACGAGGCGGGGCACCAGGACCCGCCCGTCCCGCACCCGCACCTGCTCCTCGCCCGCGCCCAGCGCCAGCCGGACCGCGTCCGCCGGGCCGACGTCGGCCTCGCCGGCGGCGTCCACGAGCAGGAAGCGGTCGGGGTGCTCGGCCTGAGCGCTGCGGACCAGGCCCCAGACTCCGGCCTCCGCGAGGCCGCCCCGCATGACGAACGCGAGGCGGACGCCGGCCAGCCGCGGCTCGGCCAGCCACGCCATCGCCGTTTCGAGGACGCGTTCCACCGCGGCCCGGCCGGCGCCGGCGGCGTCGTCGCCCTCGGCGCCGCCGACCTCGACCGGCAGCACCGACGAGGGCGGGGGCTCGGCCTGGAGCGCCGCCTCGACCAGGCGCGGGCCCACCGGCCCGGGGTCGAGGACGGCGACCGGCTCGGCGTCGTCGCCCGGGGCGGCGGGCGTCCAGTCCAAGGTGAACAGGCCATGGGCGGTGCTCTGAAGGGCGGCCTGGAACCGGCGGGCCTCCACCGGGCGCATCCACAGCTCGTCCACGCCCAGCACGGGCCGGCCCGCCGGGTCGGCCAGCAGCAGGCGCAGGGTCCGCCGGTCGCCGTCGTCGCCCGGTGAGAGGCGCACGCGCACGGTGGTGGCGCCGGTCGCGTGCAGCGACACACCGTGCCAGTCGAACGGGATCCAGACCGTGCCGTCGCCGTCCTCGCCGTCGGCGCCCTCGGCGCGCTCGCCGGAGCGGCCGGCGAGCAGCGCCGTGTGCAGGGCCGCGTCGAGCAGGACCGGGTGGACGGTGAAGCCGTCCTCGTCCCCGGCCTCCTTGGGCAGGTCCACCTCCGCCAGCAGGTCGTCCCCCTGCCGCCAGGCCGCGCGCACGGCACGGAAGGCGGGGCCGTACTCGTACCCGGCCGCGGCGGCGCGCTCGTACAGGCCGTCGACGTCGAGCGGCTCGGCGCCCGGCGGCGGCCACGCCTCGGGCGGGACGCCGGCGGGCGTGGACCGCGGGACGAGGGCGCCCGAGGCGTGGCACTCCCAGGCTTCGGCGTTCTCGTCGTCGGGCCTGGAGTAGACGTGGAGCTCGCGGCGGCCGTCGCCGTCCGCCGCGCCCACGGCGACCTGGACGCGCACTCCGCCCGAGGGCGGCAGCACGAGCGGCGCCCGCAGCGTCAGGTCGTCCACGGTCGCGCAACCGGCGCCGTCGGCGGCGCGCAGCGCCCATTCGACGAAGACCGCGCCGGCCACGACGGCCGTCCCCGCCACCACGTGGTCGCCCAGCCACGAGCCGGCGGAGCCGTCGAGGCGGCCGGTCAGCAGGAAGGCGTCGCCCTCGGCCAGCTCCACCGCGGCTCCCAGCAGGGGGTGCCCGGCGGGGGTGAGGCCGAGGCCCGCCGCGTCGCGGTCCCCGCGCCACTCCGACGGCCAGAACCGCCGCCGCTGGAAGGCGTAGGTGGGCAGGTCGACGACGCGGGGGGCCGGGTCGGCGGGGAACCAGGGGCTCCAGTCCACGTCGGTCCCGGCGGCGTGCAGGTACCCGAGGGCGCGCCCGAACGCGACGGCGTCGGGGTGCTCGCCGTCGAGGACGGCCACGGCGGCGGCGTCGTCCACCGTGTGCTGGACGGCGGTGGCCAGCACCGGGTCGGGTCCCAGTTCGACGAACGTCCCGGCCCGGTCGGCCACCTCGGCGACGGCCGGTTGGAACCGCACCGGCTCGCGCACCTGCCGCACCCAGTAGGCGGGGCCGGCGATCCGCGCGTCCGCCGCCTGGCCCGTCACGTTGCAGATCAGCGGGATCGACGGTTCGGCGAACGCCAGCCCGCCGATCGCCTCGGCGAACTCGTCCAGCATCGGCTCCATCAGCGCCGAGTGGAAGGCGTGGCTGACCCGCAGGCGCCTGGTCTTGCGTCCCCGCTCGCGCCACTCCGCCTCAAGCCGGGCCACCGGTTCGGCCGGCCCGGAGATCACCGTGCCGTCCGGCGTGTTCAGCGCCGCCACGCTCACCCCGTCGGGGACCGTCACCTCGTCGGCACTCGCCTGGAGGGCCGCCATGGCGCCCCCGGCGGGCAGCCGGCCCATCAGGGTCGCGCGCGCCCCCACCAGCCGGCACGCGTCCGCCAGGTCGAACACTCCGGCCACATGCGCCGCGGCGACCTCGCCGATCGAATGTCCGATGACCGCGTCCGGCCGGACGCCCATGCTGGTCAGCAGGCGCGCCAGGCTCACCTCGACGGCGAACAGGGCGGACTGGGCGTAGGTGGTGTGGTCCAGCACCTCGGCCGGTCCCTCGAACACCACCTGTCTCAACGGGTGCTCAAGGTAGGGGTCCAGCAGCCCGCACACCTCGTCGAACGTCTCGGCGAACACCGGGAACCGCTCGTACAGCCCCGCACCCATCCCCACACGCTGGCTGCCCTGACCACTGAACAACCACACCGACCCACCCTCCACCGGCTCCACCGGATCGGCAGCCTCCAGCCCCGCCACCAACTCCCCACACGACGAACCCACCGCCACCAGGCGGTGCTCGAACAACGACCGCGCCCTCAGCAACGACCAACCCACATCAACCACAGACGCCCCGGATGCGGCGGCGAACTCCTTCAACCTCACCGCCTGCGCCCGCAGCGCCTCGGCGCCGCGCGCCGACACCACCCACGGCACCACACCCACCGGATCACACCGCCCGGCTTCAGGCTCGGCCTCCTCGGCGGCCTCCTCCACGATCACGTGCGCGTTCGTCCCGGAGATGCCGAAGGAGGAAACGCCCGCGCGCAGCGGCCGGCCCGTCCGCGGCCACTCCCGGGCCTCGGTCAGCAGCCGCACCGTGCCGGCGGACCAGTCCACGTGAGGCGTGGGGTCCGCGGCGTGCAGCGTGGGCGGCAGGACGCCGCGCCGGAGCGCCATGATCATCTTGATCAGCCCGGCCACGCCCGCCGCTCCCTGCGTGTGCCCGATGTTCGACTTGACCGACCCGAGCCACAGCGGACGGTCCTCAGGGCGGTTCCGGCCGTAGGTCGCGAGGAGCGCGTCGGCCTCGATCGGGTCGCCGAGCGGCGTGCCGGTGCCGTGCGCCTCCACCGCGTCCACCTCGGACGGGGACAGCCGCGCGCTTGCCAGCGCCTGCCGGATCACCCGCTGCTGGGACGGGCCGTTGGGCGCGGTGAAGCCGTTGCTGGCGCCGTCCTGGTTGACGGCCGAGCCCCGGATCAGCGCCAGCACACGATGCCCGTTGCGGCGCGCGTCCGACAGGCGCTCCAGCAGCAGGAGCCCGACGCCCTCGCCCCAGCCCGTCCCGTCGGCGGACGCGGCGAACGGCTTGCAGCGGCCGTCCGGCGCCAGGCCGCGCTGCCGCGAGAACCCGGTGAACACCTCGGGCGTCGGCATCACCGTCACGCCGCCCGCCATGGCGAGCGAGCAGTCGCCCTGCCGCAGCGCCTGCGCCGCCAGGTGGGTCGCCGCCAGCGACGAGGAGCACGCCGTCTCGACCGTCAGCGCCGGGCCTTCGAGCCCGAGCGTGTAGGCGATCCGCCCGGACAGGACGCTCGGGGCGTTGCCGGCGTAGCCCTCGGTCGCGCCGTCCCCGCGCGCCCCGTTCCCGGTGGTCGCCGTGCCCACGTACACCCCGGTCGCGGTGCCCTTCAGCGAGGCGGGGTCGACCCCGGCCCGCTCCAGCAGCTCCCACGCCGTCTCCAGCAGCACGCGCTGCTGCGGGTTGGCGTCGAGGGCCTCGCGCGGGCTGATCCCGAAGAACGCGGCGTCGAACCGGTCGGCGTCGTGGAGGAAGCCGCCTTCGCGCACGTAGCACGTGCCGGGGTGATCGGGGTCCGGGTGGTAGAGGCCGTCCAGGTCCCAGCCGCGGTTGGACGGGAACGCGCCGATCGCGTCCCGCCCCGAGGCCACCAGGTCCCACAGGTCCTCCGGCGAGCGCACGCCGCCGGGGAACCGGCACGCCATGCCGACCACGGCCACCGGCTCGGCGTTCCGCTCCTCCGCCTCCTGGAGCCGCTGCCGCGTGTCGTGCAGGTCGGCCGCGACCCGCTTGAGGTAATCGACCAGCTGTCGTTCAGTCGCCATCCGAGGTCACCCAGCCATGAGCACGGTTCGGGACGGACCGAGCCCGCCTGCCGCGGCCCGCTCGCCCGCCCATCGTCGGCGGCGGCCCTAAAGCAGCACCAAAAGGTCACCCGCCGGCCGTGCCCGCCCGGTGGCCGGCCTCCTCGGCGAACTGGAGGACCGCCAGCAGGTCGAGGCGCCCGACCTTCAGCTTGCGGTAGACCTTCGTCAGGTGCTGCTCCACCGTGCTGACCGTGATGTACAGCTTCTCGGAGATCTCGCGGTTGGTGTGGCCCGCCGCGGCCAGCGCCGCGACCCGGAGCTCGGCGTCGCTGAGCTCGGCGACGAAGCGCAGCGGCGGCGTACCGGGCTCCGGCACGGACGGACGGTCGCCGCCGCCGTCCGCGGCACGGGCCTGGTCGAGCGTCCCGGCGCCGCACTCGCGGGCGATCGCGTGGGCCTCGCGGGTCAGGGCCCGCGCGCGTCCGGGCTCGCCGAGCAGCTCGGCGGCGCGGCCCTGGTCCTCCAGCGCGCGGGCCAGCCCGAGCCGGTCGCCGCTGCCGCGCAGCAGGTCGACGGCCTCCGCGAGCAGGGCGGGTCGCGCCCGGACGGCACGGGTCGCGGCCAGCGAGCGCAGCGCCAGCCCCCGTGCCCGCCGGTGCCCGGGGCCGAGGAGCGCGAGCTGCTCGTCCGCCAGCCGGCCGGCCTCCTCGGGCTCCCCCAGCAGCAGGCACGCCTCGATGGCGCCGGCCCGCCACGGCTCCACCGCCGGCAGGTCGATGCCCCAGTCGCCCATCAGCCGCCCGCACGCGCAGAAGTCGGAGAGGGCCGCGTGGACGCGGCCCGTGGCGAGGTGGTGGCGGCCGCGCGCGTACAGGTAGTGCGCGCCCATCCGGCACTGGAACATCGCCTCCGGCACCGGGATGTCGAGGGCCGCCTCCGCCTGCCGCGCGTCGCCCATGGCGGTCGCGGCCAGCACCCGGGCGGCCACCGGCAGGCCCACGGCCACGCCCCAGCCCTCCGGGGAGATCAGCCGCAGCGCCGCCTCGGCGTGCGTCCCGGCCGCGCGCAGGTTCCCCCGCCGGACGTGGATCAGCGCGAGCTGGGCCGCGAACAGCGCGTGCCAGGTCGGGCTGCGGCGCGTGGCGGCCTCGGCCACCAGGCCCTCGCACCAGGTGCACGCCGTGCCCAGCCTGTCGTTGTAGGTGAGGACGGCCAGCGCCGCCGTGAGCGGCACGAGCGTCCGGTGGTTCAGGCGGGACCGCTGCAGGATGCTCTCGGCCGCCGCCGGCGCCCGCCGCCGGCCGCCGAGCGCCAGGTCGGCCGCCAGCAGGTCGGCGCCCTCCAGCTCGGGGTTCAGCACCGCCGACGCCGGCTCGCCGCCGGCGGCCCCGTACCGGTGGGCCGCGTCCGGCTTGAAGAGCTGCGGGTAGAGGTAGGCGCCCCACAGCCGCGACGTGGCCAGGTCCGCGAGGGCGTCCGCCCCGTCTCCGGGCCCCGGCAGGCCGCCGGCGACGCGCAGCGCCTCGGCCACGCGTCCGTGCCAGAGCAGGTAGGTCGTGGACGCCGGCAGGTCCGTGCCCACGGCCGGGACGTCCGCCGGGTCGCCGGGCGCGGCGCGGTCGAACTCGTGCAGGCGCCGCAGGACCATCGCCGGATCGACGCGCCACTCCGCGTTCACGAGCCTGGCCGCCACCACCCGGCGCTGGTCCTCGTCGCACGCCTGGTGGGCGGCCCGCAGGTACCGGATGCCGGCGCCGACCTCGTCGCGGGTCAGGGCGTGGTCGGCCGCCTCCCGGAGGATCGGCACGACCCAGGGCGCCTCGACGCGGTCCGAGACGACGATGTGGGCCGCCACCTCCTCGGCCGGGGCCCCCTCGTCGTGCAGCAGGTCGGCGATGCGGCCGTGCGCGGTGCGGAGCGCGGACGGCGGGGTCCCGTCGAGGATGGCGGTCTGGAAGGCCCGGTGCCGAAAGCGGCCGTTCACCACCACCTCGGCGATGGTCAGCGTGTTGAGCGCCTGCAGCGTCGACGCGGCGTCCAGGTCGAGCAGCCGGCCGAGCAGCGGCACCGAGGCCGGCCGGTCCAGGACCGCCAGCTCCCGCGCCACCTCCATGATCGGCGGCTCGTACCGGTGCAGGAAGCGGAGGACGGCGCGGGCGAACGCGCCGCCGGCGGCCGGCGGGCCGGTCCGGTGGTCGTCGATCAGCGCCTGGACGAGCGGCGGGTACCCCGCGCTCGCCTCGTGGAACGCGGGCGCCAGGTCCTGCGCCGCCCGTTCGTCCAGCTGCGCGGCGAGCATCCGCGCGACGCCGGCCGCCGACAGGGGCTGCAGCCGGATCCGCCGGAAGAACGGCTCGCGGAGGAATTCGCTCTGGAGCAGCGCGCTCGCGGCCTTCGGGTGGGAGCACTCCCCGAAGACCACGTGGAGCCGCGCCGAGCGCAGCCGGCGCAGCAGGTACAGCAGGCATTGCAGCGAGGGGGCGTCGGCGTACTGCACGTCGTCGACGCCGATCACGACCGGGCGCCGCTCGACGAGTTCGCTCATGACCTCCCAGAGCCCGCGCAGGACGGGCGGGGGAACGTTCCCGGCACCGCGCGGCACGGCCTCCCCCGCGGGTGCCGCGGGCGCGCCGGCCGCCAGCCAGCGCGTCGCCCGCTCCGCGCTGCCGGCGGGCAGGTCGGGGCTGCGAAAGATCTGCTCCAGGACGCCCAGGGGCAGGGTGCGCTCGACGCGCGACGCGACGGCGCCGAGGAAGAGGGCGCCGGACTCGCTCACCGCGTCCCCGACGGCGCGCAGCAGGGTGCTCTTTCCGGTCGCCACGCCGCCGCTGATCACCACGACTTTGCCGCCTGCCTGCGCGAACGCCGCGCGCAGGCTTTTCACCGCGCGGAGTTCGCCTTCCCTTTCGATCAAATTCACCAGCGACCCCTGGACAGAGCGTCTCCACCTTGCGGACTTCCCGCAACATCGGCGGTGCCCGCGCGACGGATCGAGACGGCTTCGGAACACATCGAATACTCGCACCGGGAACTTCGGCCTGACAACGGGCACCGCGCCGGCAGGCGATGCCCGAAGTGAGAACTGGTACCCGACCTGCGGGATCGCTAATTCCACTGAGAGCGGCCCGCCGGAGTTGAATCGATTGAATTCCGCATGGCACGGCCGCACTGTCACGACATGACAAGTAAAGGGAGGTTAAAAATGCCTGGACAGACAAAATCCGGCGGGGCCTCGGACCCTAATCCGAGCCGAGGCATGACCGAATTGGGGCGGGCGGAGGCGCCCGGTACCGAGCGGGTCCCGGGCCGGGGCGAATCCTAGGAGGCGGCACGGAGGTCCAGCCGCTCGTCGGCCGTCAGGATCGCCCGCTGCAGGTCGCGCAGCGCCCGGCACGGCTCCAGGCCCAGTTCGTCCCGCAGCGTCTGGCGCGCGGACCGGTACACCTCCAGCGCGTCCGCCTGCCGCTCGGACCGGTAGAGGGCCAGCATCAGCTGGCGGTAGTAGACCTCCCGCAGCGGATTCTCGGTGACCAGCGAGTACAGCCGGCCGATCACCTCGCGGTGCCGGCCGAGCCGCAGGTAGGCCTCGGCGAGGATCTCCAGGCACTCCAGCCTCGACTCGGTCATCCAGGTCACGAAGCCCTCGATGATCGGGCCGCCGCGCTGGTCGCCGAGCACGGGCCCCCGCCACAGCCCGAGGGCGGCCTCCAGGCACGCCGCCGCCTCCTCGTGCCGCCGCTCGCGCATCAGCCGGCGCCCCCGGTCCACCGCCGCGCGGAACTGGTGGAAGTCGATCTCGTCGTCGCCCTTGCGCAGCAGGTACCCGGGCGCCCGCGTCACGACCGGGCTGCCGGTCCGGCCGGGCCGGTCGAGGAACTTGCGGACCTGCGAGATGTAGACGTGCAACCCGGCCATCGCGCGGCGGGGCGGCGCCTCGTCCCAGATCTCGGTGATGAGCTGGTCGAGCGGCACCACCTGGTCGGACCGGATCAGCAGCACGGTCAGCACGGTCTCGATCTTGCGTGCGCTGATGGCGGAGCGGTCGGCGCCGTCGACGAGACGGACCGGCCCCAGGACCTCATATCTCACGATCTCCTCCTCAAGGCGGACCCGCCGTCGGGCACGGCTCCGCCGCCAGGACCGCGTACGTCCCGATGGTGTGTCGAGAGAAGGGCGATCGGTACCCGTAATCGGGACCCCTATCCGCGGTGCCGTCGAATCAGGGGGCTCGGCCCTTGCCCCTGTGAAGCCCACCCCTAGGCACCCCGGTTCGGGGGCCGGAGACATCGGCGGACCGGTGATAGGACCCGGCGCGGCACTTCCGGCGCGCAAGTATTCACCGCATTTGCCGCCCACTCGGGCCGCTGGCAGCCATATTCGGCCGAGCATCCTTTCTAACCCTAAGTATAGATGTGTATAACCGTGTCGGGGGCGGCCGGAACGGCAGCTCATTCCACATTTCGCGACCGTCCGGAATCGTCCGGTCACGCGCCTTCCGTTGCCCACCGGCGGACGTCTCGCTAGATTCCGGTGGGTACGAGCGCCCCACGGATCAGTTCATGTGATGCGAATCACATGAAACCGACCCCGCCATCGGAAGAATGATCACCGCAAAGGGAGTTCGTGAGCCTGGTGCAACGGTACGAATCCGCCGTCCTGGAAGAACTCCTCGCCGACTCCCTGCGGGCGCGGAGCGCGGTCGCGATCATCAGCGGGGACGTCGGCACCGGCAAGAGCACCCTGCTGGGCTCCGTCGAGAAGGCGGCCGCCGACTCCGGAGCCGTCTTCCTGCACGCCGTCGCCTCGGCCCTGGAGACCGGCCTGCCCTGGGGCGTGGTCGAGCAGCTCCTGCGCGGCCCGCACGTCCCCGAGGCCGCGGCCGAGCGCGCGACGCGGCTGCTGAACGTCCACGACCTGCCCCTCCTCGTCCGCTTCCGGGGGCTCTGGACCGTGTTCCGGGAACTGACCGAGGACAGGCCGGTCGTGATCGGCGTCGACGACGTCCACCACGCCGACGGGACGTCGCTGCGCTGCCTGCTGTACCTGGTCCGGCGCCTGCGGTCCGCCCGCCTGCTCACGCTGCTCACCGCGCGGCACCACCCGCACCTGGCCGGCGCCCGGCTGCTCGCCGAGTTCCAGCACGAGCCCCACTCCCGGCTCATCGAGCTCGGCCCCCTCTCCCCCGACGGCGTGGCCGCGATGCTCGGCCGCCGCCTGGACGCGAAGTCCGCGCGGAGTCTGGCGCGCACCTTCCACGAGGCGACCGCCGGCAACCCGGCGCTCGTGCGCGCCCTCGTCGACGACTACTTCGCCGGGCCCGAGCCCAGCACCCCCGAGGGCGTCATGGGCGACGCGTTCGGGCGGGCGGTCGCCTCCTTCCTCCTGCGCCACGAGTTCCCCGTCCCGGAGGTCGCCGGGGCGGTCGCCGTCCTCGGCAAGCCGCTCCCGCCGAAGCTGCTCGGCGCGCTGCTCGGCATCGACGAGGAGTCGGCCGCCCGCGCCGTCGCCACGCTGACGTCGGCGCACCTGCTGGACGGCGGACGCTTCCGGCACGGCGCGGCGCGGGCCGCGATCGCCGGCTACCTGCCCGCCGGGGAGCGCGCGACCCTGCACCTGCGGGCGGCCCGGCTGCTGCGCGCCGAGGGCGTCCCGGCGGCGGAGGTGGCCGAGCACATCGTCGCGGGCAACCACGGCGAGGACGCGCCCTGGGCCGTCCCCGTCCTGCAGGAGGCCGCCGTCCAGGCGCTGACCTGCGACGACCTGGAGACGGGCATCCGCTTCCTGCGGGCGGCGCACCAGATGTGCGGCGACGAGCGCCGGCGGGCGGCGATCGCGGCCGTGCTCGCCGACGCCGAATGGCGGATCGACCCCACCATGGTCCGGCGGCGGCTGCCGGAGCTGCGGCTGGCCCTCCGTGAGGACCTGCTGGACGGGCGTTACGCCATCGCCCCCCTCACCTTCCTGCTCTGGCAGGGACGCGTGCCCGAGGCGCTGCGGATGCTCGACGCGAGCGCCCGCGGCGATCCCCGCGGGCCGGACGGCGGGCGGCCCGCCGACGCGGACGTCATCCCCCCGCGGCTCTGGCCGTCCTACCTGTACCCCGAGCTGTCGGTGGTGGAGCCCGAGCCGTCCGGCGTCGGGGCGCCGGACGGGTCCGAGCCGGCCTGGGGCGGCATCGGGCAGGACGCGGCCGCCGCCCTCGTGACCAACCTGGCCCACGGCGCCGTCACCGACGCGCTGGTCTCGGCCGAGCGGCTATTGGAACGCTCCCGCCTGAACCAGCGGACGTTCGTCCCGCTGGGGATCGCGCTGGGAACGCTCACCTACGGCGCTCCGGCGGCGCGGGCGGCGGCCTGGTGCGACTCCCTGCTCGACGAGGCGGCGGCCCGGCGCAGCCCGACCTGGCTCGCGTTCTTCACCGCGCTGCGCGCGCTGCTCCACCTCCGGCAGGGCGAGCTCCCGGCGGCCGAGGAGCGGGCCGGGGCCGCGCTGGACCTGATCCCCGCGGAGGGCTGGGGCGTCGTCATCGGCATCCCGCTCTCGTGCGTGATCCTGGCCAGGACCTTCAGGGGCCGGCAACGGGAGGCCGGGGAACTCCTCGACGTCGCGGTGCCCGAGGCCATGTTCCGGACCCCGATGGGCCAGCACTACCTCTACGCCCGCGCCCAGCACCACCTCGCGGCGAAGCGGTTCCGCGCGGCCCTGGACGACTTCCGCGCCTGCGGCGCGGTACCGGCGCCCCCGGGCTCGGGCGTCGAACCGTGGCGCGCCGGCGCCGCCCAGGCCCTCATCGCGCTGGGCGACCCGGCGGGCGCCAGAAGGCTCGTGGACGAGGCGCTGGCCCTCGCCAACCCGGCCCACGCCAGGATCCGCGGCATGACGCTGCGCGTGAAGGCCGCGACCCACGACCCGCGCGACCGTCCGGCCCTCCTCGACGAGGCGGTGCGGCTCCTCGACGGCTGCGGCGACCGGCTCGAACTCCTGCGCGCCCTCGCCGACCTGGCCGACGTCCACCACCGCCTCGGCGACCCCGACCGCGGACGGCAGCTCGCGCGCAGGGCCGACGTCCTGGCGCGGCAATGCGGTCTCCCCGACCTCCCGTCCGTCCGCGACGGCGAGGAGGACGGCGACGCCCTCCACAGGTTGAGCGACGCCGAACGGCGCGTCGCCGAACTCGCCGCGGCCGGCTACACCAACCGGGAGATCGCCGCAAAGCTCTACATCACCGTGAGCACGGTGGAGCAGCACCTGACGAAGGTCTACCGGAAACTGAACGTGAAACGCCTGACCCTGAAGGACGCCATCCACACGCCTCCCGATCCCTGACCGAGCGGACCGTCCGGCGGCGCGCGCCGCCGGACGGTGCCGCATGGACCCGGCCGGCGCCGACGGTCAGGGCCTGGGCGCCGTTCCGGTCGATGTCGGCCACGGCGTCCGCGGGGTGTCCTGCCTGGCCGTCGCGGTCGTGCGACCGCCCTCGTGTCACTTGGCCGATTGCGGCAACCCAGGGGGCTGTCAGGGGGCTGTCGGGGGGGTCAAGGGGCAAGGACGGGGAGCAGCATCTCGTCCAGGAGCCGGTCCACGTCGGTCGGGGGCGGGGCGATGGTGAGCATCATGAAGACGCGCAGGATCCAGTGCGCCAGCGCGACGGGGTCCTGGCGGCGGATGCCGCCGCCGTCCATCAGATCCTGGTAGAGCGGCGCCATCATGTGCGCGCCCTGCTCGAGCATGGGCCCGACGTGCGAGATGAGCGCGCGGCCGACGAAGTCGGGCTCGTCCCGCAGCACCTTGGCCAGCACCGGGTTGGCCCATGCCTGGCGGAGCAGCGCGCTGAGCGGGCGGATGATCACCTCGGGTCCGTGCGCGCCGGCGAACAGGTCCGGCAGCGTGTCGTAGAAGGCGTGCAGGTCGCGCGACAGCAGCATCCACGCGGCGCTCTCGACGGAGCCGAGCTGCCGGTAGACGGTGCTGCGCGAGACGCCCATCTCGCGGGCGATGTCGCTCATCGAGCAGCGGGACAGGCCGTGCCGGGCAAGGCAGATCGCGGTGGCCTCCAGGAACGGCCGCAGCTGCTCGCCCGGTGGGGGCGGAAGGCGCTCGACGAAACCTGGAGGCGGGGTCGGGACGCTCACGGGCCCAATTATGCCCACCCGGAATCCGTCTCTGGACACTTGCGACATTCTCGTGTCATTGTTGCATCGCTGAAGAGGAGGGTCCGGATGACGACACCTGAAACGCGTACGTCCGCCGTCCCGCCGGCCGGGAACGCGGCGCTCGGTCCGGAGTCGGTGCTCTGGAGGGTCGCCGGAGACCTGCGCGCGGCCATCCCGGGCGGCGCCACCGGGCTGCTGCAGCTGATGTATCCGCCGCTGGGCACCGCCGTCGCGGAGGAATCGGGTTTCTTCGACGACCCGTTCGGCCGGATCTGGCGCTCGGTCCCGCAGATCTGGGCCACCATCTTCGAGCCGGACGGCGCCGAGCGCGGCCGCCGCATCCGCGATCTGCACCTGGACATCAAAGGGGTGGACTCCGCGGGCCGCAGATTCCACGCCCTCGACCCCGAGACGTTCTGGTGGGCGCACGCCACCTTCACCTGGCACATGTTCCGCACCGCCGAACTGTTCTTCCCGGCGCGCGCGCTGACACCGGCCGACCGGGAGCGCCTCTACGCCGAGACCGTCACCTGGTACGAGCGGTACGGCGTGTCGATGCGGCCGGTGCCGCCCGACTACCGCTCCTTCCAGGACGCCTTCGACACCTTCTGCGCCGAACGCCTGGAGATGACCCCGCCCGCCGCGCGGTGCATCGAGATCGCGCGGACGGACGGCATCGGGGCGGTGCCGTTCGTGCCGTCGTTCGCCATCCGGATGGGACGTCCGGTCCTGCGGCGGCTGGGCACCCGCATCGCGATCGGGTGCCTCCCCGCGCCGGTGAGGGAACGGCTCGGCATCGAGTGGAGCGCCGCGGAACAGCGCGGATTCGACCGGATGGCGACCCGGATCCGCATCATGACCCGCCCCCTGCCGCGGCGCGTCAACCAGCGGACGCTGCTGACCTCGATGCGCGTCATCGGGGCGAAGACGCGCGGCGAACGCTACCGTCCCCACCGGACCGAGTGACGGACGGGCCGAACACCAGCCTTGACAGAGAACGACCCGCAACTCCCGGCGGGAACGCTTGTTAAGGAGAATCGCCATGGGCCGGACGCTGCTGATCGCCGACGAGGGCGAGACCGCCGTCCGCATCGCCCGGGCCGCCGCCGAGCTGGGTTGGCGGTCGCTCGCGCTGCGCGAAATGCTCGACGAACGTACTCCCCACGGCGCGTGCCCCGACGCCGGCCTCGTCCTGGAGGCGGCGGCGCGGGCGGACGCCGGCCTCGTCCATCCGGGGCGCGGAGCGCTCAGCCTGGACGCCCGGTTCGCCCGCCGCTGCGCCCGGGCCGACCTGACGCTGATCGGCCCGCCGCCGGACGTCCTGGAGACCATCACCGATCGCGGGCGGATGCGCGCCCTGGCCGGCGCGGTCGGCGTCCCCGTCCCGCCGGGGCCGGCGGACCCCGTCTCGTGGGAGGAGGCCGAGGCGTTCCTGGCCTCGCTGCGGGGGCAGGCCGTCCTGCTGCGTCCGGCGTCCCCACCCGGCAGGACGGGGGCGTGCGTCGTCGAGGACCCGGCCGGTCTGCGCCGCCTCCGCGCACGATGGGCGGCGTCCGGGACGGTCCGGGACGTGTACGTCGAGGAGTTCGTGGAGCGCACCGCGCGGGTCGAGGTCCAGACGGTGGGCGACGGACGGCTGGTCGCCCATCTCTGGGAGCGGCAGCCCCTCCGGCGCGGTTCGGATGCGCCCCGATGGCAGGCGCCCGCCGCCGGCCTGCCCGCCCCCACGCGCTTCCTGCTGCTCGACGCCGCCATGCGGCTGGCCGGCGCGATGCCCTATCGCGGTGTGAGCACCATGACCTTCCTGCTGACCCCCACCAGGCGGTTCTTCCTGACGCGCGTCGACCCGCACCTGCACAGCGGGCACTCCGTCACCGAGCGGCTGGCCGGGCTGGACCTGTTCGCCACGCAGCTGCGGCTCGCGCGCGGGGACACGATCAGGGACCTCGGCCTTGAGGAGCATCTGCGTCCGTCCCTGCCGCTCCCCGGCTAGACGACGGGCTGGACGTGCAGCACCTGCGTGGTACGTCAGTTCCATGCGTCATGCCGTTCTCTTGGTTCGGCGGGGGACGGTCTTGGCGCCGTCGCCCGCGGCGGCGTCCAGTCGCCAGCTGTGCAGTGCCATCAGGTAGTCGAGGGCGCTGGCGGGGTCGTACAGGTCGGGACCGAAGAGCGGCTCCAGCCGGCGGATCCGGTTGCGGACGGTCTGCGGGTGCGTGTGCAGGCGGACGGCGGCGCTGTTGGCGTTGAACCCGCATTCGAAGTAGGCCAGCAGCGTCTCCACGAGCCTGGCCTGCTGGAGCGGGCGGAGGCGCCGCAGCGGGGCGAGCTTGCGGTCGGCGAGGCGGCGGGTCAGTTCCGGGTTCTGGACCAGCAGCAGCGTCGGGATGTGCTCCCGCACGTGCACCGGGCCGCCCGCGGACAGGACGTCGGAGGGGAGGAGGTCCAGCCCCCGGCACGCCAGCCGGAGCGACAGCGCGGCGCGCGTGACCTCGACGGTGGGGCCGACGACGGCGGGGTGGTCGCCGAGCATCGTCTCCAGCACGGCGCGGCGGCCGGCGCCGCCCGGGTCGGGGAAGATCAGGCACGGGACGTCCAGGTGCAGCCCGCTGAGCACGTCCGCGGGCAGGAACCGGGAGGGGGCGGCGGGGCCGCGGCGGCCGCCCACGGCGATCGCGGCGACCGTCCGGGGCAGCGGCCAGCCCGCGCGGGCGGCCGCCTCCCGGAGCTCGCCGGGGTCGGGGGCCGCGCGCAGCAGCAGCTCGACGAGGCGGCGCCGTTCCCGGCCGGCGCCGCCGGCGTCCCGCGCGTCCACCGCGTAATGCCCGGCCGCGGCGGCCTGCCGGAGCCGGTCGCTGTAGGCCAGGCCGGTCCGCAGCAGGGCGCCGCCGCGCCCGGGGCCGAGGTCGACGCCGTGCCGGGCGGCCTCCTCGGTGAGGTGCTCGGCGACGACGCCGATGGTGACCGACAGCAGCGCGCGCAGGTCGTCGGGGCCGCGGCCGCCCGCCGCCTCGGCGCCGCCCAGCTCCCGGAAGGCGCGGAGGGCCTGTGCCGGGGGCTCGCAGGGCGGTTCCGGCGAGCCGAGGAAGGCGGCGAGCGCGACGGCGACGGCCTCGCGGAGGAGGTCGCGGTCGTCCGGTCGCCCCCAGGCGTAGGCGAGGACCTGGGCGCGCGCGGTGTCCGCGGCCTCCGCCGCGATGTCGGGGACCAGCCGGCGCAGTCGCCGGAGCGGCGCGCCACTCGTGCGGGAGCGGGCGAGGGTTTCGTGGCTGGTGGGCATGGTGCGGCCTTCCGGCCGCCCGCGGCCGGCCGGTCGGCGCGTGGCCGGCCGGCCGCGGGAGGCGGCTCTGGGGTGGGGTCAGGGTCAGGGCTTGGCCGGGTCCCAGAGGTCGAAGGCGTTGGCCTGGCCGGCCTTGAACCGGCGGTCATCGTCGTCGTAGAAGCCCTGGAACTCCTTGGGCAGGTACATCTCGAACAGCTTGGCGGGGGTGCCGCCGACGCCGGAGGCGTCCAGGATCGCGTTCGCGGCCTTGCGGCCGGCCTCGTTGGCGCCCTCCATGGTCGCCAGGTTGATGTCGGCGCGGACGTAGTCGGAGGCCAGGAACAGGTTCGGCAGGGCGGTGGTGGCCTCGGGCCGGTGGTTCCACGAGCTGGGCTTGTTGATGAGCAGCGGCTCGTCGTTGGCGACCTGCGGGGTGCCGTTGCCGGTGATGGCGGGGTCGATGAAGTAGGAGTGGATGTTGGCGTCGTTCAGGACGACCGGCCCCCACGGGATCGCCTTGCGCAGCTGCGCGACGACCTCCTTGAAGATCTGCTCGTGGGTGCAGTCGCGGGCGGCCTTGTTGTACAGGATGCCGGGCTGGTCCCAGGCGGACAGGTCGATCGACAGGCACTCGTTGACGTCGCCCTTGCCGTACGTGGTGCCGAACTTGTTCTTCCAGAACTGGGCCTGGCTGATGGAGGTCAGCGCCCACGGCTGCCCGGCGTAGGCGACGTGGCCCTTGGCGAGGTTGATCGGCTGGCGCAGGTAGATCATGATCCCGTTCATCCAGTCGGTCGTCAGCTCGCGCAGCGACCGCAGGGACGGGTCGACGGCCAGGATGTCGTCGTTGAGCAGCGGGACCGCCCGCTCCACCGGCACGGCCAGCACGTAGTGGTCGGCCTCGACGGTGGTGGTGCCGTTCGCTCCGGTGACCTGGGCCCCGCTGATCTTCCTGTCGGTGACGGTGAGGCCGGTGAGGGTGGCGTCGGGCTGGAACACCACGCCGAGCGACTTGAGGTAGGTGATCCAGGGGTCGATCAGCGCCTCGTTGGTCGGGGCGTTGAGCAGCCGGTCGGGGGCCTTGTAGCCGCCCAGGCCGAGCGTGCTGTAGACCCACGCCTCGGCCATCTTGCCCATGGTGTGGGCGTTGGCCTTGTCGGGCTTGGCGGCGACCAGGGTGCCGGTGAACATCTGCACCAGCAGTTCCTGGTACTGCTTGGACATCTTGTCCGAGTGGACGAACTGGGCGAAGCTCATGTCCTCCCACTGCTTGTACCTGCGCAGCGGACCGCTGGTGACGAACGCGATCATCTTCTGCAGGAAGTAGCCGACCTCCCACGCGGGGACGGTGCCCAGCACGTTGAGCCCGGTGGCGAGGAACGTCAGCAGCGAGTCGGGGCTGAGGGTGCCCTCGATGGTGCCGCGGGCGGGCAGCACCAGCTTGGTGCCGTTGTAGAACGCGGCGACCTCGGTCCCGGCGGTGAGGTTGCCGGCGGCGTTGCCGCCGCCCGGCAGCGGGATGCGGGACATGGTGTCGGGGAGGTTCTGGTAGAAGCCGGGGAAGAACCGGAACCCGTGCTCGGCGGGGAGGTCCCGCCGCCCCGTGCCCGCGGTGTCGGGGACGGGCATGCTGCGACATTTGCCGCCCCACGCCTTGCGTTCGTAGATGGTGACCTGGAACCCGCGCTCGGCCAGCTCGTGCGCGGTGGACAGGCCGCCCATCCCGCCGCCGAAGATCGCCACGCGGCGTCCCGCCGCGGCCCGGCCGGTGCGCGGAGCGCGCCGCGCGGACGGGGTCGCGGCCGAGGCGGTCCCCTGGCCCAGCGCCCCGGCCGCGGCGACCGCACCGGCCGCCGTCAGCGCACCCGTCACGAACTGGCGGCGGCCGACCCCGCCCGGCGTCCTTGCGGTCCCGTCCTGCTCAGCCTCGCCCTGCCCGGTCTGCGATGGAGTCTTGTCGTCCTGCACGGCGCACTCCTTGGAGGGGTGGTGCTAACCGACACTGATGTCGGTTGCGAGTGGGACCCCACTATGGAGACGCCGGGCGCGGGCCGTCAAGACCCTTTTTGCGCCGAATTTCGCTTCTCTGAGGGGTTTCTGGCGCGGCCATCTTGACGTTCACCCTCCGGACCAGCCACTCTAACCGACATGAATGTCGGTAACGGGAGAGATCGGGCGGTCTCGATCGCCATCGTCGGAAGCGGGTTCAGCGGGATCGGCCTGGCCATCGCCCTGAAGAAGGCCGGCTTCACCGACCTCACCATCTACGAGAAGGCCGACGGGCCCGGCGGGGTCTGGCGCGACAACACCTATCCGGGCGCCGCCTGCGACGCCCCGTCCCACCTGTACTCCTACTCCTTCGAGCCCAAGCCCGACTGGACGCGCCGGTTCGCCGAGCAGCCCGAGATCCTCGACTACCTCCGGCACTGCGCCGCCAAGTACGGGCTGACCCCGCACCTCCGCCTCCGCACCCACGTCACCGACGCCGACTACGACCCCGCGACCGGCCGGTGGCGCGTCCACACCGCCGACGGCGGGACGGCCGAGTACGACCTGCTCGTCGCCGCGTGCGGGCAGCTGTCCAACCCGGCCGTCCCGGCGCTGCCCGGCCAGGACCGCTTCACCGGGACCGCGTTCCACTCCGCGCGCTGGCGCCACGACCACGACCTGGAGGGCAAGCGCGTCGCCGTCGTCGGCAACGGCGCGAGCGCCATCCAGTTCGTCCCGCTCATCGCGCCCACCGTGGAGCGCCTGACGGTCTTCCAGATCGAGGTGCACTGGATCAGCCGCAAACCCGACCGCGTCTACCCCCGCTGGCGGCACGCCCTCAACCGCCGGGCGCCGATCGCGCAGCGGCTGTCCAGGCTGGGGATCTTCCTGTGGTTCGAGCTGCTGCTCAACCCGGCCCTGGTCTCCCCGCACGGCCGCCGGCTGCTGTCGGCGCACATCCGCGCCATGTGCCGGTTCGCGCTCCTGTCCGTCCGCGACCGCGGCCTCCGCGCCCGGCTGACGCCCCGCTACGAGCCCGGCTGCAAGCGCATCCTCACCTCAAGCGAGTACTACGGCGCCCTCAACCGGCCCAACGTGCACGTCGTCGACAGCCCCATAGCCGAGATCACCCCGTACGGCGCCCGCACCGCCGACGGGGACCACCACACCTTCGACACCATCATCTGGGCCACCGGATTCCGCTCCCAGGACTTCGTCGCCCCCATGCGCGTGACCGGCTCGCACGGCACCGAGCTCAACGCCGCCTGGAAGGACGGGGCCCGCGCCTACCTCGGCCTCGCCGTCAACGGCTTCCCCAACTTCTTCCTCATGTACGGGCCCAACACCAACGTCGGGTCCGGCTCCATCGTCCACATGCTCGAAAGCCAGGCCGCCTACATCGTCCAGGCCGCGCGGCTCCTCGCGAAGGGCGCCACCTCCCTGGACGTCCGCGCCGACGTCCTCGACCGCTTCGACGAGCACGCCCAGCGGCGGCTGAGCACCTCCGTCTGGAACCAGGGCGGCTGCGACAGCTGGTACCTCGACGGCGACCGCCGCAACACCAACAACTGGCCCGGCTCCATGACCGGCTACCGCCGCCTCACCCGCCGCCTCGACCCCGCCGACTACCACCTCGAACACCCCGAGCCCCGGAAGCACGCCTGACCCCTCGGACACTGGCGAAAGGAACCC
This sequence comes from Actinomadura monticuli, assembly GCF_041463655.1. Taxonomy (NCBI): domain Bacteria; kingdom Bacillati; phylum Actinomycetota; class Actinomycetes; order Streptosporangiales; family Thermomonosporaceae; genus Actinomadura; species Actinomadura monticuli. Next base: position 270,797 of record NZ_JAXCEI010000002.1, read on the forward strand.
CATGGCCGGCCTCGGCACCAGCGAGATCCTCATCATCCTCCTCGTCGTCCTGCTCCTGTTCGGCTCGGCCAAGCTCCCGCAGCTGGCCCGCTCGCTGGGCAAGTCCGCCCGCATCCTCAGGAGCGAGACGCAGGCCCTCCACGACGAGGCGCCGGACGAGCCCGTCCGCCCCAGGCCCCTGACCGCCGACCGCGGCGACGTCCGCTCGGCGAGGTAGGGGTTGGAAGACCGCATGTCCATCCTGGCTGACCGGCATCCCTACGACTACTACTACCGGGAGGGCATGGAACTCCGGCCCGGACCCGAGAGCGCGCGACCCTCGGACCTCTGGCTGACCAAACCCCACATCGAGCAGTTCTCCCCTTGGGTCCCCGTCGCGGCGACGCCGGCGGGGACACCGCTGACCCGGCTCTTCGACGACCACCGCTGGCAGGGCGACGAGTTGATGGACGCCGTCGTCGCGGCCTTCAAGAAGACGGGGATGGCGCGCGGACGCGCGATGTTCGACCGGGCGCTCGACCGTGGGATCGACACTGTCGCCGATCCCCCGCCCGCGCTGGTGGACCTCTTCCGGCAGCTGGACGACCCGCCGGAGTGGTTCGACGCCCGCAGGTGGGAGCGCGGACGCCGGCTGTGGATCAACTCGTCCCTCGCCGGCAAGGCGACGATGATGCTCAGCGACGCCATGGGCACGTTCGTCGGCGCGGAGGTCTCCTCGGCGACCGGTCAGACCCGCAGGTTCCTCGCCGACTTCCGCCGCCGCGAGCTGGAGACGGTCGCCTGGTTCTACGGCGTCACCCGCCCCGGCGGAGCCGACCGCCGCTCCCCCGCCTTCAAGAGCATCGTCCGGGTGCGGCTGATGCACGCGCAGGCGCGGCTCGCGCTCCGCCGCATCTGGGGCGAGGAGCACTTCGCCCGGCACGGCAACCCCATCTCCAACGCCATGACCATGGGCGCCGCGGTCACCTTCGGGCTGCTGCCGCCGCTGTTCGACCACGCCCACGGAAGACGGATCTCTCCGGCCGACCTGGACGACGTCATGCTGTACTGGTCCTCCATCGCCCATCTGATGGGCGTGGCCGACGAGCTCATCCCGCGCGACGCCACCGACGCCCTGCGGATGGCCCACCACATGATCCTCACCGCCGGCGGCCCGACCGACTGGACCGCCGTCACGGTCAACGCCGCCTGCGAGCGGGTCCTCAGCCGCAGCCCGGTGCGGCGCCGGCTCCAGCTCCACGCGGCGGCCCCGGTGCTCGGCCTGATCTCCGCCCTCACCGGCGAATCCCTCGTCCGCGCCCTGCTGGGGGCGTCACCGCTGGCGGCGGTCCGGCTCCAGCCGTGGCAGCGCATCGCCGAACGCCTCGTCCACCTCAACGTCCTCCTGCGCAGGGCCGGTGACCGGTTGCCCTTCACCGAACGACGCATGCGGCGGCGGGCACGCGACGGGGACGGATGGCAGCGGGCCGGTCTCGCGCTGGTGACCCGGCTCGCCGCCCGGTCGGGGGTGTCCGGCACGCCCTACGACCACCACGACACCAGCGTGGCGTGACCTAGTCGTCCTTCGTCCCGAGGCCGGTCCACAGCAGCCGCATCGCGCCCTCCACCAGCGCCGACCTGGGCATCTCGGGGAAGCGTTCCCACCACTGCGCCACGCCGTCCAGCCCCGTGATGATCAGCTCGACCATCGCCTCGGCGATCGGCTCGCCGGGCGCCACCCCGACCATGCGGATGTCGTCGGCCAGCAGGGCCGTCACCGTGTGCGTGCGCGACTCGCGGATGCCCTGCCGGACGACGCGGATCTCCGGGTCGTCCTCGTCGGCGCGGTCGAACAGCAGGCGGCGGGCCTCGGGACGGCTCTCGGCGAAGCTGAAGTAGGCGTCGATGGTCGAGCGCATCCGGTCCTCGGCGGAGCCGGCGCCGGCGATCCGGGCACCCACGTGCTCGATCAGCGCCGCGTTCTCCTCCTGCATGACCGCCAGCAGCAGCACCCGCTTGGACGGGAAGTGGTCGTACAGCACCGTCCGCGCCACCCCGGCCGCCGCCGCGATCTCCCCCAGCGAGGTGCCGTGGTAGCCCTTCTCCGCGAACACCTTCAGGGCCGCGGCCATGATCAGCGCCTTGCGGACCGGCGCCCGGAGCCGCGGCTTGGGGACGCGGTTCGCCATGGCGGCAGGCCTTTCTGTCGAAGCCGCGGGGACGCGGCGGGACGGATGCGCCGGGAATGACATTCTTTCACGTCGAGATACCCGGCACCGCCGCCCGCTTGCCCGCCTGCCAGTCGTTGCGTCCCTGTGATGGCGTCCCCGTGGTGGCGTCCCCGTGGTGGCGTCCCCGTGGTGGCGTCCCCGTGGTGGCGTCCCCGTGGTGGCGTCCCCGTGGTGGCGTGGCCCGCGTCAGAAGGGGCAGCCGGTGCCCGGGGCGGCCCGGTAGACGGTGTGGTCGCGCGCCACCCGCTGGCCGGGCCGCAGCGCGTAGTCATAGGGCGTGCTGGTGACGCAGTAGGTGAGGCCGGTGTTGTTCGTGGCCTCGTAGACCCGCGCGCCGCCCGCGAAGTAGGCCCCCTGCCCCTCGGCGATCCGCACGATCCGTCCGCCCGCGGCCGTCTCCTGGAAGCAGACGAAGCCGGTCGGGCACGCCAGCCGCGCCTGGGCGGCGCCGGCCGTCACCGCGCCGCCCGCGAGCTGGCGACGGTGTATGCGCCCACATAGGGGACCCTCGTGTAGTTGTGCCACGCCGCGTGCCGGCCCTGGTAGACGGCGTGCTCCCACATGTTCACGCCTTTCGGGCGGGCGCCATTCCGGGCGGCTACTCGGGCGGGGTCAGGAAATCCTGGAGTTCGCGGTGCCGGAACTGGTAGGTCGCCCCGCTGACGCGCAGCAGCCGGGCCTCGCAGGCCCAGTCGAGGAAGACCCAGAGCCGCAGCGGCAGCAGGCCGCGCGCCGCGGCGGCGGCCAGGCCGATCATGGCGCGGGCCCAGGCGATCGCGCCGAAGGAGAGGCCGAACGCCACGCCGCCGACCAGCGCGCACGCCAGCGACCCGGCGATGCCCCGGTTCATGGCGAACACCAGGAAGGCCGCGACGCCCCCGGTGAGGCCGAAGGCCGTGCCGATGGCGGGGTTGCGGTGCAGGGCCTCGCGCGGGTGGGTCAGCTCCGCGTCCTTGCTCCAGCCGCCCGCGGTGATCCGGAAGCCGATGCCGAGCGTGACGGCCAGCGCGAACGCGCCCGCGACGCCCAGCGCCAGGTGCAGCGGGCCGGCGTGAGCGAGCCGCAGCGGCGGCAGCCCGGTGAGCGCGCCGCAGAGGCCGAAGCCCAGCAGCGCGACCGGTCCGGCGCGCACCGCCTCGGACACGGTCAGGTGCTCGGCCCCCCGCCGTCCGGCGGCGGTCAGCCCGACGACCGCGCCGAGCACCGCGCCGCCGGCCGCCCCCGCGGCGACGGCGTAGCCGGGGCCGAACACCCGTCCCCCGGTCAGCCAGAGGCCGGTCAGCCCGCCGGCGACGCCGATCGGAAGGCCCGCCAGGACGCCGAGCAGGCAGCCGGCCAGGCGCCGCCCGCGCGGAACGCTGCCCCGCCCGCCGGCGGCGGCCGGCCACGGCGACAGCGACAGGCCGGTGGCGATGGCCACCCAGCCCGCCATCAGCGCCAGCGTCAGCGCCTCGCCGGGGTCGAGCCCGTCGCCGAGGTCGCCCGCGCCGTCGACCGCCGACCCCGTCCAGAACGCCAGCATGGCGACGACCGCGAGGACCAGGCCGGCCAGGCAGTGCAGCGCCCGGACCCGGCGCAGGCCGCCGATCGGCCACAGCAGGTGCGGGACGATGTCGCTCGAGGTCAGGCCGGGCGGCCCCCCGTCCGCGGCGGCGGCCTGCCGGCGCAGGTGCGCGGCCAGGTGGACGAGCCAGGTCCGCACCTGTTCCGGCTCGTACGGGGTGCCGTGGGCGGCGCGCGGCGTGAGCCGGGTCGCCGCCGGGACGTACATGGAGAGCAGCCTGCGGGCGATCCGGTCCGCCGCCTCGCGCGGGTCGGCGCCGGCGCCGGCGCCGGTGTCCGCTTCCAGCAGCTCGTCCGGACGGGCGCCCGACTCCGTCGCGGTCGCGATCAGCAGCAGCCGCCACGGCGTGGCCAGCGCCATCCGCACGGCGGTCCCCGACGGGCCGGACAGCGCCGCGCCGATGCCGTCCCGGTGCGCGGCGCACGGATGGCCGTCCGGCCAGCGGGCCCGCAGGTACGCGGCGATCTCCCCGGCGGTCAGGTCGTGCAGGTGGACGCGGACGGCGTCCTCCAGGCCGATCCGGGCCTCGAACAGCTCGGCGTGGCGGTCGGCCCGGCACGTCACCACGACCGGGCCGGGCCTCCGTCCGGACAGGTCGCTGTAGCGGTTGAGCTCGGTCAGCAGCCCGATCGCGCGGCGCGGCGGGCCCGTGGACGGCTCCGGGTCCAGCTCGTCCAGCCCGTCCATCACCGGCAGCACGCGGCGCTCCCGCACCAGGCGCAGCGCGTCCCCGGCGGCGAGCCCGTACTCCCGCCGGAGCTGCTCGGCCAGCCACGGCTCGAACGGGCTGCCGAGCGTCCAGCGGGCCGCGTTCAGCCGCACCGGCACCATCGCCGGCTCGTCAGGGCGCCCGTCGCCGGTCAGGAACGGTTCGAGCAGTTGCAGCACCAGTTCGATGGCGAGGACCGTCTTGCCCGCGCCCGACTCCCCCACGACCAGCAGCCGCCGCGAGCGGAGGCCGGCGAAGAACCCGCCGATCGAGCGAAGGCCGCCCATGACCTCGCCGCCGGCGCCGGCGTCCGTCCCGAAGGACACCGGCGCGATGCTGTAGCCGCCGAGCATCCCCTTGCGCGCTCGGTCCTCCTCCCGCACCACCCGGCGTGCCAGCAGCTCGACGGCCGGGTCCCGGCCGGGGCGCTCGGCGGAGCCGCCGGAGACGTCCTCGGCCGCGCTCCGCGTCGCGGCCGGAGCGGGCGCGTCCGCCGCGTCCACCGCGTCCACCGCGTCCACCGTGTTCGCCGCGTCAAGCGCGTCCGCCGTGTTCGCCGCGTCAAGCGCGTCCGCCGCCGCGGGTTCCGGGGCGTCGGTCAGGGCCGTCCGGGCCGCCCGCCAGCGTTCCAGTTCGAGGGGGATCGACTCGGCCGGGTAGTCGCAGTAGCGGAGGCAGGCGGTGACGAAGGCCCTGACGAAGTCCCAGCGCGGCAGCTTGCCCGGCTGCCGCAGGACGTGCGAGACCGTGCTCTTCGGCAGCGCGTCGATCGTCGCCCCGTCCGCGGTCGCCGTCCGGCCGCCGAGGGTCCGGAGCCTGCTCAGGGACGGCTCCCCGGCCCACCGCCTGAGCCGGACCAGCGCCCCCACGAACTCCGCCGTGCTCGCGGCCCCGGCGGGGTCGGGCGGACCGCGGTCGCCACCGGTCATCCGTCCGTCCCCACCAGCGCCCACGCGAACGCCGCCCGGCCGCGCCGCGGCCACCGGCCGTCCGTGCAGGTGCCCTCCAGCGTCTGGACGTGCCGCGCCTCCATCAGGTAGTTGCGCGCCTCGTCGGCCTCGACCAGTTCCCGGCCGACCGCGATGGGGACGAAACCGTGCCGCGGGATGTACACCCAGCGCCCGCGGTCCCAGTCATAGGGGTCGAACCAGTGGTGGCGCACCGTGCCCGACACCGTCACCTCCCGGCCGTCCCGGGTCAGGACGAACGAACCCTGCGAGCGCAGCAGGCTCATCCTGCTGACATAGAACAGCTCCGTGCCGATGAACGCGTTGATCCGCGCGTCCCAGTGGTCGTTCAGCCAGGTGGAGGCTCCGTCGTCCAGCGCGGCGGCGGCCCGCGCGAGCTGCCGTTCGAACCGGCGCCGGTTCTTGCGCTCGGCGCGCCGGATCGCCCGGAACGAGCGCAGCCAGCGCCGCGACAGCGTGCGGGACGCCCCGGCGCCGTCCATGAAGTGGTCCAGGAAGTCGGCGGCGACCGGGTGCACGGTGCGGCTCTCGGTGACGATCGAGCGGAACAGCGCGGCCAGTTCCGCCGCCGGACGGCCCGTCCGGCGCCGGAAACCTCGCAGGAACATGCTCGGGCTCCCCGTCGAAGGTCGGTGTCACGGACACGTCCGCCGGTAATCCTCCTGCGGCACGTAGTTCTCCCATTCGTCGCGGGTGAGGGGGCGGCCGGCGTTGGCGCACGCCGCCGCCACCGGGTCGGCGGGCGTGCGGGCGTCCCACAGCCGCGCGGTCCCGTCGCCGGCCACCGTGGCGACGACCGTCCCGGCCCGGCCGAACGCGATCGCCGTCACGCCGCGGGTGTGACCCGCCATCGGCTCGCCGAGCCGCCGGTGGGCGCGCAGGTCCCACAGCCGCACCTCGTCGTCGGTGGAGCCGGTCGCGATGACCCTGCCGTCCGGGCTGAACGCGAGCGCGCTGATCGCGTCCGTCCCGATGACGAGGGCGAGGCCGACGGGGCGGCGGCGCGCCACGTCCCACAGCCGGACGGTGGAGTCGGCGGCGGTGAGGGCGAGGGTCCGGCCGTCCGGGCTGAACGCCAGGTCGTTGACGAACCCGCCGGCGGCCTTGAACGGCAGGACGCCGGTCTGGCGGCGCGAGGCGACGTCGAACAGCCGCACCTGATCGTCGAAGCCGGCGGTCGCCAGCGTTGCGCCGTCCGGGCTGAACGCCATCGCCGTGACGATGTCGGTGTGCCCCGGAACGCGGATGCGCGGCCCGCTCTCGCGGCGGCGCGCGACGTCCCAGAACGCGATCGCCCTGTCGTCGTGGACGGCGACGAACCTGCCGTCGGCGCTGAGCTCCGCCACGCCGCCGAGCGTCCCGTCGTGCGCGATCACCCGGCCGGCGGCGACGTCCCACAGCCGCAGGCCGTCCGCGCCGGACGTGAGGAGCGTCCGCCCGTCCGGGAGGAAGGCGGTCATCGCGACCGGGCGGTGCGCGCCCGGCGGGACCAGCGGCGGGCCGGACGGCCGCTGCGTGGCGACGTCCCACAGCCGGATCGCGGGATTCTTCGCGCCGGCCGCGCCGGCGGCCAGCGTGCGTCCGTCCGGGCTCAGCGCGACCGTGGCCTGGGCGGGCATCGGGGTCCCGATCTGCAGGTGCGTCCGCGGGTCGGCCAGCCGTACGACGCCGTCCGCGCCGGCGGCCGCGAGCAGCTTCCCGTCGGGGCTGAACGCGACGTGGTCGACGGAGCCGACGTTGTCGGCGAGCGCGAGCACCTGCCGCCGGCCGGCCGTGTCCCACAGGACGGTGCGGCCGCTGCTCCCGCCGGTGGCGATCCGCGTGCCGTCCGGGCTGAACGCGATCGAGTCGAATCCGGCCCGGCGGTCCTTGAGCACGCCCTTCTGCTCGCGCGTCGCGATGTCCCACAGCCGGGCGGTCCTGTCCCAGCTCACGGTCGCGAGGGTGGCGCCGTCCGGGCTGACGGCGACGTCGATGACCGGCGCGGTGTGCCCTTCGAACGGGGCGCCGAGCCGGCGGGCCGCGACGGTGTCCCAGAGTTGCGCGGTCTCGTCCTCGCTCCCGGTGACGAGCGTCCTGCCGTCCCGGCCGTACACCAGCGAGTGGATCATGGTCGAGCGCTCGGGGCCGTCGTCGGCGCGGCCCATGGGCGGCCCGTGCGGGCGGTGCGCGACCGCGTCCCACTGCCGGACGAGACCGCTGAACTCCCCGGTCGCGAGGGTCTTCCCGTCCGGGTTGTACGCCAGCGCCGACACGACCGAGTCGAGTTCCAGGGGCGGGCCCACCTCGCGGCGGGTGGCCACGTCCCAGAACCGGACGGTGCTGAGGCACGCCGTCGCCAGCGTCCGGCCGTCGGGCGCGAAGGCCATGCCCTTGACGGACGACGCGCCCGAGCAGTCGCCGTCCGGCTGCGCGATCGGGGCGCCGAGCTGCCGCCGGGACGCCGCGTCCCACAGCCGCACGGCGCCGTCGTGGCCGCCCGTCGCGAGGACCGGGCCGCCGGGGCTGAACGCCAGTGCCGTGACGCCGCCGGCGTGCCCGGCCAGGGTGCCCCGGCCGTGCCGGGTGGCCGCGGCCAGCAGGCGGTTGCGCGCCTCGTCGGTGGGCGCGATCCGCCACGCCGCCACGGCCAGCATCGAGGCCAGCGGCCCGTCGCCGGTGGCCTCGCTCTGCGCCGCGAGCTGGCGCGACACCGCGACGTGGCGCTGCCGGTCCGCGTCGCCCGCCGCGTGGACGGCGAGCCCGGCCGCGACGAGGGCGACCGCCGACAGCGTCGCGAGCCCGGCCTGGACGAGGCGCCGGCGGCGGCCCGCCTGCCGCGCCGCCCGCGCCGACGCCGCGAGGAAGCCCGTCGCGGTGGGGCCGGGCGGCGGGAAGCTGTCGGGGTCGCGGTCCCAGCGGGGGCGGACGTCGTCGACGGCCAGCAGCCGGGCGCCCCGGTACAGGAAGGCGGCGTCGCGGTGGTGCTCGTCCCACTCCGCGGCGTCCTCGACGAGCTGGTCGTACACCGACTGCGCGGTCAGGTCGGGTTCGAGCCACTGCCGGAGCGCCGGCCAGGCCGTCAGGAGCGCGTCATGGGCGATCTCGACGGCGTCCTCGTGCAGGGTGAGCAGGCGCCGGTCGGCGAACGAGGACAGCAGCGCCTCGACGCGGTCCCGGTCCTGCGCCGTGCGCGCCGACGCCGCGGCGTGGGCCTCGGCCAGCGTGATCCTGCGGCGCGCCATCCGCCCGCCCGCGGTGATGACCGTCATCCGGCGCAGGAGCTTGAGCACGGTCTTGCGGTCGCCGGCGGGCAGGCGCTCCAGGATCTCGTCGGCCGTGCGGCGCACCGAGTCCTGGACGCGGCCGGACTCCTCGTACCCCCGGACGGTCAGCCGGCCGTCCTCGCGCCTCTCCCAGGTGTTGCGGAGCGCGTGCGAGAGCAGCGGCAGGGCGCCGGCCTCGTAGCGGTCGCCGCCGGCGGGCCGGTCCGCGCGCAGGTCGGCCAGGATGGTCTCGACCAGGGCGGCCTCGATCTCCAGGCCCGCCGCGTCCGCGGGGCCGGTGATGGCGAGCCGGAGGTCCGGCTCCGTCATGGGCTCGACGATGACCTGGCCGTCCTGGATGGCCTCGGCGAACTGGGGGTAGGCGGCGCAGCGGTCCCAGTAGTCGGCCCGCACGCCGACGACGACGCCCGCGCCCCCGGGGCGTCCGGCCAGCGCGTGCAGCGCCCGCACGAACGCCTGGCGCTCCCGCTCGTCGCCCACCAGCGTGAACAGTTCCTCGAACTGGTCGACCACCAGGACGAAGCGGCCGGACGCGAGCGTTCCGGCCAGTTCCCGAGGATCGTCCCGCAGCCGCCGCTCGACCGTTTCAGCGCTTCCGCCGAATGATTCCGCCCATTTCTCGGCGAGTGCCCGCAGCGGGGCCGATGTCGGGCTGAGAAGCAGGCGCGGCCAATGCCGCGATCCGGTGACCGGAAGCTTTCCCCGCGCCAGCGCCGGCATCAGCCCCGCCCGTAAGAGCGACGACTTCCCGACGCCCGAGGCGCCCGAGACCAGGAGGACGGACCCCCGCTCGGCCAGGCGCGGCGCGAGGCGTTCCAGCAGGTTCGCCGTCGCCGACGCCCGCCCGAAGAACAGGTCGGCCTTCTCGGCCTCGAAGGGGGCAAGGCCCTGGTAGGGGCATATGTCGGCGGGCCGCGGGCCGCTCGGGTCCGCCGGCTCCGGGACGTCCGCCGGGGCCACCGCCCAGCGGCCGCCGTCGTCCCCTTCACCCATGGACTTCATTGTGGCGAAGTGCGGCGGTCTTGATCAAGATTTTGCGGAACGTGCTAAAGACTCGGCGTTCTCCTCGCCAGCAGATCGGCGTGAATACGGCGGAGTGTCGGATTGGGGTCCGCGCCGATCTCGTCGGCGATCCGGACGCGGACCGCCTCGTACCGCGCCAGCGCGTCGGCCTGCCGGCCCGAGCGGCACAGGACGATCAGCAGCCGCGCCCACAATGACTCGCGCAATGGATACCGCGCGGTCAGCGCGCTCAGTTCCACGACCAGCTCGCCATGGCGGCCGGCGGAGATGTCCAGGTCGACGCGCCGCTCCAGCGCCGCCAGGTAGCTTTCGACCAGCCAGGGCGTCTCCGACTCCACCAGCGGGCCGGACGGCACGCCCTCAAGCGGCCTGCCGCGCCACAGGGCGAGCGCCTCCGCCAGCCGCGCCCGCTCCTGCGCGGCGTCCGACGCCGCGGAGGCGGCTCTCAGCAATCTGCCGAACCGCAGGGCGTCGACGTGTTCGGGATCGGCCCGCAGCACGTAGCCGGCGGGCCTCGAACCGATCGAGTCCGCACCGAGCGCGCTCCGCAGCCGGGCGATGTACGTCTGCACGCTGCGCCGGGCGTTGCCCGGCAGTTCCTCGGCCGCCCACACGGCCGTCGCCAGCCGCTCCACCGACACGGCCTGCCCGGACGACAGCGCCAGCATCGCCAGCAGGGCCCGCAGCCTGCCCGCCGTCAACGAGACCGGACGTTCGTCCAGCGACACGGCGAGCGGCCCCAGCAGCCCCACGGAGAGCACCGCCCTCCGCCGGCCGCCCAGATCCTCGCCGACCCCCGATTCACCGCTACGCGTGATCACATCTACCCCGAGATCCTGACCGGCCGGTACCCCGCGCACCGGCTCTCGCCGAAGAGATCAGCACGTACATCGAAAGTGCGTTCCACCCGTCCGAACAAGCGCTCAGACGGATGTGAACGGAATCGGACGCCCGGCTCGCCTCACGTGGAGGGCGACCCGCCCCCCGCTTGGCGGACTATCGCGGTCAGGCTCGCCTCGATGCCCGCGACGGCCTTGCCCGTGTCCTCGTGCGCGGTTCTCAGTTCGTGGCGTTCCGCGATCCAGGCGGGGTCGTTGTAGGTGAGCCAAGCCCTGCCGTCCTCGTCCTCCCAGACGAGGACCTTCGTGGGAAGGTCGATGCCGGTGCTCTGCCGGTCCTGCATGAGATGGGTACCGACCCGGGGGTTGCCGAACATCACCAGGACGGTCGGCGGGAGCCGCATCCCGACCTTGGCCGCCTCGGCCGCGTGGTCCACCCGCGCGAAGATCCCGAAACCCGCCTCGCTGATCGCCGACTCGAGCCGGTCGACCGTCTCGCCGGCGGGTCGATCACTGGCGACGGTGCGCAGCCCTGCGCGTTCCTCCATTGTCCGCCCCTACCCCGATGTGGACGACGTATGGCGAGGAAGACCGCGATCTGCACGTAAGTTAGCCTTACCTTATATTCGGACGGTGCATCCTTCTGAAATCCGTACGGTGCGGACCGAGGCCGAACTCCGGGAGATCGTCCAGGAGCCGCCGCAGGGCATCTGGGACAAGGACATCGGCCGCATCGACGAGCACGCGCGCACGCTCATCGCGCACTCGCCGTTCCTGCTGCTGGCGACCTCCGCCCCGGACGGGACGTGCGACGTCTCCCCCAAGGGCGACCCCGCCGGGTCGGTGCTCGTCCTGGACGAGCACCGGCTGGCGATCGCCGACCGACCGGGCAACCGCCGGGTCGACAGCTTCCGCAACGTGCTGCGCAACCCGCACGTGGGGCTGCTGTTCCTCGTGCCGGGGATGAACGAGACGCTGCGGGTCAACGGCCGGGCGACGCTCGTGTCGGACGCCCCGTTCTTCGACGACCTGGCCGTCCGGGGGAAGCGGCCGCCGCTGGCGCTCCTCGTCGAGGTCGAGGAGCTGTACATGCACTGCGCGAAGGCGTTCCTGCGCTCGTCGCTGTGGGAGCCCGAGACGTGGCCCGACCGCGGGACGCTGCCCACGCTCGGGCGGATCATCAAGGACCAGATGGGCATCACGGGCGTCTCCGCCGAGGAAATCGACAAAGACCTAGACCGAGACGCCACAACCAACCGCTACTGACCCGGACGCGGGGCGGCCGGGAACGGCAGGCCGCTCCGCCGCCGCGCCCTACGAGCCCAAGATGCCAACGCGTGATCGCCTTCCGGTAAGTGCTGCCGGCCACCTTGGGAACCGGTAAAAATGCCGTTTGGCCGTGGGCGGTCAGACGCGGACGGGCAGGGAGCGCAGGCCGCGGACGATGGAGCCGGTGCGGTGGTGGCTCAGGTCCTCGGGCGGGACGGCCAGAGACAGGTCGGGGAAGCGGTCGAGCAGGCCGCCGATGGCGATCTGGCCTTCCAGGCGGGCCAGGGGCGCGCCCAGGCAGAAGTGCAGGCCGTGGCCGAAGGCGACGTGGCGTTTGGGCGCCCGGGTCACGTCGAGGCGGTCGGGGGTCTCGAAGGCGGCCGGGTCGCGGTCGGCGGCGCCGAGGGAGACGTGCACCCAGGAGCCCTGGGGGACGGGGGTTCCGGCGATCTCCAGGTCCTCCAGGGCGATGCGCTGGGTCGCGCGTTCCACCGGTCCGTCGTAGCGCAGCAGTTCCTCGATCGCGGACGGCAGCAGGTCGGGGCGCGTGCGGAGGAGGGCGAGCTGGTCGGGCGCCCGGAGGAGGGCGAGGACGCCGTTGCCGATGAGGTTGACCGTGGTCTCGTGCCCGGCGATGAGGAGGAGGGCGATGGCGGCGAGCAGTTCGGCCTCGGTCAGGGCGGAGTCGCCGTCGCGGGCGGTGATCAGGGCGCTGATCAGGTCGTCGGCGGGTGCGGCGCGGCGTTCGGCGATGACCTCGATGAGGTAGGCGTTGAACTCGCGGGCGGCCTGGCGGCGGGCGGCGCGGGCCTCGGCGGTCAGGGCGGGCACGGTCAGCACGGCCGTCCACTCGCGGAACCGGGCCCGGTCGGACGCCGGGACGCCGAGCAGCTCGCAGATGACCTGGATCGGCAGCGGGACGGCGAGGTCCTCGATCAGGTCGGCCTCGCCGCGCGCCGCGATCCCGTCCAGGAGGGTGTCGGCGATCTCCTGGACGCGGGGGCGCAGCCTCTCGACCCGGCGGGCGGTGAACGCCTTGGCCATCAGGCCGCGCAGCCGCGTGTGGTCGGGCGGGTCCATGGCGAGCATCGTGCCGCCGAAGAACTGCTCGCCGTTCACCGGAAGGGCGCTGTGCGCGACGTCCTTGGACAGGCGCGGGTCGTTCAGCGCCGCGCGGCCGTGCTCGTGGTCGACCACGAGGAAGGCGGTGGCGCCGCGCGGGAAGTCGATCGGGTGGACGGGCCCGGACGCGCGCAGCTCCGCGTAGGCGGCGTACGGGTCCTCGCTGAAGTCCCGGCTGAACAGCAGTTCCAGCGGCAGCATCACTTCACCCGCCCGACGCCGGCGAGGAAGCCGGGCGGGGCCATGTCGGACTGGAGCGGCTCGGCGTCCGGCCGCCAGTCGGCCACCTGGACGAGGCCGGGCCCGACCAGCTCGGTGCCCTCGAAGAACGCCATGACCTCGTCGACGCCGCGCGGGATGAGGTCGCCCGCGCCCGTCCTGCCGTAGGCGGACCGGACCTGGTCCTCGACGTCGCGGGTGATCGCGCCCCGGTAGCCGTGCGTGATGGCCAGGTAGCTGCCGGGGGCGAGGGAGGCGCGCAGCCTCGCGACGATCGCGGCGGGGCCGGCCTCGTCCGGGACGAAGTGCAGGATGGCCAGCAGCAGGAGGCCGACCGGCTGGGCGAAGTCGATGCGGGCCTTGACCTCGGGGTGGCCGACGATGCCCTCCGGCTCCCGTAAGTCGGCCTGGACGACCGTGGTCAGCGGGTTGTCGGCCAGCAGCGCGCGGGCGTGCGTGAGGACGATCGGGTCGTTGTCGACGTAGACGACGCGGGAGTCGGGGGCGGCGCGCTGGGCCACCTCGTGCACGTTCTCCTGCGTCGGGAGCCCGGAGCCGATGTCGATGAACTGCCGGACGCCGTGCCCGGCCATCATCGTCACGGCGCGCGACAGCAGCCGGCGGTTGGCGCGGGTGAACTCCAGCACGTTCGGCATCGCCGCGACGACCTGGTCGGCGGCCGCGCGGTCGGCGGCGTAGTTGTCCTTGCCGCCGAGGTAGTAGTCGTACATCCGCGCCACACTGGGGATCTCGGGATCGATCACCCACTCCGGATGATTCTCACCGCTCACGGACGGACCTCCCAACCGGGTACCGATCGGACGATTGTAGGGGCGAACCCGGCGGGATTTTCGATCAACGGCATGGCCCGTCCGGAACCTGGTGCCGGGCGGTGGAAGGATGAGCGGCATGGGACAAGTCACGGCCACCGCGGAGACGACGCTCAAGGCGACACCGGACCAGGTGCTCGCGGCCCTCGGCGACTACACGGGGGTGCGCTCCCGCATGCTGACCGAGCACTTCAGCGAGTACGAGGTGCGGGAGGGCGGTCAGGGCGAGGGCACGGTGGTGCACTGGAAGCTGGCGGCCACCAGCAAGCGGGTGCGCGACTGCCTGTTCTCCGTGAGCGTTCCCGGCGGCGACCGGCTGGTGGAGCGGGACGCCAACTCGTCCATGGTCACCACCTGGACGGTCTCCCCCGCCGCCGACGGCGCGCGCGTCCAGGTCACCACGACCTGGGACGGAGCGAGCGGCATCGGGGGGTTCTTCGAGCGGACCTTCGCCCCGAAGGGGCTGCGGAGCATCTACGAGGCGCAGCTGGCCAAGCTGAGCACCGAACTCGGCGCATGACCAGCACGCCCCCGGACCTCTCCGACGAGCCGGTGCCCGCCGGGGGCTACCGGCGGCGCACCGCCCGCATCCTGCTGGTGGACGACGCCGACCGCGTTCTGCTGTTCCGCTGGCCGAGGGTCGCCGGAGAGCCCGCGGCGGGCCACTGCTGGATCACTCCGGGCGGGGGCGTCGAGCGGGGCGAGACGCTGCGCGCGGCGGCGGCCCGCGAACTGCGCGAGGAGACCGGCCTGATCGTCTCCCCCGGCGACCTCGGCCCGCAGGTCGCCCTGACGTCCGGCCACGCCGACCTCGGCTGGGCCGAGGGACTGTTCCGAGACGACTTCTTCCTCCACCGCACGGCCGCCGGCGAGATCGACACCGCGGGGTTCACGCCCATCGAGCGCGAGCACGTCGGCGCCCACCGGTGGTGGACGCTCGGCGAGCTGGCGCACGCCGAGGAGCCGGTCTATCCGCTCATGCTCGCGGAACTGCTCACCGACCTCCTCGCCGGACGCGCGCCCGCCGAGCCCGTCCGCCTCCCCTGGCACCACTGACGGGGGCCGTCAGAGGTCGTTGCCGGCGTAGGATAGGTTGAAGCTCTTGTTCACCAGGGGAAAGTCGGGGACGATCGCGCCGGTGAGGGCCACCGGGAGGGCCGGCCAGTTGACGAAGGACGGGTCCACGATCTTGGCGCGGGCCAGCGTCCCGTCCGGGGCGAGTTCGACGCGGTGGACGACGGCGCCGCGCCAGCCCTCGACGATGCCGGTGCCGGACGCCCGTCCGGTCCGGGCGGTCGGCGGCCAGGCGGAGACCAGGCCCGGGTTCATCGCATAGGTCAGGTCGCGGACGATCTCGATGGACGCGGCGATCTCGCGGGCGCGGATCTGGAAGCGGGCCAGCACGTCGCCGGTCGTCGCGGTGGGGACGGCCAGGGCCGGGCGCAGGTCGGTGAAGGGGTGGTCGCGGCGGGCGTCGGCGTCCAGCCCGCTGGCCCGCGCGACCGGCCCGAGGACGCCGAGGTCGCGGGCGGCGTCGGCGGAGAGGGGCGCGGTTCCGGTGAAGCGGTCTGCGACGACGGTGTGCCCGAGGGCCAGGTCGACGAGTTCGGCGACGTCGGCTCCGATGGCCTTGAAGGCGGCCGGGTCGGGCAGGGTGCGCAGCACGGCGCCGCCGAGCAGGACGCCGCCGCGCAGCAGCCGGTGGCCGGTGACGTCGGCGTTGAGCCGCAGGAGCTGCTCGCGGATGCGGCCGAACTGGGCGTTCAGGACGGAGTGGCCGACGTCGTTGCAGAGCGCGCCGAGGTCGGTGACGTGGTTGTAGAGCCGTTCGAGTTCGAGGAGGACGGCCCGCATGCGCTGGGCGCCGGGCGACACGACGCACCCGGCGGCGTCCTCCACGGCGAGGCAGTAGGCCAGGGTGTGGCCGACGGTCGTGTCGCCGCTGACGCGTTCGGCGAGGGGCAGCGCGTCGGCCGGCGCGCGTCCCTGGAACAGCTTCTCCAGGCCCTTGTGGACGAACCAGAGCCGCGCCTTCAGCTTGAGGATGCTCTCCCCGACGACCGAGAACCGGAAGTGCCCCGGTTCGATCATGCCCGCGTGCACCGGGCCGACCGGGATCTCGTACACGCCCGGCCCCTCGACCTGGACGAACGGGTAGGGGCCCTCGGGGTCGCCGAAGGGGGGCGGCGGCCCGGCGTCGGCGCGCATCGGGTACCAGCCGCGCGGCCAGTGGTGGTGCCGGACGAGCCGGCGCGGCAGCGGATGATCGGCCGGGACGATCCCGTACAGGTCGTGCATCTCCCGTTCGAACCGCCCGGCGGGGAAGCTGAGCGCGGCGAGGCTCGGCACGGCCGGGTCGTCCCGGTCGAGGCGGACGTGCAGTTCGGCGCGGCGGTCCGGGCGGCCCGCGGTGAACAGGTAGACGACGCGGAGGCCGTCCGGGTCGTCGTGGGCGGCGGCCAGGGCGAGGCGGTGCCCGTCGTCCAGCAGCGCCGCGGCGTGCTCGGGCAGGCGGGCGGCGTCGACGTCGCGGACGGTCGTGGTCATCAGTGCGCTCCGAGGACGGCGGCGGCGTCGATGAGAAGGTCGTGCAGGGGGCCGAGGCCGACGCCGAGCGCGGCGCACCCCGCGAGCCCGAGCAGCAGCGCGGCGGACGCGCCGAGCGGCGGCCGGGACGGGAACGTCGCGGCCCCGGGCCCGGTGTGCGGGCCGCCGAGCAGCATCCGGGCCGTCCCGGCGGCGAGGGCGGCGGTGACGACCAGCAGCAGGGCGAGCGCGGCGGCGACGGCCCAGCCGAGGCCGGCGGCGAACCCGGCGCGGAACAGGGCGAGTTCGCTGGCGAACAGGCTGAACGGCGGGAAGCCGAGCAGCGCGAGCACGGCGGCGCCGAACGCGCCGCCGACCACCGGCGAGCGCGCCGCGAGGCCCCGCACGGCGCTGATCCGGCTCGTGCCGACGGCCTGGTGGACGTGCCCGGACGCGAGGAACGCGACCGACTTGGCGAGCCCGTGCCCGAGCACGTGCAGCAGCACGGCGGCCATGGCGACCCGCGTCCCGATCGCGGCGCCGAGCGCGAGCAGGCCCATGTGCTCGATGCTGGAGTAGGCGAGCATCCGCTTGTAGTCGCGCTGGGCGAGCAGCAGGGCCGCCGCGAGCGCCAGCGACGCCAGCGCGACGGTGAGCAGCAGCGCCCTGGTGAACCCGGTGCCGAGCGCCGCGTCCGCGATCACCTTGACCCGCAGCACGGCGTAGAACGCGACCGACAGCAGGACGCCGGACATGAGCGCCGACACCGGGGCGGGGGCCTGGCCGTGCGCGTCCGGCAGCCAGGCGTGCAGGGGCGCGAGTCCCGCCTTGGCGCCGAACCCGAGGACGAGCAGCGCGACGGCGATGCGGGTGACGTCGGGGTCGAGGCTCCCGGCGTGGGCGGCGAGCTCCGTCCAGTCCAGGGACCCGGACGACGGGACGCGGGCGTGCTGCGCGGCGAAGTGCAGCAGCGTGACGCCGAGGAACGCCAGCGCGATCCCGGCGGAGCAGATCACGACGTACTTCCAGGCGGCCTCGATGGCGTTGCGGGTGCGGCGGTGCCCGACGAGGAACGCGGTCAGGATCGTGGTCGCCTCGATCGCGACCCACAGCGTGCCGAGGCTCGCGGCGAGGACGGCGAGCGCCATCGCGGCGACGAACGCCTGGGTGAGGACCCCGTACCGGCGCGCGTCGCGGGCGGTGGCGCGCCCGGCGGCCTCCTCGGCGGCCAGGTGGGCGGGGCTCGCGAGCATGGCGAGCAGCGCCACCGCGCCGATCACGATGAGCATGAACGCGCTGAGCGCGTCGGCGCGCAGCAGGCCGCCGAGCCCGGTGCGCACGCCCCCGGCGGCGGCCAGCGCGACGCCCGCCGCGAGCACCGCCGCGGCGGACGCGGCGCCGAGCCAGGACGTCCCGCGCCGCCGGCCGAGCGCGGCGTGGCCGGCGGCCGCCAGCAGCGGCGCCCCGATCGGGGCGATCAGCAGCAGGGTCATCAGTCGCGCAACTCCCGCAGGTCGTCCAGGTCGGTGTCGCCGAACGCGGCGCGCATCCGCGCGGTCAGCACCTGGAGCACCAGGACCGCGAGCAGCACGTCGAGGGAGACGCCGAGTTCCACGATGAGCGGCACCCCGGAGGTGGTGAGGAACGCCACGGCGGTGATGCCGTTGTCCATGAGCAGGAACCCGACGATCTGGGACAGCGCGCGCCGCCGCGTCACGAGGACGAACAGGCCGATCAGCACGACGGTCAGCGCGATCGGGACGGCGTGGGTCGCGGGCGCCGGGTCCAGCCGGACGACGGGGCGGGTGACCGCGTAGGAGAGCAGGCCGAGCAGCGCCGCGACGGTGAGCGAGGCCGCCACGTTGACCAGGGGCCGCGTCTCCCGGCTCGTCCCGCCCCCGGCCATGGCGCGGCGCAGCAGCCACGGCAGGACGACCGCGCGTAGCATCCCGATCCCGGCGGCCAGCGCGACGACCTCGGCGTCCCCCTCGTGGACGCCGAGGACGGCGATGAGTAGCGCCAGCGCCGCGCCCTGCAGCGCGAACAGCCGCACGATCGCGGCGAGGTCGCGGCGCCACAGCACCAGCACGCC
The DNA here is from genome assembly GCF_041463655.1 of Actinomadura monticuli. Lineage (NCBI taxonomy): Bacteria > Bacillati > Actinomycetota > Actinomycetes > Streptosporangiales > Thermomonosporaceae > Actinomadura > Actinomadura monticuli. Next base: position 289,434 of record NZ_JAXCEI010000002.1, read on the forward strand.
GGCGAGCAGGAACGCGCCGCACGCGACGTCTAGCAGTTGGACGTAGGCGGTGTGGTTCACGGCGCCACCAGGAAGAAGGACGAGGCGACGGCGAACAGCGCCAGCACGAACGAGCCGGCGAGCAGTTCCGGCACCCGGAACATGCGGAGCTTGGCCATGAAGACCTCCGCGGCGGCGAGCGCGGCGCCGGCGACCGCGACCTTGGCCGCGGCGGCGGCGACTCCGGCGGGCAGCGCCGCGAGGGAGTCCCCGGCGATGCCCCAGGGGACGAACAGGCTGGACAGCAGGCCGAGCAGGACCGTGAGCCGCATCGCCGACGCCCACTCGACCAGCGCGAGGTCGGGCCCCGCGTACTCCAGCACCATCGCCTCGTGGATCATCGTGAGTTCGAGGTGGGTGGACGGGTTGTCCACCGGCATGCGTCCCGCCTCGGCGATGACGACGACCACGAGCGCGACGAGGGCCAGCAGGCTCGCGGGGAACACGGCCCGCTGCGGGTCGTCGAGGGTGGCGGTGACGATCGCGCCGAGGTTCGTGGAGCCGGCCCGCACCGACAGCGCGAACGTCGACAGCAGGATGGTGGGCTCCACCAGCGCCAGCACGACCATCTCGCGGCTGGCGCCCATGCCGCCGAACGCGGTGCCGGTGTCGAGCCCGGCGAGCGCGAGCGCGACCGTGCCGAGCGCGAGCAGCGCGGTCACGGCGAACAGGTCGGCGGCGCCGTCCAGCGGGGACGCCGTCGTGACGATCGGGACCACGGCGGCCGCCACGAGCGTCGTGCCCGCGAGCACGAGCGGCGCCGCCCGGAACAGCGGGCCCGTCCCGTGCGGGGTGATCGGCTCCTTGCGCATGAGCTTGCGCAGGTCGCGCCAGGGTTGCAGGACGCCGGCGCCGGCCCGTCCCTCCGCCCTGGCGCGGATCTGGCGCATCAGCCCGACGAGCAGCGGCGCGCCGGCCGCCACGAGGACGACCTGCAGGACCGTCCCGATGATCCCGCTCACCGGACCACCGCCAGGGCGATCAGCAGGCCGGTGACGGCGTAGAAGCCGTAGCCGACATAGCGGTGCACGCTGCCGTTGGCCAGGCCGCGCGCCGCCTCGCCCACCCGTCCGGCGGCCGTGAGGACGGGACGGTACAGCCGGTGCTCGACGCGGTCGCCGACCCGCGTCCGGTACGTCACGCTGTCCACGAGGTAGGCCGACTCCTTCAGCGGGGTGACGTCGAGGTCGGTCTCGGGGGCGAGCACGTCATCGAAGACCCGTTGCAGCGGTTCGGCGAACGAGGTGGCGGTGTACTCCATGCGCGCGGTCATCAGGCCGGCGCCGCAGTCCCACAGCCGGGCCCGGCGGCGGGACGCCCGGCGGGTCGCGGTCGCGCGCACCAGCGCGAGCAGCCCGATCGCGGCGACCAGCAGGAACACGGCGATGAGCAGCGGCGACACGGTCCCGGCCGAGCCGGCGAGGTGGAGGGTCACCGGGCCCGTCACGGCGTCCGGCCCCGGCACGGCGACGGCCACGGACCGCGCCACCGACGGCAGGACGAGCCCGGGCGACAGCGCCAGGACGACGCAGGACACGGCGGCCGCGGCCATCCCGGCGAGCATCGCCGCCGGCGCCTCGCGCGCCCGTTCCGCCGCCGGGCCGCGCGCCCGCGCCAGGAAGCCGACGCCGAACGCCTTCACGAACGTCGCGATCGCGAGGCCCGCCGACAGCGCCACCACGGCCACGGCGAGCGGCATCGTGACCGCCGTCGCCGTCCCGCCCGACGGGAGGGCGTGGACGAGGCTCTGCAGCAGCAGCCACTCGCTGACGAAGGCGTTGCCGAGCGGGAGCGCCGACGCCATCAGCGCACCGGTCCCGAACAGCGCCGTGGTGACCGGCATCCGCGTCCGCAGGCCGCCGAGGGCGTCCAGGTCGCGGGTGCCGGTGGCGTGCAGGACCGATCCCGCCGCCAGGAACAGCAGCGTCTTGAACCCCGCGTGGTTGACGACGTGCAGCAGCGCGGCGGTCAGCGCCAGCGCGGCCAGCGCGCGCTCGCCGGACGAGGCGAACAGCCCGGACGCACCGGTCCCGATGAGCACCAGGCCCATGTTCTCGCAGGTCGAATAGGCCAGCAGCCGCTTCAGGTCGCCGGCCACCGCCGCCTGGAGGATGCCGTAGAGGGCGGACGCGCCGCCCATCGCGAGGACGACCAGCCACCACCAGGCCGGCCCGCCGCCCAGCAGGTCGAAGCCGACCCGGACGATCCCGTACACGCCGAGGTTCACCATGGCCGCGCTCATCAGCGCCGACACGTGGCTCGGCGCCTCCGGGTGGGCGCGCGGCAGCCACACGTGCAGCGGAGCGATCCCGGCCTTGGACGCGAACCCGATGAACACCGCCAGGAAGACGGCGCCGCGCCCGGCCTCCGGAAGCCCGTCCGCCGCCGCGCGGAGCCGCTCGAACGACTCGCCGTGCGCCGCCGCCGCGAACCCGGCCAGCCCGGCGAGGATGACGACCAGCCCGAGATGCGTCATGACCGCGTACCAGAGCCCGGCCGCCCGCACCTCGTCGCGGCGCCGGTGCTCGGCCACGACCAGCAGCAGCGACGCCACCGCCATCAGCTCCCACGCCAGCAGGAACGTGCTCACGCTCGCCGCCGCCGGGACGAGCGCCATCGCCGCCAGGAAGACGGGCGCCATCGCCTGCGGGACGCGTCCGTCCAGGCCGCCGTGCCGGGTGTAGCCGATCCCGTAACCGGCGGCGCACACCGCGACCGCCCCGGTGACGGCGAGGAAGAGGCCGCCGAGCGGGTCCAGGGCCAGCCGGATGCCGGCGAGCGGCAGCAGGCCGGGCAGGTGGACGCTCCATTCACCGCCCCCGATCGCCGCCGCCCCCGCGACGACGGCGGCCGCTCCCCCGGCCGCCGTGAGCGCCCCGGCCACGGCCCGCCGCGGCCCGCGCGGCAGGACGAGCGCCGCGACCGCGGCGGCGAGGTTCAGGACGAGGACGGCCGTGAACGCGATCGGCGTCATCGCCCGGTCAGTCCGCGCAGCGCCGCCACGACCGCCTCCGGCGCGGGCGGGCATCCCGGGACCTCGACGTCCACCGGGACCACGTCCCCGACCGCGCCCGCGACCCCGTACGCGTCCGCGAACACGCCGCAGTTCCGGGCGCAGTCGCCCAGCGCGATGACGACCTTGGGCTCGGGGACGGCCTCATGCGTGCGGCGGAGCGCCATCTCCATGTTGCGCGTGACCGGCCCCGTGACAAGGAGCGCGTCGGCGTGCCGGGGCGAGGCGACCTGCCGGACGCCGTACCGCTCCACGTCGTACACGGGCCCGAACGCCGAGGCGATCTCCACCTCGCAGCCGTTGCAGGAGCCCGCGTCCACGTGCCGGATCTGGAGCGATCCGCGGAGGTCGCGGGCGCGCTCCGGGAGCGCCGGCTCGGGCGCTCCCGGAGCGTCCTCCGCGACGCGGCCGGTCTTGCGGATCTTGCGGAACAGATCTCTCACGCGGGTCCCCGAAGCTTGATATCGACATGCGCAATTGCAGATTTTAGCAACTCATAAGGGGTGCAAGAGCCGCATACCCGACGCGGGCGGTCAGCCGCCGCCGCGCGTCCGCCCGGACGCGCGCATCTCGTCCAGCAGCTCCGCCTGCCCGGACAGCACCCCGGTCAGGATCTCCCGCGCCACCACCAGCAGCTCCGCCACACGCGGGCTCGTCAGCGAGTAGATGACCGTCGCGCCTTCTTTGCGCGAGACGACGAGGCCGGCCCGGCGCAGCACCGCCAGCTGCTGCGACAGATGCGCCGGCTCGATCCCCACCTCCGGCAGCATCTCGGCCACCGCGTGGTCGCGCTCGCTCAGCAGCTCCAGCACCCGGATCCGCGCCGGATGGCCCAGCGTCTTGAAGAACTCCGCCTTCAACTGGTACAGAGGCGCGCTCACCGCACCCACCCACTGGCCATCCGCGGCACCATCCTCCCGGTACCCATCACCGGAGTAGCAACATTCGCAATTGCCGAGATTAGCAACTCCCCCGCGCGCCGGAGCCCGGCCCCCGCGGCGGACAGGACCGCCGCGGGGTTCCACGTCAGCGGACGTCGATGTAGTCGTCGCGCGACTTCTGCCTGTCGAAGTTGCTCGTGCCGGGGAAGTAGGCGCGCCAGGTGCCGTCCCGCTTGGCCGTGAACGCCTTGCGGAAACGCCCGTCGCCGGCGGTCTTGGTCGAGCCCATGTACGACCAGGTCGTGGAGCCCTTGGGACGGAAGTAGACCCGCATCGTCTTGCCCGAGTACGAGGTGTAGCCGGTGCCCAGGTTGTTCACGCGGATGAGGCGCCCCGAGAGCGTGAGGGTCCGGCCCTTGCGGATCGGCTCGGGCGCGGCGTTGAAGCTCTGGACGGCGGTGTCGAACTTCTCGTACCAGTACTTCTCGCGGCTGCCGAGCGCCTTTCCGCTCTTGTCGTAGGCGACGACGCGGACCCGCCATTTGCCCAGGTCGTCGATGGTGGACGGGCAGCCCACGCCCCAGCCGACCTGCTGGCCCGGCAGGACGCGCTTGTAGACGGGCCAGATCTCCCCGTCGGGTTCGATCACGGTCGCCTTCGAATAGGCGACGCCGGACCCCTCGGTGCCCCAGGCCCACACGTCCATGGCGCAGGACTTGCTGTACTCGCCCTTGCCCACGGTGAGGGACTTCGGCACCTCGATGCGGAACACCAGCGCGGCGGCATCGGCCGTACCGGCGGCGGCTCCGACCAGCAGACCCCCGCCGGTCGCCAGCGCGGCGACCCCGGAGGCAAATCTGTGATATCTCGACATATCACCCCTCGTCATCGATCAGAACGATCATGCCAGTGAACGGCGGCGACTTCCACCGAATAGGCGGCGGGACACACCGGCGGGCGGCACCTCCCGCGTCCCGGCGCCGCCGATCGAGCCTGATTCGTGATCGGAGCCGGCGCGAGCCTGATGGATCATGAACGGCATGGCCCGGTACACGAAGGACGTCGAGCTCGAGCCGTTCCCCCGCGAGCTGCTGGACGAGGCCGTCCGCACCCTGATGGACGCGGCGGCCGACGTGCCCGTCAGCGAGCGCGGCATCGAGTTCGGGGACGAGGTCCTCGACACGGTGCGGCTCGTGGAGGGGCGGCACCTCGCGCCCGGCGCCCGGTACCGGATCGAGACGGGCGAAGGCGTCGCCGACGTGGGCATCGCGGCGTGGAACAAGGTCGGGGAGTCGCGGATCGACGTCACCGTCGAATCCGGCGGCCACAGCGTCGACCTCCAGGTGGTCCTGCGCATGGCGGGGACGCGGCTCCACACGGTGCGCGTCACCGGCGGCTACCAGGGGCCGAAGCCGTTCCGCGGGCTGCGGCGCGCGAAATGGGAGGGCGAACTGCTGGCCGAGGAATGGTGGTCGCCGGCCGGGGCGAAGGCGTCGTCCCCGCTCTCGCTGCGGGTCGTCCATCCGTTCGCGGGCGCCGGCGTGCGAATGGCGCGGCGCAAGGACAGGCGCGGACGCTGGGTCGTCAGGATCGCGGCACGGTACGGCGGGCGGTCACTGCTGCGTCCGGTGGCGGCGGTGGGCCTCGCGGTCATGCGCGGTCGTCTGAGGCCGGCCCTCGAGAAGGGCATCGCCGACGTCGCGTCCCAATGGAACGCCGTGGTGCCGGACGCGGCGAAGCACGGAATCCGGGAAAGGCTCGAATTCGAGCACCGGGTCGAACTCCCCGCCATGTCCCGGGAATGGGCCGAGGCATATGTGGCCGCCCTGCATCGCGGAATCACGGAGTCGCCCCTGAAGCGGGACCGGCTCGCCAAGAAATCCGACAAGGACTCCAAGGTGCGGCTTCTCAAGGGGAAGCACGCCGAGCCGGGTTCTCGGTACCGCGTCCTCCTGGGCCCGGACGACGAGGTCGACCCGCTCGACGTGAGCGTCACCGCGTGGGAGTTCGACGGGCGGAACCGCATCGAGTTCAGCAGCCCGGACGCCGTCCAGAAGGGATGGGTCGAGGTCGACAGCGCCCGCAGGCCCACCCTCGCCCGGGCCGCGCTGACCGGCGAGGTGGAGGGATTCACGCAGGTCGACTGCGAGGCCGAACTGGACCTTGGGCGCTGGTGGGCGGGCACCGGCGAGGACGCGGCCCTGACGGCGACCGCGAGCAACCCGCTGGGCACCGCGGACCTGGCGGTCAGGAGGGTTCCGACGGCGGACGGCGACTGGACGGCGCACATCACCGCCGGGGTCGAGGGACGCGGGTGGACGCGCCGGCTGGTCGCGGCGGGCGGGCTGCTGGCCGCGATCCCGATGGGCTACTCGTTCCGGCTGGGCGCCGACGGGGCCGCGCTGAACTGGTACGGCCTCGTGGCGGAGACGAAGGAGACCTCGCCGCAGGACGCTGCCGACGCCACGCTCCGCAAGCTCTTCGGACCCACGACCGGCTAGCGCCCGCCCTCGCCGGCCTTCACCCGGGTCAGGGGTTCTTGGGCTCCTCCTGCTGCTTGCCCTGCGGGTCGGTCATGCTCTCGTTCGCCGCGCCGATCGAGGTGACGTCGGTGACCTTCCACTCGCCGCCGCGCCGGACGAGCCGCATGTCCAGGTACGAGCCGAGCACGCGGCGGGTGCCCGCCGTGCTGTGGACCTCGGAGTCCAGGACGACGACGGCCTTGGCCGTCCCCTCCTCGATCTCCCCCAGGTAGACGGCCTGGACGGTCGCCGTCGCGTCCGCCTTCAGCTTGGTGATGACGCCCTCCAGCCCGCCGGTGAACGCCTCGTCATAGGTCTTGGCGAAGTCGTCGGACGCCAGCGAGAGCACGTGGTGCCGCGCGTCCTGCAGCTTCGTGTGGTCGTAGCTGAGCAGCGCCTGCCCGAACTCGGCGGCGCTGGCCCTGACCTGCCCGCGTTCGTCGTCGCGCTGCGCGGCCCGGTCGGCCTGGTGCCACTGGAGCCCGGCCGTGACGACGCACCCGACGAGCGCGACCGCGACCGTCCCGCGGACCAGCCACCCCTTGACCGGTACCCGCCGCCACGCCCGCCGGCCGGCCGCGGGCTCGGGCGCGGCCCTCTTCTCGACCTTCGCCTTCGCCGCCGCCTTCACCTTCAGGCCGGCCGCTTCCGGCTCGTCATCGCCGTCCGCCTCGGCGTCGACCACCTCGGCGTCGGCCGCCTCCGGCTCACCGCCGGCCGCCTCGGGCTCGGCGTCGGCAGGCTCGGGCCCGGCGTCGGCAGGCTCGGGCTTGACGTCTTCCGCCTCCGGCGTGCTGTCGACCGCCTCGGGCTCGGCACCGGCCGGGGCCGGCTGCTCGTCGGTGGCGTCCTCGGCCTTGGCGGCGTCCTTCGTGCGGGTGCCGGTCTTGCTCACGGGGGCCTCCAGGGGGCTATCGGGAACGGCGGCGCAGAGCGGCGCGGAGCGTGTTGAGGACGGCGGCGACGACGATGAGGCCGCCGAGCACCGGGGGCAGCAGGGGCAGCCAGCGGGAACCCGGGCGTTCCTCGTCGGCCTTCACCGGACGCAGATCGCCGTCCGGCGACGTGCCGGCGGGCTTCTCGGCCCCGGGCTTCCGGGCGGCGGTGCCGGGCGTGGGCTTGATCTTGCCCGCGGCCTTGGCCGCCTTCTGGTCCACGGGGCCGTTCGGCCCGCACAGGGTGATGTTCGGGATCTGCGGCTTGGGCGCCGGGGTCGTGTACTCGGTCGCCGCCCTGGCCGGGCCCGCCAGCGTGATGACGGGCGTGACCCGCAGGTACCGGCCGCTCGCGTCGACCGCGGTGGCGTCCGCGACGAGCGCCCGCAGCGTCGGGACGAGCCGCAGCACATGGTTGATCTTCTGCTGGTTGGCCGGGGTCATCAGCGGCTCGGTGGGCGTCGCGGCGGCGGTGAGCAGGCAGTCCAGGCCGGGGCGCGCGTCCTGGAGGAGCCCGTGCAGGTTCTTCATCGCGCCCGGCCCCTGGGCGAGGACGGTGTCGAGGTCGCGGCTCGACTGCCGGAGCGACGCGGTGAGCAGCGCGAGGTCGTTGACGCCGGACGCGATCTCGCCCCGGTGGGCGGTGAGCGTCGCGGTGAGCCGGGTGAGCTCGCCGGACAGCGCGTCCAGGGTGCCGGCGTCGGTGGCGAGGGTGCCGGTCAGCTGGTGCGCGTCGGAGATCATGTCGTGCAGGTCGTCGCCGCGTCCCCGCAGGCCGGTGGACAGTTCGTGGACGAGCGTCCGGGTGTCGCGCGGGTCGATGGCGTCGAGGGTGCGGCTGACGCCGTCGAACAGCTGCTTGTAGTCGGTCGTCCCGGCGGTGCGGCTGATCGGGATGTGGTCGCCCGCGGCGAGGCTCTCGGTCCCGGCGGGCGAGGACGCCGCCGGGGTCAGCTCGATGTACGGCTCGCCGATCGCGGACTTGCGCAGGACGCGCGCCCCGACGTCGGCCGGGACCCGGGCGTCCCGGTCGAGTTTCAGGCTGACGGCGACATGGTCGCCGCGCAGCCGCACGGCCCCGACCTGGCCGACGCGGACGCCCAGGTGGGTGACCTCCAGGTCGCCGTGCAGGCCGGGCGAGGTCGCGAAGTCGGCGGTGACGGTGTAGGGCCGTTCGAACGCGTCGACGTGGATCAGGCTGCGGACCGCCCAGACCACGAGGACGACGCCGAGCACGGCGAAGAAGACGAGGTTGACGGCGACGCGGGGAAATCTCATGGGCGCGGCCCCAGCAGTCCTTGGAGGTTCGTCCGCTTGGCGGCCATGCCGCCCGCGGCGTTGGTCGCGGCGGCGCCGGCCCTGTTCTTCCCGGTGGTCACGGCGGCGTTGGGGTGCGGCAGGAAGCCCTTGATCCACATGAACATGAGCGCCTGCCCGCTGTATGACACCGACGGGCCGTTCAGGAACTTCAGCACCGTCGCGGCGAGCGCCTTCAGCTCCTCGCGCCCGCGCAGGGCGGCGGCGAGCAGCTCGTCGGCCTGCTTGAGCAGGGCGCCGAGCCGGGCCGCGTGCCGCTGCTGCACCTTGGCGTTGACGGAGGTGGCGAGCTTGAGCAGCGCCTGGACGGTGCGCTTGAGGTTGTCCCTGTCCGCCTGGAGCCGCTGGGTGGCGAGCTGGACGTTCCCGGGCAGCGGTTCGAGGTTCTTCGCCCCCGCGTCCAGCGAGCGCCCGAGCCGGCCGAGGGAGTCGAGCGCGCGGCCGAGGTCGGCGCTCGCGGCGGCGTACTGGTCGCCGACCTTGCTCGCGCGGGCGATGAGCGTGTTGAGCTGCGGTCCCTTGCCGCCCACCGCGGTGGCGGACTCCGCGCTGATGGTGGCGAGGTCCTGGCCGCCGAGCGCGGCGAGCAGCGGGCCGATCTTGTCGCTGATCTGCTCCAGGTCGGGCTGGACGCTGGTGTCGCCGATCGTGGCGCCGACGGCCAGGAAGGGGCCGGTGTCCATGCGGTGCCCGGCGGGGAGGTTGAGCCGCACGTAGTTCTCGCCGAGCAGGGACGACTTGGCGATCGTCGCGGTGGTCCCGGCGGGGACGCGCTTGCGCAGCGACATGGTGACGCGGGCGCGGTAGCCGTCCAGCCGGATGCCGGTGACGCTGCCGACGCGGATGTCGGCGACCTGGACGCTGTGCCCGGCGACGAGGCTCTGCACGTCGTCGAACGTGGCGTGCAGCGTCACGTCGCCGCGCGGAGCGCCGATCGTCTGCAGCGAGCAGCCCGCGGTGAGGACGCAGGCGAGGACGAGTGCCACGAACGCTTTCATCGACGCCCTCCCGGCGGCGGCTGGCAGCTGGCGAGCGCCGGTTCGCCCTTGAGGCACGGGACGTTCCCCCAGCCCATCGCGGTGAACAGCGGCTGGAGCCATTGCCGCACGGTGCCGTGCACGACGAGCCGGATGGTGGCGACGTGGTTGCGGCGGTCCCACGCCTGGACCGCGACGTCGGCGAACCGGCCGAGGGAGTCGATGGCCTGGGTGAGCCCGCCGACGTTGCCCTTGAGGCTCAGCACGATGTTGGACAGGTCCGCGACCGTGGACGGCAGCTTCTCCCGGTACGCGGTGATCAGCACGTCGCTCTTGCGGATCGCCGCGGCGAGCCCGGCGACGAAGTCGCGCAGCCGGGTGCGCTCCTCGGCGAGGCTGCGGCTGGTGGTGGAGAAGGACCTCAGCAGGTCCGCCAGTTTGACGTCGCGCCCGTTGAGGTCGGCGGCCAGGCTGTGCAGGCCCTTCGCGAGCGAGGCGATCTTCTCGTCCTGCGCGGCGAGGTGGCCGGTCAGCTCGGAGGTGTTGTGCAGGGCGTCGTTGATGCCCGGTCCGCGTCCGCGCACCGACTCGGCGGCGCGGTGCATCGCCGGGCCGAGGGTGCCGGTGTCGATCGAGTCGTTGAGCTTGGCGAACGCGGCGAGCGCGTCGTCGATCTCCACCGGCAGCTCGGTGCGCTCCTGCGGGACGACCGCCCCGGCGGCGGCCCTCGGCATGCCCGGCTTCCACACCGGGTGCAGGGTGATGAACCGCTCGCCGAGCGCGTCGGACGAGTCGACGGCGGCGTGCACCCCGGCCGGGACGGGCACGGACCGCTTGACCTTGATCTGGACGCGCACGCGGTCGCGCTCGTCCTTGATGGAGGTGATGGTGCCCACGTCGGCGCCCATCACCTTCACCTGCGAGTCCTTGTAGAGGGACGGCGCCTTCGCGAAGTACACCGTCATCGGGTACGTCGGCCCGGAGCCGATCGCGCAGCCGCCGAGCGTCGCGGTCAGCGCGAGCACGGTGGCCGCCGCGGCGGGACGTCTCATCGCCGTGCCTCCTTCGGCGCGATGCGGGCGAGGTCGGCGAGGTCCTTCGGTGACAACGGGCCGAGCCCGGTCGCGACGACGTCGAGCCAGGGCCCCCGCCCGCCGGCGCCGGACATGCCGGACAGCGTGGGGCCCGCCCAGGCGAGCAGCCGGTTGAAGTCGCCGGTCGCGGGACGGAGGGTGCCGAGGGTTCCGCGCAGGTCGGCGACGAGGGTCAGGAGTTTCGCCTGCCGGTCGTCGATGAGCCTGGTGATGGTCTTGACGGTCCGGTCGCCGCTGCCGAGGAACGCCGCCAGCTCGGCGCGGCGCTGGCGCAGCTCGTCCAGCATGACCTGGACGTTGCCGAGCAGGCGGGTCAGCTCCTCGTCCTTGGCGCGGGCGAGCTGGAGGATGCGGTCGCCGCTGTCGAGGAGCTTGTTGATCTGCGGGTCGGCCTCGTTGACCGTCTCGGCGAGGCGCGCCAGGTTCGTCAGGGAGCGGCCGAGCCGGCCCTGGTCGTCGTCGCTGAGCCCGTTCAGCTCCGACACGATCTTGTTGATGGCCTTGGTGTCCAGCTTGGAGACGGTGCGGGTGGTGACGTCCAGCACGTCGTTGATCGTCGTCGGCACCTGGGTGCGGGCGAGCGGGATGCGGCGCCGGTCCTCGGGCAGGTCGTCCAGGTGCGGGGAGGCGACCGGGCCGGACAGCCGCAGGTACCGCCCGCCCAGCACGTTCTCCACCTTGATCTCGGCGCGGGTGTTCGGGCCGAGGGCGACGTCGCCGTCGACCTTCCAGGTGACGACCACGTACCCCTTCTGGTGGTCGGGTCGGACGGAGCCGATCTCGCCGACCTGGACGCCCGCGACCCGCACCTCGTCGCCGGAGCGCAGGCCGCCCGTCGCGGCGAACACCCCGGTGACGGTGTAGCGGTCCTTGAACAGCCCGCGCGTCCCGACCAGGTACACGGCGACGAGCAGCACGATGAGCGTGCCCGCCGACACCAGGCCGACCGTGATCCGGTTGCGGTCGCGGAAGGATCTCAGCGCCATGTCTTCCCCCCGACGATCAGGTTCTCCAGCTCCTTCGACGTGTCGACCTTGGCGGAGCCCTCGCGCGGGCCCGGCAGTCGCGTCGGGTAGGGGCAGGGCGGCGCCGCCAGCGTCAGGCAGGGGATCGCCACCTCCCCGTACTGGCCGTTGTCGAAGGCGGCGAAGATGTGCCGGAGCTTCGGCGTCACCGACTTCAGCACGTCCGCGAGCGTGCCGCCGTTGCGGTTCACCCCGGCCGTGAACGCGGTGAGCCGGTCCACGACCAGGCCGAGCTCGCGTTCGTTGCCCGCGAGCAGCTGGTCGGACGTCCGCGCGAGGGCGGCGAGCTGGACGAGCGTGCCGTCGATCAGCTTCCGGTTGCCGGTGAACGCGTCGCTGAGGCTGACCAGGTCGTCGACGGCGGAGCCGATCTGCTTGTCGCGGCGGGCGATGATCCCGGTGACGGTCGCGTAGTCGTCCAGCATCTGCCGCAGCGTGGCGCGGCGCTTGGCGATCGTCGCCGACAGCACGTCGATGTCGGCGATCAGCCGGTCGATGTTCTGGGCGTTCCCGTCGAGCGCCTCGGCCAGCGACACCAGCACGGTGTTGACCTGCTTGGGGTCCAGGCTGCGGACGAGCGGCCCGAGCTGGTCCAGCAGGGCGCTGCTGTCGGCCGCCGCCCGGGTCCTGGTGATGTGCGCGCCGTCCCGCATCTTCGCGGTGCTCTTGCCGGGCATCAGGTAGACGACGCGCTGCCCCATGGCGTCGCGCCACCGGATCGCCGCCTCGCTGTCGGCGGGGACCCGGACCGAGTCGCGGACGGTGAACCCGACGCGCGCCTTGCCGTCCACCACCTTCACCTCGTCGACGCGGCCGACCGGCGCCCCGGCGATCTTCACCTGGTCGCCCTTCCGCAGGCCGCTGGCGTCGTCGAAGGTCGCGGTCGCGTGCCAGCCGCCCGCGGTGTCCACCCGGGCGATCTGCATCCCGATGACCAGGGTGAGCAGGCCGGTGGCGGCGACGAACGACGTGAGCCGGACGAGGAGGCCGATGCGCTCGCGCCGCAGCGCGTTGGAGGACGCCATGTCACCGCCCTCCCTGCGCGGGCGCGCCGGTGCCGTAGGGCCCGCAGAGCCCGAGGATCAGCGCGCACGGGTCGGTCGGGAGCAGGCCCTGGGTCCGCATGTAGTTCTTGCCGCCGGTCCCCTTCAACGAGGTCAGCTCGCCGTAGAGGGGCAGCAGGCCGTTCGCGGTCCGGACGGTGCCGCCGAGCAGCCCGAGCTGGGAGTAGATGATGCGGGCGGTGCGCTCGGACGACCGGAACGCCTGGCCGAGCTGCCCGCCGCGCTTGTCGAACCCGTGCGAGACCAGCAGCGACACGTCTGAGAGCCCGTCGGCGAACCCGGCGAGCCGGCCGTTGCCGCGGGCCGCCGCGCCGATCAGCGCGTTGGCGTCCCCGGAGATGGCCGTGATCTCGTCGCCCTTGTCCCGCAGCGCGCCGGTCAGGTCGGCGGCGTCGCCGACGAACGTGCGGGCGTTGCGGCGGTTCTTGTAGGCGACGTCCAGCAGGATGCCGGTCTGGTCGATGGTCTGCCGCAGCCGCGCGCCCTGCCCGTGCAGGCCGACCGCGACCGTGTGCACGATCGTCCCGGCCTCCTCCGCGTCGATGGCGCCGAGGCCGGCGTCGGCGCGGGCGAGCAGGTCCGACAGGTCGCTCGGGTCGGACGTGTGCGCGATCCGGGCGCCCGACGCCAGGTAGGGGCCGGTGTCGGCGTGCGCGCCGGGGACGAGCGCGACGTACTTCGGGCCGAACGCCGACGCGGGCTCGATGGACGCGGTGACCGAGTCGGGGACCCGCGTCCCGGGGTCGAGCCGGAGGCTGATCCTGGCGCGTCCGGCGCCGGTCAGCTCCACCCCGGAGACGGAGCCGACCGTCACGCCGCGGACCTTCACGGGCGTGCCGGAGCCGAGGCCCTGCCCGGCGCGCCCGAACTCGGCGGTCAGCACCGTCCCGGAGTCCCGCCACGGCGGGGCGATCAGCACGTACAGCAGCCCCGCCGTGATCGCCAGCGTCAGCGCGCTGATCAGCAGCCGGCGGGGCAGCGAGATCTCCTCGTTGATCATCCAGTGAGCCTCACGGTCGCGCCGTTGCCCCAGAACACGTAGGACAGCAGCAGGTTCAGGACGACGATCACGATGATGGACAGCCGGATCGCGCGGCCGGCCGCGCGGCCCACCCCGGCCGGTCCGCCGGTCGCGTAGAAGCCGTAGTAGCAGTGGATGGTGATCACCGCGAAGGCGAACACCCCGACCTTGATCGCGCTGTACACGAGGTCGATGGTCGGCAGGTAGAGCCGGAAGTAGTAGTCGTAGACGCCGGGCGCCAGGTCGAAGAAGCTCGTGCTGATCAGCCGGGTCGCGAAGAAGCTGGCGAACAGCGCGATCAGGTAGAGCGGGACGAGCGCGATCAGCGCGGCGACGACGCGGGTGCACACCAGGTAGGCGAACGACCCGATGCCCATGACCTCCAGGGCGTCGATCTCCTCGGAGATGCGCATCGCGCCGAGTTCGGCGGTGAACGCCGACCCGCACTGCGCGGCCAGCGCGACCGCGGCGATCACGGGGGTGATCTCGCGGACGTTCGCGAACGACCCGACGAGGCCCATGAACGACTGCGCGCCGATCGACTGGAGCCCGGTGTAGCCCTGGAGCCCCACCTCGGTGCCGACGAAGAACGCCATCGTGAAGATCACGAAGATCATGCCGCCGCCGACGACGCTGGCGCCGACGCCGACCACCACGTCCGACACGTGCCGGGCGATGGTCTTGGTGTACTTGCGGCGCACGATCAGGTCGCGCACCGAGTACAGCAGGATCCGGTAGACGAACACCGGCCACTGGGCGAGGTCTCCGGAGCGCCGCAGCGCCGCCGCCCCGGCCTGGGCCGCGCGCGGCGCGACCCTCTCCATCACGGGCAGGCTCGCCATCAGATCCTCGGCGGGAACGCGACGAAGTACACCGTCGTGATCACGTAGTTGAGTGCGAACACCAGCAGGAACGCGACGACGATGGCGCGGTTGACCGCGCGCCCGACCCCCACCGGGCTGGCCGCGCAGTTCATCCCCATGTAGCAGGCGACCACCGCGGCGATCACCCCGAACAGCCAGGACTTCAGCAGCGTCACCAGCAGGTCGGAGGTCTGCAGCAGCGACACGGCGCCGTCGAAGTAGGCGCCCGGCGTGACGTCCTGGAGCAGGACGTTGAACACGAAGCCGCCGGTCGCCCCGGACACGATGACCAGGGAGGCGAGCAGCGTCGAGACGAGGCTCGCCGCCCACAGCCGGGGCGTGACGAGCCGGTGGATGGGGTTGACCGCCATCGCCTCCATCGCCGACAGCTCGTCCCGGATGCGGCGGGCGCCCATGTCGGCGGTCATCGCCGACCCGCCCGCCCCCGCGATGATCAGCGCGGCGGCGATCGGCGCGACCTCGCGCACCAGCCCGACCACGACCGCGCCGCCGGTCGCGGACTGGGCGCCGAGTTGCGCGGCGAGCTGCCCCACCTGGAGCGCGACGGTCGCGCCGAGCGGCAGCGACACGAGGATCACGGGGATGCTGGTCACCCGGGCGAGGAACCACGCCTGTTCGGCGAACTCCCATGCCCAGGTTCGGACGTCCCACGTCCGGCGGACGGCCTCCAGCGCGATGACGAACAGCTCGCCGACCTCGCCGAGCAGGCCGTGCACGCGGCGCGGGACCTGGATCGCGGACACGGGTCGCTCTCCTCTTCGTTCGGGTCGTGCTCCGGTCGGACCGGGCTTCGTTCGTCCCGGTCGGCCCCGCGTGCGTCTGGCGCGAAGACGTGGATCACGCGGGGCCGCCGGTGCTCGGGGTGGGTGTGCGTCTCGTGGGAGTGGTGGGGCGTCTCCCGTGCACACGGCACACTAGAACACTTATTGACGGACTGGCAATAGCTTATTGGCGCTACGCCAATAAGACGCCGCCCGGGGCCGCGCCCGAAGCGGCGCCCGGCCTCCCGAGAGCGCACCGCGTCCGGATCTCGCGGCCCCGGGCGGGCGCGGCCTACGCCGGGGCGGGCCTGCCAAGGCGGGCCCGCACCGGGGCGGGCCCGCCTGCCGCTAGAACGCGCCCGTCACCAGCGGTCGATGTGAAGGACCTCGTCGAGGGGGACGCGCGCGGCCGGACGGAACGTCTCGCCGGTGTAGTAGGCGGTCGGGAGCAGCGCGCCCTGCCGGACGTCCTCGGGCAGGCCGAGCAGTTCCGCGACCTCCCGCTCGTACACCAGGTGCAGGGACGTCCAGGCGGTGCCGAGCCCGCGGGCGCGGGCGGCGAGCGCGTAACTCCAGGCGGCGGGCAGCAGCGAGCCCCAGATCCCCGCCTGGTTGCCGCCCGGCAGCTTCCCGCCCTCCACCCGCAGGCACGGGATCACCAGCACGGGCACGTCGCCCATCCGCTCGGCCAGGTAGGCGGCGCTGTCGCCGACGCGGCGCTGCACCTCGGCGCGGTCCGGGTCGTCCTTGTAGAGGCCGGCGGCCGACTCCTTCGACGCGGCGTACAGGTCGAACGCGCGCCGGTAGTGCTCGCCGATCGCCGCGCGCCGCTCGGGATCGGTGACGACGATCCACTGCCAGCCCTGCCGGTTGCTGCCGCTCGGCGCCTGGAGGGCGATCTCCAGGCATTCGCGGACGAGGTCCATCGGCACGGGGCGGTCGAGGTCGAGGCGCTTGCGCACGGTGCGGGTCGTGGTCAGCAGTTCGTCCGGGCTCAGTGGCGGTGTCGTCATGTGCCCATCGTGCCCTCGCGCTCGGTCCGCCTCGATCACCGGGTTCAGGAAGACGTCGTTGGCCTGCCGCGGAGTGAGGTCGGTGCGGCCGGGTCTCTTCGGCGTACCGCAAACGGGAGCGGAACTCCCAACCTATTTCACGGCAAATAGCCGTTTCAGGGAAGACTTGGGTTTTTGCGATGCGCTTGAGGTGGGAGCGACTACTCTGTCGGAATGGTTGCCACTTCAGGGGTTTCCTCCGCTACGTCCAGGCTTGGGTGGCTTGACGCGCTGCGGGGCGGGGCGGCCCTGGCGGTGGCGCTGCACCACGCGAGTTACGTGTACCTCCCCCGCCTGCGGGTGTGGCTGACCGACTGGTTCGATCCCGGCCTGTTCGGGGTGCTCGTCTTCTTCCTCGTCAGCGGATACATCGTCCCGGCGTCGCTGGAGCGGCGGGGCAGCGTGCGCGGCTTCTGGATCGGCCGCTTCTTCCGCATCTACCCGCTGCTCGCGGTGACCTGCCTGCTCGCGGTGCTGCCGTTCCTGCTCGGCGTGCTCGGGCTGCGCGCCGGGCTGGAGCGCTACTCCCCCGCGACCGCCGTGCTGGCCCACATGACGATGCTGCAGGACCTCCTGAACGTCCCGAACGCGATGAACGTGCTGTGGACGCTGTCCTACGAGATGGCCTTCTACCTGCTGATCGTCGCGCTGTTCGTGGTGGGCGGGCACCGCCGGTCGGCGCCCGCCGCCGTCGTCCTCACGGTGGTCGCGCTGGTCGCGGTCACGCTCACCTCGGGCGGGCTGCTGACGGGCGCGTACGCGCCGGCGGCCCTGCTCTCCCGGACGGCCGGGACCGGCCCGGTCGTCGCGGTGACCACCGCGGCCGTGGTGGTGGCGATCGCGGCGGCGGTGTCCCGGCGTCCCGCGCCCCGGATCGCGGGCGGGCTCCTCGGCGGGCTCCTCGCCCTCGTGCTGGTCTCGGCGAACGGACGGATCAGCGCCTGGGAGGGCCTCATCATGCTCGCGACCATGTTCGCGGGCACCGCCGTCCACCGCGCCGAGCGCGGCCAGATCACCTGGCGGGCGGGCGCGGCGGCGGGCGGCGTGGTCCTCGCCGGCGCGCTCGCCGCCGGGATCTGGCACGCGGCCCCCTACGGGCGCAACGCCCAGCTGGTCTGGTGCGGCGCGGTGGTGGCGGCGGCCCTGACGTTCGCGGTCGCGTGGCGGCTGCGGCATCGGCGGTTCCCCGCGTGGGCCACCGGACTCGGCACCATCAGCTTCTCGCTCTACCTGCTGCATCCGCTGCTGCTGATGGTCGCCGCGCAGTTCCTCGGCGCGTCCGGACGCGAGGACGCGGCGGGCCTGGCCGTCTTCCTGGTGGTGCTCGTCGGCGCCAGCTGGGCGTCGCAGCGCTGGATCGAGGCGCCCGCGCAGCGCCTGGGCCGCCGCTTCACCGGCTCTCCCGCACCCGCGACCGCCCCGCGACCGCAGGTCGTTACGCCGTGAATTTACCCGTGTGCATTGCTTCGCCCATTCCTGTCGCCATGACGCGGCGAGCATTCAGCTTGAGGAAATAGTCGTCCGGCACAACACCTGAGTCCGGGTTTTCCCGCCAATGTGCCCGGCACCCTCGGCTCATGGCGGGACGGCCTGCTCGGCGTGATCACCCTCCGCCTCCGGGTCGCGGTGGCGGAGGGCGGCCGTAGCCGGGAGGCGCGCTCGACGCGGGTCACGCGTCCTGGACGTCCCGGGTCGGACGGGGCAGGAGCGGGACGAGGGCCGTCCCGGCGACGGTGATGACGGCGGCGACGAGGAACGCGGTGGAGTAGCCGTCCACCAGGTCGGGGCCCGCGGCGGCGGCGCCGAGGACGGCGAGGCCGATCGCCCCGCCGATCACGCGGGAGGTGTTGACGACGCCCGCCACGGCGCCCGCCTCGGAGTCGTCCGTGCCGCTCGTCGAGACCTCCACCAGCGGCGTCATGAGGAGCCCGAAGCCGAACGCCATGATCGCGCCGGGTCCGAGGATCGAGCCGAGGAAGGTTCCACCGGCGTCCAGCACGACGCTCTGCCACGCGAACCCCGCGGCGGCCATGAGACCGCCGGCAGCGGCCAGGAGGCGGGCGTCCATGCGCGCCATGAGGGCGGGGGCGAGCCGTGAGCCGATGATGATCCCGGCGGTGTGCGGGAGGAACGACAGGCCCGTCCGGACGGCGCTCCAGTGCAGGACGTTCTGCATGTAGAGCGACAGGAAGTACCAGAGCGCGAAACCGCCCATCGTCATGACGAGCGTGGCGAGGTTGCCGGCGGCCACGCTGCGCAGCCGGAAGATCCGCAGCTGGACGAGCGGCTGCCGCGTCCGCGCCTCGACCGCGACGAACAGGCCGAGCAGCGCGAGCCCGGCGGCCAGCGGGATCAGGGACGTCCAGCCGTGGTCCCCGGTCCGCCCGATGCCGAAGGCGAGCAGGCCCATGCCGGCGGTGACGAGGACGGCGCCCGGCACGTCGAGGCGGGCGCGCGCCCCGGTGTCGCTCCCGTCCCGCAGCCAGCGGGCGGCGACCACGGCGACCAGGACGCCGACCGGCACGTTGATCAGCAGGACCCAGCGCCAGCCCAGGTAGTCCGTCAGCAGCCCGCCGACGAGTCCGCCGGTGGCGCCGCCCGCGGTGCCGACGGCCGTCCACATGGCGATCGCCTTCGTCCGCGCGGGCCCGGCCGGGAACGTCGCGGTGACCAGCGACAGCGTGACCGGCGCGAGGATCGCCGAGCCCAGCCCCTGCACGGCGCGGGCGCCGACCAGCATGGCGCCGTCCTGCGCGAACCCGCCCGCGAGGCTCGCGGCGACGACCAGGCCGACGCCCGTCAGGAACACGCTCTTGCGTCCGTAGAGGTCGGCGGCGCGCCCGCCCAGCAGCAGGAACCCGGCGAACGTCAGCGAGTAGGCGTTGACGACCCATTGCAGGCCGGTGGAGCCGAGGCCGAGGCCCTCGCGCATGTGCGGCAGCGCGACGTTGACGACGGAGATGTCCAGGACGACGAGGAACTGGCCGATGGACGCGGCGAGCAGCGCGGCCCAGCCCGGCGTCCTCCCGGCCCGGCGGCCCGTCTCCCCGCCGGCGAGGTCGATGGTGGTCATGACGTTCATGCTGCCCTCGTCCCGGTTCGTCCGCGTCGGGCAACGGGACGAGACGACCACGTCCGATCGGCCTAGGACCCGGGGGCAGAAGGTGTGAATCGGGATCAGCCGGAAAGAACAGGACGCACGGCGTAGAGACCATGGGGACTTCATGCTCGATCCGGACGACGAGGAGGCGCTGGAACGGCGCGTCGGCGACGCCCGGACGGTGCGGGAAATCTTCGAGGCGATCCCCGCCGCCCTCGTCGCCACGTCCGGTCCCGAGCACACGATCGTGGCCGCGAACGCCGCCTACCGGGCGCTGCTCGGCCGGGAGGACTTCCTCGGCCGCGAGGTCCGCGACGTGGTGCCCGAGGCGGTCGGGCAGCATCTGCTCGGCGCGCTCGACCGTCCCTTCACCACGGGGCGGCCGGAGCTCGTCAAGGAGTGGCGCGTCCAGCTCGACCGGGACGGCGAACCCGGCCCCGACGACCTCTACGTCGACTGCGTCATCGTGCCGCGCCGGGCCGCGGACGGCACCGTGACGGGCCTCGCCGCCATCGTCCACGACGTCACCGAGCGGGTCCGGGACCGCCAGTCCGCGCAGCGGCGCGCGAGCGGGACGGAGCGGCGGTACGCGGAGGCCCGCGACATCGACGTGCTCCAGCGGCAGCTCCTGCCGCCTGGCCTGCCGATCCAGCCCGGCCTGGAGATCGGCGGCAGCTACCTGCTCGCCGACGCCGAGGACGCCGCCGGCGGCGACTGGTTCGACGCGATCCCGCTGCCGGACGGCCGCACGGCCCTGGTCATCGGGGACGTCGTCGGGCACGGCGTCGCGGCGTCGGCGGCGATGGGGCAGCTCCGGGCCGTCCTGGAGGACCGCCTCGACCACGGCGGCGACATCGGGGAGGCGCTCGCCGCCGTCGACCGGCTGGCGGGGCGCCTCCCCGCGGCCCGCGCGGCCACGCTGTGCGTCGCGGCCGTCGACCCGGCGGACGGGCGGGTGGCGTACTGCACGGCCGGGCATCCGCCGCCGCTGCTGATCCCGTCCGGCGGCCACGCCCGCTACCTGCCCTCGTCCGGCGGCGGGCCGCTCGGCACCGGTTCGCGGTACGCGCTCGCCCATGACCGGCTGGAGCTCGGCGACCACCTCCTCCTCTACAGCGACGGCATCATCGAGCGTCCGGGCCTCGACGTCCCGGCGAGCACCGTCGAGTTCGCCCAGGTCGCCACGGACGTCGCCGCCGGCCGGGCACTGCGCGAGGAATGGCTCGCGGCCGTCGACCGGCTGACGACGCAGACGCTGGAGCTGCTCGTCCGGGTGACGGGCCACGCCGACGACATCACCCTGCTGGCCGCGCAGCGGACCGCACCGCCGGCCCCCTTCAGCCTCGGCGTGCCGGCCCGGGCGGAGGCGATCCCCTCCATTCGCAAGGCCCTGGACGAATGGCTCTACGACCTCGGGGCCCGCGCGGAGGAGGTCATCCTCGTCCGGCACGCGGCCGGCGAGCTCATCACCAACGCCGTCGAGCACGCCTACGGCCCGTCCACCGGCGAGGTGCGGGTGCGGGCGCGGTGCACCGGCCGCGGCTCCGTCGAGGTCGAGGTCACCGACGACGGCCGCTGGAGCGACCACACCGCCGACCCGGACCGCCTCGACCGCGGCCGGGGCCTCGCCATGGCCCGCGACTTCGCCGACGACCTGCGCATCGAGACCGGGCCGGCGGGGACGACGGCGACCGTCCGGCAGCGCATGACCCGGCCGGCGCGGCTGCTGTCCACCGCCGACGTCACCCCGTCGCCCGCCCCGCCCGCGCCGGAGTTCCCGGAACTGATGCTCATCCTCGACCAGCCGTCGGGCGGGCCGCCGCGCATCCGCGTGGACGGCTCCGTCGACGCCACCACCGCCGCGCAACTGCGCGAGGAACTCCAGATGCGCACCCACGGCGGCACGACCCCGCTCACCGTCGACCTGACCGGCGTCACCCACCTGGCCAGCGCCGGCGTGGCCGTCCTCTACGAGGCCGTCACCCGCACCGGCGCCCCGGGCCGTCCCCTGCTGCTGTACGCCCCGGCGGGCGGCCCCGCCCAGCACGTCCTCTCCGTCGTGGCCCTCCCCCACACCACCATCGACCCCGGCTGACGGGCGAAGGCCCCAACGTGTCCTGGGCTGGCCGGTGCTGGCCGCGTGCCGGGGCGGCGGGTCGGCGATGTCTGACGAACGTCCTGGTCAGGCGTGCCGCAGCCCGGCTCCGGGCCGATCACGGGCGTCCGGAGCCGGGCTGCGGCAGGTATCGGATCGGTGACGGTCCGTCCAGGCGGACGGGACGGCGAGGTTAGATCGGCTCACCGAGTCTTGTCTCATGCGTCGGGGGCGCGGCTGTCGTGCGGATACTGAAGTACCTGGCGCGCGTGGTGATCGCCGCCTCGTTGTCGGTCGTGGCGGGCGTCGCGGTCAACCAGATCCTGAACAACGGGAAGCTGAGCTGGAGCTGGGGGTACCTGGCGCTCGTCTTCACGGTGCTCGGCGGATCGGTGGAGGCGGCGCCTCAGACCGCGCCGCCCGCCCCGGAAAACGCACCGCCTTCCCGGCGGAAGGGGTCGCGGCGCGTCTACCTGCGGCGGATGCGCTCGGCCGTCGGCCAGATGGAGACGATCGGGCTGGTCACCCAGGCGGAGTACGTCCTGCGGACGCGGCAGGTCTACGTCGACGTGATGCTCCAGCCGAGGACGGTGAGCGACGTCGTCTCCGACACCGGCATCGGCCCGATCCCGCCGGCGGCGGTCGGTCAGCGGGCCCCGCTGGCGTCCTTCCTGACCGGCGGCCGGGTGCTCGCGGTCCTGGGCGCCGCGGGGTCGGGCAAGACGACGCTGGCCCGCTACACGGCGCTGGAGATGGCCGAGCGGCGGCGGCCCGGGGAGCGGCGGCAGCTCCCGGTCCTGCTCTACCTGCGGGACCACGCCGAGCAGATCACCGGCGAGGACCCTCCGGCGGGCCTGGCGCAGATCGCCGTCGCCGCACCGTGGCTGGACGGCGTGGTCTCCGCGGAATGGCTGGAGAAGCGGCTGGTGCGGGGCCGGTGCGTGGTCCTGCTGGACGGCTTGGACGAGGTCGCCGACGCCCGGGACCGCAGCCGCCTCGTCCAGTGGGTGGAGAGCCAGATCAGCCGCTACCCCGGCAACGCGTACGTCGTCACCTCCCGGCCGCTCGGGTACGACGGCAACCGGCTGACCCGCGCGGACGTCCTGCAGGTGCAGCGGTTCACCAGCGGGCAGATCCGCGACTTCCTGGACGGCTGGTACCGGGCCATCGAGCGCCGCTCCCGGGAGGGCGACCCGAACGAGATCGACCGGATCGCCGCCCGCGCCGCCGACGACCTGTTCCAGCGGATCAGCGGCCGGACCACCCTGTACGACCTGGCCGCCAACCCGCTGCTGCTGACCATGATCGCGAACGTCCACCGGTACCGCAGCAGCCTCCCCGGCAGCCGGGCGGCACTGTACGAGGAGGTGTGCCAGGTCCTGCTCCACCGCCGCCAGGAGGCCAAGAACCTCCCCGACGGCGAGCTGGACGGCCTGAGCGGCGACAAGAAGGAGCGCATCGTCCAGGAACTGGCCTGGTACATGATGCGCCGCAAGCTGCGCGACATCCCGTTCGAGGAGGCGGAGCGCGCCATCGGCACCGTGATGTCGCGGACCGCGCCCGACATCGCCCCCCGGACGTTCCTCGACCACGTGAAACGCAGCGGCCTGCTGCTGGAGCACCAGTACCGGCGCTACGGATTCGCGCACCTCACCTTGCAGGAGTACCTGGCCGCCGCGCTGGCCCCCAGCCACCCGTCCCGGCTCCAACTCCTCGTGGACAACGTCAGCGACCCGTGGTGGCGCGAGACCACCCTGCTGTGGGCCGCCCGCGCCGACGCCGGTCCGGTCGTCAAGGCGTGCCTGACCGCCCGCACCGTCACCGCTCTCGACCTCGCCTACACCTGCGCGAAGGAGGCCCGCGAACTCGATCCCGCGCTCCGTGACCGGCTCGACCAGCTCCTGAACACCGCCCCCGGCGACCCCGACGAGATCCGGTTGCTGGACGGAGTCGCCGCCGCCCGCGCCCTCCAGGAGACCCAGGCCCTGGACGACAACGGCACCCGCATCTGCGCCAACCCCGTCCCCGACGACCTGTGGGACCGGTATGTGTCCTTCTCGGGCCCCGGCAGCGGGGTCCCGGCGCTGGGCGCCGACCTGTGGGCCCGCGACATCAAGGGGTTCCTCATGTGGCTCAACGGCCTGCTCGGCGACGGCAACAGCTACCGCCTCCCGACCCCGTCCGAGGCGGTCCACGCCCTCGCAGGCGATCTCGTTCCCCGCAGCGGGACGGTCCTCTACGTCGCGGACGGCGAGTGGAGCAGCGAACGGGACGAGACGCGACTCGTCACCGCCGATCCGGACGTGCATCCCCACCGTCCGACCGCGGACCAGATCGGCGCCTATCCCGATCTGATCCTCGATCACACGCACTTCGTCTTCCGGATGCTCGACCCGTTCTCCTCGCTGTCCTTCGGGAGCCTCGCCGCCTATGTCTGCGATCGCGATCTCACGCGGCCCGAAGACCGGCTCCTCCACACCGTGGACCTGGCCCTCGATATCGCCTTCAGCCGTGCTCCCGACTATGCGCTCGTCCGCGACCGCGCCCTGGAGAGCGCTCGCGAACTCGATCTCGATCTCGGCAGGGCCGACCTTCCCGGCGATGAACGAGCCTTCGACGATGAGTTCCACGACTCCCTGGCCCGCGCCTTCGGCCACGCTCTGGACGAGGCCCGCGACGTCGACCTCGGTTTCGACTTCCACCTCGTCCGGGACCCCGACTTCGCCCTCACCGACAACGAGACCCTCGCCCACACCCTCGGTGAGCTGCTCGTCCGCGACGCTCGCCGCCGAGGTCTCGACGAAGCCCGCCTCACCGCCGCCCCCGCCGCCGACGCGCGCAACGCCGCCCGCTCCATCACCTACGACCTCAACCGGACCCTCGATCGCGCGGTCGACCGGGCGTTGGGCCTCGCTCACGCCACCGATGACAGCGGCACCGTCATACCGATCCGCGACATCCCCGCCTTCTTGGACCGCCTTCGCCGCAGCGACGACACCGCGGACTCCGACCGGGTCCGCCACCTTGCCCTGGCGCGCGACCTCGTGCTCGCCCAGATTCGCGCCGTCTTCCACGATCGCGTCCTGCCCCGGACCGTCGGTCTCGCCCGCGATCTCGCGTTCGCCCGTGTCGCCGCCGACAGTGGCCTGGGCTCCCGGGGCGCGGACACCGTGGTGGCCACGGGACGGGCGTGCGCCTATCTGGCGAACGGCTCCATGGCGTACGCGGCCCGGCGCCGTCGAGCGGAGAACGAGGAGTCGCTGAAACCGTTCCTCCTGCACCGGTTGGTGCAGATCGACACGAGGGCCCCCGCCGATGATCCGGCCGCGGCCCTCCACCGGGCCCACAGGCTCGCGGCGATCGATGCCGGATGGCATGTTCAGTCACTGGTCGAGAACGCGACGCGGCTGGCCGCTCCGCTGTGGAACCGGGAGCGCGAGGTCCAGGAAAGCGACATGGTGCTGGCGGCCACGTCCGTCCTGGCGGCGCTCACCCTCACCGACCACGGGGAATTGACCGAGCAGCTCAGCAGCGCCCTGTGCACGCTCATCGCATTGACCCCTGACACGAAACGCGAGCCCTGGCCTGGTACTGGCATGCCGCGTCCGCAGAAACTGCTGGTCCTGGTGCGGAACTGAGGCTGCTCCCCGGACGTGCCCCGTCCCGCTCGGCGCGGCGCGGTTGCGGCCACGCGGCACCGTGTCCGTGGACCTGCACCGGTCGGCCGAGATGCCGACCAGTTCACGGACGGCGTGCGTTCCCTCGGCTGCGAGAACAGCCCGCCGGCGGCCTTGCGAAGCCTCCGCACGACCGATGTCGGCCATCCCGGCACCATCTGCGATCGGAACGACGATCAGCCGATTCATTGAGAATTTCCGGGCCGTGATCTGCGTCTCCATGACACCTCGACGCACCCGCAGGCCACCCACATTTATGGACAGAAACTCCGAAAGCAGACCGGCCCGCGCCCGCCCGTTTCGGCAGGCGCGGCGGGCAGGATGCGAACCACGTTCGGTTACGGCCCTGTCTGGTACATCCGAAACCTTGCCAATTATGACCGAAACAACGGTGACTGCTCCCTGGTCACGACCTTCCCTGTGTGCGGTAACCCTGGAAGATCCGCGATTACCGTCCCATAATGATGCCTGAATTAGGACACGGGCGACCGCAGTAGATCGGAATGGTGCACCGACATGGATCCCGCGCTGGCAGGGCTCGCCGGCGCGGTCGCGGCGGCGCTCGTGGAGGCGATGACGACCGACTTCTGGGGCACCACGAGGACGCGGCTCGCGCGCATCGTCGGGCGTGGCGCGCATGCCGCCGAGTCGGACCTGACCCGGGAGCTCGAGGAGTCGGCGGGCAGGGTCGGCCGGAGTTCCCCACCCGACCAGGCTGCCGTGGCGGCCGAACAGGCGAGATGGACGGCCCTGTTAACGGCTTTCCTCGCCGAGCACATGGATGCCTCCACCGAACTCCAGGACCTCCTCCGCCATGTCCGAGAGGTCGTCCCGGACGCGGGCGCCGTCCACGTCGTGCAGAACATCACCACCGGGCGGAACGCATTCATCGCGGGCCGCGACCAGCACATATCCCTGATCTCGGACGACGATGGGTGAGGGGTTGGAACGTCCGGCTCCCACCCAGCAGGTGTGGGCGAGACGCGACGCCTTCGTCGCGGCCCGCGACATCTACGTCACCGCGGTGCTGGGGAGCACATCGCAGGCATCCCCTGCCGCTGGAGTCGCTTTCAAGCGCGAACGGCCTCTCTTCGTCCAGTACACGAACCCGGAAATCTTGGCGTGCTATGGCATCGATGTCACCGAAAGGCACGCGGCGTTCACGCTGACCCAGGCACTGGACGCGACACGGCTGGCCCTGCTCCTGACCGAGCGGCACCTGCTCATCCCCGCGTCCTACATCTTCGAGATTCCCTGGTACCCGACCTTCCTCGGATGCATCGAGCCGCTGGTGCGGGCGGGCGCTCTCCGCTACGTCGCCCCGGTCTCGGATCTCGCCGACTACCGGGAGATGAAAGTCCACGAGTACCGCCGGGACCGGCACAACCCCTACCGTCACGCCGAGCTTCGGGGAATTTGCGCCGATCCCGATTTTCTCTGGGCTCCTCGGCACGGCGGCGGAACGGCCGCCGGAATCGGCGACCTATGGCGAGCGGCTCTGCGGCCCGGCGGAGAACTGCACCGGATCGCGCGCGGGACCGCACGCAGATGGCACCGGCCAGGGGGACGCACCGAACGGCTGCTCGCACGGGTCCCTGAACGACTGGAGGGCCAGGCGTTCATCGCGCGGTTCGTAGAACCCGCCCTGCCCGCGCCTCTCTCACCCGCCGAAAGCACATCGCTCGCTTTCTTCCTTTCCCGCGCCTACCTGCGCAGCTACCTCCTCGACCTGGACGCCGCCATCCTCGCGGACCTCCCGGCAGGTGATCTGACCTGCGGGCTCAGCCGCAGGACAGCCGGCATGGACGGCAGGCTCCCCTCCGCACGCCAACTCGACACGGTGCTGCACTGGCTCGGCGTCGCGGAATTCGTCCACCGGACCGCCGAGTGGCATGAACTACTGCGGCTGCGCTCCTTGCCCGCGTTCGGACTGATCATCGACCGGGCCTACGACGAAGCCTCACTCGACACGCTTCGGATCGCCGTCCTGGCGGTACGCGGATCACGCGGGTTCCGGCTCGCCCGCACCTATGCCGAAGCGAAGTCGAACGTGCAGGCCGTGGCCGGCACCATGGCCGATTTCACGCTCAATGGCAGAACAACCTGGAGAGACGATCCATGACCATATCCATATACTGCTCCGGCTCCATCATGAAGGGCACGGCTGACGAGAAGAAGCTCTGCTGGTCCGATATCGAGCGGCTGGAGGTGGCCAAGGGCGCATCCCCGGACGAGGTCGTGTTCCTGAACCCGGACGACCCCATCACCGACCCGTCCAACACGCTCGGACAGTTCGGCCGCGACATGTACCAGGTGATGGTCGCGTCGGCGGTCGTCGTGGACGCCCGGGAACGGCGCGGCATCGGCATCGGGGTGGAGATGTCCGCCGCCGCCCTCCTCGGTACCCCGATCGTCGTCGTCGCCCCGCGCAACTCCAAGTACCGGGCCGACGAACTGGAATACCGCGGCGTCCTCGTCCGCGACTACGTCCACCCGCACGTGGCCGCGCTGGCCTCCGCGGTCGTCGACGATTTCGTGGCCGCCGGGGAAATGCTCGCAGAGCTGGCGCCGCGGAAGGCCCGTGACGTTCACCACATGCCCCGATGGCTCGATGAAGCCATCACGGAGTACCGCGACAACGTCCTGCCCGGTGACCCGCCGATGCTGGCCGCGCTGGAGCGTCTGCATGAGCCGTCGCTCGCCAGAGGACGCTGACCGTTGAACACCGAGCTGGAACGGAGCAGCGCGGAACGTGTCAAGGACGATCCCCGGCTCTATCTCGTCCACAATGACGCCCTTGAGGATCTCCTCTTCGATCGCAACCTCATGGGCACCGGCTTTCGCGCGGCCTGCCTCCGTTCCAGCCGGTGGTTCATCGCCCATCTGGCCGACGAGTACCGCCCCGGCGAGACCTCCGAGCTGGTGATCCTCAGCAAGGGCCTCGCCTACCGGCTCGCGGAAGCCGTCTCAGCGGAGACGGGCGACAACCTGCCCACCAACCTGATCGCCACCTCGCGGACGGCGGTCGCCCATGGCACCGCCCGCATCGAGGTCCCGTACTGCTGCTTCGAGGCGCCGGCCGAGACCTTGCTGATCGGGGACACCGTCGCGTCCGGCGAGACCATCGTCACCGCGCTGCGCCGCTTCCTGGACGTCCACCCCCTCCGGCGCGTCTTCGTCATCTCCTACGCCGGCACGCTCGTGGGCGCCACCAGAATCGCCGAGTTCTGCACGACGCAGGGCATCGAGGCAACGTTCCTGTACGGCCTTGCGGCCTTCGGCCTGGGCGACAACGGATTCGACCTGTCGTTCCTCCACCCCGACACGATCACGCGGGCCCGTTACGCCGAGCGGGCCCGCGAGCAGTTCTCCGGACGTCCGGTGTCGGCGATCGGCTGGGACTTCGGCTCCCAAGCCATGGCCCCGCGCAAGTACCGGCATCTGTCCTGGGTGGAATCGGAGGTGTGGGACCTCACCGGCGAAAACTGCTTCAAGGTCGCCGAAGCACCCGATGACTGGTCCGATCTCGCACACGAGCGAGCCGCCTACGAGCACGCCCTGCCCCATCTCCGCATCCGAATGGACACGTGAGCACCGCGTCAAGGACGTCCGGCGTCGCGCTGGTCAATCGCCACGGTCGCGAATGAGCACACATCACTGGGCGGGCCAATGACGTCTTCCCGCGCCTGCACCGCCGAGGCGCGGCGCGCGAACGGCCGCGAGCAGCAGGGGTGAGGACTGGTCGGAAGGACGAAGGTCAGGGGGCCGGGTGCCGCTTGACCTGCTCGATCAAACCGGCGAACTCCGCAACCGACAAGGTCAGGTGTCCCCCGTCCGGGTCCTTGCTGTCCCGCACACCGACCCCTGGCGAAAGACGTCCCAGCTCAACACACACGTCGTCGTTCGCGGAGCCACTGTACGAACTCTTGCGCCACTGCACGCTCATGTGTAGCTCTCCAGGTACTTCTTGATCAGTTTGCGCGAGGCGTCCTGAGAGTCTGCCTTTGCGCCGATACGTTCGAAACTATCAACAACATCCTTGATCTCGTTGGGCATCTCGATCAACCGCCCACCACCGTGGGCGCC
Source organism: Actinomadura monticuli (assembly GCF_041463655.1). NCBI lineage: Bacteria > Bacillati > Actinomycetota > Actinomycetes > Streptosporangiales > Thermomonosporaceae > Actinomadura > Actinomadura monticuli. The sequence continues at coordinate 318,977 of NZ_JAXCEI010000002.1, forward strand.
CGCGTAGGCGATGTCGCGGTCGTCGAGACCGATGAGCTGGAAGAAGCCGTCTGAACCTTCGTGCTCTCCAGCCGAGAACGGAACGACCCGGAGGATCACGTTCCAACGGTCACCCATTTCGAGAAGGTGTTCGAGTTGAGGCTTCATGACCTCGGCTCCTCCCACACGACGCGCGAGAACAGCCTCGTCCAGAAGAGCCCAAATGTATGGCGGGTCCTCTCGTTCCAGAACAGCCCGCTTTCGCGCAATGCGTCCGGCAAGGACCGCTTCACGATCCTTTGCCGTGCTCAGCCGACCGTACCGACGCGTGTAGTCATCGGTCTGGAGAAGCAACGGGATCAACTGTCCGTGGAAGACCTTGATCTCGGCCGCCTGACGCTCGTGCTGACTGTATTGCTTGAACCAGTTCGGGTCGTGTGCCATACGGGCGTACCAGAGCAGCAATTCAAAGAGCCCTCCGGTCTCGAATTTCACGTCGAGACGCCGCGCGTAGTCAACCTGGAGCTTCGCACGCCCCGCTTCGATGTTTGAAACGCTCGATCGAGCCATCCCGATGATCTTTCCCCACTGGGCGAGTGACAGCCCCTCCTTCTCTCGAAGAAACCGCAGGTAGTAGGCCAGGAAGTGCCACATCGAGATCTTGGGGTCAAGAGGTTCTCGGACGATCTTCACCGGTCCTCCGTGTTTTTGATTTCCGTTGATACAGGCGAGATTAGGGCCTGCTAGCGATCCTTGTCAGAGGAAATCGGAATCTCGGGCAAGGACGGGACGATGGCGATGACGGCGACCACAGAGTCGATCATGCCCCTTATGGGCACACCTTCCGCAGTGGGGCAAGCACGTACATTCACGGACATACAAATCCGCAAATGGGACTACTTGCACATTCTCGACAGTGCGCTTCTCATCGTCTCGGAACTCGTCACGAACGCGGTCCGCCAGACGCCGGAGGAGGAGATCCGGCTCCAGCTCAGCCAGGACGCCTACGGGATCATCATCGCCGTCTGGGACGCCGGTCACGAGCTGCCCAAGGCCAAGCCGATGACCGAACTCACCCTCGAAGACCTGGACCTGTCCGAGGAGGCGTTCGACGACAACGGCGGCTGGGGCCTGCACATCGTCCAGGCCATGTCCGCCAAGTGCGGCGTGACCGCCGACCCGGCCGGGGGCAAGTGGGTCTGGTCGCGAATGCACCCGTAGCGGCCCGGCACCATCCTGGCAAGTGGGGCGAGGCGGGAGAAAACGATTGTCCCCGGTGGACTGAGCACCGGTTGACTACTCGTCCATCACTCACCCATTACTCCCCCGATACACTGACGGCACTTCGCATGCGAGGGGGCCGGGTGCTGAGTCTTCCGCTGAAACGGTCATTCCGTTATGTCCACGAGCCGCTGCGGGCCGGCGTGGACGCCATCCCGTCGCTGGGCAACGAGCAGTTGGCGACGGAATTACGCGACCGGATCGCGTATTCGCGCGGCGGCGCCTTCCTGATCAGCGGATTCCGCGGTGCCGGGAAGTCCACCACCGTGCTGCGCGCCCTCGACGCGCTCGTCCAGGACGGCGACCGCGGTGAGCTGGTGGTACCGGTCGTACTCAACATCGCACGGTCGACCGACACCGACCGGCTCCTGTTCGCCCTCGTCCGGCGCATCTTCGAGAGCCTCAACGACGAAGGGCTGCTGGCCCGGCTGCCGGCCGAGACGCAGCAGTCACTCCTGCTGGCCTACATGCGGACCTCCCTGTCGTTCAAGCAGACAGTTTCGGACGCGCTGGAGCGCGGCGCGATCGCCGACGCGGGCGGCGGGTCGGCGCTCAAGACGGTCGTGCCGAAGCTCAGCCTCACCGCCAAACGAACCCGCTCCCTCGCGCACGAGGCCCAGTTCCTCGCCTACTCCGAAACCGACGTCGAGCACGACCTGATGCGGATCGTCACCCTGATCGACCGCGAGGGCGTCGTCGTGTCCGAAGCACGGGGGCGGCTGCGGCGGCTCTGGCCGTGGCCCAGGACGGCCGGATCGCGGCTGCGGCTGGCCGTCGTCCTGGACGAGGCGGACAAGCTCACCGACGGCGAGTCGAGCCTGTCCGCCGTCGAGAAGCTCCTCGGCGGTATCAAGAACGTGCTCACCATGCCCGGCATCCACTTCCTCGTGGTGGCGGGACCCGACCTGCACGACCAGGTCATCAGGGACGCCGCCCGCGGCAACAGCGTCTACGAGAGCGTGTTCGGCTGGCGGATGTACGTGCCGTGCATCTGGGACGCCGTCCACCACTTCGTCGAGGGGCTCCTGATGGAACCTCCGGGCGACCAGGTCGACGAGCTGACCCTTTTCTGCGACTACCTGAGCTTCAAGGCCAGGGGAATGCCCCGGCGCCTGCTCCAGGAGTTTCATCAGTTCGTGGTCTGGGAGAACGGCAGCCCACTGCTGCGGGTGACGGATCGGGACGCCGAGCGCATCAGGTTCTACGCCCGATTGGAGGACATTCTCCGCAAGCATCTGGACAACGCCTCCGGGGCGGAGCTCTTCCCCGTCCCGATCGACGAGGATCGGCGCCGGCTGAGCGCGTACTACGTCATCGACTGGGTGCTGCGCAGCGAAGGCGAACCGTTCCGGACCGCCGACCTGTTCACCGAGGACGGGAACGCCAACGAACTCGACCCGCTGCTCCGCGCGTCGCCGCGCTCGGTCGAGCACCTCCTCCGCCACCTGGCCGACCATGGAGTGCTGGAGACCGTGCGGCGTGCCGGGGACGGGGACGCGACCCTCATCGGCGACGTTCCCTCCGCCCAGGAGAACGTCTACCAGCTCGCCTCCGGCGTGAAGCGGGCCCTGCTCGGTTTCGCCCGCGGCAACCAGAGCGAACGCGTGGCGCTCGGAATGACTCCGGCGAATCCGCCGACCGAGCACACCTACGTGATGCTGATGGGCCGGTATCGGCTGGAACAGGTCATCGGCGAGGGCGGCATGAGCCGCGTGTGGCGGGGTCATGACAAGGTGCTGGGCCGTGCGATCGCGGTGAAAATGCTCCGGGAGCTTCCCGGCGACCAATCCCTGACCGCGCGTTTCAAGCGCGAGATCCGGATTTTCGCCGGGCTCGATCATCCGAACATCGTCCAGTACTACGACGCGATCGAGCGCGACGAGACGTTGGCGATCGTCATGGAGTTCGTCCAGGGCCCCACCCTCGCCGAGTTGGTCAGGAGAGAGCCGCTCCACGCGAAAGATGTCGCGCGCATCGGCGCGAAACTCGCTCACGCGCTGGTCTACCTCGAAGAGCAGGGCGTTTTCCGGCTCGACATGAAGCCCGCGAACGTGATGATGCCCGAGCGGGACGAACCCAAGATCATCGATCTCGGCATCGCGCGGCATTCCGAATCGGCCGACATCACCGGTGTCGGCAGCATGATCGGCACGCCGCACTACATGGCCCCCGAGCAGGTCGACGGCATGCCGCCCGACCACCGCGGAGACATCTTCGCCTTCGGCGCCACCATGGTGTTCGCACTGACCGGCGCCCCTCCAGTGGAGGCGGACAATGCGCTGGACGTCATCCGCAAGCTCCTGACAGAGGACATCGACGTGTCCGGGCTGCCGTGTTCCGCCGAGTTCCGGCAGGTGCTCCACACCGCACTACGCCGCGACCCCGCCGAGCGCTTCCAGCACGCCGCCGACCTCGTCACCGCCCTGGAGGCCGTGCCCGAACTCGCCCCCGCAGGCCCTCACAGACCTGGGGAATAATGAGGAACGCACCATAGGAGTGATCCATGTTCCTGGGAACGGCGGTACCCCCATCCGAACAGTCGGGAAGCGGTTGGACCCTGATCTTCTGGGGGCTCACCGCGCTGGCCATAACCGTCCCGATCGTCATCAACTACCGCGGCTACGCAGACTGGGTCGCCGGGCGCCGCTGGAACAGGGCACTGCACAAAACCCACCGGCAGTCCGTGTTGTATCAGCGCCTTGCCGCCACTGTTTTCACTGTGATCGGCTTCGGCGCCTTCGTCCTCGGCGTCATCGAGGTCGCACGCGGATAGCCGTGACCCTCAGTGCGTGTCGGAGGGTCGAACGGACGCCGGCATGGATCACCGCGCACCGGCACTGAGATCAGGGTGGTTCGTCTCCGGCTGGTGGTTGGTCGTCGGCGGAGAGCTTTGCCGCGATGGCGTAGTGGATGTCCACGTCGCGGTAGGTGACGTGTTCCTCCACCTGGCCCGGCAGGTTGGTGCGAGCGCTGCCTGAGGTGGAGTCGTCGGAGGCGTTGCCGGTGAACACCACCGAGCTCTCCGGGGCGATGTCGAAGCGCAACTCCCTGGCCTTCACGTGAGCGGTGAAGAGGATGTCGGCCGTCCGCCGGAGTTCCGCGTCCGGACGCTCGTCGCCGCTCATGATCGCGGCCGGGACGATCCGGAGAGCACGCGGAGGAGGGCCCGTCCCAGGTCTCGGACGGAGTCCTCGGTCTCGCGAAGCGCGTCCTCGATCGGGTTGGCCTCCCCCTGCCGGCCGCCGTCGTCCGCCTTGCCGCCGGGCTCAGGCTCTGACTCGGCCTCCGCCTTCTCCCCCTTGGGCTCGGCGTCCGCTGCGTCGTCGTGCTCGGGGGCCGTGTCTTCCTGGTGCGCGTTGGGGCCGCTCGCCTCTTCGGCGGTATCCGACGCGCTCTCTGCGGTCTCATCGGCGGCCTCGCCGACGCCCGCGCCGGCGCCCTCGACCGCGTCGCCTGCGCTCTCGCCGACGTCCTTCGCCGCACTGCCAGCGCCCGAGCCGACGTCCTTCGCCGCGCTGCCAGCACCCTCGCCGACGTCCTTCGCCGCACTGCCGGCACCCTCGCCGACGTCGCCGGCAGCCTTCCCGGCCCCCTTGCCCACGTTCTCGACGGCGCCGCCCGCGCCCTCGCCGACGTTCTCGACCGCGCCGCCGGCGCCCTTGCCTACCTCGCCCGCAGCGGTTCCGGCCCCCTTGCCCACCTCCTCGACAGCGCCGCCCGCGCCCTTGCCCACGTCCTGGACAGCGCCTCCAGCGCCCTTGCCTACTTCGCCTACGGCGGTGCCGGCACCCTCGCCGACGTTCTCGACTGCTCCGCCCGCGCCCTTGCCGACGTCCTTCACCGCGCCGCCCGCGCCCTTGCCCACCTCGCCTACGGCGGTGCCGGCGCCCGAGCCGATGTCGCGGGCCGCCGCCTCGACGCCGCGTCCGATGTGCTGGAGGATCTCCGGGTTGCGGTCGAGGGTGGTCAGGACTCGGTCCACGATGACGGCCACGTTGTCCAGCCGGACGTCGAGCTGCGCTCGGGCCTCCACTCCCTTGATCTCCAGCTTCACCCTGCCGAGGAACACGTCCGCGCCGACGTTCAGCCTGAGCAGGTCGAGGACCTGGGCGACGAGCGAGACGTGCGCCTCCAGGTTCTCCACCTCAAGGGAGATCTCCTCGACTCCGAGTTGCGGGACGTCAAGATGCACGTCCGGTCCGTCGCTGACGTTCGGCCGGCCGGGCTGAGGGGCGACTTCGACTTGATCGTCACGGCTCCGTTCGGGCTCTGGCCTGTCAGACGCATCGCTCTGCATAGCTTCCCCCCGAGCCTCGGCCGGTCTCCGCCTCCGTGTCACGACCCGCTACCCGGCGCCGACCAGCGAAAACGTCAGCGCCCGTGTCGTGGAGGTCAGGCACTGCTGCCCGCCTTCTCCTTGGCGTCAGCCTCCTGTCCCTCCTTGTCCTCTTCGCCCTCCTGCTCTTCCTCGCCGTGCTGTTCCTCTCGGGCCTTCTCTTCGCCCTGGCCCTTCTCGTCCTCCGGGGCCTTGTCCTCTTCCTGGCCCTTCTCCTCTTCCTTGGCCTTCTCCTCCTCCTGGAGGGCGTCCTCGTGGGTCTTGACCACCTCGCCGTCGCGGATCTCGCCGCGCCAGCCCTCGGTCTCCGCCTGCTCGAGGAGCGTCTGCGTCATCATGTGGCGCTTGATGTGCTTGAAGTCGAGGCGGAGGCGGCGCCCCTGGGCGCGCCACAGGTTCGCGGTCTTCTCGAAGAAGCCGTCCGGGTGGTACTCGGCCACGATGAGGATGCGCGTCAGGTTGGGGGCGAGTTCGTGGAAGGTCACGGCGCCGTCCACGTAGCCCTTGGCGCCCTTGGACTTCCAGACGATCCGCTCGTCCGGGACCTGCTCGATGATCGTGGACTCCCAGCTGCGGTGGGAGAGGAAGATCTGCGCCCGCCAGTTGATCTTCTCGTCCGACTCCTGCTCGACGCTCTCGACCTTCTTGGTGAAGCTCGGGAAGTCGGCGAACTGCGTCCACTGGTCGTAGGCGACCCGCCGCGGCAGGGCGACATCGAACTCCTCGATGATGTTGACCACCTTGGGGCCGCCCTTGCCCTTGCCCTTCCCTTCCTCCTTGCCGTCACCGCCCGCGCCCACGGCGCTCTTCACCTTCTCCTTCGCGCCGGTCAGGCCCGCGCTGAGGCCGGCCTTGACCGGGGACTCGCCCTCGGCGATCTTCTTCACGCCGGTGGCCGCCATTTTGCCGCCGACTCCCGCGCCGCCGTCAGCGGCGTCGGTCAGGCGCTGGGTCAGGCCCTCCACCTGGCCGCTGGCCTTCATCAGCGTCCGCACCATGAGCGCCTGGCCGAGTTCTTTGACGGCGTCCTTGAGCTGATCGACCGGCAGGTCCTGCGGCTTGCCGTTGCCTCCGGTGTCCGTCTCCGCCACGGTCACCACTTCGCTTCCTCATCGGCATCCTCTGACCCCAACGACATAGCCGAAGAATCCGTAACAAAACGAGATGAACCGCCGCTGAGCAGCGAAAATAAAAGATCTACCGCCCGCAGAGACGGCGGTGCCCACCGCTTATCCAGACGACGGGCCATCTTCCGGACTCGCCCAGAACAGGACGCGACGGCGCGGCCCCGCCCACCAGCGCGCACGGGGCCGGAGGCGGCGTCAGTCCAGGAGGTCTTCGGCCTTGTCGATGACGGCGGCGCGCTGCACCCAGCACTCGAGCCGGTCGGTGTCGGTACAGCTCGTGACACGTTCACGGACGTCGTTGGGGACGGCGATCCCTCGGGCCTTCAATACCAGCAGGACCGACTTCGCCTCGCCCTTCGCCTCGCCCTTCGCCTCGCCCCTCGCCTCGCCCCTCGCCTCGCCTTCGGCGAGACCTTCGGCACGGCCCTTGGCGATGTGGGACTTGGCGAAGTCCGACTGCCACTCGTAGTCAGCGATCTTCACGATCTCCTCCAGGAGCTTGCAAGCGGATTCGGAGAGCTTTCCCACCAGATAGTCATGGTACAGCTCAGCCGTCTTTGTGGATGTCTCATCGGGGTCGGCGGCGAGAGCGGTGATAGCAGCCGACACGCTGGTCATGACGGCTTCGGCAGCCGGGCCGTCGGCATGGGCGGGGGCGCTCAGGATCGCCAGCTCGGGGAGACGGCACGCCTCGTCGGGGTCGGTGACGGCGGGCAGCATGCCAGGGTGGAAGGCCAGGGGCTCGAGCACCCACTTGGGGTGGCCCATGGCGATCGGCCTGGCGCAGGCGCGGGCGACGCCCGGGTCGGGGCAGAAGACGAGCAGGGTCACCGGGCACTGATAGCGGTGCCGGAGCAGAGCCGCGTACGCGGGCCAGCTGAAGATCTTGTCCTCGTCGTAGCGCAGCTGCGCCTCCACGATGGTGCCGTGGCTGGGCTTCTTGGGGTCGTCGAGGAGGACGGTGGCGTCGCAGCGCAACTCGGCCGGGTTCAGGCCCGCGAAAGACTCCGAGGCCACCGTCGCGTTGTCATCGTCTCCGGGTATGTCCAGCCCGAAGACGTCACGCAATATCGTTGGGACGAGCTGCGGCCGCTTGCGGACCATCTCCAGCGGCAGCTCGTGATCGGTTGACGGCATGTCAGGCAAACTATCGGTAATTAAGTCGTCTCACAGTGTCACACCGGCTTGCGGGCGGATCATTCGCAGATCTGGCCCGAATGGACTGTTTTCGCTGGTCACACCGGACGAGGCACAATGCCTGTTTCGCATTCGGCTGCCAGTCGGAAAACCACTCGCGGGCTACAACTCCAGAGCGCCTCGGGGGTGGCCGTGTTCTCGGCCGCAGGCGGTGAGGGCCAGGACGGCATGCCCCTGGACGTCCGTGTCCGCGCCCAGGGAGGACGGGTCCACGGACGCGCGGGCGGCGAACGTCGTGGCGTGGCATTCGTCGGGGATGTTCAGGTCCGCCTTCACCTGCTCGTAGCGGGCCCGGAAAGCGTCGCTGTCGCCGATGCCGATGCCGTCGAAGGCGTCGTCGGGGAAGGGATCGGTGTGCGGGAGGACGTAGCCCTCCTCGGCGGGGTGGGGTGGGCCGATCTGGTCGTCCTCCTCGTAGACGTCGTAGTACCGGACGATCTCGCCGTGCTCGGCGACGCACCAGGCCGTCCAGCCGTCGCCGCAGCTCGCGCCGTACCAGTGCGCCGCGCCGAAGCGGGTGCTCAGGGTGCGGCAGCGGTCCGTGAGCTCCTCGGCGTCGAAATCCTCGCCGCTGTGGAAGGGGCTGCCGAAGACGAGCGTCCAGCCGTCCAGGCTCGGTGACACGTAGGCGCGGGAGCAGCGGTGGTGGCCGGAACCCCGGCCGTGGTGGTCGCTGTTCCAGGCGGACGCGCCGAGCCGCATCGTGACGGGCTCAGCGTCGGACAGCTCGAACGCGTCCAGGACCGCCTTCTGGTCGCCGGTCGGGAGCGCGAACCAGGTGCCGCACAGGTGCATCGGCTCGGGTGTCTCGGTCGCCCGCTTGATGCGGATCAGGCGGCGGACGGCGGCGAGGTCGCGGTCGTCCAGCCCTGCCGGGCCGGCGACTTCGGCGAGCGCCTCCAGGGCGGGGCGGCGGAGGCGGCCGGACGTGGTGGAGCGGCGGACGTCCTGGAGCAGGGGAACCACGTCCGGGCCGAGTTCCGTGAGGGCCCAGATGGCGCGCTGCCGGACGTCCGGGTCCGGGTCGTCCAGGAGGGCGATCAGGGCGGGGGCGTGCGGGAGGGCGTCCGTCCCCTTGAGCTGCAGGACGTAGGCGCTGTTGGCGCGCACCTTCGGGCTCGGGTGGCGCAGGCCGGGGACGAACTCCGAGAGGTCGTCGATCGTGAGGCCGCTGTGGGCCCAGCCGCAGCGGCGCGCCACCTCCGCGGTGGGGGCGGCGGCCATCGCCTCGATCAGCGGGGCGAGTGCGGGACGTCCGATGCGGCGCAGCACGGAGGCGCTCGTGCCCCAGTCGACGGGTGACTCCTCGTCGCAGAGGACGTCCAGGACCGGGTCCACGGCCGGAGCGCCGATCTCGACCAGCGCGTCGGCGGCGGCCTTCTGCTCGGGGCCGGCCAGTTGCTCGATAAGGGCCTGTATCTCCACGGAAGGGATGATCGCATCACCCGGTGACATGCAGGATTCCGTGGGCGCCGGATTCGCCGTGGCGCATGTCGTGGTCGACGAAGGGATAGTGGCCCGCTTCGGGGACGACGGTCTCCACGAAACCGCCCTGACCGGGGGCCAGATCCAGGATCTGCGCGCCGCCCGGGCCGGCCTTGCCCAGCAGGTAGGCGCCCTCCTTGTAGACGGTGTCGAACTGCGCCCCCACGATATGGAACGCGCTGCCGGAGGAAGGGCCGGCGTCCACCACCCACACCCGCACCCGCTCACCCGCGCGGGCGGTCAGCGGAGCATGGTCGTAACCGGCCGCCGTCCCGTTGAACATCCACCCGTCCGGCCGGCCGTCGCGCATCTTGGCCACCTGAGCCTCCGACCCGGGCTGGCCCAGGTACAACTCGCCCTGCACCAGGACGTACTCGCGGTCGACGCGGGGCAGGTTCGGCGGGTCGATGACCACCGCCCCGTACATGCCGTTGGCGATGTGCTGCAACATCGGCATCGTCGAGCAGTGATACAGCCACGCCCCGGCGTGCTCGGCGGTGAACCGGTAGGTCAGCCGCTCCCCCGGCTGGATGGTGCGCATCGGCACGTCCGGGGCCAGGCTGCCGGCGTGGAAGTCGATGCCGTGCCCCATGGCGGTGTCGTTGACCAGGGTGATGACGAACACGTCGCCGACCTTGCCGCGCAGGACAGGGCCCGGGACGCTTCCGCCGAACGTCCACATCGTCTGCCGGACACCGGGAGCGACTTCGAGCTGCCGGTCGGTGGCGCGCAGTTCGAGCCGGTGCTCCTTCGCGCCCGGGGCGGGCTTGAGGGCGGCGTCGTAGGGCTTCCAGCCCGCCGACGGGTGCGCCGACAGGTCGAGTTGCCCGGTGCCCATCGCCTGGTGGTCCATCGGCGGCGCGGCGGACGCTGAATGCGCCGCATGCGCGCCGGAAGCCTTGATCTGCATCGTCATCCCGGCCGCACGGTGGCCGGGGACCGTGCACCAGCCGTCGATCGTGTCCTTCACCTCCGGGAGGGTCAGCGTCGCCGACTCCCCCCGACCCAGCATCGGGGTGGCCTGCCCGGACTCCAGCCGCAGATCGTGCCGCATCGCGTCCTTGTTCGTCACCCGCAGCACCAGCCGCGTGCCGGGCTCGGCCTCGATCGTCCCCGGACGGATACGCATGTCCACCAAACTCACCTCCACCACACGCGTCCCCGACGCCGAAACCGTCTGGGGGGACGAGTCGCCGCTTCCGGCGGTCACGCCCACGGCCAGGGCGGTGAGGAGGACCCCGGTCGTGATGCCCGCGACGACCGGCGACGGACGATGTGAGCGGAGGATCGTCGCGACCGCGAGCAGCACGAACGCGGCCAGTGCGGCGAGGACGGCGATCCACGCCGCGCGCGACGCCCACTCCGGCACCGGAAGCACGAGCAGCGGCACCGCGAGGTTGACCGCCGCGACCCGAACCACCCACACGCGTTCGATCAACGCCGCGTTGGCCTTCAGCGCCGCCGGGCCCCCGCCCAGGACGACGGGCAGCAAGAACGTCAGGGCGCCCAACAGCGTCTGCCCCACGAACCCGACCAGCACCAGCGGAAGCAGCCCGGAGAGACTCTGCCGGGAGGCGTCCGCGATCAGGGTGACGGCGAACCAGGCCGTCCCGGCGGCGAGCATCCAGGACGCGGCCGTGTGCGGACGGCGCCGCCCCAGCGTCCGGGCGAAGGGGACCAGGGCCAGCGCGGCGGCACCGGCGTACACCAGCAGACCGCCGACGACGACCCACCGCAGTTCCGCGAGCAGGCCGCCGACCGCGAGCGCGAGACCCGGCACCGCGCAGCGCAGGGACCAGCGCGCGATGCGTCCCGCGCCGTCCACCATGCGGGTGCGCAGCACGGTCGGCCACAGCGTGAACAGCGTGCCGAGCACGGCGAGCCCGACCCAGCCCAGGAGGTTGACCTGCGCGTGCGCCGCGTGCATCGGCTCGTGCCAGCGGGCCGGCAGGCGCTCGGACGCCATCAGTCCGCCGAGCGTCCCGCCGACGATCAGCGCGGCGCCGGCCCACAGGTACCAGGCGACGACGTGCGCGAACCGTCCGCCCAGGGCGCTGCGCCCCCGCAGGGCGAGGACGGCGACGTGCGCGGCGACGACGCCCACGACGACGGCCGCGCCGCCGACGGCGATCCACGGGAAGCCTTCGGAGACGCCGCACAGCACCGCGGCGATCCCCGCGTTCAGTGCGGCCAGCCGCGTCACCGGCCACCAGTCCGGAGGCGCCGGGACGCGCAGCAGCGCCGACGCGAAGTGCTCCGTCCAGGTCACGATCGCGTTGGTCACGGCGCCCAGCAGGAACAGGTGGATGAGCAGCCATTGCGGCATGGGCAGTTCATGCCGGACGAACGCGGCCACGACGGTCAGCGCCAGCCAGACCAGCACCACCCCGTTGGCGACGGCGTGCCACACCGACCGCCCGCGCCGGGGCGCCGGGGGCGGCCCCACCTTCGGGCGCACACCGATGGACGTCATGAGCGTTTCCTTCCGGCCAGCCGGGACGCGGCCACCGCGCAGCCGCCGAACAGCAGGAGCGACACCTCGCCGAGGACGCCGCCGGTCGTCCGCGCGGCGGAGACGCCGGCCAGGTCCCCTGCGACCCGGACGACGAGCGACGCGTGCAGCAGCGCGAGCGGCGCGTACAGGAGGGGGTGGTACGGCAGCCGGACCCGCAGCACGGCGGGCAGGATCACCGGCGCGTGCCCGAACACCATCGAGATCACGAAGCCGAGGAACACCGCGTGCAGGGCCGCGTCGTAGAGGCCGGTCGAGGCGGGACGCCCGGCGGCGAGCCAGATGGAGCCGGCGACGGCCAGCCAGGCGTATCCGGCGAGGAGGCAGGCGGCGGCGAAGCGGGGCAGGCCGTTCCCGCGGACGGTGCGGCGCGCGATGTCGTGGACGGCGAGCCAGCCGGCCAGCACGACCATGCCGAACCCGGTGAGGCGCCAGCCCGGCTCCGGCCACGCCACGGAGACGGCCGCGCCCGCGCCGATCAGCGCTGCCGCGGCGACGAGGCCGTCGGAGGCGCGCCGTCCCAGGAAGGCGACCCGGGCGAGTTCGAGGCGCTCGCCGGCGATCGTGAGGATGAGGAACGCGGCGAGCCACGGGACGATCTCGCCGACCGTCCGGCCGCCGATCCACAGCAGGCCGCCCGCGTACCAGGCGACGGCGCCCGCGATCTGTACGGCAAGCGGGCGGAGCTCCTCGATTGAATGGTGGCGGGTGGGGGCTGGAGGACGGTGGCCCGTCCGGCGGCCGAGGACGGCGATGTAGACGGCGACGAGCCAGCCGCCGGCGGCGGTGAGCAGCAGTCGTCCGGGGGCGGCGAATCCGGCGGCGGTGATCAGGCCGCCGGCGGCGGCGAGGGCGGGGGACGCGTAGGCCCACGGGCGGCCGAGGGCGACGGAGCGTTCGAGGGAGATCAGCGTGCCGAGGAAGCCGAGGGCCATCAGGGGCCCGTGCTGCTGCGCGAACGACGTGCGCGGCAGCGGGACGTCCAGGTCCAGCAGGCCGAGGGCGCCCCAGAGGGCGACGAGGAGGGACAGCAGCGCGCCGGCGAGCAGCGGGAGCCGGCGCGCCGCCGGACGGGGCGCGGCCCGGGGGTGACGGTCGCGTACCCCTGTGACCTGATTCTCCATGACGGCTATTATAAATACAAGTAGTGTTGTGAAAAACAGCTCGGCACCAGGAGTGCTCATGACCACATCGACCGCGAGCCCGCAGCAGGACACGGTGCGGGCCATCCTCGACCACCACGAGCGCCTCGGCCGGACCATGGCCGACCACACGCTCACCATCGCCCGCGCCGCCGACCAGCTCACGGCCCCCTACGACCGGCGCGACAAGCTCGTCGCGTTCTGCGCGGACGAGATCATCCCGCACGCCGAGGCCGAGGAGCACACCCTCTACAAGGCGGCCGAGGACCTCCCGGAGGCGCGCCTGCTGCTGCGCGCGATGCTCCGCGAGCACGTGGTCCTGCGCGAGAAGGTGGCGGAGCTGGCGGCGGCGCGGACGCCCGCGGAGGCGGTCGGCGCGGCGGCGGCCGTCAACGCCCTGTTCCAGTCGCACCTGGAGAAGGAGAACGACCTGATCCTGCCCGCGCTCGTCGACGCGGGCGTGAACCTCGGCGCCCTCCTGGACGGCATGCACGAGATCCTCGGCGGGCACGCGTCCGAGGAGACGGCCGCGGGGACGGACGACGACGGCCACCACTGCACCTGCGGCGGCCACGACGCCCACCCCGGCGTCCCGGGCGCGACCGCCGAAGTGGCGGACGGCGAACTCGACGTGCGCGTCCTCGCCCACGGCCAGCGCCATCAGCAGATCTTCGCGACGTTCGAGGCGCTCCGGCCGGGGACGGCGTTCGTCCTGGTCAACGACCACGACCCGAAGCCGCTCTACTACCAGTTCGCCTCCCTGTACCCCGGCGAGTTCAGCTGGGACTACGAGGAGTCGGGCCCGGAGGTCTGGCGCGTCCGCATCGCCCGCCCCTGACCCCGTCCCCAAGCACGCCTGACGGCCGCGGCGCGGCGGCCGTCAGGCGTTCTCGTTCTGCGGGCCCGTTCTACTGGAGGCCCGTGCTACCGGGGGTCGTAGGCGAGGTTCGGGGCGAGCCAGCGCTCGACCTCCGCCACGGTGAGGCCGCAGCGGGCGGCGTAGTCCTCGACCTGGTCCTTGCCGATGCGGCCGACCGTGAAGTAGCGGGAGGCCGGGTGGGCGAAGATCAGGCCGCTGACGCTGGCGGCGGGCGCCATGGCGAAGGACTCGGTGAGCTTCATGCCGAGGCGGCCGGCGTCCAGCAGGTCGAAGAGGGTCTGCTTCAGGCTGTGGTCGGGGCTCGCCGGGTAGCCGAGCGCGGGGCGGATGCCGCGGAACCGCTCGGCGTGCAGGTCCGCCAGGTCGGGCTCGGCGCCGGGCTCGAACCAGGCGCGACGGGCCTCCAGGTGGATGTACTCGGCGAACGCCTCGGCAAGCCGGTCGGCGAGGGCCTTGACCATGATCGCCTTGTAGTCGTCCTTCTCCTCCTCGTACTTCGCGGCGAGGTCCTCGGCGCCGAGGATCGTCACGGCGAAGCCGCCGAGGTGGTCGCCGGACGGGGCGACGTAGTCGGCGAGGCACCGGTTCGGGCGCCCCTCCGGCTTGGCCGTCTGCTGCCGCAGCATCGGGAAGCGGACGTCCGGCAGGACGATGTCGTCGCCCTCGGAGTGCGCGGGCCAGAACGCGTACGCGCCGGACGCCTCGAACGAGCCGTCCGCGATGATCTGGTCGAGCAGCTCGTTGCCCTCGTCGAACAGCTCGCGCGCGACGGGCTGGTCGAGGATCGCCGGGTACTTGCCCTTCAGCTCCCAGGCGAGGAAGAAGAACTGCCAGTCGATCATCTCGCGGAGGACGGCGATGTCCGGCCGGACGATCCGGACGCCGGTGAACGCGGGCGTCGGCAGGTCGCCGAAGTCGACCTTCTCGCGGTTCTCGCGCGCCTTGCCGATCGTGAGCAGGGGGGTGCGCTGCTTGCTCTCGTGCAGCTCGCGGAGGCGGGCCTGCTCCTTGAGATTGGCGGTGTGCAGCGCGACGGCGCGGTCCTCGTCGAGGAGGTCGGAGACGACGCCGACCACGCGGGACGCGTCCAGGACGTGCACGGTCGTCGCCTCGTAGGCGGGCGCGATCTTCACCGCGGTGTGCTGGCGGGACGTGGTCGCGCCGCCGATCAGCAGCGGCAGCTTCATGCCGCGGCGCTCCATCTCGGCGGCGACGGAGACCATCTCGTCCAGGGACGGGGTGATCAGCCCGGAGAGGCCGACCGCGTCGGCGTTCTCCTCGATCG
Organism: Actinomadura monticuli; assembly: GCF_041463655.1. Classification (NCBI taxonomy): domain Bacteria; kingdom Bacillati; phylum Actinomycetota; class Actinomycetes; order Streptosporangiales; family Thermomonosporaceae; genus Actinomadura; species Actinomadura monticuli. Next base: position 334,201 of record NZ_JAXCEI010000002.1, read on the forward strand.
CGGTGTCCAGGATCTTCGCGGCGGGGACCATGACGCCGAGGTCGATCACGTCGTAGTTGTTGCAGCCGAGGACGACGCCGACGATGTTCTTGCCGATGTCGTGCACGTCGCCCTTCACCGTCGCGAGGACGACCTTGCCCTGCCCGCGGTCCTGCGTGATGCGGCCGGCGCGGAGGGCCTCCTCCTTCTCCTTCTCCATGAAGGGCTCCAGGTAGGCGACCGAGCGCTTCATGGCGCGGGCGCTCTTCACCACCTGCGGCAGGAACATCTTGCCCGACCCGAACAGGTCGCCGACGATCTTCATGCCGTCCATCAGCGGGCCCTCGATGACGTCGAGCGGGCGGGCGGACTGCCGGCGGGCCTCCTCGGTGTCCTCCTCGATGAAGTCGACGATGCCGTGCACGAGGGCGTGGGACAGGCGCTGCTCGACCGGCGCGTCCCGCCAGGAGAGGTCGACCTCGCGGACGGTGCCCTTGCCCTTGACGTTCTCGGCGAACGACACGAGCCGGTCGGTGGCGTCCTCGCGGCGGTCGAACAGGACGTCCTCGACGAGTTCGAGCAGGTCGGCGGGGATGTCCTCGTAGACGGCGAGCTGCCCGGCGTTGACGATGCCCATGTCCAGCCCGGCCTTCACCGCGTGGAACAGGAACGCCGAGTGCATCGCCTCCCGGACGACCTCGTTGCCCCGGAACGAGAACGACAGGTTGGAGATGCCGCCGCTGGTGCGGGCGCCGGGGCAGCGCTCCTTGATGAGCGGCAGCGCGTCGATGAACGCCTTCGCGTACCCGTTGTGCTCGGCGATGCCGGTCGCCACGGCGAGGACGTTCGGGTCGAAGATGATGTCCTCGGCGGGGAAACCCGCCTTCTGCGTCAGCAGGTCGTAGGCGCGCCCGCAGATCCCGACCTTGCGCTCGGTCGTGTCGGCCTGGCCGGTCTCGTCGAACGCCATGACGACCACGCCCGCGCCGAAGTCGCGGATGCGGCGGGCCTGTTCGAGGAACGGCTCCTCGCCCTCCTTCAAGGAGATCGAGTTGACGACGCCCTTGCCCTGGACGGTCTTGAGCCCGGCCTCCAGCACGCTCCACCGGGAGCTGTCCACCATGATCGGGATGCGGGCCACCTCGGGCTCGGTCGCGATCAGGTTCAGGAACGTCGTCATCTCCCGCTCGCTGTCGAGCAGGTCGGCGTCCATGTTGACGTCGAGGAGGTTCGCGCCGCCGCGCACCTGCTCCAGCGCCACGTCCACGGCGGCCTGGTGGTCGCCCGCCTCGATGAGCTTGCGGAACCGCTTGGAGCCGGTGACGTTCGTCCGCTCGCCGATCATGATGAAGCCGGTGTCGGCGCCGATCTCGAACGGCTCCAGCCCGCTGAACCGGCTGGCCCGCGCGGGCTCGGCGACCTCGCGCGGCGCCATGCCGCGCACGGTCTCGGCGATGGCGGCGATGTGCGCGGGGCCCGTCCCGCAGCAGCCGCCGACGAGGTTGACCATGCCGGACTCGGCGAACTCGCGCAGCAGGGCGCCGGTCTGCTCGGGCGTCTCGTCGTAGCCGCCGAACGCGTTCGGCAGCCCGGCGTTCGGGTGGGAGGCGACGTAGGTGCCGGCGAGCCGCGCCAGATCGGCCACGTGGGGGCGCATCTCCGCGGCGCCGAGGGAGCAGTTCACCCCGACGACCAGCGGCTCGGCGTGCTCGATCGAGCGCCAGAACGCCTCGACGGTCTGCCCGGACAGCGTCCGCCCGCTCAGGTCGACGATCGTCACCGAGATCCACAGCGGCAGCTCGGGGGCGACCTCGCGGGCGGCGGCGATCGCGGCCTTCGCGTTCAGCGTGTCGAAGATCGTCTCGATCAGCAGCAGGTCGACGCCGCCCTCGGCCAGGCCCGCGATCTGCCCCGCGTAGGCGTCCTTGACCTGGTCGAACGTGACGGCGCGGTAGGCCGGGTCCTCGACCCGGGGGGACAGCGACAGGGTCACGTTGAGCGGCCCGACGGAGCCGGCGACGAAGCGGCCCTCGTACTCGTCGGCCGCCTGCCGGGCGAGCCGGGCGCCCTGCACGTTCATCTCGTGCACCAGGCTCTCCAGGCCGTAGTCGGCCTGGCCGATGCTCGTCGCGGTGAACGTGTTGGTCGTGGTGATGTCGGCGCCGGCGTCGAGGTACTGCCGGTGGACGTCCAGGATCACGTCCGGGCGGGTCAGGTTCAGCAGGTCGGGGTCGCCGGTGACGTCCTTCGGGTGGTCGTCGCCGATGCGGTCGCCGCGGTAGTCCTCGGGCTTGAGGCCCGCGCCCTGGAGCATCGTGCCCCAGGCGCCGTCCAGCACCGCGATCCGCTGCTCCAGCAGCTCGCGCAAAGTGGTGTCGGTCATGTTTTCGAGCACCTCCCAGTTCATATGGGAGGCGCCCTTGCTTGAGTCTGTGTCTCGGACCGAGCGTGGCGGGCTCTCGCCCGTTGCAGCGCCTCTCGGCCTCGCACCGAGATTACCTTCCCGGGATCCGGTGTGTCAGTCGCGTCCCACGATGCGGGAAGGATGAAGGGGATGCGGATGGGCGGCCGGCGTCGCTGCGCTACGAACTCGGACGCCATTCCTCCTGATACGCGGGATGTGTCGCGTACGGGAGGGCGAGGAGCCGCAGGAGCGATTCGCGGACGTTCTGGGCCGCGCCGAGTTCGGGCGTCCGATGGCCCTGGCCGAGGATCCAGGCGTTCTTCTCGTAGTCGTCGACGATCTGCCGGCGGGCGGCGACCTCGGCGAGCGTCCGGGCCGGGTTGTGGCGGGCGATGTGCTCGGCGTAGGCGTCGTTCTCCGCCTTCGCGACGGGCGCGGGGTCGTCGGTGTCGCGGCCGACCGTCCCGCCGGGCGCGGCCTTCCAGGGGGCGGACGCGCAGTCGCGGGCGATCTGCTCGTCCCTGTCCAGGCGGGCGCGGAGGAACTCCACCAAGTCCATGGGGCCATCCTGCCCTCTGCGAGAGCGGGACGGCCCCAGGACGGTTCCGGCGGGCGGAATCAGGCCCGCGGGATCAGGCGGCGCAGTTGCCGGTGACGGGCTTGCCGGCGAACCGGTCGGAGAGGAAGGCCATCGCGTCCGGCTCGCTCCACAGCATGCCGGTCGCGTGCTCGGCGAACGTGTAGGTCTTCCACGTCAGGTTCGCGCCCTTCGCGCACCACGCCTTGTGCAGGGTGTCGGCCTGGGCGAACTGGACCATCTCGTCATAGACGGCGTGCGTCTGCAACACCGGGACGGCCGGGGCGGTGCCGCCGAGCCTGTTGGCGGCCAGGCGCTGCTGCCATTCGGGCGTGTCCAGCGGGTTGCTGGTGGTGTAGTCGCTGATCTTCTTGAAGAACGTCCCGACCAGCGTGGAGATCCCGTCGACGCTGACCAGGCACAGGTTACTGGCCTTCGCCATCAGCTCGCGGCCCCTGTCGTTGAGGTACTTGTCCAGGTCGAGCTCGGGGTAGGCGGCGTCGTAGCCGACGGCCGCGAGGAACATGAGGCCGACGAACGCGGTGCCGTCCAGGCTCTTGGCGACCTCCAGCAGGTCCGCCGGGACGCCGCCCGCGAAGACGCCCTTGAGGTCGAGCTCGGGAGCGTAGGCCGGCGCCAGCTGCGCGGCCCAGCCCGTGGAGGTCCCGCCCTGCGAGTAGCCCCAGAGGCCGACGGGCGCGCCGCCGAGGCCCGCCTCCGGGAGGCGCTGCGCGGCCCGTGCCATGTTCAGCACGGCCTTGCCCTGCGAGCCGCCCACCTCGTAGGTGTGCTGGCCGGGCGTGCCGAGGCCCTCCATGTCGGTGACGGCGACGGCCCAGCCGCGGCTGAGCGCGTCCGCGATGAAGAACTCCTCGTAGTCCATGCCCTGGGTGAGGGTGTAGGACGGCGCGCAGGCGTCGCCGATGCCGCGCGTCCCGACGGCGTAGGAGACGAGCGGGCGCTTGCCCTGGCCCGTCCACGCCTTGGTCGGGACGAGCACGGTGCCGGACACGGCGGTCGGTTCGCCGCCGACCGTCTCCGACCGGTAGAGGAGCTGCCACGAGTTGACGCCCTCGTACGGCGCATGGCCGATCGGGTCGATGGTGAACACCGACGAGCGTGACCGGATGACGTCGCCGGGCTGACCCGCCGGGAGCGGCGCGGGCGGCGTGTAGAACGGATCCTCGGCCGGCGGCGCCGCGGCGGCGGTGCCCTGCAGGGCTGCCGCCGACATGGCGATCCCGAGACAGGAGGCCACCAGGGTGCGCAGCACCCGGCGAACGGTGATGGACATGGCGGGTGAACCCTTCGTCTGGCCCTGCCGTCGGCATGACGGCCACCCGACCGTAACGTAACTGGACACTTACTCCAATGAGGTTCGCGACGCATCGGTGCCGCCGGTTTTGTAGCTCCCTGACAAACCGGCTTGACGAAGGGCGTGCGCGGGAAAGGGCCGCTACCAGCGGACGGGCAGCCGGGTCGGCCCCTTGACCAGGCTCGCCTCCCGCCACGGGACGTCCTCCGCCGGGGCCGCGAGGGCGAGGTCCGGGAACTCCGCGAGCAGGACGGTCAGCGCCGCCTCGGCCTCCAGCCGGGCCAGCCGCGCGCCGAGGCAGAAGTGCGCGCCCTGCCCGAAGGCGATGTGCGCGGGCCCGTCACGGCCGGCGTCGAAGCGGTCCGGCTCGGGGAACATGCCGGGGTCGCGGTTCGCCTCGGCGAGGAGCGGCAGCACCATCTCTCCCGCGGCGACCCGGCCGGACGGCAGGTCGACGTCCTCGGCCGCCACCCGCGGCAGCCCGTACTGGGCCGGGGTGTCGTGCCGCAGCAGCTCCTCGACCAGCCCCTCGGTGGGCGCGAGGCCGCGGTAGACGTCCTCGGTGAGCAGCGTGAAGACGCCCGTCGCGATGAGGTTGGCCGTCGTCTCGTGGCCGCCGGTGATCAGCGCGCTGATCAGGCTGATCAGTTCCGGTTCGGTGAGCGCGTCGGAGCCGTCCCGGGCCGCGATCAGGTCGTCGACGAGCGCCTCGCCCGGGTGCGCGCGGCGCTCGGCGACCAGCCCGCGGACGTGCTCGCCGAACTCGCGCGCCGCCTCCGCGCGGTCGTCGGCGCCCAGGTCGGAGGTGCTGAGCCTCGTGTCCGCCCAGCGCCGGTACAGGGCGCGGTCGGACTCGGGGACGCCGAGCAGCTCGCAGATCACCCGGATCGGCAGCGGGAACGCGAACGCGGTGACCAGGTCGGCCGGGGCGCCGCCCGCGGCCATCCCGGCGGCCAGCTCGCGGGTGATCTCGAGGATGCGGGGCTTCCAGCGGGCGATCCGGCGCGGCGCGAACGGGCCCGCCACGATGCGGCGGATGCGGGTGTGCTCCGGCGGGTCCATGTTGAGGATCATGTGCGGGTCGTCACTGATGTCCTTGCCGCGCACCATCCGCCCGGAGGTCCCGCCCAGGTCGCGCCGGAACCGCGCGTCGGTCAGCACCTGCCGGACGTCGGCGTACCGGCGCACGGCGCGCATCGTGGCACCGCTCGGCAGGACGATCTCGGGCAGGCCGTCATGGGCGGTCATCGTGCCTCCTTGGTGCCGACTCCGCACAGGTGGCAGTCGCCGCCCGCGCCGTCTTTCCACTTTGCACGGGGACCGCCGTACGGCCTTTCCAGGCACCGCCGCGGCCGGTGCGATGGCGGCGCGCGGAATCGACCGTCATGGCGGCGTACATCAGCGCGACGGCGGGCAGCGCGATGGCGCGCAGGGGTGACAGACCGTAGAAGCGGAGTAGGGGGACGTGACTGAGGGTCATGATCGTCCAGGCGAGGGCGCCGGCGGTGAGGGCGGCCGGGGCCGGGCCGGCGAGGGCGCCGGCGAGCGTCGCGGCGGGCGGGACCGCGTAGAGCAGGAGCATGCCGAGGACGGTCCCCGCCAGCAGGACCGGCGAGTAGCGCAGCTGGTGGTAGGCGCTGCGGGCGATCATCGTCCACAGGTCGGCGAGGCGGGGGTAGGGGCGGCGGCTGACCACGTCCCGGGTGAGGTCGAGGCGGCAGCGCCCGCCGGCGCGCTTGACGAGGCGGCCCACCGCCACGTCGTCGATCAGCGCCCCGCGGATCGCGGCGAGGCCGCCCGCCCGCTCCAGCGCGGCGCGGCGGACGAGCATGCAGCCGCCCGCCGCGGCGGCGGTGCGCGCTCCGTCGCGGCTGACGCGGCGGAACGGGTAGAGCTGCGCGAAGAAGTACACGAAGGCGGGGACGATCACCTTCTCCCATCGCGTGCGAATGCTGAGCGTCGCCATCTGGGAGACGAGGTCGCGGCGCTCACCGGCGGTTCCGGACTCCGCCTCGGCCTCCGCGACGAGGCGTTTCAGGGTGCCGGGCGCGTAGGCGATGTCGGCGTCGGTGAACAGGTAGAGGTCGGGGTCGCCGGCCGCCCGGACGCCCTCGGACATGGCCCACACCTTGCCCGCCCATCCATCGGGGCGTTCCCGTGCGGATACGACGTGGTCGGTGAAGCGGGCGGCCGTTTCGCCCGTGCCGTCACCGCTCGCGTCGTCCACCACGATCACGCGGAAGACGCCCGGGTACTCCTGGGCGACGAGCGTCGGCAGGGTCTCCGGGAGGATCGCCGCCTCGTCGCGGGCCGGGACGACCGCCGCGACTTCCGGCCATTCGGGTGGGTCGTCCCGTTCGGGGAGGCCGGGCCCGGTTCGCCAGAAGGCTCCGTGGCCGAGGGCCAGGTACAGCCATCCGGCCAGTGCCGCCAGCGCCAGGACGTCCACGATCACCACGCTTCGCAGCGTCGCACCGCATCGCGGGGCCGTCCAGGAGGCACGTCGGACGCTAGAGTCACGCGGATGGACGACGTCCTCTGGAAGGCCGCCGACAAGCTGCGGGGGGCGGTCGACGCGGCACAGTACAAGGACTTCGTTCTCGGGCTGGTGTTCCTCAAATACGTGTCCGACGCGGCCGGGACGGGGGCCTTCGCCGTGCCGGACGGGGCGCGCTGGGCGGATCTCGCCGCGGGCACCGGGGCGCTGGGGGACCGGGTCGACGCGGCCATGGACGCGGTCATGCTGGCCGACCCCTCGCTCGACGGCGCCCTCCCGAAGATCTTCGGCGGGGTCGACCAGCGGCGGCTCGGCGAACTCGTGGACCTGATCGGGGAGGTCCGCTTCGGCGGGAAGGCCGCACGGGACGTGCTCGGCGAGGTCTACGAGTACTTCCTGGAGAAGTTCGCCCGCGCGGAAGGGAAACGGGGCGGGGAGTTCTACACGCCGTCCAGCGTGGTGAAACTGCTCGTCGAGATCCTGGAGCCCTTCAAGGGGCGGGTGTACGACCCGTGCTGCGGTTCCGGCGGCATGTTCGTCCAGGCGGACAGGTTCGTCCTCAGCCATCGGGGACGCCTCGGCGACATCGCCGTCTACGGGCAGGAGGCGAACGAGCGGACATGGCGGCTCGCCAAAATGAACCTCGCCGTTCACGAGATCTCCGGCGACATCCGTTGTGCGGACACCTTCCACGCGGACGCCCATCCCGGCCTCAAGGCCGACCACGTGCTCGCCAATCCCCCGTTCAACATGTCGGACTGGTACCGCGACCCCGGGGACCCGCGCTGGCGCTACGGCGTCCCACCGGCCGGGAACGCCAATTTCGCGTGGATCCAGCACATCGTTTCCAAGCTCGGGCCGAACGGCCGCGCGGGCGTCGTGATGGCGAACGGCTCGATGTCGTCCCGGCAGTCGGGCGAGGGCGGGATCCGCGCCGCGCTGGTGGAGGCGGGCCTGGTGTCGTGCGTGGTCGCGCTGCCCGACCGGCTGTTCCGCAGCACCCCGATCCCCGCGTGCCTCTGGTTCCTCGACCGGTCGGCGGACGGCCGGGTGCTCTTCATCGACGCCCGCGACATGGGCACGATGGTCGACCGCACCGAGCGGGTCCTCACCGACGACGACATCGCCCGGATCGCCGGCACGTACCGTTCCTGGCGCGGCACCGGCCATTCGGACGTCCCCGGGTTCTGCCATTCGGCCGACCTGGACGAGATCCGATCCCATGACCACGTCCTGACGCCCGGCCGGTACGTCGGCACCGCCATATCGGCCCCCGGCGACGAGCCCGCGACCGCGAAGGTCGAGCGCCTCACCAAGCAACTCTTCGCGCATTTCGAGAAATCGGCGCGCCTCGACCAGGTCGTCCGGACGGAACTGGAACGCCTGGATGGCTGACGTGCCCCTCGGTGAACTCGTCACCTTCACGAACGGAAGGTCGCACCCCGCCGAAGGCACCGCCTACAGGACCTATGGGGCCAACGGCGTCATCGGCGCGTCCGCCGACTCCAACGCCGGCCCCCACAGCACCATCGTCGGACGCGTGGGCTCCTACTGCGGCGCCGTCCATTACAGCCCGGAACCGTGCTGGGTCACCGACAACGCCATCATCGCCGCCCCGAAGGACGGGGTGAACCCCCGCTACGTCTTCTACCTCCTGAAGAGACTCGGTCTGAACCGGTACCGCATCGGGTCCGGGCAGCCACTCCTCACCCATGGAATCCTGAACCGCCTCTCCACCGTTCGCCTCACCAGGGCGGAACAGGATTCGGCGGCGTCCGTCCTCGGGGCGCTGGACGACAAGGCCGCGGTGAACGACCGGATCGCCGCCTGCGCCGACGAACTGGTCCGCGCCAAGTACGCGACGTTCGCCGCCCGCCCCTCGATACGGATCGGCGAACTCGGCGACCTCGTCCGGTCGAACGTCCCGGCCGTCGAGATCGGCCGGGACGAGAACTACATCGCGCTGGAGCACATGCCGAAACGGCACATGTGGCTCTCGACCTGGACGGACGCGTCCGGCGTCACCAGCGCGAAAAAGCGGTTCGCGTCCGGCGACATCCTCTTCGGCAAGCTCCGTCCCTATTTCCACAAGGCCGGGCTGGCTTTCGCGGACGGCGTCGCCTCAACGGACGTCCTCGTCGTCCGGCCGAAGAATCCCGCTCACCGCGGCTGGCTGCTCGCGGCCCTGTCGAGCGACGCGGTGATCGCCCACGCGTCCGCCCTCAGCGACGGCACCCGCATGCCGCGCGCGAAATGGCCCGACATCGCCGCGTTCGCCATCCCCTGGCCCGGCGACGCCCAGGCCCGCGCGTTCGACGAGTTCACCGCCGCCCTGGCCGCCCGCGTGGAATCCGCCGCGGCCGAGACCCGAACCCTGACCGCCCTGCGCGACGCACTCCTCCCCCGCCTGATCCCGTAACACCCCACCCGCCCCGGCATCGGTGACCTTCGCCAGGGGGCGGGGTCGGCTGTGTGCGGTGGATCGGGTGCGGACGGTGAGAGCGTGCTGGGTGGGGGGAGGGGCTTGCGTGCGCGCAAGGGGCGGTGACTCGGGTGTGCGGGCTGCGTCAGAGTTTGAGTTGTTTCACTCCACGTCCGACTTCGACCTGGTCTGAGAACACATGTTCGCTTACAGCCCGACACGGATACGTGAAACCAACCCCGCTATGAACGCTTCTGACGCGTGGTCCGGAGGGGCCGTGCTGGTGCCCGAACCTTCACTCGAACTCGGCATCCCGTCCGCCTGGAACAACGGCAAGTCGTCCGGGCGGTTCATCGGGGAGATCGACCTCGCCGCCACGCCGCCGGCCGTGCGGCTCGCGCGGTCGTACGTCCGGGAGCTCCTCGGCCAGCACTTCGGTGCCGACCGGGCCGAGCTCGGCGACCTCGAACTGCTGACCAGCGAGGCCATGACCGCATCGGTGCTGCACGGGCAGCCCCGGCGGAACGGGACGATCACGCTGTCGGTCCTGCACCTCGACCGGTACGTGCGGGTCGAGATCACCGACGGCGGGCCGGCGCCCGCGCAGCCGGGGGAGGGCGAGCAGATGCCCGTGCACGGGCGCGGCCTCGTGCTGGTGAAGGCGCTCGCCGCCGACTTCGGCTCTTACCGGGGCAGGAACGGGACGTCCACGTTCTGGTTCGGGATGGGCATCCGGGAAGGGTGGCGGCTGCCGTGACGGCGGGCCCGCGGGCCGTCCAGGCGCACGGGGTCTGCCTGGACCGCTCCGCCGGACCGGGATGACGGGACGCCATGGTCCCCGCGAGCCTCGCCGTCGACGGTGACGGGAAGGACACATCTCCCGATCGTCCGCGCCGGCCGGCCGGTGCTTCGTTAAGATCGAGACACCGACAATTGCCGCATCAAGGACGATTGATGACAGCGGACGGTGCGCCGAAGTCTCTCTCCGACATCACCCGGGACATGGGCCTCAACATGTCCGACGTCGCGGCGTTCTCCGGTCTGGACGAGAGCACGATCTTCCGGCTGTGGGACAACGTCGAATGGCTCGACCGGGTCAGCGGACGGTCCCTGCAGAGCCTCATGTCGTCCGTTCCGGGAATCGCCGAGTACTCGATGGCGCACGCCATCCGGAAAAGGCGCGACGAGCTCGTCGACGACCTGCACGACGAAGGGCTGACCGTCGACGTGCACGCGCTGGAGAACTCGGCGGTGGCGCAGCAGCATCTGCTGAACGCGCTGGAGGCGGCGCTGCACATCATGCGCGGGCAGGCGTCGCAGAAGACGTCCTCGTTCATCGCCCGGTTCTGGGGGCGCGAGCAGGACCGCGCGCTGGAGTCGATCTATTCCACCGAGCCCGGCCGCGGGCTCATCGAAGATCCGCGGAAACTGTTCGACGCGTCGATCGAACTCGCCCCGCGGCTGAACCGCAAGACCTACTCGTTCCACTCGATCCTGGCGCTCAACATCCTGACGCACCAGGTCAGCAAGGTCACCGGGAGGCTGGAGGCCGAACTCGGCTTCGAGGTCCCCGGACGGCAGAGCGCGTTCATGATGCGCGGTGTCGTGATGGGCGCTCTGATCGGCTCGAACGACTTCGATCTGGCGGAGCGGTACCGCAGGGAACTGGACGCCACGCCCGTGTACGCGGCACTTGAGGAATGGGCGTTCCCGACCTACACCAGAGACGGCCGGATCAGCAGCGACTTCACATTGCCGAGCTCCCTGTCGCTGCGCAACACGGCCACCGAGGTGCTGCGCGAGATAGCGGTCTACAACGACGCCTACCTGTACTACCTGGTGTCGACGTACATCCCGCTGGCGCTGAAACGCGACCCCGCGTTCGGCGGCAAGATCGCCGAATTGATCCAGGCGCTGGAACTGCGCGGGGCCGACTGCCGGGACAGCACGACCAGACAGACCTGCAACACGCTGGTGCGGCGGCTCAGGGGGATCGCCTGACCCGGTGGCGCGGGGCGCTTTTGAGAAATGGGGAGCCGGTGGAGGACACGGCGCAAGCCATCGCGAATCTGACACGTGAAAGGTGGGAGGCCAACGCCCAGTACTGGGTCAAGATCATCAGGGAGGGGCGGGACCGGTACCGGACCGAGCTGACCGACGCCGCCGTCCTCGACGCCGTCGGCCCCTGCGCCGGCCTGCGCGTCCTGGACGCCGGGTGCGGCGAGGGCTACCTCTCCCGCGAACTGGCCGCCATGGGCGCGGAGGTGACCGGCGTGGACGCCGCGCAGGGCCTCATCGACGCCGCCGCCGCCCACCCGACCCCCGGGGCGACCTTCACCCGCGCCGGCGTCGAGGACCTCCCCCTGGAGGACGGCCGGTTCGACGTCGTCATCTGCAACCACCTGTTCAGCCACCTGCACGACCCGGCCCGGGCCATCGGCGAGTTCGGGCGCGTGCTGAAGAGCGGCGGGCGGCTCGTCCTGCTGACCCTGCACCCGTGCTTCTACGTGGAGAACTCCGAGCAGGGCGCGATGAACAGCGTCCCGGCGGCGCAGTACTTCACCTCGCGCGGCGTCGACCAGCGGTTCCTGGTGGACGGCCTGGAATCCCCCTCGCTGATAACGAGCTGGCTCCGCCCCTTGGAGTACTACGCTGGAACGCTCCGGGACGCCGGATTCGTCATCGCGGACCTGCGCGAACCCCATCCGACGGATGAGCAGCTCAGGGACGACCCGTGGTGGCGCAAAGGCTTCCCCACGGCGATGTTCATGCTGCTGATCGCGGAGCGCCGTGAGCGGGGCCCCGGCCGTTAGGGTCGTCACCATGGACGACGTGCCGGACGGCCTGACCGAGCATCCGGACAGGCTGCGGTGGAACGCCAAGTACGGGGACGCCCCGGCGCTGTCACCCGTCCATCCGCTGGCGGAGCGGGCGCTGTCGCTGCCGATGCCGGGCGGCGGGGTGCTCGACCTCGCGTCCGGGCCGTCCGGCAGCGCCCTGCTCGCCGCCGGGGCGGGACGCCGCGTGACGGCCGTCGACATCTCCGAGACCGCGCTCGGCGCGCTCGGCGCGGAGGCCCGCCGGCGCGGCCTCGGCGCGCTGATCACGCTCGTCCACGCCGACCTCGGAGACTGGCGGCCCGACCCGGCCGGCTACGCGCTCGTCCTGTGCACCGGGTTCTGGGACCGCGCCGTGTTCGGGCGCGCGGCCGGCGCCGTGCTGCCCGGCGGCCTGCTGGGCTGGGAGGCGTTCACCGGGGAGGCCCGCCGGGACCGGCCGCGGATGCCCGCCGAATGGTGCCTCGCGCCCGGCGAGCCCGCCTCGCTCCTCCCGGACGGCTTCACCGTCCTGGACGAGGCCGACGACCCGCGCACCGCGAAACGCCGCCTCCTCGCCCGCCGCTAGTCGAGGTCGACGACGACGGGGGCGTGGTCGGACGGCCCCTTCCCCTTGCGCGCCTCACGGTCGACGTAAGCGGAACGGACGCGCTCGGCGAACGCGTCGTTCCCGTAGACGAGGTCGATGCGCATGCCCAGGTTCTTGTGGAAGGCCCCAGCCCGGTAATCCCAGTAGGTGTAGGGGTGGGGGCCTTTCATCGGGGTCGGGACGACGTCGTGGAGGCCGAGGTCGCGCAGTTCGGCGAGGGCCTGGCGCTCGGCGGGCGTGACGTGGGTGGAGTCGACGAACACGGACGGGTCCCAGACGTCGTCGTCCGTCGGCGCCACGTTGTAGTCGCCGGTCGCCATCAGGGGCGTCCCGGCGGAGAGTTCGGCGGCCAGGGCGTCGCGCAGGGCCGCGAACCATTCGAGCTTGTAGCGGTAGTGGACCGAGTCCGGGGTGCGGCCGTTCGGAGCGTAGAGCGACCAGACCCGTACCCCGCCGCACGTCGCGCCGATCGCTCGGGCCTCGGGGACCAGAAGGGCGGGTTCGGTGAGCTTCGCCTGGGCCTCCATCTCGCCCCCATATACGGGCTCGCCCGCAAAGCCGTTCGAGACGTCCTCAATGCCGACGCGTGAAAGAACCGCGACGCCGTTCCACCGGCCGTCGCCGTGCGCGGCGGTGGCGTAGCCCAGTTCCGCGACCTCGCCGGACGGGAACGCGTCCGCGCGGCACTTGATCTCCTGCAGGCAGACGACGTCCGGTTTCGTCTCGTCCAGCCAGGAGAGAAGGCGCGGGAGCCGGGCCTTCACCGAGTTGACGTTCCACGTCGCGAGGCGCATTCCCCCAGCCTGCCATCCGCGGGGCCCCACCCACCCCGGGCCCGGGGATATCCTGACTGCTTCTCCCGTCCCCGCCCGGACGGCACCGCGATCCGCGCGTGACCGGTAGATTGCGGGTCGGCCTCCTTTACAGGGTTTTCACGCTGTGCTTAGCCCGGCCCTGGAAGGGTGGTCACGTTCGCGATGTCGTCTAGCCCGGAGCAAGTGAGGAACCATGTCCGAGGATGACAAGCCCCGGGGCAAGCCGGTGGTCAAGGCGAAGGCGAAGATCCCGAACGCCCAGAGCATCCGCAGCCCCGAGTTCACCCCGCACGGCATCAGCGCCGGGCGCGGCAGCGGGCTGAACCGGCCGTCCGCCCCGTCCGCGCTGACCGCCAAGCAGGCGCGCAAGCGGCGGCTGATGATGATCGCCGGGATCGTGGTGGCGGCGCTGGCGATCTCCGGCGGCGTCGCGTGGTGGGTCACCCGCCCCGGCCCGGAGCTCGAGGTGACCGGCAAGTTCGCGGCCGAGCCGAAGGTCGAGATCCCCACCAAGCTCGCGCCGGTGACGGCGCTGAAGGTGACCACCCCGATCAAGGGCACCGGACGCGCGATCGCCGACGGCGACACCGCCTACGTCTCCTTCGCCACCTACAAGTGGTCCAAGGACAAGGACGACGAGAACTCGCGCGTCAAGAGCACGAGCGCGAAGGTCAGCTCGACCTGGGAGCAGCAGTCCCAGCAGCCGAGCGGCCCGCGGCCCCTCGTCATCGGCAAGAGCGGCCTGAAGGAGATCGACAAGAACCTCGTCGGCCGGACGGCCGGCAGCCGCCTCGTCCTGCAGCTCCCGCCGTCCAAGGACCTCAGCCAGCTGAGCCCGCAGCAGATCACCGACAAGGACGCGGTGGTCTTCATCATGGACATCCAGGCCGTCGTCCCGAAGGACGCGAAGCCCGAGGGCGCCGTGCAGAAGCTGGACGACAAGAACCTGCCCAAGGTCGAGGACAAGGGCGCCAAGGAGCCCAAGGTCACGATCCCCGACGTCGGCGCGCCGGACAAGCTGCAGGTCAAGACGCTCGTCGAGGGCACCGGCCCGGCGCTGGCCAAGGGCGACGACGCCGTCGTGAACTACGTCGGCAAGATCTGGAAGAGCGGCGACAAGTTCGACTCCAGCTTCGACGGCGGGCAGCCGGCGAACTTCCCGATCGGCACCGGGGCGACCATCCCCGGCTTCGACAAGGGCCTGACGGGCGCCAAGGTCGGCAGCCGCGTCCTGCTCGTCCTGCCGCCCGCGGAGGGCTACGGCAAGGAGGGCAGCCCGCCCAAGATCAAGGGCACCGACACCCTGGTGTTCGTCGTGGACATCCTCGCCAGGATCCAGAAGTGAGCCGGGCGCGGCCCGGCCGCGCGGGCGGGATCGCCTGAGGGACGGCGTGCGAGCGGCGGGGCATCCGATCGGGGCCCCGCCGTTCGGCGTTCGCGGAGAAGATCTGATATTGCGGCGTCCGTCACGACAACCGGCGGGACGGATTGCCCGTCCTCCTATCGGGAAGCCATGCGGTTGCGCATTGGGCGGCCGACGCACGGATCCCCTCAGGTATGGTCGGTAACGCATTAATCACGGGGGGCTTGTGAGCGACAGCGAAAAGGTCCCGGAGGGCGACGCGCCCGCCGGGCCCGCCGAGGTGGACCGCAACGACACCGAGGCCGGGGAGCCCGCCGGCGCGGAGGGCACGGTCACCGGCACGCTGACCGAGGACGCCGGAGAAGCGAGCCGGGGGGCCGCGGAAACCGTCCAGGACACCGAATTCCCGGATGCGGACGACAAATCACGGAACGGCGATAAGGACGGCGAATCCCCCGCCTCTGCCGAGGATGCGGGCGAATCACGCGCTTCCGAAACGGTGCAGGACGAACCGGGCGTTCTCGCGGACGGAACGCCGTCCGCGGACGCGGAAACGCCGTCCGAGGGTGTTGAAGCACCGGCCAACGGTCATATCAAGACCATGCCCGCCGCCTCGTCCAAGCACGGAGATCCGCCGCCGCCCGGAAGCGGCGGCGGGACAGGCGGCAACGGTGGCGGCGGCGGGAAGCGGCGCAGCCGCAGGTCGCGGTTCCTGCGCCGGACGCTGTTCACGCTGCTCGGCCTGATCGGGTTCTGCATCGCCGCGTTCGGCCTGGCCTACCTGTTCACGCCCGTCCCGTCCCCGCAGGAGAAGGCGATCGCCCAGGGCCCCACGTTCTACTACTCCGACGGCAAGACGCAGATCGCGAAGACCGGCATCAACCGGGACGCGGTCAAGCTCGGCCAGATCCCGGAGAGCACCCGCAACGCGGTCATCGCCGCAGAGAACGGCAGCTTCTACGACGACCCGGGCGTCTCGGTGCAGGGCACGACGCGGGCGTTCTGGTCGACGGTGACCGGGCAGCAGTTGCAGGGCGGGTCGACGATCACGCAGCAGATGGTCCGCAACTACTACGGCGGCATCGGCAAGGAACGCTCGATCACCCGCAAGCTCAAAGAGATCATGGTCGCGCTGAAGGTCGACCGGGAGAAGCCCAAGGACTGGATCCTGGAGCAGTACCTCAACACGATCTACTTCGGCCGCAACGCCTACGGGGTGCAGGCCGCCGCGCACGCCTACTACGACAAGGACGTCTCGGACCTGACGCCCGCCGAGGGCGCCTACCTCGCCGCGGCGATCCAGCAGCCGAGCAACTTCGCCGACCCGAGCGGCGCCCTGCGCGCCCCGGCCGAGCAGCGGTGGCGGGCCGTGCTCGGCAACATGGTGCGGGACGGCTACCTGACGTCCGCCGACGCCGCGGCGCTGGAGTTCCCCGCGCCGGACAAGCAGAAGATCACCGACGTCCTCAAGGGCCAGAAGGGCTACATGGTCAACGTGGCCAAGAAGGAGCTCACCGAGCGCCGCGGCTACAGCGAGGACGAGATCAACCGCAGCGGGCTGAAGATCACCACGACGTTCGACAAGCGGCTGATGGACGCGATGAAGCAGGCCGTCACGCAGAACGCGCCGGACGGGATGAGCAAGAAGATCCGCACCGGGGCCGTGTCGGTCGACCCGTCCACCGGCCAGGTGCTCGCCTTCTACGGCGGGCGCGGCTACCTGGACGAGGCGCTGAGCAGCGCGTTCGGCGACTGGGCGCAGGCCGGCTCCGGGTTCAAGCCGATCGCGCTCGCCGCCGCGCTGCAGGACGGCCGGTCGCTCACCACCACTTACGACGGCAGCTCGCCGCAGACGTTCGCCGGGTCGTCCATCCACAACGACAGCAACGAGAGCTTCGGGTCGGTGAACCTCGTCACCGCCACCCAGCACTCGATCAACACCGCCTACGTCAACCTCGGCCGGGACGTCGGCAACGAGAAGATCGCGAAGATGGCCGAGAAGATGGGCATCCCCGCGGCGCAGATGAACGAGGACCAGCGGAACGCCGCCACGTTCCCGCTGGGCATCGTGTCGCTGCATCCCGTCCAGCAGGCGGGCGTGTACGCGACGTTCGCGGCCGAGGGCGTGCACAAGGCGCCGTTCGTGGTGAAGTCCGTCACCGACAACGAGGACCACAAGCGCACGTTCACCGAGAAGGGGACCCGGGCGCTGAGCGCGCAGAACGCGCGGGACGCGACCTACGCGATGCAGAAGGTCGTCGAAGGCGGCACCGGGACCAACGCCCAGCTTCCTGACGGCCGCGACGTCGCGGGCAAGACCGGCACGACCGACAAGGGCAAGGCGATCTGGTTCAACGGGTTCATCCCGCAGATGGCGACGTCGGTCGCGATGTTCCGCAGCGACGGCAAGCCGCTGAACATCCCCGGCTACGGGGCGTACGGCGGGCAGCTGCCGGCGCAGATCTGGCGGGCCTACATGTCGGACGCCGTCAACATCAAGGACTACGAGCCCAAGTCGTTCGGCTCGCCGTCGATGCGGCCGGGCGGCGGCTACGAACGGCCGACGGGCCCGACCACGCCGGGCCGGACGGAACCGCCGCGCACGACCGGTCCGTCCGAACCGCCGCCGACCACCGAAGAACCCGAGATCCCGACGCCGCCGACCGACCTGCCGACCGTCATCCCGACCCAGCCCGGAGGAGGCGGTGACGGAGGCGGTGACGGTGGCGGCGGTGGAGACGGGGGCGGTCCCGGCCCCGGTGACGGCGGCGGCGGCCGGATCGGCTCGACCGGCTGACGCGCGGCCCCCCGCCCGGCCGGGCGGGGGCTAGTCGCAGGCCTCGCCGATCGTGGCCGGCGTCTCCTGCATCACGGTGTCGAGCTGGGAGACGTCGCCGGTGCCGACGGCGGGGGCGGCGGCGCGCAGCTTGCCCGCCTCCGCCTTGAGCGCCTTCTTCAGGTCGCCGTCGTCGGCCTTCTTCGCCTGCGCGTCCAGGCGTCCGGCGAGCTGCTCGGTCGCCTGCCGCCACTGCGCGGGCTCGGCCGCCGGAATGCCCTTGACCTGGGTGATGTACTGCTGGAACGCCTTCTTCGTGTCGGCGCACACCTGGCCGGAGTTGCCGCTCAGCACCCCGCATCCGCCGAGGGCGCCGAGCACCACCACGCCTCCGGCCAGCGCCCGAACCACCCCGTACCGCATCGCGCCCTCCCGCTTGATCCCCGACCGCACCCGCCTATACTTCCGCATGAGGTCATGAGCGCCAGCGTCAAGCCCCGGCTTGCTGGCCGGCAACCCTTCGTCCGCGATGGGGTGCCCCGGGTGAGGACCTGGCCGGACGCCGCACCGCGTTCCGGCAAGCGCGGATCCCGACCGTCGTTCCGGGGTCCCTGACCCGGAAGGTCCCGGTATGCCCATGCTGCTCGCCCGCTCCCCCATCGCCACCCCTGCTGTGACGCGTCCCGAGGGGGTCCGGGTTCGCCGGATTCCGCGCGTGATCGGAGCGGACGTCCCGGTGCCGCTGCGGGACGGCCGCCACGTCCCCTACGCCAACTTCGACTACGCCGCCAGCGCGCCCTGCCTGGAGGCGGTGCACGAGGCCGTCACCCGCGCGCTGCCGTACTACAGCAGCGTCCACCGGGGGGCGGGCTACGCGTCCCAGGTCACGACCGGCGCGTACGAGGAGGCGCGCGAGACGGTCCGCTCGTTCGTCGGGGCGTGGCGGCGCGCGGCCGTCGTGTTCACGCGCAACACGACCGACTCGATGAACCTGCTGGCACGCGCCGTACCCGCCGGGACGAGCGTCGTCGTGTTCGAGACCGAGCACCACGCATCGCTGCTGCCGTGGAGGCGGGCCGTGCGGCTGCCCGCGCCCGCCACCCCGGCCGAGGCGGTCTCCGCCGCCGACCGCGCGCTGGCCGCCTGCCCGATCGGGTCGCGGCTGCTGGTCGTGACCGCCGCGTCCAACGTCACCGGCGAGCTGTGGCCCGTCGAGGAGCTGGCGCGGGTCGCGCACCGGCACGGCGCCCGCATCGCGGTGGACGCGGCGCAGCTCGTCCCGCACCGTCCGCTCGACATGACCGCGCTCGGCCTCGACTACGTCGCGTTCTCCGGGCACAAGCTGTACGCGCCGTTCGGCGCCGGCGTGCTCGCCGGGCGCGCCGACTGGCTGCGCGCCGCCGAGCCCTACCTGAAGGGCGGCGGCGCCAGCGCGTCGGTCGGCGCGACGACCCGGTGGGCGGCCTCCGCCGAGCAGCGGCACGAGGCGGGGTCGCCGAACGTCCTCGGCGCCGTCGCGCTGGCCGCCGCGTGCGACGCGCTCTCCCCCGTCTGGGACGATCTGGCCGTCCGGGAGGAGGCCCTCGTCGGACGGCTCCGCGCGGGGCTCGCCGCGCTGCCGCACGTCCGCGAGCTGTCGCTGTGGGGCGGCCGGGCGCCGCGCGTCGGGATCGTGTCGTTCACCGTGGACGGCTGGAACGCGCGCGACGTGGCGCTTACCCTGTCGGAGGAGCACGGCATCGGCGTCCGGGACGGGCGGTTCTGCGCCCACCCGTTCGTCCGGCACCTGGCGGGCGGGGGCGCCGCGGTCCGCGCCAGCCTCGGCATCGGGACGAGCGAGGAGGACATCGACCGGCTGCTCACCGCCCTCGCCGGGCTGACAACGCGCTGACCTGCGGACACTCGCGGGCAGTCAGATGATTATGCTCTTTGGTCCTGTTCGCCCCTGTAGCGTAGGCAGTCGCGCGGGGACGAGCACGGAGGAAACAGGGGGTGGCGACCGTGGCCGACGCGTGGCGACCCACGTCGGAGCTGGAACACCGACTGCAGGAGACCGTACGGGCCGGGGACCAGGAGAGCTACTTCCGCCTCCTCGCGGACAGCGAGCTCGTCGTCCCCGTCCCGCCCGAACTGGTGGACGGCGTGCTCGCCAACGAGACGCAGCCGTCCTGGCCGACCCAGGAGGAGGACGGCCGCGTCCACGTCCTCGCCTACACGTCCGCGTCGGCGATGCGGGCGTGCCTCGGGCCGTCGTACCAGCACTTCATGACGGTCCGGTTCGGCGACATCGCCGAGACGTGGCCGGACGCCCGCTGGTGGCTCGCCATCGACGCGCCCGGCCACGGCGTCGGCACCGTCCTGCCGATCGAGGCGCGGATGCCGGCCTGGTTCGTCCGCCAGGTCGCCGAGGGCGACGGCCGCCCGCCGCAGGTCGGCCGCGCGCCCGCGCCATGGGAGGAGCTCCGCGACCAGCACCGCGACCTGCCCCGGCAGTCGCCCCGCCCCGAGTTCCAGCCCGCCAACGACGTCGAGCGCGAACTGCTGCGCGCCGCCGCCAACAACGACCACGACCTGTTCCTGCAGACCCTCGCCGGCACCGACGTCCTGCTGCCCGTCCCGGACGACATGGACTTCGCGCTCCGTCCCGGACGGCCCGGTTTCCCGTGGCAGACCCGCGAGGTGGACGGCTCCACGGTCGTGCCGGTGTTCACGTCCCCGGAACGCCTGCTCGAAGCGTCCGGCGCCGGCACCGAGTACATCAAGCTGCCGTTCACCGTCGCCCTGCGCTACTGGCCGAACCACGACTGGCTGCTCGCCATCAACTCGGGCTCCCCCGCCGGCGGCACCGTCCTCGCCCAGCAGCTCCCCGGCCTCGCCACCTGGGCCGACCAGCGCGCCGCCCAGCGCATGACGGAGCGCTTCGAACCGCAGAACGACATCGAGCAGCGCCTCTTCGACGCCGCCCGCCGAGGCGACACCGACACCTTCTACAAGATCGTCCTCGCCGCCCAGGTCCTGGTGCCCGCCGACGCGGACACCCCGTGGGGCATCGTGCCGGGCGACGCCGACTTCCCGTGGCGGCCCGTGCCCGTCCACGGCCGGACGTCCATCCAGGTCTTCACGTCCTTGAAGTGGATGAACGAGGCGATCGGCTCGTCCCGCTTCATCATGCCGAGCCTCCACGAGATGGTCGCCGCCTGGCCCGACACCGAGTGGACGCTCGTCCTGAACCCGGGCACCCCGATCGACGCCGCCATGCCGGGCGACCAGATCCGCACCTTGCGCCTTCCGGCGACCCCGCCGGGGACTCCCCCGTCGGCGTCCACGCCGCCGCCTCCGGAGACCCCGGCCGTCCCGGTGGCCCCGGCCGTCCCCGGACGGCACGGAGCCCACACCGACCCGCTCGCGTCCGCCGGCACCCTGGGCGCACCGACCGGCGGGCCGGGCCACGAAGGCGTCCCAGCCGCACCGGCCGCACCGGGCGACCTCTCGAGCAACGCCGGCTTTTCCGGCATGCCTGGCGATACTGCGGACCCAGGTGGCATGTCCAGCGGCGAGGCCGCGTTCGGCGAGGCGAACATGGGACAGGGCCCGGCGGCCGACAGCACAGAGGGAACGCGCCATAACGCCCTGCCGCTCGGCGGCGTGCCTGGCAGCGTCGGCACACCCAGCGGCCCGGTTGCGGGCCAGGAGCCCGCAACGCCGTACGCCGACCCCCGCACCCCCGAGGCGCCCGGTGGAACCATCGGCGCGCCCAGCGCGACGCCGGCTGACGCGACCGCCCACCAAGGCGGCACGACCCCATCCGACCCGCCGGGCAGCGTCGGCACGCCCGGCAGCCCGGCCGCCGGGCAGGAGCCCGCAGCCAACCCTGGCGAGACGCCCTACAGCGACCCGGGCATGCCCGGCATGCCCGGCGCGCCTGGCGAAGCCGCCGACCCGACAGACGCCGGCAGCGCCCCGTCCAACGTGACTCCAGGCAGCGCCGACCTGCCGGGCGCCCCCACCGAGGGGCCGCGCCACGCCACCTCGCCGCAGATTGGCGCCCCAGGCAGCCCGGATGCGACCAACGCGCCAGGCAGCATCGGCACGCCCAACGTCCCAGCCGCCGGGCAAGAACCCGCAACGCCGTACACCGACCCGCACACCCCCAGCGCGCCGGGTGGAACCATCGGCGGGCCCAACGCGGTGCAGGGTGACGCGACCGGTCACCCAGGCGCGGACGCATCCAACCCGCCGGGCAGCGGCGGCACGCCCGGCAGCCCGGCCGCCGGGCAGGTGCCCGCAGCCAACCCTGGCGAGACGCCCTACAGCGACCCCCGCACGCCTGGCACGGCCGCTGAAGCGGTCAGCGGGGGTAGCACCGGTGGGCCCAACGCGGCACCGGGCGACGTGACCGGCTACCGAGGCGGCCCGGACGCATCCAACCTGCCCGGCGGGGTCGGTGCACCCGGCGGCCCGCACGCCGGGCAGGAGCCAGCGGCCAATACCGGCGGAACGCCGTTTACCGGCCCTCGCACGTCCGGCATACCCGGCATACCTGGCGATGCGGCTGCCTCGACCGACGGACGCGACGGCATGGCACCAGGTGACGTGAATGGTCGCCACGCCGGCTCTCCGGCCGAAGGTGTCCAGGACGGCCTGGACGCGTCCGGGCTGCCCAGCAGTTTCGGGGCGGGCTCGGGGCAGGAGCCGACGATCGATGTCGGCGAGGGGGCCTACGGCTCACGCACGTCCGGCGAGCACCCCCACGCCGGCGCACCCGGTGTCGCCTCCGAGGCCGCGCCGGGCCCGTCCGCCCAGCTAGGCGGTAGTGGCCCGACCGCGCCTGCGAGCAACGTCGGCGACGCGACGTACACCGACCCGCGCCTGCCCGGGATGCCAGGGATGCCCGGCGCACCCGTCGGAGCCACCGACCCGGCCGGTGGGGCCGACATCGCGCCAGGCGACGTGAGCGGCCATCACGGTGGCCCACCGCACCAAGGTGCTCCAGGCGACGCCGGCGCGTCCGGCCAGCCAGGCGGCGTGGGCGGGCCGAGTACGGGTGGTGACTTGCCCGGCGCCGGAGCCGATGTCGGTGGGTTCGGCACGTCCAACGCGGCCCCATCCGGCGAGCCGGACGACCGTGGCGAGGGAGCACAGCACGCGCCCTCGGGCGGGGTCGTCGACCCGTTGGCGGGGTACGGGGCCCCGCCCAACGCCGGTGAAACGCCGTACGGCGATCCCCGCGCGTTCGGCATGCCCGGCGCGCCTGGCCCCCATGCCGTCCCGCCGCAGGACCACGTCGCGGGGCAAGGGCCCGCAGCGGATGTCGGCGGAATGCCGTACGGCGACCCGCTCGCGCCCGGCGCGGCCAATCCGGCGCAGGGTGATGTGACCGGGCGTCACGCCGGTTCTCCGCATGACGGTCTCCCGGGCACTGCGGGCGCGCCCGACCTGTCCGATCGGGTCGGCGCACCGGAAGGTCGGCAGGACGTCGCCGGTGCGGGGCATTCCGGCGAGGTGCCGTTCAACGACGCCCGCACGCAGGACGGTTTTGCGGGCGAGGCGCCCGGCGGCCGGACAGGGTCTCCCCCGAGCGGGGCCGGTGAGCGCGGGCTGCGGGCCGTGGAGCCCGTTTTCGAGCCCGGCAACCGGATCGACCAGGAGCTCTACGAGGCGGCTGCCGGCGGCGACTCGGACGCGTTCCTGCGCGTCCTGTTGAACGCGAACGTGCTCGTGCCGATCCCGGACGACGCGCCGCTTGAGGTGACGCCCATGCAGCGGGACTTCCGCTGGGACGCGGCGCTGCGGAGCGAGGCGTCCGTGCAGGTGTTCACGTCGCTGGTCCGGCTGCGCGAGGTGCTGCCCGAGTCGCGGTTCGTCTACGCGGACTTCCGGGAGCTGATCGGCGCGTGGCCGCGGGACGACTGGGCGATGCTGCTCAACCCGGGAACGCGCATCGGGGCGTCGCTGCAGGGCGACCAGGTCCGGGCGCTCAGCGAGTGGGCGATGCGCGTCGGGCTCGTCCCGGCGCGGCCCGAGGTTCCGCTGCCGCCGCCGCGGCAGGAGCCGGCGGTGGCGGAGCTGCCGTCCGACCTCGACGACCGTGTCTCGTCCCCGACCATCATGCAGAAGGTCGTCCCGCACGGGCACGTCGCCTGGTACCTGGAGCAGGGCTACGACCGGGCCGGCGGGTTCGTCCACTCGACCGGTGACGTCGCCGAGTTGCAGACGCCGAGCCAGTTGTACGAGGCGCTGGGCCTGCTGTACGAGGGCTCCCCGTTCTCACCCGCGGACGAAGGCGTGTACGTCATCCGGTGGCCCGCCTATTGTCCCGACCTGTACCGGGTCCCCTTCGGCGGACGGGACGAGTCGGAGATGGCCGCGTGGGGCGAGGCGGGCTGGGTCGTCGAGCGGCCGCCGTTCCTGGGCAGCGGGTTCGCGCCGGGGAGCGCGGGGTCCATCCGCGAGTACAAGGTGGACAGCGTCCGGCTCCCGTACGGGGCGGAGATGTACTACCTCGGCCGCGACCGGTCCGAGCGGTTCGTGGCGATGTACGACCCCGACCGGCTCGCGTGGCTCCGGCCCGAGGCGGGCCCCGAGGGCTGGGACGGACGGACGGAGGCCGCGCAGTGATCCGGGACGGCTACGTCGCACGCTGGCTCGGACGCGACTTCGAGGCCGCGCCGGGCGCCGACGGCGAGGTCAGGCTGTACGCGCCCGGGCCGACGGACGGGTTCGAGGAACTCCGGCCCGGACGGTTCCGCCGGATCGTCCCCGCGTCCGAGATCGAGGACCTCCGGTACGTCCGGACGACGTGCCGCTGGCGCGGGGAGCGGTTCGTCATCGTGGGCGAGCATGAAACTTGGCTGCGCGTCGAGTACACGGGAGGGCGGGCCCCGGTCGCCGAGAGTCTGGGACTCGACCGCATCGACCAGGGCATCTGGCAGGCGTGGGCTCCGAGCGCCGAGATCGAGGACATCCGCGAGGAGTTGATCTGATGCCGTCCGGGGTTGATTTGGCCCGGAGATCCGTGTTCGCTTGACTCTCGAGGCGACCCCTCGGGTAGTGCACAACGGGCACGGGCGTTCAACGGCGACGCGACGGAGGTGCTGCGGCAGTGATCTGCCGATCGGCGGTCAAACCGATGTTCATCGGTCTCGGCACGGCGGCGATCCTCGCCGCAGGCGGGGCATCGGCAACGGCCGCGACCACGTCACCGTCCCCCTCAGACTCGGGCAGCGCTCAGCCTGCAGGCAAGCTCGAAGTGAGCGTCACGCCAGTCGCGGCGAAGGTGAACCCAGAGGACTCCTTCGTCATCACGACGACCTTCAAGGCTGTTGACGGCGACGTCACGAACGCCGAGGTCACGGACATCACCTCGACCCTCGAAGGCACGAAGTTCAGCGGTGACTGCGGGGAACCCTTCAGTGCGCCGGAGTGCGAGATCGAGACGATCGGCAGCGGCGAAAAGGGCATCGTCAAGTCGACGGTGACAGTGCCGGCAGAAGGCCCTGACAAAACGACCGATTTCAGCATCACGGTCACCGTCGCCGCGACGGGCATCGAGGCCAGCACTCAAAAAATGACCATCACCTACGTGGTGCCGGAGCCGTCTCCGACACCGACCACGCCGCCTCCCTCCACCTCCAAGCCGCCGACGGACAAGCCGACGTCGCGGACGCCGTCGAAGCCTTCGCCCACCACCAGCAAGTCGTCCGGGACGGGCGGGAGCGGCGGCGGGTCGGGTTCCGGGGGCGGGTCGTCGTCCGGCGGGTCGGGGACGAACGACTACGTGCCGCCGTCGCCGAACTCCTCGTTCGACCCCGATAAGCCGCAGGTGGCGCTGCCGCCCATCCAGGCGCCCAGCCCGACGGTCGCGCCAAGCCCGGTGCCCGGCGCGGGGACGCCGCAGAGCCGCCTCCAGGGCAACCAGACGCCCGTCGCGCAGGACATCACGTTCGAGCGGATGGCGAGCACGCAGATCGCCTGGCTCGCCGCCCTGATGGTCGCGTTCTCGCTGTTGCTGACCCAGTTGCGGCTCGGCCGCCGGCGCGTCCCCGCGGGGGCGGCGAAGCGCGCGCGAGGAACCCACCGCCGTCCCCGCCACGGCATGTTCGGCAAGTGATCAGTACTTAGCACAACAATTCGGGTTCCGCCGCCGATGCGGCAGGCCCCTGTATCCCCGCCAGATGATCAGTGCAAGGCTCCTCTCCATCACGCATCGATGTTCTCGCCGCGCCCGAGATCCGGATGGCTGAAAGCACGCAATCAGCGGTCCGCATCGAGGCCAAAGATCCTGCCCATAGAATCCGAGGTCTCCGAAGTAGCTCTCAGCCGCCCATCCAGAGGCACATCCGCCGTCGGCGAGGAACGAATACCTCGGCCCTTTCTCGGCCATCATGTCAGCCTGACGCCTTGCCCTCTGGACGTCCTGCGGATCTCGAAGTCGATCAGCTCGAAGTCGAGGCGGGAATGGCACGGAGCATTACCAGAGCTCCCGGCGACCACTCCGGCCGGACGGCGAATCGGCGGCGCTGGTTGCGACTGATGGCTTTCGCGTACCCGGTCACCGAGGTGGCCAGCCTTCTGATCAAAGCACACCGGTGCGCTGATTTCGGTCCGGTGGGCGCGGAGAGAACGCGGCGAGTTCACCCGGAGCGCCGTTTCAGAAATGGTGCAGATGACGCGCGCCGGTCAGGGGCGGGTGAGGGTGTAGCAGGCGATCGCGGCGGCGGCCACGACGTTCAGGGAGTCGACGCCGCGGGACAGGGCCGTCTCGTTCATGGGGATGCGGACGCGGTGGTCGGCCTCGCGCAGCCAGCGGGACGACAGGCCGTCCCCCTCGGAGCCGAGCAGGAGCGCGCGCCGGCCGGCCGGGCGCACGTCGTCGATGGGTTCCGCGTCCGGGGACGGGGTCAGCGCGAGGAGCTGGAAGCCCGCGGCGCGGATCACCGAGAGGTCGTTGTGCCAGTCGGTCATGCGGGCGTAGGGCAGGGCGAAGACGGCGCCCATGGAGACCTTGACCGCGCGCCGGTAGAGGGGGTCGGCGCAGCGGGGTGCGAGGACGGCGGCGTCGACGCCGAGGGCCGCCGCGCAGCGGAAGATCGCGCCGATGTTGGTGTGGTCGACGATGTCCTCGCAGATGATGACGCGGCGGGCGGCGGCGAGGACGGTGTCGAGCGAGGGCAGCGGGAGGCGTTCCAGGGACGCGAGGGCGCCGCGGTGCACCTGGAAGCCGGTGATCGACTCCATGGTGGCGTCGTCCGTGATGTAGACGGGGGCGTCCAGGCCGTCCAGGACGTCGGCGAGCGGTCCGGCCCAGCGGCGTGCCATCAGGAGGGAGCGGACGGGGTGGCCGGCGCCGACCGCGCGGCGGATCACCTTCTCGCCCTCGGCGACGAACAGGCCGTGCTCGGCCTCCAGGCTCTTGCGGAGGTTCACGTCGCGGAGCCGCACGTAGTCGTTGAGGCGGGGGTCGGCGGGGTCGGAGACGGGGACGAGGTCGGCCATCCCCCCAGTCTGCCGCCCTCGGAGGCCGGCTCCGGACGGCCGCTCCGCGCCGGTTCGTACCGTCGTCGTCGCAGCCGGTGATGGACGGGGTCAATGCCAGGTTCGTCGGGACATACGGTGATGACCTGCGTCATTATCAGTTTTGAGTTCTTTGTAACCTCTGGTTCGTACTACTACAGTGCCGGGGAACATCGGCGGGTTTCTGGTGAATCGAGGGCAGGGCATGAGCGGACGTCATCGCAATG
This sequence comes from Actinomadura monticuli, assembly GCF_041463655.1. Lineage (NCBI taxonomy): Bacteria > Bacillati > Actinomycetota > Actinomycetes > Streptosporangiales > Thermomonosporaceae > Actinomadura > Actinomadura monticuli. The sequence continues at coordinate 361,515 of NZ_JAXCEI010000002.1, forward strand.
ACTTCCCTGAGGGGATGGACGGCGGCTACGACCCGTCCAGGCCCGTCTTCGGCCCGGCCAACGACGGGTCGTCGGACTGGTTCGGCTCGCGGGAGAGCCAGGGCCGGCCGTTGGCGCAGCCCCAGGGCGGACCGCAGGGGACTCCGCAGCCGCAGGGGCCGCCGCCCGGCGCGTCCGGCGAGACGCCGGAGTGGTTCACGCCGCGGCAGTCGTCCGAGGAGCCGGTCTACGGCTCCGGCGGGTTCAGCGGCGCGTCCGACGCGGGCGGCTACGGTCTCGGACGGTCCGGCGGGTACCCGCAGGGCGAGCCGCGGTCGTCGTCCACGCAGGGCCCGTCACCGGAGTCCTCGCCGCTCGCCGGCACCGGGTACAGCGAGTACGACGCCATCCGGAGCTCGGACGGCGGCCCGTCGGGCTTCTTCGGCGGATCCGGCGGGGCCGGCGGTTCGGGTGGTGCGGGCGGATCCGGTGGTTCGGGCGGTTCTGGGGGATCCGGCGGTTACGGCGGCGGGTCGGGCGGCTATGACAGCGGGTCCGGCGGGTACGAGTACGGCCGCCGCAAGCGCAAGCGGAGCGCGACCGCGCTGATCGGGCCGATGGCCGGGGCCGTGGGCCTGGCGCTGCTGCTCGGCGTCGGCGTCTACGCGTTCGCCGAGAGCGGCGGCGGCTGCTCCGGCGACGACGCGATGAACCTGTCGGTCGCGGTGGCGCCGGACATCGCGCCGGCCGTGGAGAAGGCCGCCGGACGCTTCAACGACGGCAAGAGCAAGGTCGACGGCAAGTGCGTCAAGGCGACCGTGAAGAAGGTCGAGCCGTCGGCGGTGACGACGCTGCTGTCCGGGCAGGCCGTGGCGAACGGGTCCAACGACCGCCCGGACGTCTGGATCCCCGACTCGTCCCTGTGGATCTCGCTGGCCCAGGCCGGCGCCGAGGGCGACGACAAGGGCGGCGTCATCTCCACCAAGACGTCCGTCGCGAAGAGCCCGATCGTGGTGGGGCTGCCGCAGTCCCTCGCCGTGCAGCTGAAGAAGCAGGGCATCACCGCCAGCCCGTCCTGGGACAACCTGCTCAAGGCCGCCGGCGGCACCGCGGGCGGCGCGGTGACCAAGAACCAGATGATCCCGGCGGGCTCGGTGCGGCTCGTCGTGCCCGACCCGATGCGGAACGCGGCCGGCATGGGCTCGCTCATGGTGACGAGCATGCTGCTGGCGAACGACCCCAACCGGGACTCGATCTTCACCGGCATCGTCCGGACGGTGCGGGAGAGCACCGTCCCCTCGACCGAGGCGGAGTTCACGGCGTTCCGCAAGAACCAGGGCGGCAAGAAGCCGATCTCCCTGTCGTCCGAGCAGGCGCTCTTCCAGTACAACAAGACGAAGCCGGGCGAGCCCGCGGTGGCGCTGTACCCGATCGAGGGCACGCTGTCGCTGGACTACCCGTTCACCGTCACCGGCAAGGACGAGGGCAAGCAGAAGGCCGCCCGCCTGCTGGAGAAGGCGATGACCACCGAGGCGACCCACAAGGACGTCCACGAGCTGGGGTTCCGCGCGCCGGACGGCAAGGCGCCGGCGGGCTTCGACCAGGGCGCCGGGGTCAGCCCGGCCAAGCCGCGGCAGCTGCCCATGCCGAAGAGCGAGGACGTCGCGAAGATCATGCAGGCGTGGTCGAAGCTGTCGCTCGGGCTGCGGATGCTGACGCTGATCGACGTGTCCGGCTCGATGCTGGAGAAGGTCGGCCCGAACACCAACCGGCTGCAGGCCATCGCCGCGGTGTCGCAGGGCGGCCTCAGCATGATGTCGAACGACACCGAGCTCGGCCAGTGGCTGTTCTCGACGAAGATGAACGGCGACCTGCCGTACCGGATCTCGGTGCCGATCGGCCCGCTCGGCGAGCGGATCGGGTCCACCACCCGGCGCGGCCTCGTCCTGTCGACGCTCAACCAGATGAGGCCGAAGCCGAACGGCGACACCGGCCTGTACCGGACGATGCTGGCCGCGTACAAGCAGATGAACGAGACCTACAAGCCGGAGTTCGGCAACTCGATCCTGCTGCTGACGGACGGCAAGAACGACGACGACGGCGGCCCCACCCTCAAGGAGACGCTGAAGCAGCTGAAGGCCATGCAGGACCCGAACAAGCCGATCCAGGTGAACATGATCGGCTTCGGCAAGGGCGTGGACCGCAACGAGCTGGAGCAGATCGCCGCCGCCACCAACGGCAACGTCCAGGTCGCCCAGACCCCGCAGGAGATCTCCAAGATCTTCCTCAAGATGCTGTCCCGCCGGATCCAATGATCACCACTCGGTGATCTTACGGACGCGTCAGGTAGTTCTTGATTTTTCCTGCGGTTCGGTGTCAACCAGGCGCCCGAGCCGATCGTCAAACGTGTGGAGGCCCGACGGGGAGCGGGGCCGTCGGGCCTCCGACCCGCTTTCCCCCCGGCCCGTGACGGGGAAGTGACCGCCGCGAGGAGTCTCACCGGCGGCGGGAGAGCGCACCGCTCCCCTCTTGGATCTTCTTCCAGCCCGTCCCTGATGATGCGGACGAGGAATCCGAACACAGCCCGCGGGAGGACCTCGTGTCCGGTTGGCCCAGTTTCGACCGCGCCGATGACGAGCGCCTGGCGCGATCGCTGGCCGCGAACGATCCGAGCGCGCTCATCCAGGTCATGGACCGCTACGCGGCCCGCCTGTACGACTACTGCCACGCGCTGCTCCGCGACCAGGAGCAGGCGGCCGGGGCGCTGCACGACGCGCTCATCGCCGCCTACGCGCACGTGCCCGTCCTGCGGGAGCCCGACCGCTTCCGCGGCTGGCTGTACGCGCTCGTGCGGAACGAGTGCATGCGGCGGCTGCGCGACCCCGGCCGTCCCGCCGAGCGGCGCGAGGCGCCCGAGGTCGAGGACGGCTTCCTGGACGAGGCGGAACTCGCCCGGCGGCAGGACGCCCGCCGGCTCGTCCACAGCGCCCTGTCGGCGCTGCGCGGGCGCGAGCGCGAGTCGCTCGACCTCATGGTGCGGCACGGCCTGGACGCCTCCGAGGTCGGCGGCGTCCTCGGCCTGGACGACCAGGAGGCCGCCGAGCTGACCGGCGTGGCCCACGCCCGCCTCGACGACGCGATCGCCGCCGTCTACATCGCCCGCACCGCGCGCGGCGACTGCCCGGAGCTCGCCGCCATCGCCGGCGGGGACGGGGGCGGCGGCCGGCCGCTGCCGCCGCCGGTCGTCCGCAGGCTCGCCCACCACGTCGACGTGTGCCCGATCTGCGGGCCGCGGCGGAACCAGGCCGTGCCGACGGCGCGGCTGCTGCAGGTGCTGCCGGTCGCGATGATCCCCACGGACCTGCGCGGGCACGTCATGGCCACCGCCACCGACGCCGCGCTGGCGCCCGACATGGCGCGCATCGCGCACCGCGCCGGGCCGCTCGACGAGTGGGGCTGGCCCTACGTCGTCGACCGGACGTCCTCGGAGGGCGCGTCGTCCGAGCGGCGCACGCCGCGCGCGCTCTGGCCCGCGCTGGCCGCCGCTGCGGCCGTCGTCGTGGTCGTGGCGGGGGCGTTCTACGTGATGTCGGGCTCGTCCGGCGGGACGAGCGCGCAGGGCCCGTCGGGGGCCGCGTCGGAGTCCGTGCTCGACCCGTCCTCCCCGCCCGAGTCGGAGCTGCCGTCGGACTCGCCGACGCCCACGGAGAGCGAGAGCCCGACGCCCACGCCCACGACGAGCACGCCGACCCCGACGCCGACCCGGACGCGCCGGCCGTCCTCCCAGTCGTCCGAACCCCGCCCGACCTACACGAGGCCGCGGACGGGCGTGCTGCTGGTGGGCGGCGGATGCCATCTGACCCCCGGCCAGAGCTGCGCGATCCAGGTCCGCGCGGCCGGTGGGACCGTCAACTGGTCGGCGTCGGCCGCGGCGCCGCTCAGCACCGGCGGCGGCGGGAGGCTCGCCGAGGGCAGGACCGCCACCGCCACGGTGACGCTCTCGGGTGACTGCGAGGGATCCGGTTCGGGGACGGTCTCCTTCTCGCCGAACGGCGGCGCGAGCGTCTCCTGGACGTGCCCGCCAGGTGGCGGCGGGCCCGGTGGCGGCGGCTGACGGCGGCGACCCGACCACCGGGGTGACGTAGATCACTTTCTATGTGACCGGGTGCCCACGACTAGGACAGACGGCAACACGCCGTACCGAATCCGTCACGGAATCCGCTCATACGGGAGAAATCCCAGCAACTTGGTGGCAAGATCAGTCAACCAGAGTCGGCCGACGGACGTCGGGGCTCGCCGGGGGCACGATCGACAACACCACCGAATTCAGCTGGGAGGGTTCCCGTGGCCGGTGAGCCAGGGCCCGGGCGGAACGACGACCACAGGCTGGCGGACTCGCTGCGAGCCGGGGACGTCATCGCCCTCACCGAGGTCTACGACACCTACGCGCCGTTCCTCTACGACTACTGCCACGGTCTGCTCCGCGACCGGGTGGAGGCGGCCGGCGCGCTCCGCAACGTCATCATCGCCGCACGCGAGCACGTGGTGCGGCTCACCGAGCCGGAGCGGCTGCGCGGCTGGCTCTACGCGATCGCCCGCAAGGAGTGCATGCGGCGCCGCGACAGCCCGAACCGGCACCTCGGGCAGGAGGCGCCGGAGGCCGAGGACGACCTGACCCCCGAGCAGCTCGCCCGCCGGGAGGAGCGCCGGCTGCTCGCGCACAGCGCGCTCGCCGCGCTCAACGGCCGGCAGCGCGAGGCGATCGACCTGTCGGTCCGGCACGAGCTGGACGAGGTCGACGTGTGCGGCGTCTTCGGGATCCCGCTGGAGGAGACCCTCGCGCTGGTCGAGAAGGCCCGCGACGACCTCGCCGCCGCGCTGCGCGCGGCGCTCATCGCGCAGAACCACTGGAAGAACTGCCCGAGCGTCGCGGCGCTGACCGAGTCGTGGCCGCTCACCCCGCAGACGTCGGCGTCGCTCGTCCGGCATGTGGCGAGCTGCCCGGTGTGCGCGGAGCAGGAGACGCCGCCGCTGCCGCCGGACCGGCTGCTGTCGGTGCTGCCGATCGCGGCGATCCCCGCCGATCTGCGGCTGGACGTGCTGACCGCCGCGACCGCCGAGGACCGCGCCGGGAATCGCCGCGCCATCGCGGCCTGGACCGAGCCGTTCGACGAGTACGGCTGGCCGCTCCCCTACGAGCCGACCGCCCCGCGCGCCCGCGACCGGGCGCCCCGGCGGCGCGGCCCCGTGCTCGCGGCCGTCGCCGTGGGCGCCGGGATGCTGATCCTGTGCGTCGGCGCCTGGTCCTGGCTGCACAGCGGGAACGACGGGACGAACGCCGCGGCGAACGGCCCGTCGGTGGGCGACAGCGGCTCGCCGGGCGACTCGAGCGGGCCCGATCCGTTGCCGAGCGACCCGTCCCCCACGGTCACCTCGCCGTCCCCGACCGGGTCGAAGTCGCCGTCGAAGTCACCGTCGCCGTCCAAGAGCCCCTCGAAGACGCCGACGTCGCGGCCCCCGACGACGCCGACGACGCGGGCTCCGGAGCCGCCGAGATCGGGCCGGCTGAGCGTGTCCGGATGCGCGATGGGCAAGGACGACTCCTGCACGATCCGCATCACCGCCGTCGGCGGGGCGGTGAACTGGCGCGTCACGGGCACGTCCGGGGAGCTGCGCGCGAGCGGCGGCGGGCGCCTGTCGCAGGGCGAGTCGGCGAGCGTCACCGTGTCCCGGACGAACGTCATCTGCTGGGGCCGCAAGAGCGGGTCGGTGTCGTTCTCGCCCGGCGGCACCGCAGGGGTCTCCTACTGCTGACCGCCTCTTCCTCCGCCGGGCGGACGCCCGTCCGGCGGAGGGCGGCGTGCTAGGAGATGGAGCCGGTGTCCAGGGTGCGGTGGGCGCGGTCCAGCAGGACGGGAACGCCGGCGCCGATCCGCTCGAAGCCCTCGCCGACCGTCGCCTTCTGCAGGTAGCGGGCGTGGATGCCCTCCAGGATGACCGCGAGCTTGAAGCACGCGAACGCGACGTAGAAGTCGAGGTCGGCCAGGTCGAACCCGGTCAGCGCCGCGTACCGGTCGGTGAACTCGCGGCGGGTGAAGAAGCCGGGCGCCGAGGTGATCGTCGCGCCGACGGGCAGTTCCGCGGCGTCGGTGGCCTCGGCCCAGTAGACGAGCGTCAGCCCGAGGTCGGACAGCGGGTCGCCCAGTGTCGACATCTCCCAGTCGACGACGGCCGCGATCTCGGGGCGGGGCTCCAGCCGGGCGAGGGCGTTGTCGAGCCGGAAGTCGCCGTGGACGAGCCGGGCCCATCCCTGGTGGGGGGACGCCCCCCCACGCCCCCCGGAACCGCTGGGAGCGTCCGCCGGCATCCGCCCGGCGAGCCGCGCGACGAGCCGGTCGTACTCGGGCAGGTCGCGGACGGTCCCGGTGGCCCGGATCGCCTCCTGCGAGCTGTCCCACTGCTTGCCCCAGCGCCTGAGCTGGCGCTCCATGTAGCCGGTCGGCCGGCCGAAGTCCGCCAGCCCGACGGCCTTCACGTCCACGGTGTGGATCGCGGCGAGGGCCTCCGCCAGCGCGCCCGACAGGCCGCGCGCCTGCTCGGGGGTGATGTCCTCGGCGTCCTCGCGGGTGCGCAGGACGCGGCCGTCGACGAAGTCCATGAGGTAGAAGCGGGCGCCGATGACGTCCTCGTCGTCGCAGAACGCCAGCGTCTTCGGCACCGGCACGGCCGTCCCGCCGCCGAGCGCGGACAGCACCCGGTACTCGCGTCCCATGTCGTGGGCCGTCGGGAGGACGTGCCCGAGCGGGGGCCTGCGCAGCACGATCCGGCGGCCGCCGTCCAGGGTGATCCCGTACGTCAGGTTCGAACGCCCGCCCGCGATCAGGTCGACCCCGGTGATCCGCCCTGAGCCGGGCAGCTCGCGGGCCAGCCAGGCCGCCAGGCGGGGCACGTCGATGCCGGGGACCCCGGCCGGAAGCTCTGCGTCAACGGTCATGACGACCTATTAGAACGCGGCTCGGTCCAGGCTGTGAACCCCACCCCCGTACCTGCGCGCGTACCTGCGCGCGAACCGCCCCCGGACACGCGCGGACGCGGGAGACGGCGATCGGTTGTCGGCCACTTCCGGCCGACTTACAGGAAGGCCCCAGCGGGCCTTCAGTATCCGGCCTGACCTGGGCGGATATCCCACTGTCCGGTGCCGGACGCCCGTTTCACCGAAACTCTCAGGTGAAAATCGTGACTCAAGGTGGAATCTTTGTATACCCGGGGTACGCCTCAGCGACGACACCCGAGTCACACAGGGCGCATTCCGGTGCGGGTGTCGGCAGCCGTCATCCGGCCCATGAGACGGCAGGCTGGACTTATGAGTCTCGCTGGGCTAAGAGAAGAGGACTAGACCATTCGGGACTAGACCGCCCGATGGGGGGGACGCACCGTGGCAGACGCATGGCTGCCGGTAGCCGGCCGCATGCCGGCACGACACGACGGCGGAGCGTTGCGAGGAGGTGCTCCCCGCGCCGTCTGGTGCACCGGCGAGTACGATCCGCGCAGCGTCTCCGCGCGCTCGGTGGCCGCCGACCTCGTCAAGGACGATCGTCCGGCGCACCTGGTGTGGCACCCCGGCACCGGCGAGATCGTCCAACTCCTTCCCATCACCCGCGCGGCCGGGCTCCTCGGCGACCGCGTCGGCCGGGAGGGACGCGTCTGCGCGCAGATCATGGTGATCGGCCAGTCCCGGACCCCGTTCACCGGTTCGCTGCTCACCGGCCTCGACGCGATCGTCCAGTGGCTGGACGCGTGGGGCGTCGCGCGCCGCTGGCCCGCCGGGCCGCCGCTGCCGTCGCCGCAGTCCTACCACGCGCTGCGCAGCCGCAAGGAGTGGGCGCGCGGCGGGCACTACGGGGCGTCCCAGGTGCCGACGCTCGGCCGCCCCGATCCCGGCGGCATCGACGTCCGGCGCATCACCGGACCCGACACCCCCCTCGCCCCCATCCCGAAGCCCCGCGCCCCGAGCGCGCCCGGCGCCGCCCGGGTGCTGCCCCCTCGTCCGCGCACCCCGGACACCGTCCGCTCGCAGAACGACCCCGCGTCCCCCGCGCAGCTGCGTCCCGCGCCCGAGCCCGTCCCGGTCGGCCAGTCCGCCATGTCCAACTGACCGCGCGCCGCGGGGGCTACGCGGCGAGCGCGCGGACGATCTCGCAGCCCCTGCGCAGGTCGGCCGTGGTCGCGGCCGAGCCGTAGCCGATCACCAGGCCGGACGCGCGCGTCGGCCCCATGTGGTGGCGTTCCAGCGTCTCCACCAGGACGCCCCGTTCGCCCGCTTCCGCCGAGATGCGCCGGGCCTCGGCCTCCGGGACGTCCACCACCAGGTGCAGGCCCGCCGTGTCGCCGCGCAGGACGAGCCCGTCCAGCGCCCGCACGACCACCTCGCGGCGCCGCGCGTACTCGCCGCGCATCCGGCGGACGTACCGGTCGAGATCGCCGCGTTCCAGGAGGAGCCGCAGCGCGTCCTGCGGGACGACGGCCGTGCGGTCGTTCAACTGCTCGCGCCGCAGAGCCACCTCCCCCACCAGGTCCGGACGCCCTGCCAGCCAGCCGACGCCCATGTCGGTCGTGAGGATCTTCGCCGTCGTGCCGAGATAGACCACCACGTCCGGGTCGAGCCCGTACAGGGCGGGCAGGGGCGCCACGTCGAACCGGAACTCGCCGTCGTAGTCGTCCTCGGCGATGAGGGCCCCGTTGCGCCTCGCCCACGCCAGCAGCGCCTGCCTGCGCGGGATGGGCAGCACGCCGCCCATCGGGAACTGGTGGGACGGCGTCGTGTAGACGATGCGGAGATCGTCGGGCAGGCCGTCCACGATGAGCCCGTGCTCGTCGACCGGGCACGGCACGAGCTCCGCGCCACGTCCCTCTAGGACGACCCGCGCCCTCCCGTAGCCGGGATCCTCCACCCCTACACGGTCCCCAGGACGAAGTACGGTCGCGGCAAGCAGGTCGAGCCCGTTCGTCGCTCCCCGCGTCACGAGGAGCCCGTCCAAAGGGCAGCTCACGCCCCGGCTACGCCTGATGTAGTCGGCGAGCGCCGCGCGCAGGCCCGGCAGGCCGTGCGGGTCCTGGCGCTGCTGCGGAGGCATCCCGGCGGCCAGGCGCCATGCCCTGCGCCATGCCGGCGTGTCCAGGGCCCCGATCCAGGCGAGACCCGGCCGCAGGTCGATTTCGTCTAAGGCCGCCGCCCTCCGCGCCGGTCTCGTCGTCGGTTTCAGTGGTCTCGGCTCGGGCGCGGCGGCGACGCCTTCGGTCACGTACGTCCCGGACCCATGCCGTCCTTCCAGCCATCCCTCCGCGTACAGCTGCTCGTACGCCTCCGTCACCACCGTCCGGCTGACGCCCAGCAGCTTTCCCAGCGCCCTGCTGGACGGGAGCCGCTCCCCCGCGGCGAGGCGTCCCTCCGCCATGGCGTCCCGCAACTGGCCGACGAGCTGGGCGCTCATCGGCTCCCCGGCCTCCCGGTCAACGACGAGGGGCAGATCGATCGACAAAGTGGTCTCCGGCTATACGCACCAAGTGGCCATACCGACCAGGCCACTCTCCTCCTAGCGTAAGCGTCATGAACCCGCTGTCCTCCACCGACCGCACGCGCGTCCGCAGGCTGCCCGAACGCTCCAGCGCCGACCGCTCCGTCCTCTACGGCATCCTCGACGCCGGGATGATCTGCCACCTCGGCGTCGTCGTGAACGGCACGCCCCGCGTCATCCCCACCGGCTACGGCCGCCTTGAGGACACCCTCTACCTGCACGGCTCGACCGGCGCGCGCAGCCTCATGGAGGGGCCGTCCCAAGACGTCTGCGTCACCGTGACCCACGTGGACGGCATCGTCCTGGCCAGATCGGTGTTCCACCACTCCATCAACTACCGGAGCGCCGTCATCTTCGGCACGCCCCAACGGGTCACCGACACCGACGCGAAGCTGACCGGGCTCCGGGCCATAACCGAGCAGCTGGCCCCCGGCCAATGGGCGGCTGCCCGCGAACCCAACCGCAAGGAACTCGCCGCGACCACCGTGTTGGCGCTTCCCTTGTCCGAGGCGTCCGTCAAAATCCGCCAAGGGCCGCCCAGCGACGACGGACCCGACCACGCCCTCGACGTCTGGGCCGGCGTCCTCCCCGTCCGGCAGGCGTTCGGGCCGCCGTCCCCCGACCCGCTGCTCCGCCCCGGCATTCCCGTTCCCGGACATATCGCCCATCGCGTGACCTCCTAATTCGATCGGGCTCAGTGCCCCGCGCAGTCGTCCATGGCCGTAGGGTGAATCCATGAACGAGCGGCTGGTCTGGATCGACTGCGAGATGACGGGACTCGACCTGCGGAACGACGCGCTCATCGAGATAGCCGCGCTGGTCACCGACAGCGAACTCAACATCCTGGACGAAGGCGTCGACGTCGTCATCAAACCGCCGCCCGAGACGGTCACGCAGATGACGAAGGTCGTCCGCGACATGCACACCGCGTCCGGCCTCCTGGAGGCGCTCGCCGGCGGCGTCACCCTCGCCGAGGCCGAGGACACCGTCCTCCGCTACGTCCGCGGCCACGTGAAGGACGCCAAGAAGGCGCCCCTGTGCGGCAACTCCATCGCCACCGACCGGTCCTTCCTGGCGCGCGACATGCCCGCCCTCGACGGCCACCTCCACTACCGCATGGTGGACGTCTCGTCCATCAAGGAACTGGCCCGCCGCTGGTACCCGCGCGTGTACTTCGCCAGCCCGGAGAAGAAGGGCGGCCACCGGGCCCTCGCCGACATCACCGAGAGCATCCAGGAACTGCGCTACTACCGCGCCGCGGTCTTCGTCCCGCAGCCCGGTCCCGACTCCGACACCGCCCGCGGCATCGCCGCCAAGGTGTCCTCAGGCTGACCCACCCCCGCGGAGCCGCTACACTACTGGTAGCCGGGAGCGATCCCGGCCACGGTGGGTGTAGCTCAGCTGGCAGAGCACTTGGTTGTGGTCCAAGATGTCGGGGGTTCAAGTCCCCTCACTCACCCCACGCGCGAGGCCCCGGTCGGTGACCGGGGCCTTCGTCGTGTACGGCGCGGTCCATCGACTCCCGGAGATCGTCCCGTTATGCTCCGTCCCTATACATGTCAACGACATTCCAAGGGCAACGGATGAGTGTCGACGAGACGGCCCCCCTGCGCATCCTCGTGGTGGACGCCGATCCCCGCGTCCGCGCCGACGTGATCTCCCTCCTGGACGCCAGCGACGAACTCGAGGTCGTCGCCGAGACCCCGGACCCCCTGACCGCGCGCACGCTGGCCGAACGCCTGCGCCCCGACATCGTCCTCCTCGACGCGGCCTCCGCCGGCCACGCCGACCCCTTCAGCGGCACGTCCCGCGTCTTCGTCCTCACCGCCGACGCCGACGCCGCCGAGACCGCCCTCCGCGCCGGCGCGTGCGGCCACCTCGTGCCCGGCGCCTTCACCGCCCGCGACCTCATCCGCGGCGTCCGCGCCGCGTCCCGCACCACCCTCGGCCTGTCCGCCCGCGAATCCGAGGTCATGGACCTCATCGCCACCGGCCGCTCCAACGGCGAGATCGCCCGCCAGCTCTTCCTGTCCGAGAAGACCGTCAAGAACCACGTCAACCGCATCTACGCCAAGCTCGGCGTCAGCTCCCGCGCCACCGCCATCGCCCTCTGGCGCGGCATGGTCAGCGTCCTTCCCGCCCGGGACTAAACCGATTCGCACTGCTCCCGGACCCCTGGTACTGTTCTTCCTGTCGCAAGGGCCCCGGCCGAGGCCAAGGCCCCAGGACATGCGCCGTTAGCTCAATTGGCAGAGCAGCGGACTCTTAATCCGCGGGTTCGGGGTTCAAGTCCCTGACGGCGCACTCCGCTTGGTATGGGTACTCATGATTGACATCGCGAGTACCCGTTTTTTATTGGGCTGTTCTGCCCACCCCCGTGAGGCGGTTCGGGTTATTCGGCGGTGGGCCGCACGGCGGGATCGGTGTCCGGGGTGGCGGCGCTCGTCAGGCCCAGCGACCGGATCCAGACCTTGTCGAGGGTGTCGATGAGGACCTCCGCGTCGTATTCGACGCCCTCGTACGACCACGCCATGACCACGCGCTCGACCATCAGCGTCAGGGCGTGCGCGGTGTGGCGCGGGTCCAGATCGGCGTACGCCTTGCCGGCCTTCTGCCACTCGGTGATGGCGCGGGTGACCCTGCTCTGGAAGTGGTCGGCGACCTCGTCCCACTGGGCCTTCAGCCGCTCGTCCTCGTCGCGCGCCTGATAGACGGCCTGCAGGACGTGGGCGTTGCGCCGGAACGCCTTGACGTAGACGCGGTTGACCTCTCGGACGCGACGGGCGACCGGAGCGGGACCAGGGCCTGGATGAACGGGCTTCGTCTCGGGGCTCATCGTGATCCTGGCGGCGCTTCGCGATCGAGAGCTTCGTCTTCAGCAATCCGGCGCTGACCCCCTACACGGGCAATCTGATCGAGGACCCGTCCCTGTTCGGGTTCTCCCTGGCCGTCCGCGAGGGCACCGACCTCATCACGCTGCGGTTCTCCTTCATGGTCCTCGTGATCGTCGCGGTCCTGCTGATCCTCATGACGCGCCTGCTGTCGAGCGTCGAGCGCGCCACCCGGTCGGGGCTCTGCCTGATCCCGGACAACCGGGGGGTCTTCCACCGCCTGACCGTGGCCGAGAACCTCCGGCTGGCCAAGGCGCGGGGCGGCTTCGACGCGGCACTCGACCGGTTCCCGCAGCTGCGCCCCCTGCTGAACCGGCGCTGCGGTCTGCTCTCGGGAGGGGAGCAGCAGCTCCTCGCGATCGCGAAGACCCTGCTGCTCCGGCCGAAGGTCCTGCTCATCGACGAGATGAGCATGGGGCTGTCTCCGGTCGCCGTACAGCAGATCCTGCCGGAGCTGCGACGGCTCGCCGACGAGGAGGACACGGCGATCGTGCTCGTCGAGCAGCACATCGACCAGGCGCTCAGCATCGCCGACGAGGCGGTCGTGCTCCACCACGGCCGAGTAGTGCTCGTCGGCCCCGCGGCCGAACTCCGAGAGGACCGGGACCAGATCCAGCGCGCCTACTTCGGGGACCAGGAGGGCTGACCCGTCCTCCGCCGCGAGCCGTTCGGCAAGGTGATCGGGTAACGGCGGTTCGCGGCGGGGGTGGAGCCGTGCCCGTCGGTGATGGAGTCACCGAACGCGACGATGTGCCCTGGCCGTGCCTCCCACGGACGTCCACTCCGTCCAGGAGGTAGTACGAGTGGCTGGTCTCACCGGCGAAGCGGTGTCGTCGGTGGCCACGCTCAGTCCTTGCCGACGGGGTCGATCTCCTCGGTTCGGAAGGCGGCGGCTGTTCCCGCGACGCTCGCGACGGCCAGCGCGACCACGAGGACCCAGCCGGCGACGAGGTCGAGGGCCGACTCCGGCTCGACCAGCCGTTCCTGGGCGCCGACCGCGAACATGACGATGAGGTTGAAGAGCCCGGCCACCGCGCCGGCCACCGGGGTCCAGCGGCCCGGGACGGCGGCGAGCAGGCCGGCGGCCAGCACGATGGCGACGAGGCCGGGCGGGATCGGCGGGGTGTCGGTGAGACCGGCCACCTCCAGGACGACGAAGGCGACGCCGGCGACGAGGAGCGCGGTGAATGTTGCCTTCCCCGCGGCGGAAAGGCCGGTAAGGCGAGACATCGATCATCCCTCTTCGGTGACGGACCGGCCGCGGACGGTGCCGGCCGGCGTTCCCAGGTTGTCATGGCTATAGTAGCCACGGCAACATATACCCATGGCCGACCCCGCCGACACGCCCTCGACCGCCGTGGGCTTCCTCATCTGGCAGCTGTCGGCGCGATGGCAGCTGGAGGTCGACCGCGCGCTCGCCCCGCTGGGCCTGACCGCCGCCCAGTACGCCGTCCTCGCCTCGCTCCACGCCCTCAGCCGTTCCGGGCACGCGCCCAGGCAGCGGGAGCTCGCGGACTTCAGCGGGCTCGACCGCATCCACGTGTCCAAACTGGTCCGGGCGCTGGAGGGCGCGGGGATGCTCACCCGGGCCCCCCATCCCGCCGACAGCCGTGCGGTCGCGGTGAGCATCACCCGTGCCGGACGGGAGGCGGTGACCGCGGCGCGGCGAGAGGTGTCGGCGCTCGAGGAGCAGCGGCTTCTCGCCCTCGGCGGGCGCGATGACCGGCGCACCGAGGAGCTCGTGGAGAGCCTGCGCGCGCTGCTGCGGCACACGACCAGGTGAGGCGGCGTTCAGCGGAGGAGGCGACGGGGGGTCACCAGGCCCGCCTCGTAGGCGAAGATGACCAGCTGGGCGCGGTCGCGGGCGGCCAGTTTGGTCATGATGCGGCTGACGTAGGTCTTCGCGGTCGTGGGGGTGACGAACAGGCGGGCGGCGATCTCGGCGTTGCTGAGGCCGTCGGCGATCAGGACGAGCACCTCGCGCTCCCGGGAGGTCAGGACGTCCAGGCCGGGATCGGCGGCCTGCGGGTCCACCCGCCCGGCCAGTTCGGCGATCAGGCGGCGGGTGACGGACGGCGCCACCAGCGCGTCGCCCTGCGCCACCACCCGGACGGCGCGGATCAGCTCCGCCGGGTCGATGTCCTTGAGGAGGAAGCCGCTGGCGCCCGCGCGCAGCGCGCCGTAGATGTACTCGTCCAGCTCGTAGGTGGTCAGGATGATGATCTTCAGGCCGGCGTGCGCGGGGTCGGCGGCGAGGCGCCGGGTGGCCTCGATGCCGTCCACGTCGGGCATCCGGACGTCCATCAGGACGACGTCGGGGCGCAGCGCCGCGCACTGCCGGACGGCGTCCGCGCCGTCGCCCGCCTCTCCCGCGACGGCGATGCCGGGCTGCCCCTCCAGGATCGAGCGGAACCCGACCCGGACGAGGGTCTGGTCGTCGGCCAGCAGCACCTTGATCATGCCTGCTCCCGGAGCGGCAGCCGGGCGAGCACCCGGAACGTCCCGTTGCCGCACGGCCCGGCGCGCAGGTCGCCGCCCAGCGCGGCGGCGCGCTCGCGCATCCCGCGGATGCCGTAGCCGGTGCAGGCGGCCGGTGCGGCGCCGGCGTTCTCGACGCGGATGTGCAGGTCCGCCGCGCCGACGCGGATGCGCACGGTGGCCTCCTCGGTGCGCGCGTGGCGCGCCACGTTCGTCAGCGCCTCCTGGACGATGCGGAAGGCGGCCAGGTCGACCTCGGCGGGGACGGACGGCCCCGCGCCCTCCACGGTGGTGCGGACGCGGAGCCCGGCGCGTCCGGCGGTGTCCACGAGGTCGGGCAGGCGGGCGAGGCCGGGGGCCGGGGCGGCGGGTTCCGCCTCGTCGGCCTGCCGCAGGACGCCGAGCGTGGCGCGCAGCTCGCGGCCGGCGTCCCGCCCGGCGTCCCGGATCACGGTGAGGGCGTCGGCCAGCTCGTCGCGCAGCCCGGGATCGTCGCGGCGGGGACCGCCGGTGAGCTGGAACAGCGCGGCGCCCGCCCGCACGTTGATCATCGAGATGTTGTGCGCGAGGACGTCGTGGAGCTCGCGGGCGATGCGCATCCGCTCCTCGGTGACGCGCCTGCGGCCGTCGGCCTCCCGGCCGCGCTCGGCCTCGGCGACCCGGTGCTCCACCTCGGCCAGGTAGGCGCGGCGGTTCCAGGTCACCCCGCCGACCGCGAGCACCGCGACCAGCCACCCCGCCACCAGGACGGCGCTCTCCCCCTGCCCCTCGGCCGAGACGGAACCGCGCAGGATCATGCCGATGATGGCGATGACGGCCAGCACGATCGCCGCGGGCAGCCGTCCCTCGGCCGCGGCGGTGTAGAGCGCGACGATGTAGGCGACGAAGACGGGCCCGCCCGACTCGCCGAGCGCGCCCGACAGGGAGGTCAGCAGCAGCGTCAGCACGAGGACGCTCACGGGGTGGCGGCGGCGCAGGACGAGCGCGGCGCACGCGGCGACGGCGGCCGCGACCTGGCCGGGCAGCGGCGCGGGACCGTCCCGGGTGAACGCGGAGCCGAGCACCAAGGCCAGGGTCACGGCACCGATCGCCGCGTCCGGGAGCAGTCCCGCCGGCGGACGGTGGAACCTCATCGCACCCCTTAGGCAGAGAGCCGCGCGATCCGACAGTATACATAGCAACTATTTACCGGCGCGTGTCTCCCGTGGTTGACATCGCGGTGTCGACCACAGGCCGACGACAGCGCGGGAACCGCTCCGTGAGGATGCTCGGCATGAACGCCGAGACGCTCGACCTCGCGCGGCTCCAGTTCGCGATCACCGCGGGCGCGCACTTCCTGTTCGTCGCGCTGACGCTCGGGCTGGCGCCGCTGCTGGCGGCCATCCAGACGCGCGCCACCGTGTCCGGGAGCGAGACGCACTGGCGGATGACCCGGTTCTGGGGCCAGCTCTACGTGATCAACTACGGCATGGGCATCGTCACCGGCCTGGTGATGGAGTTCCAGTTCGGCCTGAACTGGAGCGGCCTGACCACGTTCGCCGGGGACGTCTTCGGCGCCCCGCTGGCGATGGAGACGCTCGTCGCCTTCTTCATCGAGTCCACCTTCCTCGGCCTGTGGATCTTCGGCTGGGGACGCGTCAACAAGTGGGCGCACCTGGCGCTGCTCTGGATCGTGACGCTCACCGCCTACGTCTCGGCGTACTGGATCATCGCCGCCAACGGCTGGCTGCAGAACCCGGTCGGCGCCGAACGGCGCGGGGACCGGATGGTGCTGGTGGACCGCGCCGCGATGCTCGCCAACCCGGACGCGCTCATCGCGCTCCTGCACGTGATCGGCGCGGGCCTGCTGACCGGCGGGTTCTTCCTCGCCGGGATCAGCGCCTTCCACCTGCGGCGCCGCACCGCCGACCTGGACCTGTTCCGCCGCTCGATGCGCACCGGGATGATCGTGGCGCTGCCCGCGTCGCTGCTCACGCTGGGCGCCGGGTTCAACCAGTTCGCCGTGGTCGCCGACCACCTGCCGATGAAGTTCGCGGTCAGCCAGGGCGACACCGCCGAGCAGGCGAGGCTCCAGGCCGAGCTCGCCGCCGAGCTGGGCCCCGGCGACTACAGCCCGCCGGACTGGATCAACCTTCCGCTCGCCGTGATGATGTTCCTCGGCGTGGTGCTCTTCGTCTTCGCCTCGGTGGGCCTGGTCCTGGCCTACACGAACCGGGCCGGGATCCTCATGCGCGCCTGGCAGCGGCTGCTGACCTGGTCCGTCGTGCTGCCGTTCGCCGCGGTGATCGCCGGCTGGATCTTCCGCGAGGTCGGCCGGCAGCCGTGGACGATCAACCAGGTCCTGCGCACCGAGGACGCGCTGGGGCCGTCGGTGTCGGCCGGCGGCATGCGGCTCACGCTGATCGGGTTCACCGCGCTGTTCGCCGTGCTGATCGCGCTGGACGCCTGGCTGCTCGGCCGGTTCGCCCGGCGCGGCCCCGACGGGTCGGCGCTCGGCGTGCCGCCGGAAACGGCCGTGGAGCCCGAGCCCGTGCCGAACTTCTGACGCCGCCCACGCTGACAGGGAACTCTCATGGACGTCCTCGCCATCGGCCTCCTGGCCTTCGCAGCCGTCGGCTACTTCGTGCTGGCGGGCACCGACCTCGGCACCGGCATGATGCTGTTCTTCCTCGGCCGCGACCCCGCCGAGCGCCGCCTGGTGATCGCCGCGTTCGCCCCGTTCTTCCTCGCCAACGAGATCTGGCTCGTCCTCACCGCCGGGCTGCTCGTCGGCCTGTTCCACGAACTGGAGGGCGAGCTCTTCGGCGCGCTGTCCGGCACCATCGCCGCGCTGCTGGCCGGATGGGTCGTCCGGGACGTGGGCCTGTGGCTGCGCGGCCGGCTGGACGCGCCGCGCTGGCGGCTCTTCTGGGACGGCGCCATCACGGCCGGGAGCTGGACGGTCACCGGCGCCTGGGGCTGGATCGTCGGCTCGGTGCTGCTGTACCGGCTCGACCCGGAGACCTCGCCGTTCCCGCTGATCGGCGTGGCGGCGTCGTGGGCGCTGTTCGCGCTGCACGGCCTGGCGTTCGCCTCGCTCCGGCTGCGCGGCGCACCGCACTCGCGGGCCCGGACGGTCACCGGCCCGTCCGGGGAGCAGGTCACCTTCGCCCTCACCACGGTCGGCATGGTGGTGATCCCGCTGGCGCTGGGCGCGCGGCTCCCGCTGCGCGACACGGTCACCGAGTCGGCGGAGTTCGTGGCCGGGTCCACCGCCGTGCTCCTGCCCGTCCTGGTCGCGGCCCAGATCTGGACGTGGTGGATCTTCCGCCACCGGGTCACCGCGCCGAGCTACCTGTGAGGGCCCGGCCGTGACCGCCCCCGACCTCCCTGGACTCGACCGCCGGCGGCTGCTCCGCACCCTCGCGCCGCCGGCGGTCGTTCAGGGGGCCCTGGTGGTCGCCCAGGCGGAACTGCTGGTGCGGGCGCTCGCGCCGCCGGACGCGGGCCCGCTGCCCTGGCTCGCCGCGGTCGTCGCGCTGCGCGCCCTGGTGTCCTGGGCGACGGCGGGCGCCGTCCACCGGGCCGCCGCGCGGGTCAAGGCCGACCTGCGCGCCGCCCTGCTGCACGCGCGCGGCGGCACCACGCTGATCGTCCGGGGCCTGGACGCGCTCGACCCGTACCTGACCGGCTACCTGCCGCAGCTCGCCCTGGCCGCCGTCGTGCCGCCGCTGGTGCTGGCGCGGCTGCTGGCCGCCGACCCGGCGTCCGGGCTGACGGTGCTGGTCACGCTGCCGCTCGTCCCGGTCTTCGGCGTCCTCGTCGGCCGGCACACGCGGGACGCCACCCGCGTGCAGTGGCAGCGGCTGAGCCGCCTCGGCGGCCACTTCCGCGACGTGGTCGCGGGTCTGCCGACGCTGCGCGCGTTCGGCCGGACCGGCCACCAGGAGGGCGAGGTGCGGCGGATGGCGGACGCGCACCGGCGCGCCACCCGCCGCGTCCTGCGCACCGCGTTCCTGTCGGCGCTCGTGCTGGACCTGGTGGCGACGCTGTCGGTCGCGCTCGTCGCCGTCCCGGTCGGGCTGCGGCTGCTGGACGGCGGCATCGGCTACCGGACGGCGCTGCTGGTCCTGCTGCTCACCCCCGAGGTCTTCCTGCCGCTGCGCGCGCTCGGCAGCCGCTTCCACGCCGCCGCGGAGGGCCTGGCGGTCGCCGAGGAGACCGGCCGCGTGCTCGGTGCGGCCGATCCCGAGCCCGCCGGCCGGGCCGCGCCGACCCGTGGCGACATCCGGCTGGAGGACGTCAGCGTCCGCTACGGCGACCGGGCCGCGCTCGACCGGGTGTCGCTGGTGATCCGGCGGGGCGAGGTGGTGGCGCTGACCGGGCCGAGCGGCGCGGGCAAGTCGACGCTGCTGGCGGTGCTGCTCGGGCTGACCGAGCCCGACGAGGGCCGCGTCCTGGTCGGCGGGACCGACCTGCGCGACCTGGACGTCGCCGCGTGGCGGCGGCAGGTCGGCTGGGTGCCGCAGACCCCGCACCTGTTCGCCGACTCGGTGGCCGGGAACGTCCGGCTGGGCATGCCCGCCGCGTCGGACGCGGCGGTGCGGCACGCGCTGTCCGACGCGCAGGCGCGGGAGTTCGTGGACGCGCTGCCGGACGGCGACGCCACGGTGCTCGGCGAGCGCGGGGCCGGGCTCTCGGCCGGGCAGCGGCAGCGGATCGCGCTGGCCCGCGCCTACCTGCGCGACGCCCCCGTCCTGCTGCTGGACGAGCCGACCGCGCGGCTCGACCCGGACAGCGAGCGGGCCGTCGTCCAGGCGGCGCGGCGGCTGCTGCGGGACCGGACGGCGGTGCTGGTCGCGCACCGTCCCGCCCTGCTGGGCGGCGCGGACCGGGTGGTCCGGCTGAGCGAGGGACGCATCGTCGAGGAGGTGCGCCGGTGACCCTGTGGGCCGTCCTGGCGGGAGTCGCGGCGCGGCTCTGCGCGCTGGGCCTGACCGCCTCCGCGGCGTGGCTGATCGCCCGCGCCGCCGAGCGGCCGGACCTGTCGGCACTCGGCCTGGCGATCGTGGCGGTGCGGGCGTTCGCGTCCGCGCGGGGCGTGTTCGGCTACCTGGAGCGGCTGGCCGGGCACGACGCCGCGCTCGGCCGCGCGGCCGGGCAGCGGGTCCGGCTGTACCGCGCGCTGGCGCACGGGCCCCTCCCGGCGGGGTCCGTCGGCGCCGGACGCCGCGACGCCGACGCGCTCACGCACATGGTCGCCGACCTGGACGCCGGCCAGGACCTGCGGCTCCGCTGCGCGCTGCCCGCGTTCGTGGCCGGGGTCGCCGGCGTCGCGGCGGTCGCGTTCTGCTGGGCGCTGCATCCCGCGTCCGGCGCGGTCGTGGCGGCCGGCGCGCTGACGGCGGGCCTGGCCGTGCCGGCCGGGGCCGCCGCCGCGGCGCGCAGGCTGGGCGAGCGCCTGGCGGGCGCGCGCGCCGACCTGGCCGCACGGGCCATGGACCTCACCGAGGGACGCGCCGACCTGGTGGCGTTCGGCGCGCTGGACTTCGCGACGGCCGCCGCGGAGCGCGAGGCGCGGCGGCTGGCCCGGGTGGAGCGCGTCAGCGGCGCGGTGTCCGCCGCGGCAGTGGCGGCCGGCACGGCCGTCCAGGGGCTGACCGCGCTCGGCGTCGCCTGGGCGGCGGCCGGGACGGGCCCGGTGACCGCCGCGGTGCTCGTGCTGACCGCGCTCGTCGCGCTGGACGCCGTCCAGCCGCTGATCCCCGCCGCGCAGCTCTACGTCGAGCTGCGTCCGGCGGCCGCGCGGGTGCGGCGGCTGATCCGGACGGACGCCGCGCTCCCGCCCGACGAGCGGCCACACCCCCCGGCCGCGCCGGGACGCGTCGCGCTGCGCGGCGTCCGGGTGCGCCTCGGGGACGTCCCGGCGCTGGACGGGGTCGACCTCGACCTGTCCCCGGGACGCTCGGTGGCCGTGCTCGGGGAGAGCGGCGCCGGCAAGTCGACGCTGCTGGCGGTGCTCGCCGGGCTCGTCCAGCCGGCCGAGGGCCTGGCGCTGCTGCGCCCGGCGCGCGGCCTGTACCAGGACGCGCACCTGTTCGAGGCCACGGTGCGGGCCAACCTGCTGATGGCGAAGCCGGACGCGGGGGACGCGGAGTTGCGCGCCGTCCTGGACCGGGTACGGCTGACCGGCTGGCTGGACGAGCTCCCCCAGGGCCTGTCGACGCAGGTGGGCGCGGGCGGGCAGGGCGTGTCCGGCGGGCAGGGCATGTCCGGCGGGCAGGGCGTGTCCGGCGGGCAGGGCATGTCCGGCGGGCAGCGCCAGCGCCTGCTGCTGGCCCGCGCCCTGCTCGCCGACCCGGAGGTGCTGCTGCTCGACGAGCCGACCGAGGCGCTGGACGCCGAGACGGGCCATGCCGTGCTCGCCGGCGTGCTGCGAGCACGGCACGGACGGACGACGGTCGTGGTCACCCACCGGGAGGACGCGCTCGGCCTCTTCGACGACATCGTCATCATGGCGCGCGGCCGGATCGAGCTGCACGACGCGGGCGACCGTCAGCCGATCGGGCGGGCCTTCCCCTCGGCGTGAGCGTGGATCAGCTCGTAGGCCCGGTCGCCGATCTTGGGCCCGAACTCCTGGGACGCCTGCACGGCCGCCGGGAAGTGGACGCCGCCGAGCACGCGGCTCCACGCGCACTGCTTCACCCATTCGGTCCAGGTGTTCCAGGTCAGCACCGTGTCGGCGGCGGGGGTGACGCCGGGCTCGGTGAGCGAGGAGCCCTTGGCGAAGCGGAAGGAGAGCGTGATGTCGTCGGTGCCGAAGACGCGCCGTCCCGCCTGCGCGGCGGACGCGCACACCGACGTCGAGCCCGACGGGTACTCGGTGTGGTCGGGGATGTCGAGGTAGCTCTGCCACTCCTCGCCCCGGATGTCGTCGACGGTGCCCTTGCCGGGGCCGCCCCACGCGGTGACCCTCTTGCCGCGGTACAGGAAGCGGATCGCGCTGAACGGGCGCACCGCGTTGTACTTGTACTTGGCGTACCAGGACGTGATGAGCGCGTCGAACCCGGCGACGTCGGTGGCGGCCGTGTGCTCGACGAACTGGTCCAGCGTCGCGTGCTTGTTCAGCGCGACGGTGCCGATGGAGTACCCGATGCCGCGGAACTTGTCGTCGAAGAACTCGGCGATCATCTTCTTCCGGTCGTCCAGCCCGGCCGACTCCGCCAGAATCACGTCGGCCTGCTCCTTGTACCCCTTCTCGTTGTGCTGGTAGTCGCTCTTGACGGGCGGCGGGGGCAGGAACCGCTTCGGGCTGTCGTAGCTGAACGGCTTGGTGACGCTCAGCTGCGGCGTGATGAACTGCTGCACCTGGAAGATGCCGTTGTTCTTGGTCACCACGGCGGGCTGCCAGTGGGAGGGGTCGGTCAGCTTGTAGGCGCTGTTGACGGGCCGGAACCCGAGGTAGTCGGCGTAGGGCTGCCGGTTGTACTCGCGTCCGCCCTCGTCGCCGAGCTGGTTCATGCCGTCGTGCAGCCGGCCGCGCACCACGGCGTTGCCCGCCTTGTTGCCGATGCCGACGGGTGTCGTGATGTCCTCGCTGTCGTCGTCCGGGTCGAGTCCGACGCCGGTCAGCACCTCGCGCCACTGCTGCGACGCGGTCGGGACGAGGCTCTGGTAGACCCGGTAGGAGGCGTACAGGATGGCGATGTTCTTGTTCCGGTTGGTGGCGCCCTCGGAGGCCGGGCGGCGGCCCAGGTCGGAGTAGAGGCCGACGGCCCGGTCCCGGTACGGCGCGATGGCGTCGAACTGGGCGACCGCGGCCATGGCGGCGATCCGGAAGACCAGCGTGGCGTCGTTGCCCTTGGCGGACACCTCGGTCCTGATGACGTGCCCGACGCGGCTCCACAGCACGTCGGTGATCGCGTTCCCCTTGTCGAAGTCGAAGTCCGCGGCGCGCGCGGACGAGCGGTCGCCCACCGCGGGCGCGACGCTCACCGCCCCGGCGGTCAGCACGGCGGCGCACAGCGCGCTCACGCGGAGCCCCCGGGTTCGCCGGGCTCTGCTCGGTTCGGTCATTTCCTTCCGCCTTCCTCTCGGCGCGCCGGCGGCGCGCTCTAGCGGGCGATCAAGCGGGCGACCGGCGGGGCCGTCACGCGGGCCGGGCGCCGACCGCGGCCATCAGCAGCGGCAGGCTGCGGGTGAGCTCGCGGTTCCAGTAGGCCCAGCCGTGGGTGCCCGCGCCGTAGAGGTCGGCGGTCACCCGGACGCCCGCGGCGCGGGCGTGCTCCACGAAGCGCGCGCTCATCGGCCCCACCCAGCCTTCGAGGGGGTCGAAAGGACGTCGCGGCGGGTCGAGCGGACCGGGCCTCCCGTCGCCGGACGAGACGAACAGGCGCACGCCGCGCAGCGCCTTCACCTGGTCGTAGGGGTTGTGCTCGCTCCACAGACCGGACTGCCGGACCGGCTCGCCCCAGAGGGCGGACGGGTCGGCGCCGTAGCCGGCCAGCACGGCCAGGACGTTCGCGGCGCCGGACACCGAGTCGGTCAGCCCGCTGTAGGAGGCGGCGGCGCGGAACATCCCGGGATTGCGGGCCGCGTACGACAGCGCGCCGAACCCTCCCATGGAGACGCCGGCGACGGCGCGCAGCGGCCCGCCGCCCAGCCCGTCCCGCACCAGGCCCATCAGCTCGGTGAGGTGGAAGGTCTCCCAGGCGGGTGGGCCGTGCAGCCCGCCGTTCCACCAGTCGCTGTAGAAGCCGTGGGTGCCGCCGTCCGGGATGACCACGAGGACGCCGTAGCGGGCGGTCAGCCGCTCGATGTCGGAGTGGGCCGTCCACTGCCGCCAGCCGCCCGCGTCGTCGCAGCAGCCGTGCAGCAGGTAGAGGACGGGCCAGGGGCGTCCGCGCGGGCCGGCGTGGCCGCGCGGGAGCAGGATGCGGGCGCGGCCTTCGCCGCCGAGCGCGGCGGAGTCGATGGTGACGTCGAGGGTGCGCTGCCCGGCGCGGCGGACCTCGCGGAGGCGGGCGCCGCCCGCGAGCCGCATGCCGGGCGGCAGGGCCGCGGCGGCGGCAGCGGCCACGCCGGTCCCCGCCGGAGCGGGCACGGGCGCCGCGTCCGCACCTGGGGCGGCGAGCAGTGCGGCGGTGAGCAGGAGCGAGACGAGGGAGCAGAGCCTGGCGAGGGGTCGTTCATTCATCACTTTTTTCCACAGCGCGGAGGCGGATTTCCACGTTAGGACGGCCGCGCTACCGCAAGATCAAGCGTGGATAAAGCGGCTGCTCCGGGAGCCGCGCTCCGCCGGGCACCAGCGGGTTTCCAATTCGCCGCGAGCCCGTCACCAGCGCCCCTTTACAGGATCGGCGGGAAATCACCCGCGAAGCGGCCCGGAGGGTCGCGGTGGAGGGAGACATGGAAGCGCACATTCTCGCGAGCGCCACCACCGACAAGAATCTCGAATTAGTCCTCGACGTCCTCCCGGCACTGATCGTCATCCTCGTCACGTCGGGCCTCTGCGGATGGCTGGCGCGCTGGGTGTGGCAGCCCCGGGTGCTCGGCGAGATGGTGGCCGGGGTGATCCTCGGCCCGACGCTGTTCGGATGGCTGTTCCCGGACGTCCAGGCGGCCGTGTTCCCGGACAACGTGACACCGATCCTGTACGTGATCAGCACGCTCGGGCTCACCCTGTACATGTTCCTGGTGGGGGCGGGCCTCGACCACGGCTCCGGCGGGGAGCGCGGCGGCCTGCACCGGCCGATCGTCCTGGCGATCTCCGGTATCGTCCCCGCGCTGCTCCTCGGCGGCGCGGTCGGGTTCGCGCTGTGGTCGCAGCTGTCGCGCGACGACGTCGGCCGGTGGCTGTTCGCCGTGTTCGTCGGCGGCGCGCTGTCGCTGACCGCCTTCCCGATGCTCGCCCGCATCCTCTACGAGCGCGGCCTGGAGAACTCGCGGCTCGGACGGCTGTCGCTGCTCGGGGCCTCGATCGACGACGCGGCGGCGTGGTGCCTGCTGGCGGTGCTGTGCGCGGTGCACGCCGGGGACGGCACCGCTTCGGCGATGCGCACGATCGCGCTGGCGCTCGTCTTCTCGGCCGTGGCGCTCGGTGTGGTCCGGCCGCTGCTGCGCCCGCTGGGCCGGGCCATCTCCCGCAAGGGGGACATGACCCTCGGGCACACCTACATCCTGCTGCTGGTGCCGCTCGTCGCCGGCTGGCTCACCGACTGGATCGGCATCTACTCGGTGTTCGGCGGCTTCATCGCCGGGCTGACGATGCCGCGCGACGCCGCGTTCCGCAAGCTCCTGCACGCGCGCATGATGAATGTGGTGTCGGTCCTGCTGCTCCCCGTCTTCTTCACCTTCTCCGGGCTCAACACGCAGCTCGGCGGGCTGGGCGGCGGCACGATGCTGCTGTCCTTCCTGGCGATCCTGACCGCGGCCTTCGTCGGCAAGTACTTCGGCTGCGCGCTCGCGATGCGCACGCTGGGGTTCAGCACGCGCGAGTCGTACGCCGTGGGCGGGCTGATGAACGCCCGCGGCCTGATGATCCTGATCTTCATCAACATCGGGCTCGCGCAGGGGATCATCACCCAGGAGGTGTTCAGCATGCTGGTGCTGGTGGCCGTCCTGACGACGGCGGCGGCGCTGCCGCTGTACTCGATGGCCCTGCCCAGGCGGCTGGAGGAGGAGCAGCGCGCGGCCGTCCCGGAGCGGGAGAAGGCCCCGGCCGCGGTCTGACCGGGCGCCCGGCCGGATCCCGGGCCGCTGCAAGGGGGGAGGCGGCGGCCCGGGACCCGGGGTCCGGTGGGCGGGGGTCAGGCCTGCTTCTGGTAGACGCGGAACGCCAGGGTCGACAGCCAGGCGCAGCCCAGCGCGACGGCCAGCAGCCCCGCGCCGTGGGTCGCCACGAAGGACCAGTCGACGCTGTCGTCGAGGGTCTGCCGGCCGATCTCGACGAGCCAGTTCACCGGGTTGCCGCCGGCGATCGTGCTCATCCAGTCCGGCATGACCCGGCGCGGGACGAACGTCGAGGACAGGAACGCCAGCGGGAGCACCAGGAACTGCGCGATCGAGATCACCGACTCCTGGCTGCGGGTCACCAGGCCGAGGGCGTTGGACAGCGAGGCGAACGCGACCGCGATCAGCGCCACGCAGACCAGGAACACCACCATGATCGGCACTCCGCCGGGGAAGCGCGCCCCGGTGGCGAGCGCGATGGCCAGGATGATCAGGCCCTGCAGGACGACCGACAGCGCCTGGTGGATCAGCCGCCCGGTGATGAGCGCGCCGCGCCGGACGGGGGTGACGAGGAACCGGTTGAGCGTGCCCTGCTCCATCTCCACGACGAAGACCATCCCGCTCCATCCGCTGGCGAACAGGGCGGTCATCGCGATGATGCCGGGGGTGAGGAAGCCGATGTAGGAGTCGGTGGTGTGGGTGTCCTCCATGAGGGGGGCGAAGAGCTTGCCGAAGAGCAGCAGCCAGATCACCGGCTGGACGAGCGTGGCGACCAGGTAGAACGGCTGGCGGATGAAGGCCCGCAGGTCGCGCACGGTCATGTGGTACGACTGGAGCACCGCGGCGGTCATCGGATGTGTCCTTCCTGGACGCTGCGGAAGGTGCGGCCGGCGTGCCGGAGGTACACCTCGTCGAGGGTGGGCGCCGAGAGCGTGACCGAGGCGACCCGCAGGCCGGCCCCCTCCAGCGCCGACAGCAGGGCGGGCGCGCTGTCCGCCCCGGCGTCGACGCGGGCGCCGACCTCGCGGCCGTGGACGACGACGTCGTGCGCGCCCACCACGTTGGACAGGGCCGTCCTGACCGCCGCCTCCTCCGGCGGCTCGTTCAGCAGGATCTGGACGGAGTCGCCGTGCAGGGCCTTCTTGAGGCTCTCCGGGGTGCCGTACGCGACGACCTTGCCCTCGTCCAGGATGGCGAGCGTGTCGGCCAGTTCGTCCGCCTCCTCCAGGTAGTGCGTGGTGAGGACGACGGTGATGCCGGAGGCCGCCATCCCGGTGATCTCCTTCCACAGCTCGGCGCGTGCCTCGGGGTCGAGGCCGGTCGTGGGCTCGTCGAGGAAGAGGACGCGCGGCTCCTGCACCAGCCCCATGGCGACGTCCAGCTTGCGGCGCATGCCGCCGGAGTAGGTCTTGACCAGGCGTCCGGCGACCTCGGTGAGGCCGAAACGTTCCAGAAGGCCGTCGACGCGCGCGCGGAGGGCGCCGCCTCCCAGGCCGTAGAGCTGGCCCTGCAGCACCAGGTTCTCCCGGCCGGTCGCGGCCGGGTCGACACCGGAGTTCTGCGCGACGCAGCCGATGTGCCGGCGCACCTGCGCCGCGTCGGACAGGACGTCGAAGCCCGCCACCCGCGCGGTGCCCGAATCCGGCCGGGTGAGGGTGGTGAGGACCTTGATGGTGGTGGACTTGCCCGCCCCGTTGGGGCCGAGCAGGCCGAAGACGGTCCCGGACGGGACCGAGAAGGTGACTCCGTTCACGGCGCGCACGCCGTTCGGATAGGTCTTGGTGAGGTCGCTGACCTCGATGGCCAGGGTGTCTCCTGACATGACGGATCTCCCGCATGGTGGGGTCGGCGATCGTGCCCGCGGGGAGAGATCCGGTTAACCTGGTAGGGGATCCTCGAGTAACCGGCCGCCACCCGTTGGCGTCGATCGAGGTCGTGGGCCCCGGTGGGTGCTGCAACACCCGCCGGGGTTCTCGTTTCGGCGGGTCAGCTCACGTGGCGCTCTTTCCCCCGGATCGCGAAACTCCGGCTGGACTCGTCGCCCTGGTGCCAGCGGTACCAGATCTCCAGGTCCTCCAGGGTTCCCTCCTCCAGTTCCTCGGCCAGGCACTTGACCCATGCCAGTTCGGCGCGCAGCATCATCTCCTCGTACTCGGCCTCGATCAGGAACAGGCGGCGCAGGCCGTTCGAGCGCATCTGGTCCATGAACGCGCGCACCTCGGCCAGCCTGATGTCCAGCGACTCGATCCGCTGCCGCAGCAGCGGGGCCACCGTCTCGGGCGGCAGCACCGGCATCAGCGACAGGCCCGCCTCGAACTCGGGGTACTCCTTGGTCGAGGTCCGCAGGATCTCGCTGAGCCATTCCCTCAGCTCGACCTCGCCCGCGGGCGTGAGCGCGTAGACGGTGCGTTCGGGGCGCCTGCCCTCCCGGAACGTCTCCACCGGCTCGATGAAGGACGCCCGGACGAGGGCGTCGACGACGGTGTACAGCGACCCGTAGTTGATCCGGATGCTCTGTTCCTTGCCGCGTCCCTTGAGCTTCTGCGCCATCTCGTACGGGTGCATGGAGCTCTCGGACAGGACGGCGAGCACCGCCAACGCGAGCGGATTCGAGACCTTGCGTTTGACCATGAGACTCTCCGGTGACGGATACTCTAAGCCGAGTATACCGTCCCGGAGATTCGGCGACCACGCCTTTCAGCGGGACATGGCGCAGGAGTGACCCCAGACAACACAAAACGGCGGATGGCAGGCGATATCGCCCGCCATCCGCCGTCGCCGCGCGCGGAGGTTCGCGCGAAACGTGTCACGCGACCCGTCACACCCCCCTCACACGCCCCCTCTCCCCGCGCCCGTCACACGGCCCGTCACATGACGATCGCCACGGCCGCCGCCAGGTTGGCCGCCAGGGCCGCCGCCGCGAGGCCCGTCCGGACCGCGTTCCACCGCCGCCACCGGCCGCGCCGCTCGGTCCAGTCGGGCGGCAGCGACGCCGGGTCCTGCGCCGTGACCCAGTGGTTGATCGGGACGTTCTTGGTCAGCGACACCGTGATCACCGAGATCATCAGCAGCCCCGCGACCCCGCCCGCCAGCGGCCCCGCCCAGCCCGGCGCCGCCACCGCGAGCGTCAGGTCCGCCAGCGCCGTCAGCAGGATCGTCACCGGCATGAACGGGTCGTAGCGGGTGGCCAGGAACCCGTGCGCGTGCACGTACTGGTCGCCGGGCAGCGCCATCAGCAGCGGGACCCCGCCCAGCACGGTCGCGCAGAACACCCCCACGGCGACGGCGTTGCCCAGCAGGGCGACGACGACGAGGATCTGGCTCACTTTCCCTCTCCTTCCATCCATGCCGGCGGCGCCGGCTAGTGCGGTACCGGGGCGTTGACTTGCGGCGTGTTGTTGCTATCGCAAGACCGATAGCAACAACACGCCGCAAGTCAACGTGGGGACGACCCGGCTAGCCGGGGGCGCGGACGACCAGCGCCGCGTTGAACCCGCCGTATCCGCGGGCGACGACCAGCGCGGTGCGCACCCGTGCCTCGCGGGGGCCGTCCAGCACCAGGTCGAGCGCGTCCGCCACCGGGCCCGCCACCGGCGCCGTCGGCGGGATCGCCGAGTCGCGGATGGACAGCAGGGCCGCCAGCAGGTCCAGCGCGGCCCCGCCCGCGTACAGCCGTCCCGTCAGCGTCTTCGGCGCGGTGACCGGCACCCCGCGCGCCCCGAAGACCGCCGTGAGCGCGTCGGCCTCCGCCCGGTCCTGCTCCGGCACGCCCATCGCGTCGGCGAACACGACGTCCACGTCGTCCGGCGCGACCCCGGCGTCGTCCAGCGCCTTCTCGATCGCCCGCCGCAGCGTCGGCGGCCGGTCCGAGCCCGGCGGCGGATCGAACGTCGCGCCGTAGCCGGCGATCTCGCCGTAGACCCGCCCGGCGCCCCGGTCGCGGGCGTGCCCGCCGTCCTCGACGATCAGCAGCGCGCCGCCCTCCCCCGGCACGTACCCGCACGCCTCGGCGTCGAAGGGCAGGTACGCCCGCTCCGGGTCGGGACGGACGCTCAGCGCCCGGGTGCTGAGCTGCGCGACGAGGCCGTACGGGCACAGCGACGCGTCCGTCCCGCCGCTGACCACCATCCGGGTGCCGTCGCGCAGCAGCCGCCGCGACTGCGCCACCGCGTCCAGCCCGCCCGCCTGCTCGGTCGCGATCACCCCGCAGGGGCCGCGCATGCCGTGCCGGATGGAGATCTGGCCGGTCGTCGCCGCGTAGAACCAGGCGATGGACTGGTACGCGCCGACGAACTCCGGCCCCCGGCCCCACAGATTGACCATCTCTTTCTGGCCGAACTCGGTGCCGCCGGACGAGCTGGCCGTCACCACGGCCATCTCGTACTCCGGCATCCCGGCGGGGTCGATGCCCGAGTCGTCCAGCGCCATCGCGGCGGCGGCCAGGCCCAGGTGCGTCCAGTGGTCGGTCTGCGGGACGATCCGGCTGGGCACGTGCTCGGCGGCGGAGAAGCCGGGCACCTCCCCCGCGATCCGGACCGGGTACGACGCCGGGTCGAACCGGGTGACGGGACGGATCGCGCTCCGGCCCGCCATCGTCCCCTCCCAGTACGCCTCGACGCCGATGCCGTGCGGCGTGACGGCGCCGACCCCGGTGACGACGGCCGCGCTCACGCGGCTCTCCCCGGACGGGCGAGGAGCATCGCGGTCTGGAAGCCGCCGAAGCCGCTGCCCACGCTGAGCACGACGTCGGTGCGGTGGTCGCGCGCCGTGAGCGGCACGTAGTCCAGGTCGCACTCGGGGTCGGGCGTGTGCAGGTTGGCGGTCGGCGGCACCACGTCGTGCTCGATCGCCAGCGCGCTCGCCGCCACCTCGAGCGAGCCGATGGCGCCGAGCGAGTGCCCGATCATCGACTTGACCGAGCTGACCGGCACCTCGTAGGCCCGCTGCCCGAGGCTGCGCTTGAACGCGGCCGTCTCGTGCCGGTCGTTCTGCTTGGTGCCCGACCCGTGCGCGTTGATGTAGTCGATGTCGTCCGGCCCCAGCCTCGCCTGCCGCATGGCGACCGTGATCGCCTCGGCCATCTCCCGGCCGTCGGGCTTCAGCCCGGTCATGTGGTAGGCGTTGCTGCGTCCGGCGACCCCGGCCACCTCGGCGTAGACGTGGGCGTCGCGGCGGCGCGCCGCCGACGCCTCCTCCAGCACGAACACGGCCGAGCCCTCGCCGAGCACGAATCCGTCCCGGTCGCGGTCGAACGGCCGCGAGGCGTGCGCGGGGTCGTCGTTGTTGGGGGACGTCGCCTTGATCGCGTCGAAGCAGGCCGAGGTGATCGGCGAGATCGGCGCGTCGGTGGCCCCGGCGATCACCACGTCCGCGGCGCCCTCCCGGATGAGCTGGGCGCCGTGCGCGACGGCGTCCAGCCCGGAGGTGCAGCCGGTGGAGATCAGCGCGACCGGTCCCTCCGCGCCGACCCGCCAGGCCACCTCGACCGCCAACGTGCTCGGCACCATGTAGCCGTACAGCTGCGGCACCCCGTACTCGTGGTCGACCAGCCACTGCCGGCCGCCGTCGCTGAGGACGATGTACTCCTCCTCCAGCCCCATCGTGCAGCCGACCGCGCTGCCGAGGCTGACGGCGACGCGGTCCGGCCGCAGCGCGCCGGTCTCCAGCCCGCTGTCGGCGACGGCCTCGTCGGCCGCGACCGAGGCGAGCTGGGCGGCGCGGTCCATCCGCCGGATCTCCTGGGGCGACAGGCCGTGGGCGGCCGGATCGAAGTCGCATTCGGCGGCGATCCGGGACCGGAACCCGGACGCGTCGAAGAGCGAGATGGTCCGGGTAGCGGTCCGGCCCGCGGTGAGCATCTCCCAGAAGGCCTTGGTGCCGATGCCGCCGGGGGCCACCACCCCGATCCCGGTGATCGCGGCTGAGCGTGCGGAGGTCACGGGTCACCCGACCTTCGGCGCGGCCTCGCCGGCGTTCGGCAGCGGCTCGGTGTCGACGTGGCCGAGCTCCGGCCGCGGCGCCAGCGGGCTGAGGTGGAAGACCGCGAACGCCTGCTCGGCGCCGTCGTTCTCCAGCCGGTGCCGGTCGTTGATCGGCACCATCAGCGAGTCGCCGGGGCCGAGGCGCACCGCCTCCCCCTCGACCCGCATCAGCACGGAGCCGCGGACGACGTAGAGGAACTCCTCCGAGTACGGGTGCCGGTGCTCGGAGACGAACTCCCCGGGTTCGAGCGTGAGCTCGCCCATGAACCCCGAGGTGGACTTCACGGTCTTGGGGCTGAGCAGGACGCGGATGTCCCCGCCCCGGCGGCGGTTGGGGACGACGTCCTGCGCCGTCACTTTCCGGATTCGCGGTGTGGACACGGTGGTGACTCCTAGACGTGTGGGTCCTGGACGTGCGGGTCCTGGACGTGCAGGGCCTGGCTGAACGAGCGGGGGAACCGGCGGGAGGTCACGGGGTGAGCTGGATGCCGTCGTCGGCGGTCCAGATGTAGAAGGGCTCGGCCATCGCGTCCTTCGGCTCCTTCCAGTTCGGGTCGTAGGGCCGGACGTGCGCGGTGAGCCGATCGCTCAGCTCGCTGTAGAGCGGGTTGCTGCGGGCCTTGTACAGGTTCGGGGTGATGTCGCCGTCCGCCTCGACCATGTGGAAGTACAGGTCGTGGAAGCGGAACAGGGTGCGGCGCGACACCCCGATCAGGTGGGGCAGCTCGGTCGAGTCGGACTCGCCGAACAGGCGGGCGACCGAGCCGGCCTGGTCCGGCTCCATCCGGGCCACGATCAGCGTTCGGTGCATGGACGCTCCTCCCTGCGGCCGGCCCGGCTCGCGGGCAGGCTGACGGATATCACCACGACGAGCGTCGGGGCCGCCGCTTGACCCTGGCTGCAGAAGCACTGGAAGCGCCCGGCGGCCGGGCGGCGGCGGGGCCGGCGCGCTTGAGACCGTCCCGAGCGGTCCTCGAGCACCGCGCGGGAGCGTGAGCCGGACGGCCCGGCACCGATCCCGGGACGGGGAGGCACATGCGAACCCCTGACTCGCGAACGACGGATCCCGCAGACGCGCGCCGGCTGCGCACGGCGCTGGGCAGGTTCGCCACCGGCGTCGCGGTCGTCACCGCGACGAGCCCGGCGGGCACGCCCGTCGGGATGACGGTGAACTCCTTCACCTCGGTGTCGCTCGACCCGCCGCTGGTGCTGTTCTGCGCGAGCCGCCGGTCCAGCCTGTACCCGGTGTTCGCCGCCGCGACGGCGTTCGGGGTGAACATCCTGCGGGACGGGCAGACCGCCGAGTCGCGGCGGTTCGCCCACCCCGGGTTCGACCGGTTCGCCGGGCTGCGTCCGCGCGAGGGGCGGACCGGCGTCCCGCTGCTGCCGCGCGCCCTCGCCACGCTGGAATGCGTCGAGCCGGAGCGGCGGCCCGCCGGCGACCACGACGTGATCATCGGACGGGTCGCCGTGGTCGAGACGGACGCCGGCGACCTCGACCAGCCGCTGGTCTACTACGCCGGCGGCTACCGGTCCCTCGACACCGACGTCGAGTGGTGGTCCGCCTGGCGCGAGTAGCCGGGTGCCCTCCAACGCCCCGACGGAGCCCCGAGGAGCCCCGCAAGAGCCCGAAGAGCCCTGACGACCGGCGAACCCCAGATGAGGAGATGGCACGATGACCGCACCGACCGACACCCCCGCCGCGAGCGCGCCACCGTTCCCGCCCGCGAAGATCTACGAGCTGAGCACCGCGTTCTGGCACTCCAAGATGCTGGTCGCCGCGGCGGAGCTCGGCGTGTTCGCGTCGCTGGCCGAGGGCCCGGCCACGGCCGCCGAGCTGGCCGGCCGGCTCGGCCTGAAGTCCTCCGCGCTGCCCGAGTTCCTGGACGGGCTCGCCGCCATGGGCCTGCTCGAACGCGACGGCGGCGCCTACCGCAACAGCCCCGAGGCCGACTACTACCTCGTCCCCGGCAAGCGCTACTTCATGGGCACCTACCTCGGGTTCGTCGACCGGTTCATGCGGCCGACGTGGGAGGGGCTCGCCGAGGTGATGCGCTCCGGCACGCCGCAGATCCCGCACCCGCCGCAGGGGGACGCGCCGCAGGGCGAGGGCGAGGAGTTCTTCGAGCAGACCTACGCCGACCCGCAGCTCCAGCGCATGTTCATCGAGGCGCAGGACGCGCTGAGCAGCGAGCTGGCCTGGGAGCTGTCCCGCCGGATCGACTGGAGCGGCCGGACCGACGTCGTCGACCTCGGCGGGGCCCGCGGCAACGTCGCCGGCATCCTGCTGCAGGCCCACCCGCACCTGACCGGCACGGTGTTCGACATGCCGCCGCTGCGCCCGCTGTTCGACGAGCACATGGAGCGGCTCGGCGTGGCGGACCGCGCCCGCTACCAGGGCGGCGACTGGTTCGCCGACCCGCTGCCGGAGGGCGGGACGCTGCTGTGCGGGCACGCGCTGCACAACTGGACCACCGAGCAGCGCCGCACGGTCATCGGCAAGGCGTTCGAGGCGGTCCGGCCGGGCGGCGCCTTCATGGTCTACGACCTGATGTTCGACGACGAGCGCGGCCGGCTGAACCCGCTGCTGCTCAGCCTCGCCATGACGCTGAGCGTCGGCGGCTCGGGCTACTCGGCCGCCGAGTGCGTGCAGTGGATGCGGGACGCCGGCTTCAGCGACGTCGAGACCGTCCCGCTCCAGGACTACGACGGGCACACGGTCGTCATCGGGCACAAGCCCGAGTGACACCGCGCGAAAGGACCGGGCCCGTCTCCGTGGGAGGCTGGCCCGGTCCTTTCGGCGCCGGCGGCTTTGCGGCGCGGGTGGCTCGCTGCGCCGATGGCGGGGAGCACGGAGGTCAGCGGAGCTGGGAGACCAGGCCCCACTCGTCGAAGACGTTCACGTCCGCCACGACGAGGCCGTCGCGGAGCGTCCAGATCTGGATGCCGGAGGCGGACGCGGACCGCCCGGTCGGGGGGATGCCCCGGTATCCGGCGACGTGCCGGCCGTGGGCCGTGTAGTGCGTGACGACCCGGTCGCCCTCGGCCACCTGGAGGTCCACGTCCACGGTCATGCCGGCGAACGAGGCGCGGATCCGCCGGGCCGCCTCGCGGGGGCCGTCGGGCCCGGTGCGGCGGCCGCGCAGCACGAAGTCGGGCGCGAAGATCTGGTCGGCCAGGGCGAGGTCACCGCCGCACCAGCCCTCCACGAGCCAGCGCCGAGCCATTTCCTTGCCCGCCTCGCCGGCGCTCACGAGGCGGCGGGGCGGGCCGCGCCGGGACGCCCGGCACCGGGCGGCGGGCCGACCGGCTCCAGCCCCTCCACGTCGAAGCGGCCGGCGAGCTCGATCATCGCGGCGGGCTCGGGCGGCCCGCCGCCCGCCATCAGCTCGCTGAGCCCCTCGAAGAAGCCCTCGACGCCGCCGGGTGTGGCGACGACCAGCAGCTTGCTGGGGCCGCCGGAGACGTTGCGGAACTTGTGCGGCACGCCGCGCGGCCCGTACACGAGGCCGCCCGCGGAGACCTCGTGCTCCTCGTCGCCGAGCCAGATGGCGTACCGGCCCTCGATGACGTAGAAGGCCTCGTCCTCGGCCGCGTGGACGTGCAGCGGCGGCCCGCCGCCGGGGGACGTGGTGACCTCGAAGAACGAGTACAGCCCGCCGGTGTCCTCGGCGCGCAGCAGGAACCGGCCCTCCTCGCCCTGCCACCGGACCGGCGGCGTCCTGTCGCGCCAGACGAGCTTTCCGGGTGTGTGCGTCATGACCGCTACCTCCGCTGGTGTTCGGGTCGTGGGTCCGGGCCGCGGGGACGGCGCGGCCCGGACGGGTCAGGCGATCTTCTTGCGGCGGAGCGCGGCCCGGCCGATGGCCTGCAGGGTCCCGGCCGCCAGCTCGCGCGCCGCGGGCGGCCCGTAGCGGATCGCCCAGTACATGAACTTGGCCAGGTCCCGGGTCGTCGGGTGCAGGTTGTGGTTCTCCGGGTCCTTGTAGCCGAAGGCGGCCGGCGGCAGGTCCGACTCCAGGACCTGGCGCAGGACGATGTCGGCGGCGTCGTCGGCCGAGATCTCCCCGACCTCGAACTTCTCGACCGTCTCCACCATCACGTCCCACATCGCCTTGGTCTCCGCGTTGTCCGGCCACCAGAACCCGGCGTTGGGCGCGTCCTCCAGGTCCTTGTAGATCTGGTCGTCGCCGCTGAGGTTGTACTGGAGCTGCGCGCGGCTCAGCCGCATCGCGCCGTAGTTGGACGAGAATCCCCAGACCCGGAAGATGGCGTCCCACAGCTTGAAGTGCGGGAAGGCCATCAGCGACACGTTGCAGAGGTCGTCGTTGTAGTCCAGCAGGCCCTGCTGGAGCCGCTCGACGAACTCGTAGCGCTCCTCGGAGAAGTCGTCGTCCTTCAGCGACTCCAGCACCCGCCACGCCACGGCGTCGATGACCTCGACGGTGTTGGACATGCCGCGGGAGAACAGCGGGTCGATGAACCCGGCGGCGTGCGCCATCATGCACCACCGGTGCCCGACGGTCTTCTTGGACGAGTACTGGACCCGCCCGGTGGACACCCACTCGCGCACCCGCCGCGCGCCCCGGAAGTGCCGCTCCACCGCGGGGAACCTCTTCACGTAGGAGTAGAACTCCTCCTCCGGGGTCATGTCGTCGGGCTTGGGGTGGACGCGGGTGTCCAGCACGAGGCCCACGCTGCACAGCGGGTTGGTCGACTTGGCGTGGTTGTCGAACGGGATGATCCAGAAGAAGCCGCGGTCGAAGGTGTGGTGCAGGGTGCCCTCGTGCCAGCGCAGCGGCGGCCGGTCCTCGGCCGGCCAGTCCACCATGTGGTCGAACGGCGGCATGTTCGACATGTGCGTGAAGATGGAGCGGGTGTGCGTCTTCAGCCGCGTGGGGTTCTCCCGCAGGTCCAGCTTGTCGGCCACCGGGGAGCGGAATCCGCTCGCGTCCACCAGGTAGCGGGCGCGGATGCGCTCGCCGTTCTGCCCGGTGACCGTCACCGCGTCCTCGCCAAGGTCCAGGTCGGCCACGCGCCAGTTCTGCCGCGGCTCGCAGCCGTACTTGATCGCGACGTGGAACATGTAGGCGTCGCTGTCCTGCCGGAAGATGTGGGTGGCCTTGTACAGCGCCTTCGGCACCCCGGCCAGGATCGTCTCCTGCGGATCGGGCTCCTCGCCCGGCCGGTGCGAGACGAACGCGAAGTGCCGCTTGATGCCGAACGTGCTGCCGATCTTCTTGTCGACCGAGTTGAGGCTCTCCAGCGTGGTGATCTCGGGAATCCCGTAGCGGGCAGCGAGCATGCCGAGCCGCACCAGGTAGTGCGGGATCGTCGACTCGCCGACCGCGAAGCGCGGATGCTGGACGCCGTCCACCAGCACGACGCTCGCGCCGTTGCCCGCGAGGATGGCCCCGAGTATGGACCCGGCGATGCCCGACCCGATGATCAGGACATCGCACTCGGTCTCCTTGACGTGCTCCTTGACGTGCTCCTTCGCCTGCTTCTTCACGTTCGTCGCCTCCCGGCCGCTCACACCATCGCGGTGCCGCCGTCGATGATCAGGTAACTTCCGGTCAGGTAGCCGGAGGGCTCGCTCGCGAGGAACGCGATCACCTCCGCGACGTCCTGCGGAACCCCGTTGCGGCGCATGGCCGCGCGCTGCGCGTTGGCGCGCAGCGCCTGCTCGGGCAGCCCGTCGGCGACCCGGGTGAGGATCAGCCCCGGGCCCACCCCGTTGACCCGCACGCCGTACGGGCCCGCCTCCTGGGCGAGCACCTTCACGGCCGACTCCACCGCCGCCTTCGCCATGCTGAGCGGCAGGAACCCGGGCGCGGGCGAGCGCGACAGCGCCGCGCCGACCGCGACGACCGTGCCGTGGCCGCGGTCGAGCATGCCGGGCAGCACCAGGTCGACGGGGTTGAGCAGGGCCCGCAGCTGGCGCTGCACGATCCACTCGCAGTACTCCACCGAGGTCGAGGCGAACGGGGCCACCTTCACCTCGAACCCGTAGAGGCCGGTCGCGTTGGTGACCAGCACGTCGATCGGGCCCAGCTCCGTCTGCGTGCGCTCGACCAGGTCCCGTACCTGGTCGCGCTCGGTCACGTCGCCCTGCAGGGCGAGCGCGCGCCCGCCGGCCGCCTCGACGGCCTCCACCACCTCCTTGGCCGGCGCCTCGCCGCGGTGGTAGTTGACCGCGACGGCCGCGCCGCGGGCGGCGAGCGTGCGGGCCGTGGCGGCGCCGATGCCGCTGCTCGCGCCGGTGACCAGTGCCACGCGGCCGCGCAGGTCCGCGGTCTCGGGCACGGCGGGGGCGTTGTCCGCCATGGTCAGCCCTCCTTCGTCTCGGACACCGGGGCCTCCGGCGCCGCGGCGCCGGCCGGGGCCGGCTGGTACGACACGCCGGACAGGCGTTCGGAGATGTCCCAGAGCCGCCGCCCGAGCTCCGGGTCCACGATCTTGGCGGGGGTCTTCACCCGTCCGATCGGGCCCCAGATCTCGCCGAAGCCGGTGGGCGCGTAGCAGGCGCCCGGCTCCACCCCGGGCGCGCAGGCCGCGTACAGCGAGGGCCACGCGCCCATCGCCGTCGGCTTGGCGAACAGCCGGGTGGGGATCCGGAAGAACGCCTCCTGGAACCGGCTGCCCTCCATCCGGGGGCCGGTGTACTGGAGGTCGCTGGCGGCGAAGCCGGGGTGCGCGGCGACGCCCACCGGCCCGTCCCCGGAGTACCGGCGGGACAGTTCGCGGGCGAACACCAGATTGGCCAGCTTGGCCTGGTTGTAGGCGTTGAACTTGTCGTACGCGCGCTCGCTCTGCAGATCGTCCAGATCGATCTTCCCCATCATTTTCACGACCCAGGTGCTGAGGCTCACCACCCGGGCGCCGGGCCGCGCCCGCAGCAGCGGGAGCAGCCGTCCGGTCAGCGCGAAATGACCGAGGTAGTTGACGCCGAACTGCATTTCGTGCCCGTCGGCGGTGAGCAGCCTGGGGATGCCCA
Source organism: Actinomadura monticuli (assembly GCF_041463655.1). Classification (NCBI taxonomy): domain Bacteria; kingdom Bacillati; phylum Actinomycetota; class Actinomycetes; order Streptosporangiales; family Thermomonosporaceae; genus Actinomadura; species Actinomadura monticuli. Next base: position 400,126 of record NZ_JAXCEI010000002.1, read on the forward strand.
GGATGCCCGCGTTGTTGATCAGGATGTCGAGGCCGGCGTGCTCGGCGGCGTACTCCTTCGCGAACCGCTCGACCGACGACAGGTCGGCCAGGTCGAGGATGCCCACGTGGACGGACGCGCCCGGGACGCGCCGCCGTATCTCGGCCAGTGCCCGTTCACCGCGCTCGCGGCGGCGGCAGGCCAGCGTGACGTCCGCGCCGTGGCCGGCCAGTTCGAGCGCGGTGTGGAAGCCAAGGTTCTTGTTGGCGCCGGTGACGATCGCCGTGCGCCCGGCCAGGTCCGGGATGTCGGCCGGGGTCCACCGTTCGGCCATGCTCGCCCCTCCTGTGACGCGGGCCCCGTGCGGGCCGCGAGCCCAGTGTCGCGAGTTCCGGTTAATCGGCGGCTAAGCGCGGGAAAGGCCGTCCAGGCAAAGCCTTGACAATAAAAGGACAAGCAGCCTAGCGTCTTTATTGACCAATATCGGAGAACGCTCCTCGAATGGAGGAAAAATGGCAGGGCAAAGTCGCGAGGAAAGAAATAAGGAAATCCTTGTGAAGTCGCTCGACATTCTCCGCGGAAAGGCCGGTGCGGAGCTGGCGAACGAGACCTACACCGCCGACTACACCGACAACAGCGGGGCGCCCGAGCGGGGGCCGGCGCGGGTGCTCGCGGTGGCCGAGCAGGCCCGCCGGGCCTTCCCCGACCTGGACTACGACGTGGAGCAGGTCATCGGCGAGGGCGACTACGTGGCGTTCCGGCTGACGATGCGGGGCACCCACGAGGGGCCGCTGCCCGGCTCCGGACTGCCCGGCACCGGCAAGCGGGTCGAGGTGCGGCAGCTGCACATGATCCGGTTCGAGGGTGAGCGGATCGCCGAGCACTGGGCGGTCCGCGACGACATCGGCATGATGCGGCAGCTGGGCATCATCCCCGGTCCCCCCGGCGGTGGCCCCGGCGGTCCCGGCGGTCCCGGTGGTCCGGGCGGCCCCGGCGGCCCGCCTGCGGGAGGCCCGCCGACCGCGGGCTGACCGGCGGGCCGCACACCCGGCTCACAACCAGCGTGGCTGCCTCGTGTAACGGGGCAGCCACACCTTTTGGAAGAGCAGCCGCACGGGCGGCGGGACCCTGCGCAGCACGGCCGCCCGGTCGGCGGCCGACGCCTCCCCGAGCAGCCAGGGGAAGAACTCCGGCGCGCTGCGCAGCGCCGCCAGCCCGTTGCCGCGCATGTCCGCCAGGCACCGGTCCCAGGCGCGGGGCGACATCGCGACCGCGACCAGCGGCAGCGCCTCCTCCTCCTCGTGCTTGAGGTGCCGGTCCAGCTCGGCGCGGAACTCCCCGGCCGCCGCGGCCAGCCTGGTGCCGTTCTCCCCGGACCGCGCCAGCGCGTCGTCCACCGCCGCCACCAGCGGATCTATCCGGTCGTGCTCGGCCTCCATCGCGTCCAGGACGGCGAGGTCGTCGGCGCGCCCGTGCAGGCCGGCCCGCATCCGCGGCCACATGTACCGGTCCTCGCCCTCGTGGTGGCTGATCAGCATGGCCTTCAGGGTGGCCCAGCCCAGGCCCACCGCCTCCCGTCGGCCCAAGTCGCCGGCGTCGCCGGCGTCCAGGCGCTCGGCCGCGTCGGTCAGGTGGCCCAGGTCGCGGCGGAACGCGTTGTGCGTCACCAGCATCATCGTCATGTCGGGCGTGGCTGCCATCAGAGTCCTCCTCCGTGCCGGCAGTTGACGTTCAGGGTCTGCGCCGCGGCGAGGTAGCGCGGGTCGGGACGCAGCGCGAACTCGCGCCGGCACGCCTCGGCGAGCTTGATGGCGTGCTCCTCGCCGATCTCGACGGCGTCCTCGACCAGCGCGTCCACGGCCGGCGGGTCGCCCTCCGGGAGGGGCGCGCCCTGCCCGGAGAAGCCGCGCGAGACCGCCCACACCTGCGCGGCCAGCGCCTCGGCCGCGGCGTACGTGGGCGGCCACAGCTCGTCCGGCAGGATCGGCAGGACGAGCCGGACGGCCGCCGGCGCGGTGACCGTGTGCACGGCCGGGACCGGCGGGCGGGGCGCGAACTCGGCGTACAGGCCGGCGTTCACCACGGTCAGCTCGCTCAGCGCGGCCCCGACCCGCTCGACCGGGACCCGGGTGGCCAGCGTGACCGGGATCTCCCCGGCCCCGGCGCCCGGCCCGCGGACCGGCGTGAAGCGCGCCGCCCAGTACGCCAGACCGCGCGCCAGCTCGGCGAGCTGGAGCGGGCTCGGCTCCGGCGCGGTGCGCAGCATCCGCACCGCGTGCGCCGTCCGGATCAGCCCGTGGGTGAAGGCGGCGAACGCCCCGTCCAGCAGCACCGGCCACCACTCGACGACGACGTCCCGCCACGGCCGCTCGGCGAGCCGGCGGTCGAAGTAGGCGACCCAGTCGGTGACGCGGCGGTAGTCGCCCAGCGCGGCCCGCCGCGCCAGCGGGTCGCCGTCCGGGATCGGCTCCATCGGCGGAGGCGGGGCGTAGGAGCGGCGCCGCTGGAGGTTGAGCTCGATCCAGGACGGCACCACGTCCGGATAGTCCAGCGCGACCAGCGCCTCGGCCGCCATCGGCGCGTGCATCGCGAAGTCGGGCCCGAACTCGAACCCGACGTCCGCCAGCCGGTCGAGCGCCGCGTCGACGGCGCCGGCGTAGCGGCCGGCCGCCCGGTCGGAGCCGGGCTCCGCGTCCGGCATCCTCACCCCTCCTTCCGGCCCTCGGCCAGGATGATCACGCCGTACATCAGGAACCCGCCGTCGGCCTCCCGCTCGGCGATGTTGTCGGTCAGGGCGCGGACGCGGTCGGGCGGCAGCACGCCCACCTCCCCGGCCCGCCGGACGGCGTCGCTGAAACCGGTGAGCCCGTCGGCGGCGGCGATCCCGTCCAGCACGACGGGCATGGGCTTCACCTGCACCTCCAGCAGCCCGGCCGCGCGCAGCAGCCCGGACAGCCGGCGGCCGATCCACGGGTTGCGGATGTTGTCGAACCACCAGGTCAGCACGGTGCGGGTGGCGTCCCGGTCGTCCAGGTCCGGGGCCCACATGCCGTGGTCGGGATCGGCGACGAGGACGCGCCCGCCCGGCTTCGTCACCCGCACCAGTTCGGCGATCGCGCCCGCCGGGTCGGCCAGGTGCTGGACCATCCGCTCGGAGCGGACGCCGTCGAAATGGCCGTCGGGGAACGGCAGGGCGTAGGCGCTGGCGGTCAGGAAGGACGCGGGCACGCCGGTGCCGGTGCTGCGCGCCTGCGCCTCCTCGATCGCCCGCTCGTTGACGTCGACGCCGACGGCCTCGCCGGACGGGCCGACCCGCCCGGCGATCTCCAGGACGTCGGTGCCGTTGCCGCAGCCGACGTCCAGCAGCCGCCGGCCGGGCTCGGCGCCCAGCCGGCGCAGGATCTCCCGCTTGACCGTGCCCAGCGTGTCGGCGGCGGCGTCCAGGTATCCGACGGCCGGGCGGCCGAGCAGCGTGGAGGTGTCCCCGGGCTCGCCCTTCCAGCCGGACCCGCCGTCCGCCGCCCGCCCGCGGTCGGTCGTTTCGCTCGTCACCGTGTCAGCCTCTCTGCTCGGGTGCCAGCTCGCGTCCGGGTGCGCGGGGCCGCTCGACCCGGCCGCGGGCCAGGCCGCTCGGCCACCACAGCCGGTCGCCGAGGTCGTAGGTGAGCGCGGGGACGAGCAGGGACCGCACGATGAAGGTGTCGATCAGCACGCCCAGCGCGATGACGAAGCCCTGCTCGGCGAAGCCGACGACGGGCAGGGTCACCAGGACGCTGAAGGTGGCGGCCAGCACGATGCCCGCGGAGGTGATGACGCCGCCGGTGGACACCAGGCCGTTGATGGTGCCCTGCCGCGTCCCGTGCCGCTTGGTCTCCTCGCGGACCCGGCTCATCAGGAAGATGTTGTAGTCGACGCCGAGCGCCACGAGGAACACGAAGGCGATCTGCGGGAGCTGGGCGTCCTGGCCGGTCCAGTGGAAGACGTGCTCGAAGACCGCCGTCGAGATGCCCATCGCGGCGCCGAACGACAGCACCACCGTCGCGATCAGCAGCACCGACATGGTGAAGGCGCGCAGCAGCAGGCACAGCACCACGAGGATGACCACCAGCACGAGCGGGATGGTGAGCAGCGAGTCGCGCTGGATCGTCTTGATCATGTCCACCTCGATCGCGGCGGGACCGCCGACCTTGGCGTCCGCGCCGGGCACGGCGTGCAGCCGGTCGCGCAGCCGCTTCACCGCGTCGCGCTCGGCCGCGGTCTCCGGCTCGGCCGCCACCGTGACCTGCATCTGGACCGTGCCGCCGGCCCGTCCGGACTCCTGCGCGGAGGTCGCGCCGGCCGCGAGCGCGGCCTGCCGGACGGCGTCGGCCTGCCCGGCGTTGGCGATCACGTCGACCGGGTTGCCGGCGCCCGCGGCGAAGTGCGCGGAGATGAGCTCCTGGCCCTTGACCGCGTCGGGCGTCTCGGTGAAGCGGGTCTGCTGCGGGACGTTGAACGAGAGCAGTCCGAGCACGCACGCGGCGAGCGCCAGCGCCGTCACCGACCACACCGCGCGGGGACGGGAGCCGACCAGCGCGCCCACCCGCGTCCACGCCCGGGAGGCGTGCGGGGCCTCGCCCGCGCGCGGGACGCGCGGCCAGAAGATCCAGCGGCCGAAGATGACGAGCAGCGCGGGCAGCAGCGTCATCATGGCGACGACGGCGGAGCCGACGGCCAGCACGCCGACCGGGGCGAGCGAGCGGGTGGAGTTGAGGTCGGCGACGAACAGGCAGAGCAGGCCGAGGCCGACCGTGCCGGCCGAGGCGACGATGGCGCCGCCGGAGCGGCGGAGCGCCACCCGCATGGCCTCGTGCCGGTCCTCGTGCCGGGCCAGTTCCTCCCGGTACCGGGCGATCAGCAGGAGCGCGTAGTCGGTTCCCGCGCCGTAGATCAGGATGCTGAGCACGCTGACGGCCATCGAGTTGACCGCCAGTCCCGGCCCCTTGATCAGCCCGTACACGATCGCGCTGCCGACCTGGTTGGCGGCGAAGACGCTGAACAGCGGCACCAGGAACAGCACCGGGCTGCGGTAGATGAGCAGCAGGAGGACGGCGACCACGAGGACCGGGATGAGCAGGAGGGTGAACTCCATGTCCCGGAAGATCAGGAACTCGTCGGCGCCGAGCCCGGCGGGCCCGGCCACCTTGACGTCCAGGCCGCCGCTCCCCTCGCCCAGCCGCTCGCGCATGCCGTCGACGGCGTCGAGGATGACCTCGCCCTCCTGCTCGTCGCCGGTGGCGGCCAGCGGCACCGTGTACAGGGCCGCCTTGCCGTCCTTGGACACCTGGGGCCGCTGCGCGGTGGCGTGCGGCGCGAACTCCTTGGTGAGCCGCTGCGCGTCGGCCGCGGCGCGCTCCTTGTCGGCCGCGGTCAGCCCGCCGTCCCGCTGATAGACGATCATCGCCGGGATGACCTGGCCCTGCGGGAACGCCTCCTGCGCCTGCAGCACGGCGGTCGACTCGGCGCTCTTCGGCAGGTACTCGATCCGGTCGTTCTCGGCCGCGCTGAACAGCTTGCCGGCGAACGACCCGGACGCGGCGAGAATCACCAGCCAGCCCACCAGGACGATCCATTTCGTCCGGCGGCCGGCGGGCAGTGCCAGCAACCTCGTCATCGGGGAACCTCCAGGTTCTCGGTCATCGGGCGGTCGGGATCGGGACATCGGACGGTCGGAGGCCGAACAGGGCCCGGACAGTAAACATGGCTATTGTCTACATGTATGAGATCGGTCGCCACTACCTGGCTGGAAACTATGTCCGACCTGCGACGACGCCCCGTCCGGACGGTGCCTCCGGGCCGGCCGCCGCACCGGTCAGCACACGAGCGCCCTCACCACACCGGCCCCGGTCACCACACCAGCGACGCCCCCGCGATCGCCGCGCCGAACCCGGCGGCGGCCAGCAGCGTGCGCGCGCGGTTGGCCGAGGCCCACCGCGCCCGCACGCCCGGCCAGTCCGCCGGGGGCGCGGCCGGATCCCAGCCGTCGATCACCCGGTTCATCCGCACGTTCCAGCCCTCCGACACGACCGCGACCCCGACGACGCACAGCCCCGCGCAGCCGACCGCCACCCGCGGCCAGACGCCGTCCGCGACCACCACCAGCGCGGCGCAGACCGCCAGCGCCACCTTGTTGACCCGCGGCATCATCGGGTCGAACCGGCGGTCGAGCAGCCGGTGCACCTGGACGTAGCGGTCCGCCGGCAGCACCGCCACCACCGGCACGATCGCCGTCTCGACCGCGAAGAGCACACCCGCCAGCACCCCCGACAGCAGCAGGAACACCGCCAGGAGCACGTCGACCACGCCGTCCGGGGCCATCAGAACCGCACGTCCATCATCTGGGCGTAGCTCTCCCGGCGGCCCTTGCCGTCGAAGAAGGCGCGCATGAACAGGTCCCGCCCGGCGCACAGCGCCCGGCTCCGCCAGCGCCCCATCGCGCCGATCGACCACGCCGTGCCGGTCATCCCGTCGACGCGCTCGCGGCGCAGGTCCTCGAACGCCGCGATCGCCGCGGGCACCCGCTCGTGCTCGCTCAGCAGCCGGACGAGGGCGACACCGTCCTCGATCGCCTGGCCGGCGCCCTGGCTGAGGTTGAGGGTCATCGGATGCGCGGCGTCGCCGAGCAGCACGACGCGGCCCTTGCCCCAGCCCCCGCCGCGGTCCGGCGGGCGGTCGAAGATGTCGATCGGCAGGATCGCGTCCTCCTCGGTGGACGCGAGGATGCGCGGCACCGGGTCGGGCCAGTCCCGGTACGCCTCGGCCATCACCTCGCGCCGGTCCTTGGCCAGCATGTCGAACGAGGCGCCCACGCTGTCGGCGGTGATGGCGTCCCAGTACACCTCCTCCGGGTTGAGCCGCATGTACAGGAAGCGCAGCCCGCCCCGTCCCCACAGGTTGAAGAAGGTGCCGGTGGGCACCACGTCCTCGCCCGGCAGCCGGGTGATCGCCTGCCAGGCCGTGTAGCCCGCGTACCGCAGCGGCAGGTCGTGCCCCTTCCGCAGGACGTCGCGGACCGTCGAGCGGACGCCGTCCGCGCCGATCAGGACGTCGGCGCGCAGCTCGGAGCCGTCCTCCAGGCGCGCCGTCACGCCGTCCGGATCCTGCTCGAAGCCGACGCAGCGCCGCCCGAGCAGGACGTCGTCGCCGGCCGCGTCCATCAGCACCGTGTTGAGGGCCGACCTGCGCAGGCCGAGCGCCGGGGCGCCGTACCGCTCGGCCTCCGGGGCGATGTCCCAGCGGGCCAGCCGGCGGCCCCGGTCGGACCGGAACTCGTGGTAGACGATCTCCACGCCCGCCTCGGCCACCCGCTCGTCCAGCTTCAGCTCGCGCAGCGCGAGCAGGGCGTTGTGCCACAGCATGAAGCCGCCGCCGGTGAGCAGCCGCCCGGGGGCCGAGCGGCGTTCGAGGACCACGGTCTCCACACCCGCCCGGCGCAGCCCGACGGCCGTGGTCAGACCGCCGATCCCCGCGCCCACGACTATGGCCTTGCGCACCGCCGCCATGGCGGTCACACGCTGTCGAGCCGGGCGCGCACCTCGAAGATGCGCCGCTCGACCCCGTCGTCGCCCCAGTACGGCAGCATCGGCGCGGCCATCTCCAGATGCCGGGGATGGTCCTCCCATGCGCGGAACGCCTGCTCGCTCTCCCACTCGGCCAGCAGGATGTAGGTCCGCCCGTCCTCGGTGTCGCGCAGCAGCTCGTCGTGCAGGTGGCCGGGCGTGCCGCGCACGGTCTCGGTCACCTGCCGGTAGGCCGCCTCGAACTTCTCCCGGTCCTCTTCGCGGGGGGTGGCACGCACCACGATGCGGAACGTCATGGCTGTCACGTCTCCTCTCTGACCGCCCGGTCAGACGCGGGCGATGATCTCCAGGACCTGCTTGCTGGCCGACTCGCGGAGCGGCTCGAACGCGGCGGACATGGAGCGGCGCTCGGCGCTGCTCTCGAACGCCCGCAGCGCCTCGCGGCTCTCCCAGTCGCCGGTGATGGTGTACTGGCGGCGCTGCTGCGGATCGCAGGTCAGCGCCTGGCCGAGGCTGCCGCGCGGCTGGGTGTCCCTCATCGCGCGCCTCCAGATGTCCTCGAACGCGGCCTCGCAGCCCTCGCGCACGAGCATGGTGAGCACGGCACGGACCATGGTCGTCACCTCCTAGATCCCGCCGTCGACGTCCAGGACGGCGCCGGTGACGTACCTGGCCGCGTCGGAGGCCAGGAACAGCACGGCGTCGGCGACCTCCGCCGGTTCGCCGAGCCGGCCGAGGGCGGTCATCCCCGCGTAGCGCCGCTTGCCCTCCTCGCCGTTCGGGTTCGCCTGCCCGGTGTCGTCGATGATTCCGCAGGTGATCGCGTTGACCCGGATCCCCTCGGGGCCGAGCTCCTTGCACAGGGCGCGGGTCAGCCCGATGATCCCGGCCTTGGACGCCACGTAGTGGGACGCGTTCGGCATCCCGTGCTTGGCGACGGCCGAGGTGATGTTGACGATCGACGCCGGCCGGGCGAGCCCGTCCAGCGACGCGCGGATCATCCGGTAGGTGCCGCCGAGGTTGGTGTCGACGACGCGCGCCCACTCGTCCTCCGCCATCTCCGCCAGCGGCAGATGGCTGATGATCCCGGCATTGTTGACCAGCACGTCCACGGCGCCGAACGCGTCGCGGGCGCGCTCCAGCAGCAGCCGCGCGTCCGCCTCCCGCGACACGTCGGCGCGGACCAGCCGCGCCGACGCCTCACGCGAGGCGAACTCCGCGCGGAGGGCGTCCGCCTCCGCGTTCTCCTGACGGTGGCACACGGTGACCGAGGCGCCCTGCTCCAGCAGCGCCCGGGTGATCGCGCGACCGATGCCCCGGGTCCCCCCGGTGACCACCGCGTGCCGTCCCTTGAGACCGAAATCCATGGTGCCGCTCCTCTGTCCGGCGCCACTCCCCGCGTGATCCTGAGTGGCTCACGCCGTCGAGCGTCTCAGCCGGGGATAAAGCAGCGGCCAGTCGCGGGAAAACGCGCCGCTAGGCGAGCGCGCTAGGCGATCCACGCCTCCCAGTGGCGGGGGGACTCGGCGTTGGACTCCAGGATCGACCGGTGCAGCAGCTGCAGGTCGTGGCTCGGCTCGACGCCGAGGTCGTTGACACAGGACTCGCGCAGCGCGCGGAACGTCGCCAGGGCGTCAGCCCTGCGCCCGGCCAGGTACAGCGCCACCATCAGCTGCGCGTGGACGCGCTCGTGCAGCGGATGCTCGGCGGCCAGGGCGCGCAGGTCCCCGATGACCTCGACGTGCCCGCCCAGCCGGATCTGGAGCCGGATGCGGCGCTCCAGCGCGGAGATCCGCGCCTCCTCCAGGCTGAGCGCCACGCCCTCCAGGACGGACGAGGAGCGCACGTCCACGAGCGCCGGCCCCCGCCACAGCCCGGTGGCCGCGCGGTAGTAGCGCAGCGCGCGCTCCAGGAGGCCCTCGTCCGCCGCCATCCGGCCCAGCTCGCAGAGCCGCTCGAACCGGACGAGGTCGAGCGTCCCGTCGTCGATCTCCAGCCGGTAGCCGGGATCGCGGGTCACGATGGACGGGCGCTGGTCGTTCGGGGGCAGCGCCGCCAGCGCCCGGCGCAGCTGTGAGACGTACACCCGCAGCGCCTTGAGCGCCGTGCGCGGCGGGCGTTCGCCCCACAGCTCCGAAATCAGCGTGTCCGTGGACACGACGGTGTTGCACCGCACCAGGAGCAGCGCCAGCAGCACCCGCAGCTTGTGCGCGCGGGGCGTGCGGATCCGCAGCCCGTCGTGGATCTCCAGCGGCCCGAGCACCGTGAAGCGCAACCCGGACGGGGGCTCGAGATCCGCCGGCGGCGGGGCGGCGGACACACCGACCGGGCCGACGATCGCAGGCAGGATGTCCATGCGCTGGGCTCCCCTCTACGAGCCTCGCGTCAACTGCCGGCCGGGTGCGTTTCCACCGAGAGCTGGGATACGCAGCGCATCATCGCGTTGCGGAAGTTCTCCTTGAACTCCTCCGGGGTCTCGGCGGGCTTCCGGTGCGTCAGGTACGGGCCGAGCTTCTCCTCCAGGTTGTGGACGCCCTGCTGGGCGGCCATGTGCCGGGCGATGGCGATGAAGTCGCCCTCGTAGTGGATGACGCGGACCATGAACTCGTCCTTCACGAAGACCGCGGTGCCGAGCAGCCGGCCGACGGTCTCCCCGTTCTCGTCGCGCATGTCCGGGGTGTCGACCCGCTTGAAGCCGGCGAATATCTCCGCCAGCTCGTCGTCGCATCCCGGCTTGACCCGGTAGGTGATCGCCGCGTACGGCATGGTGGACCTCCAAGGCGGAGTGGGAACGTGCCGCCATCGCACACGCGGCCGCTAGAGGCTCGCTGGACCGGCGGTGGGCGGCGGGATGGGGCCGGGTCAGCCGAGGCGGACCCGGCTGTGGTCGCCGACGACGAACCGGTGCGCGCGGGGCTGGCCGGCGGCGGGGGTGATGACGACGTCCTTGCCGAGGAGGGAGTCGCGCATGCGCGGCACGCCGAGCACCGACGAGCGCTCCATGACGATGGAGAACTCCACCTCGGTGTCGCGGATCACGCAGCCGGGCCCGATGGAGGTGAAGGGGCCGAGGTAGCTGCCGCGGACGACCGCCCCCTCCCCCACGATCAGCGGGCCGACCAGCCGCGACCCGGTGACCTCGGCGCCCGCCTCGATGACGACGCGTCCGGTGATCTCGGTGGCGTCGTCCACCTCGCCGTCGATCCGGGTCTCCAGCGACTCCAGGACGAGCCGGTTGCACTCCAGCATGTCCTCGACCCGCCCGGTGTCCTTCCAGTAGCCGTGGACGATGTGGGACGTCACCCGCGTCCCCCGCTCCAGCATCCAGCGGATCGCGGTGGTGATCTCCAGTTCGCCGCGCGGGTCCGGCTTGATCGAGCGCACCGCCTCGTGCACGAGGGGGGTGAACAGGTACACCCCCATGATGGCGAGGTCGCTGCGCGGCCGTTCCGGCTTCTCCTCGACGGCGGTCAGCCGGCCGTCGGCGTCCAGCTCCGCCACGCCGAAGGAGCCGGGGTCGGCGACGGGGGTGAGCAGCAGCCGCGCGTCCGGCCGGTCGCGGCGGAACCCGTCGATGACGCCGGTCAGCCCGTCGAGGAGGAAGTTGTCGCCGAGGTAGAGGACGAAGTCGTCGTCGCCGAGGTAGTCGCGGGCGATGAGCACGGCGTGCGCGAGGCCGAGCGGCGCCTCCTGCCGGATGTAGGTGACCCGCAGGCCGAACCGGGAGCCGTCGCCGACCGCGCGGCACACCTCCTCGGCGGTGTCGCCGACGACGACGCCGACGTCCTCGACGCCCGCGTCGCGCAGCGCCTCCAGGCCGTAGAACAGGACGGGCTTGTTGGCGATGGGAACGAGTTGCTTGGCCGATGTGTGCGTGATGGGACGCAGCCGCGTCCCATGTCCGCCGCACAGCACGAGCGCCTTCATGAGCCGACCTCCCGCTGTCGAGTGGAACGCCGCCATCGTGGACGGCGGCGCTGGCCGCTCGCTCAAGGGGAGGTCGAGGATCACCGGTTTCCTCGGCCGCGCGGCAATTGGCTGGCGCCAGCTATCGCGCGGCCCGCTATTTCACCGACTGATGATGCGAATGCGGTTATTTGCCGCGGTAACGCGCCCCCGCGCGCAGGCTCTGCCCGAGGCCGCGGAGCAGTTCCTGGAAGCCTTCGCGCAGTTTTCCCTTGTTCGGCGCCACCAGCGGGACCATCCAGCGCGTCGCCCCGGAGGCGATGTTGTAGACGGTGTACTGGATGAGACTGCCGCCGTCGTGGTCCTTGACGATGTGCTCGCCCCGGTACCACCAGTCGCCCTGGAGGGAGACGCGCCGTTCCGCCTCGTTCACGGTCACCTCACCCACACCCGATTCCTTGAGGGTGCGAACCAGGGCCTTCAGCACCTCCTTGGGCGGAGCGTCCACGACTCCGGAGGCGGACCACGACGGTTTCGGATCGGACATCGAAGGATTCTCCTCGGCTTTGTCCCAATGAGTCCGGAAATCTCGGAGAGAATTCCGCGTTCTCTCCCCATGGAACTGGTGACACCGGCCGCGGTCAAGTCGCGCCCGAACGGACTGCCGAACCGTGAGGCGCTAGGGGCGGATCGCCTGGATCAGGTTCCACGGCCGCGGCAGCAGCGTGCTCGGCACGGTGACGGTCGACTCGAACTTGAACCCGGCCCCCTCCAGCAGCCCGACGAACTCGCGCTCGGTCCGCACCCGGCCGCCGGTGACGGTCTGGAGGCCGAGGCTCATGCTGTCGTACTCCGACGGCTCCGGCCCGTCCGGGCGCATCCACTCGATCACCACCAGCCGGCTGCCGGAGGGGGCGCCGCGGTGGATGAAGTCGAGGATCCGCGCCGAGTCCTCGTCGCCCCAGTCGCAGAGCACCTGCTTGAGCAGGTAGAGGTCGGCGGCGGGCGGGGTGTCCTCGAAGAAGCTGCCGCCGACGAACGACAGCCGGTCCGCCACCGGCGTCTTCGCGGCCCACTCGCGGCCGCTCTCCACGATGCCGGGCAGGTCGAACACCGTGCCGGTGACGCCGGGCGCCCCTTCGAGCAGCCGCGACAGCAGCACGCCGAGGCTGCCGCCGACGTCCACGATCGTGGAGACGCCGCCGAGGTCGTGGTGCTCGGCGATCGCGGCGCCCGCGTCGCCCGCGAGGTCGGCCATGGCCGCGGCGTGCCAGGCGCGCTCGACCGGGTTGTGCCGGTAGTAGTCGTAGAGGTCCTCGCCCGCGTCGTCCAGGACGGTCTTTCCGGTCATGACCGTCTCGTGCAGCCGGCCGGCCCGGTTCCAGATGCCGGGGGTGAAGTTCATCATCACGATGTTGCGCATTCCGGCTTCGGGCGAGCACAGCAGCCGGCCGAGTTCGGTGATGGCGAACGTGTCGCCGTCGGCGGTTTCGAGCAGTTCCAGGACGACGGCGGAACGCAGGAACCGGCCGAGCGAGTCCTGGTGCGCGCCGAGTTCCCCGGCGAGGTCGGCGACCGTTCTGCCGCCCTTGGCCAGCCGGTCGGCCATTTCGAACCGCACGAACGCGCAGATGATCTGCGGCTCCCACGGGCGGAAGACGATCCGGCTGAGCCGCTGTACCTGCTCGGAGGCGTGATCGAGGGACATGGAGCCACCTTTCGGCTGCGTTTCGGAAATGGCTTGGTCGATCGTGCACGCGGCCGCTCGAGCCATGCTCGACCGGCCGCGGAGAGGGTTTATCAGCGGACCGTCACGGTCGTGAACATCCCCTCGAACGCGCTTTTCACCCCGGTTTGGGGATTACGCACGAAGGACAGCACGGCGTAGCGTCCCGGGGTCAGGTCGATGCGGAATGACGCGGTCCGGCCCGGAGAAATGGCCAGCATCCCGCCGACGGTCGCGCCGAACGGGTTCGGAACGCTCGTGTCGCCATTCCGGAGGGCGTCGAAATAGCGCAGGACGTCCGCGTCCACGGTGCCCGGGGCCACCCCGACGATGATGACCTCGTGGGGCTGCTCCGCCCGGTTGCGCACCACCACGGAGGCGTGCGACGGCCAGGACCGGGGCATGTCGAACCGCTGCCCGCCGCCGGCGGTGGTCCGCGCCTCGATCACGGTGCCGCCCCGGGGCGGCGGCGTGGAGCGCGGGTGCCCGGCGACGCGGAAGCGCTGCAGGTGGGTGAGGCCGGTGCCGCAGCCGTCGGTCGCGCCCTCCAGCGCCGTGTCCGACATGTAGTACGTGCCCGCCTCGAAGTCGGAGGTGACCGACACCGGCGCGTCCGGGGTGACGGACGCGCCGCCGCGGAAGTCGACATCCCGGTAGATGGCGCGCAGCGCGGGCAGCGACACCGTCGGGTCCGGCGAGTAGCTGCCGGCGAACTCCTGGCGGACCTGGTCCATCGTCGCCGCGCCGCGCAGCCGCATCAGCGCCCACCAGCGCCCCGCCGCGTCGGGGGTGCTCACCCGGAAGGTGAGCGGGCCCGCCGGGCGGACGTTCGGGCCGGGCGCGCAGAACCCGTCGCCGGTCACCTCGACCGGGATCGACGGCGGGCGGGACGGGGCCGCGGCGACGCTCGCGGCGGCGGCCGGCGCGGCCGCCGCCGCCGGCGGCACCGCGACGGCGAGGGCGGCGGTCAGGACGTTCAGGGCTCTCAAGGCGGGCATGGGCGATCTCCTAGGCCGTGGATCGGGTGCGGGGCGGTACTGGGCCGAGAACGGTGTCGAGGTAGGCGGCGACCTGCGGGGCGTGTTCGAGCCCGCCGCGCAGTCCGATGTGGCCGTCCGGCCGGATGAGGTGGATGCCGGCGGCGTCCGGCCCGGCGTTCAGCGCGGACGACGCCGCGCCGTCGACGTCGACGATGGCCTCCACCCGCGGGTCGAGCCCGGTCATGAGCCGGCCGATCACCCGCCGGTCCGGACGGGGGCCGGGCAGCACCAGCAGCGTCCAGTGCCCCTCCCACCGGCCGGGGGCCCGCCGGCCGGCGCGCGGCCCGGCCGCGTCGCCGAGCAGGTCGCGGGTGAGCGGGGAGTCCGGGTAGTCGATGGCGAGCTGGGTGCGCTTCGGCCGGTTCACCGCGATCGCGGCGAGCAGCTCGTCCCGGTCGGGCGCCTCCTGGACGCCGAAGTCCAGCGACCGCTCGGTGCGCCCGAGCAGCTCCTCGGCGACGGGGCGCCGCTCGGCCTCGTAGGTGTCCAGGAGCGTCTCGGGGGCGCCCTCCCCGGCCACCGCGGCCAGCTTCCAGCCCAGGTTGAAGGCGTCCTGGACGCCGGTGTTCATCCCCTGCGCGTGCACCGGCGCGAAGACCCGTGCCGAATCGCCCGCCAGCAGCACGCGCCCGGCGCGCATCCGGTCGGCGAACCGGTTCTGCAGCCGCACCCGCCAGGCGAACCGGCCGTCCTCCAGCCCGACCTCGTCGACGCCGCAGAGCGGCGCCATGGCGGCGGCGATCTCGGCGGGCGCCGGGTCGCCGCGCTCGGCGCCGTCCTCGGCGCCGCGCCGGACGACGAAGACCCGGTGCCGCCCGCCGGGCAGCGGCACGCAGCCCACGTGGCCGCCGGCGCCGAAGAACAGGTGGGCCTCGTCCGGCGCGAGGGCGAACGGCAGCCGCACGCGCGCGTCGATCTGCAGCATCCGCAGGCCGGTGAACCGGCGCCACTCCCGCCACGCCACGCCGACCGAGTCGCGGACGCCGCTGGCCGCGCCCTGCGCGGCCACCACCCAGGCGGCCCGGATGACCGACCGCCGCCCGTCCGCGTGGCGCAGGGCGACGGTGACGCCGTCCTTCTCCTGCGTCACCGCGCCGGCGGACGTGCCGCGCTGCACCGGCACGCCCATGTCCGCGAGCCGCCGCTCCAGGTACCGCTCGGTGACGTTCTGGCCGACGACCAGCGGATACGGGTGGTCGCTGCGCGGCTCGGCCATGTCGACCGTGCCGATCTCCTCGCCGAAGTGGTGGTAGACGCGCCGCGCCATCCGGGCGCCCTCGGCGGCGTACTCCTCCACCGGCAGGCCCATGGCGTCGAAGACCTCCAGGGTGCGCTGGTAGACGGTGCAGCCGCGCGTGCTGTCCCGGGGGGCGGGGCGCTCCTCCACCACGCGGCAGGGCACGCCGCGGCGGGTCAGCTCCACCGCCACGGTCAGGCCCACCGGCCCGGCCCCCACGATCAGCACCTCGGTCTCCATCAGGCCGCTCATGGGACGGATTGTGGGACCGGCGGGTCGTCGCGCGCTCGAATCGGCACGGGCCCGCCGCGCACGGCACCCGCGCCGCTTCGAGTGATCTTCCAGCCGGGGCCCCTACCGTCGGCCTGGCCTTCCGCCGGCGGACGGCGCCCATCCCGAGCTCCGCCGGGTCACGACGACGCGAGGTCTTCGATGCTGCGACACAGATCCCGATCCCTCTTCGCCGCGGCCCTGGCGGTCCCGCTGCTGGGCGCGCCGGCGGTGCCGGCCGCCGCGGCGTCCCCGGCGCCGCCCGCGCGGGTCTCGGCGGACAGCCCCTTCGCCGGGTGCACGGTGGACGCGTTCCCCGGCGACACCTTCACGCTGGACACCGAGGCCGAGCCGACGCTGGCGATCGACCCCGCCGATCCGCGCCGCCGCGTCGTCGGCTGGCAGCAGGACCGGTGGGCGTACGGCAGCGCCCGCGGCATGGGGACCGCGGTGACCGCCGACGGCGGCCGGTCCTGGCGGCAGGTGACGCCGCCCCTCACGCTCTGCTCGGGCGGCCCGTACGGCCGGATCACCAACCCGTGGCTGACCTTCGGGCCGGACGGGCGCCTCTACGCGACCGCGATGGTCGCCGGGGTCGCCCCGCTGACCACCGGCGTCGCCGTCCTCACCTCCGGCGACGGCGGGCGGAGTTGGAGCGCGCCCGCCGAGGTCGCCTCCGACCCGATGACCGGGTACTTCCACGACAAGCCGGCGCTCACCGTCGACCCCCGCCACCCGCGCCGCGCGTACCTGGTGTGGAACCGGCACGGCAAGACGGACCAGACGCACGACCTGCTGTTCAGCCGCACCACCGACGGCGGCCGGACGTGGGAGCCGGCCCGCTCCGTCTACCGCCCGCCCGTCGGCGACGGCACGATCGGCAACCAGATCGTGGTGCTGCCGGACGGAACCCTGCTCAACCTGTTCCACCAGGGCCCCTTCGCGCCCGGCGGGGCTGCCGCGACCGCCGCGGCGGCGCCCGCCGCCGCGGACGGGCCCGAGCTGCTGCGCGTCATGCGCTCCACCGACGGCGGCACGACCTGGTCGGCGCCCGCGACGATCGCGGCCACCGAGCTGGGCGTCCCGGTGCTGCCCGGGACGGCCACGCCGATCGTCGGCGCCTCCCTCGTCCCGGACGCGGCCGTGGACGGCAGGGGCCGGGTCTACCTGGTGTGGAACGACGCGCGGCTCAGCGAGAGCCGCAGCGCGGTCGCGCTGACCTCCTCGTCCGACGGCGGGCGGACCTGGACGACCCCGCGGCGGGTGAACGGGACGCCCGACTCGCCGCCCGGCGGCAACGGCCAGGCGTTCACCCCGCAGATCGACGCCGCCCCCGACGGCACCCTCGCCATCACCTACTACGACCTGCGCGACGACACCGACGCGCCCGGCGCCTCCACCGCCCACTGGATCGCGACGTGCGACGGGCCGGGCTGCGCCTACGGCAGGGGGTTCCGGGAGCAGCGCCTCGGCGGGCCGTTCGACTTGGACAAGGCGTTCCGCTGGTTCGGCGGCCCGTACCTCGGGTCCTACACCGGGCTGGCGCACACGCCGGACGGCTTCGTGTCGGCGTTCGCGATGAGCGGCGAGCGGGCCGGCGATCCGCAGGACGTGTACGTCCGCGAAGTGACGTGCCACGGAGGATGCCGTGTCCGCTGACGAGACCGTTCCCGTACTGGTCGTCGGCGGCGGGCTCACGGGCCTGTCCGCCGCGGTGTTCCTGCGCCGGCTCGGCGTCCACGTCACCGTGGTCGAGCGGCACCGGGGAATCCTCGTGCACCCCCGGGCCCGCACGGTCAACCCGCGCACCCAGGAGCTGTTCCGCCAGGCGGGCCTCGCCGAGGACGTCCTGGACCGGCGCAACGTCAACACCGGCGAACTGATGATCACGGCGGAGACCCTCGCCGGTCCGGAGCGGAGCAGGCTCGGCGGCGAGCCCGCCGAGGACCCGGCCGAGTTCAGCCCGTGCCCGTGGGTCCCGGTCGACCAGGACCGGCTGGAGGCGCTGCTGCGCAAGCAGGCCGCCGGGCTCGGCGCCCGGCTGTGCTTCGCCACGGAACTGACGTCCTTCGAGCAGGACGCGGACGGCGTGCGCGCCGTCGTCGCCGACCGCGACACCGGCGCCGAGCGCACCATCGCGGCCCGGTACATGATCGCCGCGGACGGCGCGGACAGCCCGGTCCGCGAACGGCTCGGCATCCCGGGCGAGGGGCCCGGCCTGCTCGGCGACACGGTGACCCTGGCGTTCGAGGCGGACCTGTCGCGGCACGTCCGCGACCGCCGCATCGCCGTGTGCCACGTCGACCGGCCCGTGCCGGGGACGGTGATCGTCCCGCACGACGGCGCCGACCGGTGGGTGTTCAGCGTCCCGGTCACCCGGGTGGACGCGACCGAGGCGGCCGACATGATCCGCAAGGCGGTCGGCGACCCGGACCTGAGGCCGCGCATCGTGCCGCAGCTGCGGGACGGCACCCGGCTCCTGCGCTACCGGATCGGCGCCGTCATCGCCGACCGGTTCCGCGACGGGCGGGTGTTCCTCGCCGGCGACGCCGCGCACGCGATGCCGCCGGTGGGGGCGCTCGGCTCCGGCACGGGCATCCAGGACGTCCACAACCTGGCCTGGAAGCTCGCCGCCGTGCTGGACGGGCACGCCGGCGAGGGGATCCTGGACGGCTACGAGGCCGAGCGCAGGCCGGTGGCCTCCTTCACCATGCGGCAGGCCCTGCTGCAGATGCGGGACCGGACCGGCCGGAACGTCCTCGACACCGACGAGACCGCCGCCCCCTACTACGCGGTCGTCTTCGGCTACCGGTACGGGGCGGGCGGCGAGGGCCCGGAGGCGTTCCCGCCCGAAGAGCTGACCGCGCAGGTCGGCACCCGCGCCCCGCACGCGTGGATATACCGGGCCGGCCGGCGCATCTCGACCCTCGACCTCTACCGCGACCGCCCGGTGCTCGTCGCCGGGCCGGAGGGCGGCCGGTGGACCGCGGGCGCCCGGACGGCGGCGGACCGGCTCGGCGTCCCGCTGGACGTCCACCAGTACGGCGACGACCTGGACGACCCCGGGGACGTGTGGGAGGGCCGCCACGGGATGCCGCCGAACGGGGCCGTGCTCGTCCGGCCCGACGGGTTCGTCGCCTGGCGCAGCCCCGGCCGTCCCACCGCCGACGCGGGAGACGTGGTCGCGGGCGCGCTCGCCGGCCTCTTCCACGTCGGCTCCTGAGCCCCGCACGCCCACGGCGGGCCGCGCCGTGGGGCCCTTTCTCAGCCGAGAGCGAGGAACCCGTCAATGCGCGTACTCTTCACCACCTTTCCCGCCCCCTCCCACTTCTTCCCGATGGTCCCGCTGGCCTGGGCGCTGCGCGCCGCGGGCCACGAGGTCGCCGTCGCCTCCCAGCCCTCCTACCTGCAGGCGGTGCGGGGCACCGGGCTGCCCGCGGTGAAGGCCGGCGTCGACGTCGACCTCGGCGCCGTCTGGTACCAGGACGGCGAGGCGGACCCGGGCTGGCGGAGCAGCGAGGAGGCGCGGGCCGCCCGCGGGATGCGGATGTTCGCGGCCGTCGCGGAGGCGATGGCCGACGACGTCATCGCGTTCGCGCGGCGCTGGCGGCCCGACGTCGTCGTGTACGAGCCGCGCGGCTACGCCGGGCTGGTGGCGGCGGAGGTCCTCGGCCTGCCGCTGGTGCGCCACCTGTGGGGCACCGACTTCACCTGCGACCGGTGGGACATCGAGTCGCCCGCGCTGCTCCCGATGCTGGAGCGGTACGGCGTGCCGGACGCCGACCACCTGGGCGCCGTCACGCTCGACGTGTGCCCGCCCCGCCTCCAGCTCGCCGAGGCGCCCAACCGCGCGATGATGCGGTACGTGCCGTTCAACGGGTCCGGCATCGTCCCGGACCTGCCCACCGGCCCGCGCGAGAAGCCGCGCGTGTGCGTCACGTGGGGGACGACGTTCGTCAAGCAGACCGGCCACCTGGACCCGGTGCGGTCCGCGGTGGAGGCGCTCTGCGACCTGGACGTCGACATCCTCGTCGCGATCGGCACCGGCCACCGGCACCTGATCGGCGAGTTGCCGGCCGGCACGCCCGTGCTGGAGTCGGTGCCGCTCAACCTGTCGCTGCCCGCCTGCGACGCGATCGTCCACCAGGGCGGCGCCGGCACCACGATCACCGCGGCGGTGCTCGGGGTGCCCCAACTGGTGGTGCCCTCGTTCGCGGACGAGCCGGCCAACGCCGCGCGGGTCGCCGCGAGCGGCGCGGGACGCTCCCTGCCGCTGGCCGAGACCACGGTCGACAGCATCCGCGCGGAAGCCGGCGCCCTCCTGGAGGACGCCGGCTACGCCGCGGCCGCGCGCGAGATCCGGGACGAGGTGGCCGCGCTGCCCGCGCCCGCCGCCCTCGTCGCGACGATGGAGGCGCTCGGCGACCGGGGGCGGCGGGAGCAGGTCCTCAGCCCGCGCTGACGTCGGCGCGGAACTCCAGGACGGTCGTTCCGGCGGCGGCGCGCCGCCCGGTGAGGCGCAGGCCCGCCGCGGCGGCGAGCCGCCGGTACTCCCCGGCCGAGCGCTCCGCGCCGCCGGCGGACACGAGCATGTCGATGTCCAGCAGCCGCACGACGTCCAGCGTGTTCAGCTCGCCGGTGACCATCTCGATCACGTGCACCCGGCCGTCGTCGCCGGCGGCCCGCCGCACGTTGCGCAGGATGCGGACGGCCTGGTCGTCGTCCCAGTCGTGCAGGACGTGCTTGAGCAGGTAGGCGTCGCAGCCGGCCGGGATCTCGGCGAAGAAGTCGCCGGCGACGAACTCGACGCGGTCGGCGAGGCCCCGCTCGCCCAGGAAGCCGCGGCCTCCCTCGACGGCCGCCGGGCGGTCGAAGAGCAGCCCCCGGCAGCCGGGGTGCCGGCGCAGCACCTCGGCCAGCAGGTACCCCTGGCCGCCGCCGACGTCGGCCACCCGGGACCCCGGGGGCAGGTCGATGACCGCGGCGACCGCGGCGGAGCCGCGCCGGCTGGCGGCGGTCATCGCGCGGTGGAAGATGTCCGCGAGCTCCGGCCGCTCCTCCAGATGGGCGAACAGGGACTTGCCGAAGAGGTGGTCGAACGCCGGCTCGCCGGTGCGCGCGGAGTGCAGGATCGCCTCGTAGGGCCGCCAGAACAGCTCGGTCCCGTTCATCAGCACCAGGTCGCGGACGGTCTGCTCGGCGTCCGCGCGCAGGAACTCCGACATCGCGGTCAGCCGGAACCGGCCCTCGGGCTCCTCGGCGAACACCCCGAAGGACGCCGCGGCCCGCAGCAGCCGCAGCAGCGTGGGCTCGTGCGTGCCGGTGCTCCGGGCCAGCTCGCCGACCGGGAGCGGGCCGCCGGCGAGCCGGTCGGGGACGCCCAGCTCGGTGAGGGCCCACACGACCGGCGCGACGACCCGGCCCATCGTCAGGATCATCAGCCGGTGCCGGGCCGGCAGCGCGGCCAGCGCCTCGAAGGCGGCGCGGTCGTCATGGCCGGCGGAGCCGGTGGAGCCGGCGCGGTCGTCCTCGTCTCGCGGCTGCACCGCGGTGGTGGTGTCGGTCATGCGTCACCCCTGTCGTGAGTCGTGTGCGTGCCCGGCGACGCGTGCTCGGCGAGCACGGCCAGGTCCTTGTCGCCGTCCCCGCGGTCGATCGCCCGCGTCACGATCTCCAGCGCCCGCTCGGCCAGCGGCAGCCCGCCGCCCGCGACGGCGGCGAGGTCGACGGCGTGCCGCAGGTCCTTGGCCATGAGCCGGGTGCGGAAGGCGGCGGGCTCGTACCGGCGCTCGCGCATGATCGCCGCGCGGAACGCCATCACCATGGACGCGACCCCGCTGGAGGCCACGCAGTCCAGGACGGCGTCGCGGTCCAGCCCGGCGCCGCGGCCCAGCTCGGCGGCCTCGGCCAGGGCGGCGATCTCCGTGCCGATGAGCATGTTGAGGACGAGCTTCATCACGGCGGCCGAGCCGGGCGGCCCGAAGTGCCGGATGTCCTTGCCGACGGCCTCCAGCACGCCGCGCGCCGCGTCCACGTCCGCCGGGTCGCCGGCGGTGAGCACCCGCAGCTCCCCGGACCGGGCCTGCATGGGGTTGCCGAAGACGCACGCCTCGACCCGGCGGACGCCGAGGGCGGCGAGCCGCCGCGCGGCGTCCCGGGCGAAGTCCGGGGAGACCGTGGAGGTGTCGACGACGAGAGCGCCCTCGGCGAGCCGCGGCGCCGCGTCCCCGAAGAGCACCTTCTCGACCGCGGGCTCGTCGGCGAGGCTCACGACCACGAGGCCGGCCCCGTCCACCGCCTCGGCGGCCGTGTCCACCGCCCGCGCCCCCGCCTCGACCACCGGCGCTGTCTTGGCCGCCGTCCGGTTGTAGACGCGGACCTCGTATCCCGCCTCGACCAGGCGCGTGGCCATTCCCGTGCCCATCACGCCCAGGCCGAGGAAGCCGAGGATCCGTCCGCCGCCGTCGTCGTCGCTCATATGTTCTCCTTGTCCGGCATGGTCAGAGTCCGGCATGGTCGAAACACCGGCATGGTCGAAGTCCCGGCATGGTCAGACGCCGCAGTCGGCCGGGACGGCCGCCCCGGTCACGGCCCGCGACAGGTCGCCCGCCAGGAACAGCACGACGCCGGCGACGTCCTCGGGACCGGCCAGCCGGCGGAGCGCGGTCATCCCCGCGAGCCGCTCCCGGATCGGGGCCGGCGGGCCGCCGCCGTCCCGCTTGTCGACGAAGCCGGGCAGCACCGTGTTGACGCGGATGCCGCGCGGCCCGAGCTCCTTGCTCAGCGAGCTGGTCAGCCCGAGCACGGCCGCCTTGGACGCCGCGTAGTGCGCCCGGCCGGGGGCGCCGCGCTGCGCCAGCGAGCTGCCGACGTTGACGATCGAGGCGCCGTCGGCCAGCACCCCCAGCGCGGCCCGGGTGACCAGGTACATCGAGGTGAGGTTGGCGTCGAGCACCCGCGTCCACTCCTCGTGCCCCAGCTCCGCCAGCCCGGCGGAGGCGTCCACGCCGAGGTTGTTGACGAGCACGTCGAGGCCGTCGAACGCCTCGCGGCAGCGGGCGGCCAGCAGTTCGGCGCCCTCCTCGGTGGTGGCGTCGGCGCGCACGACGCGGTGCCCGCCGCCGATGGCGTCCAGCTCGGCCGCCAGCTCCTTCGCGGCGGTCTCGTCCCGGTGGTAGCCGGCGACGACGCGCCCGCCCGCCCGCGCCACCGCGAGGGCGACCTCGCGGCCCACCCCGCGGGTGCCGCCGGTCACCAGGGCCCGCCTGTCTCGCAGTCCTATGTTCATGACACTCCTCAGATCACCGCGGCGGTCGCGTTCACCAGCACCGCCGCGATCGCCAGGGCGGTGCGCAGCAGGTGCCAGCGCCGCCACTCGGCGCGCGGGTCCCGCCAGTCCGCGGGCAGCGGCGCGTCCGGGTCCAGGCTCTTGACCTGGCGGTTCAGCGGGACGTTCAGCAGGTGGGACACGCCCGACACCGCGACCAGCAGCACGGTGCCGGCGGCGAACAGCACCCGGGCCGCCGCGCCGTCCGCGAGCACCGCGAGCACCAGGCTCGTCAGCGCCGAGGTCAGCACGATCACCGGCATGGTGGGGTCCCAGTTGCGGCCGAGGAGCTGGTGGATGCGCACGTACAGGGGCGGCGACACCGCCCGCAGCGTGGGGACGACGCTGAGGGCCACGGCGAGCAGCACGCCCGCGGTGATGCCGCTTCCCGAGAGCGCTACGACACCGAGCGCGTTGTCCAGCACGGGTGCTCCCTCCGGTCGGCTTGTTCGCGGCGGGCGCCGGCGGCGTCCGCACACGGCCAGCGTCGGGCGTCCTCCTCGAGCCGTGATCGAGGCCGGTCGGCGGTCCGGCGTCGAGCGGCCCTCGAACCGGGCGGCCCACGATGCCGTCGCGGAAGCAGCCGAGCCAGGGAGCGGACATGGCCGAGACGGCCGACGCCGACATGACCGACGCCGACCCGACCGGGGAGGAGCTGCGGTTCCCGCCGCGGGTGCCCCCGGGCCCCGATCCGGCGCGCGAGTACGCGCGGCTGCGGGAGCGACGGCCGGTGGCGCGGGTCCGGCTGCCCGACGGGCGGCCGGCCTGGCTGGCCAGCCGCTACGCCGACAACCACCGGCTGCTGGCGGACGAGCGGCTGAGCCGCGCCGCCGCCGCCCGGGAGGGCGCGCCGCGGGTGCGCGGCATCGCGCTGGAGGCCGGCTCGATCACCACGCTGGACCCGCCGGAGCACACCCGGCTGCGGCGGCTGATCGCCGGGGAGTTCACCGCGCACCGGATGCGCCGGTTCCGGCCGCGGATCCGCGCGATCGCCGAGGAACTGGCGGACGGCATGGCCGCCGCCGGCCCCCCGGCCGACCTGGTGGCCGGCTACGCCGCCCCGCTGCCGATCCGGGTGATCAGCATGCTGCTGGGCGTCCCGGAGCCCGACCACGACCGGTTCCGCGCGTGGGCCGACGACTACCTGGGCACCACCGGCACCGACCCCGAGACGGTGCGGCGCGCGGCCGAGGGGCTGCGCGGCTACTTCCGCTCCCTGGTCGCGGACCGCCGCGCCGACCCCGGCGACGACGTCATCAGCTCCCTGGTGACCGCACAGGACGAGGAGCGGCTCAGCGAGCAGGAGCTGGTCGCGCTCGGCGTCACCCTCCTCGTCGCCGGGTACCAGACGGCCGCCGGCATGATCGCGGGGTCGGTGCAGACGCTGCTCGACCATCCCGCGCAGCTCGCCGAGCTGCGCGCCGACCCGGCGCTGATGCCGGCGGCGGCCGAGGAGCTGCTGCGCTACGTGGCGGTCTCCGCGAGCGGCGGGACGATCCGGGTCGCGACCCGCGACCTGGAGCTCGGCGGGACCCCGATCAAGGCCGGCGAGGCGGTGCTCCCGGCGATCACCTCGGCCAACCGGGACGCCGCGGTGTTCACCGACCCCGACCGGCTCGACCTGCGCCGCGACCCCAACCCGCACCTGGCGTTCGGGCACGGCGCGCACCGCTGCCTGGGCGCCGCGCTGGCGCGGGCGGAACTGGCGGTCGCGCTGAGCACCCTGCTGGAGCGGTTCCCCGGGCTGCGGCACGCCGAGCCCGGCCGGGCCCCGGAGTGGCGGACCGGCGGCATGATCCGGGGCCCGCTGGCCCTGCCGGTCGCCTGGTGACGGAGGAGCGGACGTGACCCTGGCGACGGAGGAGCGGATATGACGCGGTATCGGAACGCCCTGGTGACCGGCGCGTCGGGCGGCATCGGCGCGGCGTTCGCGCGCCGGCTGGCCGCGGACGGCGCCGCCCTGGTCCTGGTCGCGCGGGACGGGACGCGGCTGGCGGCGCTGGCCGCCGAGCTGGAGCGCGACCACGGGGCCGCGGTGGAGACGCTGCCCGCCGACCTCGCCGACCCGGCCGGCCTGGAGCGGGTCGCCGCGCGGCTGGCCGACCCGGACCGTCCGGTCGACCTGCTCGTCAACGGGGCCGGGGTGCTGGGCGGCATCGGCCCGCTCGCCCGCCGGGAC
Organism: Actinomadura monticuli; assembly: GCF_041463655.1. NCBI lineage: Bacteria > Bacillati > Actinomycetota > Actinomycetes > Streptosporangiales > Thermomonosporaceae > Actinomadura > Actinomadura monticuli. Next base: position 425,349 of record NZ_JAXCEI010000002.1, read on the forward strand.
CCCGCCGAGCTGGCGCACGGCCTGGCCCTCAACACGGGCGCGCTGGTGCGGCTGACGCGGGCGGCGCTGCCCGGGATGCTCGAACGCGGCCACGGCGGCGTCGTCAACGTCTCGTCGGTGATGGGCTTCCTGCCCGCGCCCGGCGGCGCCCCGTACGCGGCGGCCAAGGCGTTCGCGACGTCGTTCAGCGAGAGCCTGCACGGCGAGGTCTGCTGGAACGGCGTGCACGTCACCGCCCTGTGTCCCGGGTCGACCGGCGGGACGCGGCTGCACCGCTCCGCCGGGCACCGCGAGTCGGGGCGGCTCGGCAGGCTGCTCGACGTCGACGACGTGGCCCGCGACGCGCTGAGCGCCGTGGCGGCCGGGCGGCCGGTCTGCGTCCCGGGGCTGGACTACCGCTGGCGGGTCGCCATGTCGCGGGTGCTGCCGCGGCGGCTCGTCCGGGCCCGCTACTACAAGCGCTGGGGCCGCCGGCTGGCCGGCGGCCCCAGCGCGTCCGCGGACGCTCAGCGGCCGAGGTCGGCCGGGCCGAAGCCGTAGCGCTCGCCCTTGGACGAGGCGTGCAGCGTGACGATGACGTTGCCGTCGTTGTCGACCTGCGCCGCCTCGCCGGTCATCGTGAGCTTGTCCGGCGACAGCAGCGTGCCGGCCTGCTTGACGCGCACCGTCCCGGTCACCTTGCCGTCGTCGGAGATGACGTAGTGCCGGTAGTCCACCGCGAACGTGGCGGCGCCGGTGGCGGTCCAGGTGCCGAAGCCGACGATCTTCGACGCGCCGCCGGTGCCGGTGAGCAGGCCGTCCGCGCCGAACGCGAACAGGCCCGGCTCGGGCGGGAAGTCGGGCAGGTCGGTGATGGTCACGGTGACCGCCCACGTGCCCGGCAGCGGTATCCGCACCCGCGTCTCGGTGTCCGCGGCCGCCGCGTCCGGCGCCAGCGCCGCGGGCAGCAGCGCCGCCGCGCCCACCGCGGGCACCAGCCGCCCGCCCCTCCCGAACAGTTCTCGGCGTCCCATTCCCTCGCCCACGGCGGCTCCTCTCGTCACGGACGGATTCCGCGCAGGACGCTCGCACCCGCGGATCGACGTCCGCTCGACATCCGGTCCACCGGGCTTCTAGGCCACCTCGACCGGCATACCGAAGGCTTCGGCCTGGGCCTCGACACGCGGCATGCGGGACGTGGGCGAGGTGACGACGTCTTCGAAAGGGGCCGTTCATGCTAGCTGAGACTTTCGTCAGCGCCGGTCACAGGCTCATCGGCGACCACGCCCCCGAAGGGCGGGACTACTGGTCCAGGCGGTTCTGGGACCGTGAGGAGGTGGAGAGCCGCCCGGTGCTAGGCGACGACTTCCGCGCGCAGAAGAAGAAGATCGCCGAGTACATCGAGGAGCACGGCCGGGACGCCGGCCGGGTGCTGGAGTTCGCCTGCGGGACCGGCGAGTTCACCGCGATGGCCGCCGGCCTCACCTCGGCGAAGGAGATCCTCGCCAACGACATCTCCGAGCACGCGCTCAAGATCACCGGCGACCGGGTGGACCACCCCGGGCTCACGCTGCGCCAGGGGGACTTCTGGACCCTGGACGGCATCGAGCCCGCGCCGCTCGTCCTCTGCGTGGACGCGATCCACCACATGGGGCAGGTGCGGAAGGTCCTGGAGCGGCTGAAGACGTTCGTGGAGCCCGGCGGCACCTTCGTCGGCAACCTGTGGACGATCGACAACTACCACGACTACCAGCGCGGCCGGTACGGGGCGGGCAAGCACCTCGGCCGCTCCGCGCTGTTCCTGGCCAACGCGGTCGTCATGCGCGCGACGGGGGGCCGCGTCCGCTGGGCGTCGTACCGCACGCAGCTGCTGCGCTCCGCGGCGGTCGAGCCCCTCCTGCACGAGGTCTTCGACGAGGTCGTGGAGGTCTACACGACCCGCTTCTTCGTGGCCTTCGTCTGCCGCCGGGCCGCCCGGTAGTCCGCCACCCCGGATACGTCGACCTGCGGCGTGTCGTTGTTATGGCAAGGCCGATAACAACGACACGCCGCAGGTCGACGGGGTTCGCGTTCAGGTTCCGGCCGGGGCCACCCCGCCGCGGACGCGGTCGGCGGCGAACTCGCGCAGCCCGGCCTCCAGCCCGACGCGGGGCCGCCAGCCCAGCTCGTCCATGATGCGGGCCGGCGAGGCGAAGACGTGCCGCACGTCCGCCACCCGGTACTCGCCGGTCACGACGGGCGGCGGCCCGCCGGCCGCGGCGGCCAGCGAACTCGCGACGTCGAGGATGGTGTGCGGGGTCCCGCTGCCGACGTTGTAGGCGCGGAACCCCGGCCCGCCCCGCTCCAGCGCGGCGACGTTGGCGTCCGCCACGTCGGCCACGTGGACGAAGTCGCGGCGCGGCAGGCCGTCCTCGAACACCCGGGGCGGGCGCCCCTCCACCACGGCGTGGTGGAAGGTGCCCGCCACGCCGGTGTAGGAGCTGCCGAGCATCCCGGACCCGTACACGCTGTGGTACCGCAGCGCCGAGGCGCTCCCGCCCGTGTCGGTCGCCCAGGCCGCCACGAGGTTCTCCTGCGCCAGCTTGGTCACCGCGTAGATGTTGTACGCGGGGGCGAGCGGGTCGTCCTCCTCGATCGCCTCGGCGGCCAGCTCGCGCCCGCACTCCGGGCAGCGCGGCTCGAACCGGCCGGCGTCCAGGTCCGGCACCGTCCTGCGCCGCGGACGCACCAGGCCGTGCCGGGGGCAGCGGTACCGGCCCTCCCCGTAGACCACCACGGAGCTGGCGTAGGCGAGCCGCTCCACGCGCGCCTCGACCATCCCGACGAGCAGCGTCGCGGTGCCGAGGTCGTTGCAGTCGGCGTACCGGCGGGCGTCCAGGATCTCCCGCCCGCGCCCCACCATCGCCGCGTGGTGGCTGACCGCGTCGACGCCGTCCAGCGCCCTCCGCACGGCGTCCTCGTCCCGCAGGTCGGCGTGCACGAACTCCACGCCGTCGGGCAGCCGCGGCGGGCCGAAGTGCAGCTCGGGCAGCAGGGCGTCCACCACGCGCACCCGGTGTCCGGCGGCCAGCAGCGCCGCCGCCACCCGGGATCCGATGAACCCGGCACCGCCGGTGACCAGAACGTGCATCACACGTACCTCTTCCTCGTTCGGGGCGCCTCGATCCGGCTCACAGCGGCCGTCGAGCCGCCGCTGGAACCGTTCGGGACGTGGTTACGCACAGGAACATCGACACGGAACCGGAACCGGTGGCCGTGGTGGGAGCGGGCGGATTCATCGGCACCCGGCTCACCGAGGCGCTGACGATGGCGGGCGTTCCCACGGCGCCCGTCACCCGCGCGACCCCGGCGGTGGTGGACGGGCGCCCCGCGCCCGCCCTGCGCACCGCCCGGACGATCTTCTATCTGGCCAGCACCGTGAACCCGGCCCTCGCCGAGCGGCATCCCGAGCGGGTCGCCGCCGACCACGCCGCGTTCACCGGGCTGCTGGCCGCGCTGCGCCGCGCCGGGGACCGCCCGGCGCTGATCCTGGCCGGCAGCGCCGGCGCCGTGTACGCGCCGGACGCGGACCCGCCGTACCGGGAGACCTCCCCGATCGGCCCGGCCTCCGCGTACGGCCGGGCCAAGGCGGAGCTCGAACGGGCGCTGTTCGAGGCGCGCGACGCGGTGCGCCCGGTCGTGGTGCGGATCGCCAACGCCTACGGCCCCGGCCAGCGGACCGGGACCATGCAGGGCGTCGTCGGGCACTGGCTGGAGGCCGCGGCGGCCGGGCTGCCGCTGCGGCTGTACGGGCCGCCGGAGGTGTGCCGCGACTACGTGTTCGTGGACGACGTCGTCGAGGCGTTCCTGCACGCCCGTCACCTCGCCCGCCTGCGGCCCGAGCCGGACGCGCCGGAGGTGTTCAACGTCGGCTCCGGCGTGCCGGTGTCCCTCGGCGAGCTGGCCCGGTCCGTCGCCGCGGCGATCGGGCGGGAGCCGCGTGTGGAGCGGCTGCCCGCCCGCGGGTTCGACCGCCGCGACGTGTGGTTCGACGTGCGGCGCGCCCGTGAGGTCCTCGGCTGGCGGCCGCGGACCTCGCTGCCGGACGGGCTGCGCCGCACCTGGCTCGCGCTCACCGCGGCCACGGCGGGCACCGGAGCGGTCCGCTAGCGCGGCGAGGCCGGCTGGGCCGGCGGCCCGCCGAGCAGGGCCCGGCCGGTCATCTCGTAGACGACGTGCATGGTGACCATCGACGCCGACTCCCGGAACGGGTGCAGCCTGGTGCGGTGCTCCAGATGCTGGGGGCTGCGCTCGAACTCGCGGAAGCCCGGCTCGCTCACCCAGTCGCTGACGACGTAGTACACGCCGTCCTCGTCGTCGCTGCGCGACAGCCACTGGCGCAGGTTGGCGGGGTCCTCGGTGATCGCGTGCCCGACCTTGTACCAGGTCTCCTCGAACTCCTGCTCCTTGCCGGGGTGGATGTTCATCCGCAGCATGACGCGGAAGATGCCGCCGCCCGGCGCCCCGCCGGCGGCCGCGCCGCTGTCCGTCGCGCCCATGTCAGATTCCTCCGTCGACGTTGAGGGTCTCCCCGCTGATCCACGCGCCGAGGTCGCTCGCGAGGAAGAGCACCGCGCCGGCGATGTCGGCGGGCTGCCCCAGCCGGCCGAGCGCGGTGAGCCGCTGGTACCGCTCCTGCACCTCGGGCGGGACCTCCTCTTCGGTCTGCACCGGGCCGGGCGCGACGAGGTTCACGCGGTAGCCCAGCGGGCCGAGCTCCTTGCACAGCGACCGGGTCAGGCCGGTGAGGCCGGCCTTGGACGCGGTGTAGTGGGCGCGCAGCGGGATGCCGACCGTGGCCACCTTCGAGCCGACGTTGATGATCGAGGCGCCGGGCGTCAGCAGCGGCAGGGCCCGCTGGGTGACCAGGAAGGTACCGGTCAGGTTGATGTCCAGGATGCGTCGCCACTCGTCCGCGCCGAGCTTCTCGAACGGCACGTGGCTGATCGCGCCGGCGTTGTTGACGAGCACGTCGAGCGAGCCGAGGTGGGCGCGGCACTCGGCGATGAGGTGCTCGACGCCGGCCTCGTCCCCGATGTCGGCCTTGACGACCTTGTGGTTCCCGGGCGTCTCGGCCAGCTCCTTGACCAGGCTGTCGACGGCGGGGCCGTCCTGGCGGTGGCAGGTCAGCACGTTCGCGCCCGCGCGGGCGAACGCCAGCGTGATCGCCCGCCCGAGGCCCCGGGTGCCGCCGGTGACGAGGACGCGGCGGCCGGTGTGGTCGAAGCGGACGCCGCCCGCGGCGCGCTCGGCGGCCTCCTCGACGATCCGCTTGATGCGCTCCATCTGGACCGCCGTGTTGCGGTTGAGGCGCTCGGTCATGCCCGCGTCGTCCAGCGGGGCGTCCGGCTTCATCGCGAAGTCCTGCGTCCAGCGCATCCGCACGCCGCCGTCGACGTGCTCGTACTCCCAGTGCAGGTTCATGTACTGGAAGACGCCGGTCTCCACGCGGTGCGCGTCCACCGTGCGGGTTTCCGGATTCGGGGTGCGCTCGGACACCCAGCTCCAGACCGTGCCGTTCTCGTCGGGGTGCAGCGCGAGCCGGAAGCGGACGGTGTCGCCGTCGCGCTCCAGGATCTCCGCCGAGCCGTACTCGCTGAACAGCCGGGGCCACGACTCGACGTCGTTGGTCATGTCCCAGAGCAGGTCCATCGGCGCGTTGATGACGATCGAGTTGTCGGTGTGTCCCGCCATGTTGGGGATTCCTCCTGGACGTCGCCGGGTCGGGAACTGAAACGGTGTCGCGCTGGGCTAGAGCACCTCTGGAGCGACGGTGGTGACCTCGTTCACCCGATGACCTCGGCCTGCGCCATCATTCCCATGGACGAGTGGTCGAGGAGGTGGCAGTGGTAGAGGTAGCGCCCGAGGTACCGGTCGAAGCGGACCTTGAGCCGCACGTCGCCGCCGATCGGCACGGCGACGGTGTCCTTGCGGCCCGCCTCGTGCCCGGTGACGGGCTGCCCGTTGCGGTCCAGCACCTGGAAGTGGGTGCCGTGCACGTGGAAGTTGTGCGGGACCGACGGCCGCACGTCGCGGTTGTGCACGCGCCAGATCTCGGTCTCCCCGCGCTTGATCTTCGTGTCGACGCGGTCCATGTCGAACGTCTTGCCGTCGATGACGAACGCGCCGATGGACAGGTCGAGCTTCATCTCGATGTCGCGGGTGACCACGGCCTCGCCGAGGTCGCGGGCGTGGCCGAGCCGCTCGGGGACGCGGCTGAGGTCGGGGACGCGGTGCCCGACGTCGAACCGCATGACGCCGGTGGTCGCCTCGTCCGTCCCGTCGGCGTTGTGCAGGACGACCCGGGTGCCGGGCCGGTAGCGGGAGAAGTCCACGACCACGTCCACGCGCTCGGCCGGCGACAGCGTGATGCTCGTGGCGGTGACGGGGGCGGGCAGCAGGCCGCCGTCGGACGCGATGACCGTCATCGCGTCCCCGTCGCCCTCGCCGAGCCGCAGCGTGAAGTACCGCTCGTTGGAGCCGTTGAGCAGCCGCAGCCGGTACTTGCGGCCGTCCACCTTCATGTACGGCTGCGGCCGGCCGTTGACCAGGAGGGTGTTGCGGTACCGGAAGTCGTCCATCTCGAAGAGCAGCCGCCCCTGCTCGTCGAAGCGCGCGTCGCGCAGCATCAGCGGCACGTCGTAGCGGCCGGACGGCAGGCCGAGGCGGCGCTCCCGGCGGTCGCCGACCAGGTAGAACCCGGCCAGCCCGCGGAAGACCATCTCGGCCTCCATGTGGTGGCTGTGGTCGTGGTACCAGAGCGTCGCCGAGGGCTGCCGGTTGTCGTAGACGTACTCCCGGTACGCGCCGGGGGCGATGGAGTCGGCCGGATGCCCGTCCTGGCCGGGCGCGACGAGGCCGCCGTGCAGGTGGACCACGGTCTCGTGCATCATCGCGTTCGTCTGCCGGACGACGACCCGGCGGCCCGCCTCGGCGCGGATGGTCGGCCCCGGGAAGCGTCCCTCGTAGCCCATGATCGGGGTGCTGACGCCGGGCAGGATCTCCGCGGCGCCGTGCCGGATCGTCATGTCGTAGTAGTCGGTGGTCGCCGTCCGGCGCACCGGGACGGCCACCTCGGGCAGGCTCAGCGGCACCGAGAACGGCGGCGGCGCGGTGACGTCCGCCCATGCGCGCCCGCCCCGTCCGAGGACCGCCGTCCCCGGCACGGCCGCCGCTCCGGCGGCGACCGCCCCCAGCCTGATGACTCCCCGTCGTGTCAGCATCGTCCGTCCTTCCGCATGGGTGATCGAGCACGGACACGGTCGCGCGCCGTTCTCAAGGGGCGCTGGAGGAACGTCCCGCGAGGAGGCTCGCGGATCCATCTCGCTCGGGAATCGAGCAGCCGTTGCGAGCGTGCGGCGACGCTCCGGGAGAGAGCGAGCAGAAGGGGAGACACATGGGACGCACCATCGCCGTGACGGGCGCCGCCGGGTTCATCGGCGGCAACTTCGTGCGCTACTGGCGCTCTGTCCATCCAGAGGACGGGATCGTCGCGATCGACGCCCTGACCTATGCCGGGAACGTGCGCAACCTCGACGAGGTCCGCGCCGAGATCGTGTTCGTCCAGCACGACATCGCCGACGAGGCGGAGATGACCAGGGTGCTGCGCGCGAACGAGGTGGACGTGGTGGTGAACTTCGCCGCCGAGACGCACAACAGCCTGGCCGTCCTTGAGCCCGCGCGCTTCTTCCGCACCAACGTGCTGGGGACGCAGGCGCTGCTGGAGGCGTGCCGGCAGGCCGGGGTCGGCCGGTTCCACCAGGTGTCCACCTGCGAGGTCTACGGCGATCTCGCGCTGGACTCCCCCGAGTCGTTCACCGAGTCCAGCCCCTACCTGCCGCACACGCCCTACAGCGCCAGCAAGGCGGGATCCGACCATGTGGTGCGCAGCTACCAGCACACCTTCGGCCTCCCGGTGACGATCTCCAACTGCGCGAACAACTACGGCCCCTACCAGTTCCCGGAGAAGGTCCTGCCGCTGTTCGTCACGAACGCGCTGGCGGGGCTGCCGCTGCCGATGTACGCCTCGACCGGCAACAAGCGGGAGTGGATCTCGGTGACCGACCACTGCCGGGCGATCGACCTCATCCTCGCGCGCGGCGAGGTCGGCGAGACCTACCACGTGGGCAGCGGCGAGGAGGCCACCATCGAGGAGATGGCGGACCTGGTGCTGGACGAGCTCGGCCTGCCCGGGACGCTCAAGACACTGGTGTCCGACCGGCCCGGGCACGACCGCCGCTACCTGCTCGACTCCACCCGGATCCGGCGGACGCTCGGCTGGGCTCCCGAGGTGCCGTTCGAGCGCGGCGTCCGCGAGACCATCCGCTGGTACCGCAGCAACCGCGCCTGGTGGGAGCCGCTTCTCGCGCACCGCCGGATCGCGGAGGAGTCGTGGAGCCGGCGCGACCGGGCGCCGCTCAGTAGGCGGCGGTGACCTCGTAGATTCCGAACGGGCCGCGGCCCCGGCCGTCCTGGAGGGGGCGGAGCGGGGCGGTGGCGCCGCGGTGCTCGGCGCCCTCCTCCCACTCCCGGAACGAGTCCAGGTCGGCCCACTCGCTCATCACGACGAAGGCTCCCGGCTCGTGGACGGACCGCAGCAGCGCGTTGCCGAGCAGTCCCGGCGTGCCCGTGAGGGCGCCGCTGACGGTGTGGTAGGCGTCCTCGACCGCCCGGGGGTCGTCGCCGGGCGCGCTCGCGTACACCAGCACGCGCACGCGCCCGACCACCTCCCCGGACGGTCCGTCACGCCGCGGCGATGCGCGGAGTGACATAGCCGACCACGTCGTCGGGCGTGCGGAGCTCCTCGACCTGCTCGTCGGGGATCGCCACCAGGAACTCCTGCTGGATCCGCGCCGCCAGTTCCAGCCGGGCCAGCGAGTCGTAGCCCATCTCGTCGAAGGACACCGCCCCGATCTCCGAGTCCAGGCTGATGGAGTCGGGCTCGCCCGCGCAGTCCCGGAGGATGCGCCGGACGTCGTTCACCGTGAACCGGGCCATCGTCTCTCCTCTCGTGCCGATGTGGCCCCACTGTCGCGGCAGCTGCTTGAACACCGCTGGACGCGGGATGGAAACCCGGGCGCGGGCCGGCCCTCACCCATTGCCGAGCGCCTTCACCACACCGTTCACCGGACGCGTTCGCCTGGCCGGCGGCTCCGGCACCGCCGCGCGGACCACGCGCGGGTCGCGGTGCTCGTACCCGGAGTCCGGGCGGTCGCCGACGCTCTCCCACACGGGGCGGACGCCCTCGCGCGCCGGCCGGACGCCCTCGCGGACCGCGCGGGCGTGGTCGGCGGCGGCCGCGGTGGCCGCCGCCTCAGGCCGTTCCCGCGCCGGCTCCAGGAGTTCCTCGTCGAGGCGCTCCCGGGCGAACACGCGCACCAGCTCGTGCAGCCGGTAGCGGATCTCCCCGCCGCCGCCCATGCTGACCGACAGCAGGTGGCAGCCCGCCAGCCGGATCAGCTGGGCCTCCACCTCGTCGGTGCCGTTGCCGATCAGCCGGGCCGCGGTGGTGGCGGTGAAGTCCGGCGGCGGCAGCAGGCTGATCAGGCGCAGCGCGCTGCGGTCGCCGGGGTCGAGCCGCCGGTAGCCGGACGCCAGCCGGGCCCGCACGTCCAGCTCCGCGAACGACAGCAGGTCGAGCCGGCGCGGCAGGCTCTCCAGCTGCGCGGCCAGCTTCTCCACCGGCCACGTCTGCATGGCCGCCAGCCGGGACCCCACCGCCCGCACCGCGAGCGGGAGCCGCCCGGCCAGCCGGGCGACGCGCTCGGCCGCGCCCAGCTCGTCCGCGGTGAAGCGGCGCCCGCTCACCGCCTCGATCAGCGCCATCGCGTTCTTCGTCGACATGACGTCGAGCTCGACGTGCCGCACCCCCGGCAGGCTGTAGAGGCCCCGCTGGGTGGTGATGAGGACCGCGCAGTTCGGCGCCGCCGGGAGCAGCGGGGCCACCTGCGACACCGAGTGCGCGTCGTCCAGCACGACCAGCACCCGCCGTCCCATGCTCCAGGTGCGGAACAGCTTGCTGCGCTCCTGGAGGTTGTCCGGGATCTCCGCGGCCGGCACCCCGATCGCCCGCGCGAAGCCCTCCAGGACCTCGTACGGGTCGGTGGGCCGGTCGCCGGTGCCCCGCAGGTCGGCGTAGAGCTGGCCGTCGGGGAACTCCGCGCGGTCGGCGTGGCCGGCCCGCAGCGCGAGGGCGGTCTTCCCGACCCCCGGCATGCCGGAGATCGACACCGCCCGCGCCGCCGTGTTCTCGCCCTGGGGGCGCACCAGGTGGCGGCGCACGTCCCGCAGGACTTCCTCCCTGCCCACAAAGTCAGATGTGTCCGGGGGGAGCTGCGCGGGCACCAGGAGGGTCTCGAAACGGCTGCGCACGACGGGGGCGGGAGCACCCTCGTCTCGCGACTCGGCGTCGGAGTTGAGCAGGTTCAGGTGGAGCTGCTGGACGGCCGCGGACGGCTCCATCCCCAGTTCGTCGATCAGCATGCGGCGCAGTCCCTGGTAGACCTCCAGAGCCTCGTAGCGGCGGCCGGACCGGTGCAGCGCCATCATCAGGTGGGAGTGGAACCGCTCGTTGAGCGGATGCTCCGACACCAGCATCTTCAGTTCGCTGATCAGCTGCCGGTGCCGGCCGAGTTCCAGGTCGGCGGTGATGCGCAGCTCCATGGTGCGGAGCCGCTCCTCCTCCAGCCTGGTCACGTGCGCGGACAGGATCTCGCCCGCCGACACGTCGGCCAGCGCGGGGCCGCGCCACAGCGCGAGCGCCTCGCAGAGCCGGTCGGCGGCACGGGCCGCGTCGCCCTCGTCGAGGGCCGTGCGGCCCTCGTGCGCCAGTCGTTCGAACCGCAGGAGGTCACCGCGTTCCGCCGAGACGTCCAGCAGATACCCGGAGACCCTGGTATGGAGAGTCGCCGAGGTGCAACGCTCCAACACATCCTTGCGGAGTTTGTAGATGTACGTCTGAAGGGTCGTCATCGCGCTGGCCGGCGGTTCGTCGCCCCAAAGCTCGTCGATGAGCTCGCCCACCTGGACGAGCTTTCCGCACCGTACGAGCAGGAAGGCGAGAACCTGCCGCACCTTCGGCGCGGTGGGGGTCAGTTCCATACCCCCATTGGCCACCCACAGCGGACCCAGAATCCGGAAATACATGCACCCTTCCCCGTGTTCTGTCGTCACATCACATCTCGATGAACCTCGGCCGCGCAAATAAGCACCTGGGGGAAATTCTCGACTGAATCGAAGGCCCAGGCAACGGCCACTAGCGGGACGGTCACCGAGTGCCGGACACGCCTCTTGAAGTTCCGCATCACCCTCTATACAATTCTCTGCCCGGCCATCCGGAAAGCCGGGCTGTGCACCCTCCCGCTGTATCGGACGGCCGTTTCAGGGGTTCCGGACGGCCCGACAAGCGGCAACCTCGGCCTTCTCGAACCGAAGACCGCATCACAGTGCACTCCGGCTGCTCGGAGCCCACTCGAAGCTCACTCGCAGGCGACTACGCCCTCGCCGGCCCGCCATCTCGCCGCCAATAACTGGCGGCAGCTATTACGCGTCTTTTCGGACTCCGCCAACCTGTACACGGCCGACCGCAGAACGCGACGTTCCAAGGTCATCCGGCGTGCCCAGAAATCTCGGGTTGCGGCCATGTAACGGAAATATAAATAGGACTTGAATGATAGTCCGCAAATCAGAGTTTCGGGCGGCGGCCGGCCCGGTCGACCGGCATTCGACCCGCGCCCCCTACGCTAACCGCCGACCTCCGGCAACGGGGACACGCCAGCAGACTCGGGAGTGGAGAATGAAACTTCAACTGCTCTTCAGCGGCCGGATCCGGCCTATCGGCGCCCCGGTGCCGGCGTATCTCATCACGACCAGCGACGCCACGGTGCTCGTCGACACCGGCCCGCCGCGGGACCGCGCCGGCGCGCACCGCACCGACCCGGACGAGCGCGTGGAGCTGGAACCCGGCGAGGACGTGCCGAGCCTGCTCGGCGGCCTCGGCGTCGCCCCCGGCGACGTCGACCTGGTGGTCTGCACCCATCTGGACCCCGACCACGCCGGCAACCACGACGTGTTCGGCGGCGCCGAGTTCGTCGTCCAGCGGCGGCACCACGCGTGGGCGGTCTCGGACGCCGGGGCGCGCTGCGGGTCCACCCGGGACCGCTGGGACCGGCCGGACACCCGGTTCCGCCTGGTCGACGGCGACACCGAGCTGCTCCCCGGCATCGAGCTGATCGAGTCGTCCGGGCACGTGCCCGGGCACCAGTCGGTGCTGATCCGGCTGCCCCGCACCGGGCCCGTGCTGCTCGCCGCCGACGCGATCCCCATGACCGCCGCGCTCGACCCCGGGAAGCGGCCCGTCTTCCCCTTCGACATGGACGAGGACGAGGTCCGCGCGTCCACGAAGAAGCTCGTCGACCTCGCCAATGCCGAGAACGCGCTGATCATCTGCGGCCACGAGCCGTCCAACCTCACCGATCTGCGGGCGGCGCCCGCCTACTACGACTGACCGATCCACGACCGACCGGATGCACGACCGACCCGATCCACGACCGACCGGAAGCCGCACCCCGCTCCGCGTCCGGCCCACCGTCCGTGACCGAAACACGCAGCGAGGAGTAGCCCGTGTCCGAAAGACCCGTCCGCGTCGTCGTCCACTACCGCGATCCCCGCGGTCCGACCGGGGCGGTCACGGACGCCTACCGGCAGGCGGGCCGCCAGTTGCGCGGCACGCCGGGGCTCATCGGCCACGAGCTCCTGGAGGTCCAGGAGAGGGACGGCCGGTACGCGCTGGTGATGGCGTGGCGCGACCTGGCCTCCTACCGCGACTGGGAGCGGTCGCTGCGCGCCGCCGGGCACCCGTCGCCGCTGCGGCCCTACCAGGACCGGACGCGCCCGGCCGGCCACTACGAGGTCTACGAGGTCCACGACACCCAGTGGGAGGCCGCGAGCGACTTCCGCCCGGTGGCCGTTCCGGAGCCGGAGACGCCGGCCTGACGGCACGCCTGACGGCCGCGCGGCCCCGAGCGCTCAGGCTCGGGGGCCGCGCGGCCGTCCGCCTCGTCCCGGTGTCAGCCGGCGACCCGGTCCGCGACCTCGGCGGGCGCGTCCGCCGACCGGCACAGCAGCCGGTCGAACAGCCCGCCGAGGTCGTCGCTCCCGGCCGGCGGGCCCGCGCTCCGCCACGCGACGAACCCGTCCGGGCGCACCAGCAGCGCGCCCGCGGGCGTCAGGCCGTGCGCGCGGCAGAGGTCGACCGCGACGGGGTGGACGTCCCGGCCGATGACGGCGGTCTCGACGGTGACCCCGGCCTTCCGCGCCGCCCGCGCCACCGCGTCCGCGGCGGCGGTGCCCTGCGGGCCGCAGAGCAGCACGAACGCGTCGCCGTAGAGGTCGAGCGTGGAGACGAGCCGCCCGTCCCGCTTGACGATGACGTGCGGGGCGCGGGTGCCGGGCCGCCCGGTGGGCTCCGGCTCCCACAGCGGGTCGCCGCCGGCGGCGTCCGCCTCCACCGCGGCCGACCGGTAGACCTGGCCGAACGTGACGACGGGGTCGGGCTTGATCCGCGGGTCCGGGGCGGGGCTGGGGCCGCCGGCCAGCCGCGGGCGGTCCTTGGACCGCAGCACCGCCTGCTCCACGGTGGCCTCGGCGACGGGGCGGCGCTCGCGCTCGTAGGTGTCCAGCAGCCCGGGACCGGCCTGCCCGTGCAGCACGGCCGCGAGCTTCCACGCCAGGTTGTGCGCCTCCTGGACGCCGGTGTTGGACCCGTACGCGCCGGTCGGCGGCATCACGTGCGCCGCGTCGCCGGCCAGGAAGACCCGCCCGGCGGCGAAGGAGCGCGCGACCCGGCCGGCCGACTCCCAGGACGCGACGCCCTCGATCGTCACGTCCAGGTCGTCCACCCCGGCGGCGGTCCGCACGAGGCTCGCGCAGTGCTCCGGGGTGAACTCGGCGGCGCGGTCCGGCTCGTACGGGACGTGCAGCAGCCACTCGTCGGCGTTGTTGACGGGCAGCAGCCCGCTGCGCGACTTCCCGCTGATCGTGTAGCACATGACGAACCGCCGGCCGCGCAGCGGCTCGGTCAGGTCGGCCCGGAACTGGACGTTGAGGAAATGGGCCAGCGTACCGGGGCCGTCCATCCCGATGTCCAGGAGGCGGCGCACCAGGCTGCCCGCCCCGTCCGCGCCGACCAGGTAGGCGGTGCGGATCGAGTGCTCCGCGCCGGCGGCGTCCCGCGTCCGGACGGTCACGCCGTCCGCGTCCTGCTCGAAGCCCGTCAGCTCGGTGCCGAACCGCAGGTCGGCCCCGTGCCGGGCGGCGTGCTCGCGCAGCAGCGGCTCGACCTCGTGCTGGTGGCACAGGCACCAGCCGGTCGCGCCCAGCCAGCCCGCGTCGTCGTCGGCGGCGCCGGTGTCGCGGTGGTAGCCCTCCTTGAGGGCGCCCATCTCCTTCCCGGCGAGGCTCTCGGCCGCGATGATGCCGCTGTTGCCCGCGAGCGCCTTCGCGGACGGCATGGAGCGCAGCTCGTCCTCGATGCCCGCCCACCGGAACAGCTCCATGGCGCGGGCGTTGACCCCCCGCGCGCGGGGATGGGGCGACAGGCCCTCGTTGCGCTCGACGACCATGGACCGTACGCCGTGCCTGCCCAGGAACAGGGCGGTGGCGAGCCCGACCAGGCTCCCGCCCGCGATGACGACCGGCGTGTCCGCTGCGGCGTTCATCGGTCACCTCCGAAGTTCATCTCGTCGACGAGTGCCGTGGTGTGCTTGCCTGCGCGGAACGTGGGGTTCTCCAGGACGCCGCGCAGGAATTCGCGCGTCGTCCGCACGCCCTTGCCGGAGACGTGGAACTCGCTGAGCGCCCGGTCGGCGCGTTCGATCGCCTGCCGGCGGTCGGGCGCCCACACCGCCACCTTGGCGAGCAGCGGGTCGTAGTCGGCGGTGACGCGCATGCCCGGACGGGCGTGCGTGTCCACCCGGACGAACGGGCCGCCAGGGGGCGCGAAGTCGTCCAGGACGCCGGGCGTGGGCATGAATCCGCGCGCCGGGTCCTCGGCGTTGACGCGCGTCTCGATGGCGACGCCGCGGGGGACGATGTCGCTCTGCCGGACCGACAGGCCGTCGCCCGCGGCGACCCGGAGCTGCTCGCGGACGAGGTCGATGCCGGTCACCAGCTCGGTCACCGGGTGCTCGACCTGGATCCGGCAGTTGACCTCCATCAGGTAGAAGTCGCCGTCCCGGTCGACGAGGAACTCGTAGGTGCCGGCGCCCGGGTAGCGCAGCTCGCTCGCGGAGTGCACGGCGGCCGCGCAGATCCGGTCGGCCAGCTCGCGGGGCAGCCCCGGCGCGGGGGTCTCCTCGACGAGCTTCTGCCGCCGCCGCTGCACCGAGCAGTCCCGCTCCCCCAGGTGGACGACGCCGCCCTCGCCGTCACCGAGGATCTGCACCTCGATGTGCCGGGCGTGGTCGAGGTACCGCTCGGCGTACAGCCGCGGGTCGCCGAACGCCACCTGCGCGCCGGCGCGGGCCTCCACGTAGGCGCGCGGCAGCTCGCGCGGGTCGCGCACCACCGTCATGCCGCGGCCGCCGCCGCCCGCGACCGCCTTGATGATGACCGGGTAGCCGATGGACGCCGCGACGGCCTTCGCCTGCTCCACCGTCTCCAGCGGCTCGGGGCTGCCCGGCAGCACGGGCAGCCCGGCCTGGCGGGCGATCTCCCGGGCCTGGGCCTTGTCGCCCAGCCGGCTCAGCACCGGCGCGGACGGGCCGACGAAGGTCAGCCCCTCGGCCGCGCAGATCTCGGCGAAGTCGGGATCCTCGGACAGGAAGCCGTACCCGGGGTGGACCGCGTCGGCGCCGACCTGCAGGGCGGCGGTGACGATGGCGGCGGGGTTGAGGTAGCTGCGGCGGGGGGCGGCCGGGCCGATGCGGACGCACTCGTCGGCGAGCCGCGTCACCGCCGAGTCGCGGTCGGCGTCGGAGTACACCGCGACGGTGCGGATGCCCAGTTCCCGGCAGGTTCGCGCCACGCGAAGCGCGATCTCCCCCCGGTTGGCGATCAGGACGGTCGAGAACATGAAGACTCCTCAGTGGCGGAGTTGCCCGGGACGGGCTGGGCTTGCCGCGCGCCGCCGGTTCAGGCCGGGGCGAGCACGAACAGCGGCTGGCCGTACTCGACGGGCTTGCCGTCGGACACCAGCACCTCGACGACACGGCCCGCGCGCTCGGCCGTGACGGCGTTCATCAGCTTCATCGCCTCGACGATGGCGACCTGCCGGCCCTCCTCCACCTCGTCGCCGACCTCCACGAAGGGCCGTGCCCCCGGGGAGGACGCACGGTAGAAGGTGCCGACGAGCGGCGCCTCGACGTGGAAGGAGCCGTCGTCGTCGTCCGTGCCGGGCTCGGCGGCGGGAAGGGGGACCGCCGCCGGGGCGGAGACCGCGGCGGGAGCGGCGGCGGGGGCGGCCGGCGCGGGCGCGGCGGCGGTGGCCGGATCCGGCCATTCCACCTCGACGCTCAGCTCGCCCGCGCGGACCCGCACGCTCTTCAGCGGCCCGTCGGTGGCGCCGATCAGCTCCGCGGCCCGGCGGCACAGGTCATCCAGGGCGCTCGCGGCACCGCCGGTCGGGTCCTCAGTCATGTGCACCTCGCTCTTCGGCCCCGAACGCGCCGAACCGGGCGCGGCGCCGCCGCACCAGGTCGGCCGGGGCGATGTCGGCCAGTTCGTCCAACGTCGCGGTGAGCGCGCCGCGCAGCAGCTCGCCGGCGGCCACCGGGTCCTCGTGCGCCCCGCCGTCCGGTTCGGGGACGACGGCGTCCACGATCCCCTGCCGCAGCAGGTCGCGGGCGTCCAGGCGCAGCGCCGCGGCGGCCAGCGGCGCCAGCTCCCGGTCGTTCCACAGGATGGCGGCGCATCCCTCCGGGCTGATCACCGAGTAGACGGCGCCGGAGAACGCCAGCACCCGGTCGGCCACGGCCAGTGCCAGCGCGCCGCCGCTGCCGCCCTCCCCGACGACCGCCGAGACGATCGGCACCGGCAGCCCGGTCATCAGCCGGATGTTCTCGGCGATGGCCCACGCCTGCCCGCGCTCCTCGGCCTCGACGCCCGGGTGCGCGCCCGGCGTGTCCACCAGCGTGACGATCGGCAGCCCGAGCTTGGCCGCCAGCCGCATCAGCCGGCCCGCCTTGCGGTATCCGGCGGGCGAGGCCATGCCGAAGTTGTGCGCGACCCGCTCGGCGGTGTCGCGGCCCTTCTGGTGGCCGATGACCATGACGGGACGGCCGTCCAGCCGCCCGGTCCCGCCCACGATCGCGGGGCAGTCGCCCGACACCCGGTCGCCGCGCAGCTCCTGGAAGTCCTCCAGCGTCTGGCGGATGTAGTCGAGGGTCGTGGGACGCCGCTGGTGCCGCGCCAGCCCGACGACCTCCCACGCGTCCCGCGCGGGCAGCTCCGCCGGGTCGCGGACCAGCCGGACCCGCTCCCCGGCCGCCGCGGCGGGCCGCTCGCCGAGCGCGGCGGCGAGCACGCACCCCAGCGCGGGACGCAGCGCCGCGCGCGGGACGACGGCGTCCACGAAGCCCCGCTCCAGCATGAACTCCGCCGTCTGGAAACCGTCCGGGAGCTCCTGCTGGATGGTCTGCTGGATCACCCGCGGCCCGGCGAACCCGATCCGGGCGCCCGGCTCGGCGAAGATCACGTCGGGCAGCGTGGCGTAGGACGCGGCCACCCCGCCGTAGGTCGGGTCGGTGATGACCGAGACGGTCAGCACGCCCGCCTCGTCCAGCTCGGCGAGCGCCTGGCTGGTCTTGACCATCTGCATCAGGGAGAAGGCGCCCTCCTGCATGCGGGCCCCGCCGGAGGCGGTCACCAGCAGGAACGGCGCGCGGGTGCGGAGGGAGACCCGCGCGGCCCGCGCCAGCCGCTCACCGACGCCCACGCCGAGGCTGCCGCCCATGAACCGGAAGTCCATGACGGCCGCCACCACCGGATGCCCCTCCAGCGTCCCGGTCACGCAGGTGACGGCCTCCCGCTCCCCCGTCTCCGCCCGCGCCCGCGCCGTCCGCTCCGGGTACGGCTGGGAGTCGGCGAAGCCGAGCGGGTCCTCGGGCACCGCGACGTCGTCGAGGACGGTCACCGACCCCTCGTCGAGGAGCTGGGCGATGCGCCGGCGCGCGGAGAGGCGGGTGTGCGCCCCGCAACCGGGGCAGACGCGAAGGGAACGGTCGAAACGCTTGCCGTACGTCAGCTCGCGGCACGCGGGGCAGCCGTACCACTGCACCGCGTCTGTCGGCATCGTCTGCGTACTCACCTGGGCAGAGTCGCCCGGGGGGCTCAACGGCCACTGGAGACCGGCTGGACGTGCCGCGCCGCGCGGGCGGCGGCCGGGGGCCCGCCCACCGATCTTCCACCGCCCCTTGAGCGGCGCTCCGCACACTCCGTCCGTGCCCCGCGCCCGCGGGCGCTCAGGAGGGGAGGACGCGATGGGACGGGGCCGGCTCCGCAGGGCGCTGCGCTATCTCAGCACCGGGATGGGCTACGTCGGTTTCGGCGTGATCGGGATGACTCCGAGCCAGTACATGCGGTACGTCGCGCAGCGCGAGGACGGCGCCGCGCACGAGCCCGGCGCGGCCGGGCACGCGGCGGCCGCGGCGGAGGATCCGCCGGACGGCTCGCTCCCGCCGCCGGCGCACCCCGAGCGCCTGGTGCCGGGCGAGCCGCTCAGCGAGGAGGCGTCCCGGCTGTGGGCCCAGCTCGGCGACCTGGGACGGTGAACCGGGCCCGGCCGCGACGGCGTCAGCCGGCGGCCCGGCCGAACGCCGCCGGCGCGGGCGTCCCGCCGAGCGCGTCGGCGTGGTCGAGCAGCGTCTGGAGGGCGCGCCTCAGCTCCACGTTCCGGGCGGAGCCGGCGCCGCCCAGCGGCTCCAGGTAGCGCCCCTCCAGCTCCCGCACCTCGGGGACGGCCTTCGCCACCACCTCCGAGCCGCGCGCGGTGAGCGAGAGCTGCACGGCCCGGGGGTCGTCCGGGTTGTCGGTGCGCTCCACCAGCCCGGCGCGCTCCAGTGTCCGGACCAGCCGGGAGATGTACATGGGCTCCAGGCCGCTGTAGTCGGCCAGCTGCCGCTGGCTGGGCCGGACGCCGGACATGAGCATGCCGTGCAGGGAGGCCACGACGGCGTACTGGGCGTGGGTGAGCCCGAGCGGCGCCAGTGCGCGGTCCATCGCGACCCGCCAGCGCAGGGACACGTGCCAGAGCAGGTAACCCGTGGGCGGCGGCGGGGCATCGGCTTGGTTCGCCATGCTTACAGTCTACATGTTTACTACCTGGCACCAGCGGCAGGGCGCCGGGATCTCCAGGCTCACCGGAGTGAACGGGGTGCGGGCGCCGGGGACGCCGGTCTCGGTCCGGCCGCCGGGCGCGTAGCGGAACGCGAACGGGAGGCCGGCGGCGGCCATGGGGCGGGGCCGGTCCATCAGGTGGAAGTCGGTCGCCAGGACGCCGCCGGTCCGGGCGAACATTTATGACGGCTCAGCCGCCGGCGAGTGGCGTGCCGTACGTCTCGTCGAAAACGATCTCCTCGACGGGGGTGCGGGTCAGCCGGGCGGGGAAGCCGTTCGCCGGGTAGCCGACCGCGATGTGAGCCGCGGTGATGATGCCGTCCGGGATGCCGAGCAGCTCCTTGACCTGCGGCTCCGCGTGGACGAGGAGGGTGGTCAGGGCGCTGGCGACGCCCTGGTCGCGCAGCGCGAGGCAGAAGTTCTGCGCGGTGGGGTAGACGGAGCCGCCGCCGACGACGCTGAGGCGGTCGAGCTCCAGGTCGGTGGGGTGCAGGCCGTCCAGCTCGGCGCACAGCACGACGATGGCGGGCACCTCGTGCAGGTGCTCGGCGAAGTGGTCGGCGTCGGTGACGGCCTTCGGCAGCGCGCCGACGCCGATCTCCCCGTCCCCGATTCCGGCCAGGTACGCCTTCCACGGCGCGAGGTACCACTCGGCGAGTTGCCGCTTGCGGTCCTTGTCGCGGACGACGATCCAGCGGACGGGCTGCCGGTTGCCGCCCTGCGGGGCGAACCTGGCGGCGTCGAACGCCGCCATCAGCACCTCGTCGGGCACCGGGTCGCCGCTGAAGTAGCGGCAGGTGCCCGTCGTCTTCATGGCCTCGATGACGTCCATATCGCCTTTCCCGGGGGTTGTCAGAGCTTGCGGCCGACGGCGCCGTACATCCAGATGCGGTCGAGATGCGGGGTGACCGGGCCGTCCGGGCGCCACAGCGGGGTTTGGACGATGCCGGGCTCCAGCAGTTCGAAGCCGTCGAAGATGCGCTCGATCTCGGCCTTGCGGCGCGCCACCGCGGGGGCCTTGGCCTTGGTGTAGGTGCTGGCGACCTGGTCGACCTGGCTGGCGCGGAAGTCCTGGGTGGGGTGGGAGACGGCCAGGTAGCCGCCGCGCGGCATGGCGTCCCGCAGCGGGGCGACGAGTTCGTGCGGCTCCCGGTCGGGGACGAACTGGAGCACCGACACGAGCATCACCGCGAGCGGCCGGTCGAAGTCGATCAGCGAGCGGACCTGGTCGTCGGCGAGGATCCTCTCCGGGTCGCGGACGTCGGCCCGCACGACCGCCGTCCGGCCGCGCGGGTGGGTCGAGAGCAGGGCCCGCGCGTGCACGAGGACGATCGGGTCGTTGTCGACGTAGACGACGCGCGATTCGGGTGCGATCTCCTGTGCCACCTCGTGGACGTTGCGCTGGGTCGGCAGCCCGGCGCCGATGTCGAGGAACTGCCTTACGCCGGATTCGACCAGATGGCGGACGGCGCGGCGCAGGAAGGCGCGGTTCTCCTGGGCGATGGCGCGCAACTCGGGCGCCGCGCGCAGCGCCGCCTCGGCGGCCACGCGGTCGGCCTCGTAATTGTCCTTGCCGTTCAGGTAGTAGTCGTACATCCGGGCCGGATGCGCGACCTCTTCATTGAGGTCGATGGATTCCTTTTCGCCGCTGCTCACCTGTTCGGCCCTCTTTTCGCGCGCACGCCGACCACCACCGCGAAGTGTTCGCGGCCGATGCGTGGATCCTATTTGCGTTTCCGGGGGCGCGGAGGGGAAATGGCCGGGTAAGGCCGGGCGGGTCGGCGGGGTGCGGCGCTCGGGCCGCCTCTTCCGGGGTCGCCTTCCGGTCGCCTTCCGGTCGCCTTCCGGTCGCCTTCGAAAGATTTCGAAGCAACGATCACGGCCGTGGCCCGTCGGCCCTGAGGGCTGACCTCTGAAAGCGCCTGGAAGCAGTTGACGCTAGGGGCGCTTGGGGTTATTTTCCTGTCTACTCTCGAAACTGTAGCGAAAAGTTTCGAGACCGCTCTCCCCTGAGGAGACCGCCGATGGGCCGATCCCCGCGGACGTGGAAAGTGCTCCTGACCCTGGTCCCCGCCGTCGTCGCCTTCACCGCCGTGCCCGCCGCCGGGCCCGCCGCCGCCGCGCCCGCCGCCGGACCGGCCGGTCCCCGCCCCGCCGACCCCGCGTCCTACATCTCGTTTCGCGACGGGCGCGGCCACTTCCCGCTCGTCGAGCACGGCAGGGCCGCCCCGCTGGTGGTCAGCGGCGCCGACCTGCCCGGCGTCGTGCGCGCCGTCGGCGACCTCCAGGCCGACGTCGAGCGCGTGACCGGCGTGAGGCCGCGGGTCGCGCGGGACGCGCCGCCGTCCGGCCGGGACGCCGTCATCGTCGGCACCATCGGCGAGAGCCCGCTCGTCGACGGCCTCGTCTCGGCCGGGAAGCTCGACGTGACGGGCATCGCGGGCAAGTGGGAGACGACCCTCGAACAGGTGGTGGAGGACCCGATGCCGGGCGTCCGCCGCGCGTTCGTGATCGCCGGCAGCGACCAGCGCGGGACGATCTACGGCGTCTACGACGTCTCGAAGAACATCGGCGTCTCGCCCTGGTACTTCTGGGACGACGTCCCGTCCGCGCACCGGCGCGCGCTCTACGTGAAGCCGGGCCGGCACACCCAGGGGACCCCGGCGGTGAAGTACCGCGGCTTCTTCATCAACGACGAGAACCCCGCGCTGAACCGGTGGGCGCCGAAGTTCTTCGGGAACGGGAAGGCGCCCGGCTTCCCCAACGGCTTCAACCACGAGTTCTACGCCAAGATCTTCGAGACCATGCTCCGGCTGAAGGCCAACTACCTGTGGCCGGCGGTGTGGGGCCGGGCATTCGCCGAGGACGACCCGCTGAACCACGCGACCGCGAAGGAGTACGGCGTCGTCATGGGAACGTCCCACGAGGCGCCGATGATGCGCGGCATCGAGGAGTGGAACCGGCACGCCGTCCCCGCCCAGCGAGACGAGGACGGCGACATCGTCGAACCGGGCCGCGACCCGTACGGGGGCACCGGCGAATGGAGCTTCCGCCGGAACGCCGACGCCATCGAGAAGTACTGGAGGGACGGCGTCCGGCGCATGGTCGACGACGGCTTCGAGGGCGTCGTCACCCTCGGGATGCGCGGCAACGGCGACGTCGGCCTGCCGGACGGCGACGGCATCGAACTGATGCGGGACATCATCGCGAGCGAGCGCGAGATCCTCGGCGACGTCACCGGCAAGGACCCGTCGGAGACCCCGCAGGTCTGGACGCTCTACAAGGAGGTGCAGCGGTACTGGGACCGGGGGCTGCGCGCGCCCGACGACGTCACGGTCGTCTTCACCGACGACAACTGGGGCAACATGCGCAAGATGCCGGACAGGAGCCTGCCGGCGCGCAGCGGCGGATACGGGCTCTACTACCACTTCGACTACGTGGGCGGCGGGCGCAACTACAAGTGGGTCGCCACCGCCCAGCTCGGCAACACGTGGGAGCAGCTGCACCAGTCGTACCAGTACGGCATCCGCAACCTGTGGGTCGCGAACGTCGGCGACATGAAGAGCAACGAACTGCCGCTCCAGTTCTTCCTCGATTACGCGTGGAACCCCGCCGAGTGGCCGCTGGAGAACCTCAGGGAATGGGAGCGGCAGTACGCCGCGCAGAACTTCGGGCCCGAGCACGCGGACGAGATCGCCGAGGTGCTCGACACGTACGGGAACCTCCAGGCGCTGCGCAAGCCGGAACTGCTCAACCGCCGCATCACCGTCGACCCGGGCAAGGACCTGCCCACCGATTCGGGCGCGGTCGTCTATGACGACCAGCAGACGCCGTTCTACCTGAACCAGTACCAGGAAATGGCGACCGTGACCGCGCGGTGGAAGCGGCTGGCGGCGCAGGCTGAACGGATACGAAGGCGGCTGCCGGACGAATACCAGGACGCCTACTACCAGCTCGTCCACTACCAGGTGAAGGCGACCGCGAACCTGTACGAACTGCGCGAGGCCGAATTCACCAACATCCTGTACGCGAAGCAGGGGCGGGCGGCCGCCAACGACTACGCCGACCTCGCCGAGGCCCGCTTCGCCGACGACCAGGAAATGTCGGAGCACTACAACACCCGGCTCGCCGGCGGGAAATGGGACGGTTTCCAGAGCCAGCCGCACATCGGCTACGGCGACGTCGAACGGTACGGCCCGAACGCGCCCTGGCAGCAGCCCGAGCGCGACAACGTGGCCCTGCCGGACGAGATCTTCCCGAAGCTCCAGCGGATCGAGGTCCCGGGCGGCACCGACATGGGCGTGGCGATCGACGGCTCCGACGCATGGTGGCCGGATGCGAAGTCCGGGGCCGTCCTGCCGGAGTTCAGCCCCTACCAGAGCGGTCCCGCCCAGTACATCGAGGTGTTCAACCGCGGGTCGGACGCGTTCGGCTACCGGATCGCCCCGGCCGAGCCCTGGGTGCGGGTCACCCCTGACATGGGACAGGTCGGCAAGCAGATCCGGGCCACGGTGTGGATCGACTGGTCACGCGCGCCGAAGGGCACGAGCCGCGTGCCCATCGAGGTCTCCGGCCCGCACGGACGCACCGTGACCGTCCAGGCGGTCGTCACGAAACCGGCGTCGTACAAGGCGCACGGTTTCGTCGAGGCCGGCGGCTACGTGTCCATGAACGCCGACCATTACAGTCGCGCGACCGACACGGCGGCGGCGCGATGGACGCGCGTCCCCGGGCTGGGCCGCACCGACGCCGGCATGGAGCCGTTCCCCGTCACCGCGCCCGGCCAGGAGGCCGGCAAGGGCCCGCGCCTCGAATACGACATGACGCTGACCACCACGGGGGCCGGTGAAGGTCTGGGCCTACCTGTCGCCGAGGAACAGCGTCCTTTCGCCGGAGGGCCTGAAATACGCCGTCTCCATCGACGACGAGCCGCCGCAGGTCGTGAACGTCACCGCGGCGACCGGCGCGAACGACACCACCATGAACAAGCAGTGGGAGCGGAACACGTCCGACAACGTGAACCGCACCGTCACGAGCCACACCATCACCGGATCGGGGACGCACACCCTGAAGTTCTGGATGGTCGACCCCGCGGTCGTCTTGCAGAAGATCGTGGTCGACACGGGCGGACTCAGGACCTCCTATCTCGGGCCCCCGGAGTCCCGGCGGGCCGGGTTTCGCTCAAGCCCCACTCTCTTAGGAGGAACGAAACCATGAGAAGAGCACTCACCGCGGTGCTGGGAGCAGTGTCGCTGCTCCTGGCGATGCTGGTGGCCGTCGCGCTCCCCGCGTCGGCGGCCCCCGGCACGCTCGGCGAGGCGGCGGCCGCCAAGGGCCGCGTCTTCGGCACCGCCGCCGCCCAGGGCCACATGGGCGAATCGGCGTACGCGACCACGCTCGACCGCGAGTTCAACCAGCTCACGCCCGAGAACGAGATGAAGTGGGACACCACCGAGCCGTCCCGCGACTCGTTCAACTTCAGCGCGGCGGACCAGCTCGTCGGGCACGCGCAGGCGCAGGGCATGGCGATCCGCGGGCACACGCTGGTGTGGCACAACCAGTTGCCGGGCTGGGTCAGCGGCATCTCCTCGCGAGACGACCTGCTCGGCGTGATGCGGAACCACATCGCGAAGGAGGCCGGCCACTTCGCCGGGAAGATCGACTACTGGGACGTGGTGAACGAGGCGTTCCAGGACGGTTCCGGTGCGCGGCGCGACTCGGTGTTCCAGCGCGTCATCGGCGACGGCTACATCGAGGAGGCGTTCCGGGCCGCTCGCCAGGCCGACCCCGACGCCGAGCTCTGCTACAACGACTACAACATCGACGGCCAGAACGCGAAGAGCAATGCCGTCTACGCCATGGTCCAGGACTTCAAGGCGCGCGGCGTCCCGATCGACTGCGTCGGGCTCCAGGCGCACCTGACCCTGGGGAACGTCCCGTCCGACATGCAGGCGAACATGCAGCGGTTCGCGGCGCTCGGCGTGGACGTCCACATCACCGAGCTGGACATCCGCATGAACACACCGGCGGACGGCTCCAAGCTCGCCACCCAGGCGAACGACTACAAGAAGGTCGTCTCCGCCTGCCTCGCCGTGTCGCGGTGCACCGTCATGACCGTGTGGGGCATCACCGACAAGTACTCGTGGGTCCCCGACACGTTCCCCGGTGAGGGCGCCGCGCTGCTCTTCGACGACAACTACGGCAAGAAGCCCGCGTACGACGCGGTCCTCGCGGCCCTCGGCGGCGAGCCCGGCGACCCGGGCGACCCCGGAGACGGCACCGTCACCTGCGCCTACGCCCGTACCTCGCAGTGGAACAACGGCTTCAACGGCCAGGTCACCATCACCGCCGGCGGCAGCGCCGTCAGCTCCTGGACGGTCGTCATGACCATGAACTCCGGCCAGTCGATCGCCGCCCTCTGGAACGGCAGCCCCAGCACGAGCGGCAATGTCGTCACGGTCAAGCCCGTCGGCTGGAACTCGGCACTGGCACCGGGCGCATCGGCCTCGTTCGGTTTCACGGCCAGCGCGCCGAGCGGAAATGTGGCGGACCCGTCCATCACCTGCAGCACACCCTGATATCCATCACCGATTCCGGCATCCGGCACGGTGGCAGCTCCCAGGTCGCCGTGCCGGCGCATTTCCGGATTCTCCGGCGACCGGAGCATGCATCCACTATCACGGGTAGGTCGGAGTAGGCCGGAGAACCGAATGCGGGGTGCGCCGTCTTGGCACTGAGGATCGAGGACTACGGGCTTCTGGGGGACACGCAGACGGCGGCGCTGGTCGGCCGGGACGGCTCGGTCGACTGGCTGTGCCTGCCCCGCTTCGACTCCCCCGCCTGCTTCGCCGCCCTCCTCGGCGACGACCGCGCCGGGTTCTGGCGGCTCGCCCCCGCGTCCGGCGGGATGTGCGCGCGGCGCCGGTACCGCGGCGACACGCTGATCCTGGAGAGCGAGTGGGACACCCCGGACGGCACCGTCCGGCTGATCGACTTCATGCCGCCGCGCGGCGAGGCCGCCGACGTCGTCCGGATCGTGGAGGGCGTCAGCGGGCGGGTCCCGATGCGCATGGAGCTGCGGCTGCGCTTCGACTACGGCCGGATCGTGCCGTGGGTGCGGCACCGCGAGGGCGAGCGCAACGCGATCGCGGGCCCGGACGCGGCATGGCTGAAGACGCCCGTCGAGATGGAGGGGCACGACCTCGGCACCTTCGCCGACTTCGCCGTGTCGCCGGGCGACCGGGTGCCGTTCGTGCTCACCTACCAGGCGTCCCACCTGCCGCGCCCGCGGGCGGTCGAGCCCGAGCGGGCGCTGACCGAGACCGAGCTGTTCTGGTCGGACTGGATGCGGGGCTACGACTACGAGGGGCGCTGGGACGAGGCGGTCCGCCGCTCGCTGATCACGCTGAAGGCGCTCACCTACGCCCCGACCGGCGGCATCGTCGCCGCCGCGACCACGTCCCTGCCGGAGCAGCTCGGCGGCCCGCGCAACTGGGACTACCGGTTCTGCTGGCTGCGGGACGCGACGTTCACGTTGCAGGCGCTGCTCGGCACCGGGTTCGTCGCGGAGGCGAAGGCGTGGCGGGAGTGGCTGCTGCGCGCGGTCGCCGGCGACCCCGCCGACCTGCAGATCATGTACGGCATCGACGGCACCCGGCGGCTCACCGAGTTCACCCTCGACTGGCTGGCCGGGTACGAGGGGTCGTCGCCCGTCCGGGTGGGCAACGCGGCGTCCGGCCAGTTCCAGCTCGACACGTGGGGCGAGGTCCTGGACGGCCTGCACCTCGCGCGGACCGCCCGCATCGAGTCGGACGAGAACGCCTGGGACCTGCAGCTCGCGCTGATGGACTTCCTCGAGGGGCACTGGACCGACCCCGACAACAGCCTGTGGGAGGTGCGCGGCGAGCGGCGCCACTTCGTCCACTCGAAGGTGCTCGCGTGGGCGGGCGTCGACCGCATGGTGCAGGGCGTCGAGCGGTACGGGCTGGAGGGGCCCGTCGACAAGTGGAGGGAGCTCCGGGAGCAGATCCACGGCGACGTGTGCGCCAACGGCTTCGACGCGGACCGCGGCACGTTCACCCAGTTCTACGGCTCGCGCGGGCTGGACGCGGCGCTGCTGCTCATCCCGCAGGCCGGGTTCCTGCCGTGGGGCGACCCGCGAGTGGTCGGCACGGTCGACGCGGTGCGGCGCGAGCTGTACCGGGACGGCTTCGTGCTCCGCTACGACACGGGCGCGGACGGCGGCGTCGACGGGCTGCCCGGCGAGGAGGGCTCGTTCCTGGCCTGCACGTTCTGGTTCGCGGACGCGCTGCACGGCATCGGCCGCACCGAGCAGGCGACCGAGCTGTTCGAGCGGCTGCTCGGCCTGCGCAACGACCTCGGGCTGCTGAGCGAGGAGTACGACACGACTACTGGGCGGCAGATCGGGAACACGCCGCAGGCGTACTCGCATGTCGGCCTCGTCAACACCGCGCGGCACCTGAGCGGCACCCGCCCCGCCGCCCGCCGGTCCTGAACGCCGTGGAAGGAGAAGCGCCATGCGCGCCCTGACCGTCCTGCCCCGCAAGCGCGGCTCGCTGGCTGTGACCGACGTCCCCGACCCCGAGCCCGGACAGGACGACCTGCTGGTCGACGGGCTCGCCGTGGGGGTGTGCGGCACGGACAAGGAGATCGCCGCCGGCGACTACGGGTGGGCGCCGCCCGGACGCGACCGGCTGGTCATCGGGCACGAGTCGCTGGGACGGGTGCGGGAGGCGCCGTCCGGGAGCGGCTTCTCCGCCGGCGACCTGGTCGTGGGCGTCGTCCGGCGCCCCGATCCGGAGCCCTGCGGGGCGTGCGCGCACGGCGAGTTCGACATGTGCCGCAACGGCCGGTACACCGAGCGCGGCATCAAGGAGATCGACGGTTACGCGAGCGAGGCGTGGCGGGTCGAGGCCGGCTACGCCGTGAAGCTGGACCCGCGGCTGGCGGAGGTCGGCGTGCTCATGGAGCCGACCACCGTGGTCGCCAAGGCGTGGGACCAGATCGAGAAGGTCGGCGGCCGGGCCTGGTTCGAGCCGCGCCGGGTCCTCGTGACGGGCGCCGGGCCGATCGGCCTGCTCGCCGCGCTGCTGGGCGCGCAGCGCGGGCTCGACGTGCACGTCCTCGACCGCGTGACGGACGGGCCGAAGCCGCGGCTGGTCGCCGGCCTCGGCGCGACGTACCACCACGACGGCCTGGAGAAGGCCGTCCGGGACTGCGAGCCGGACGTGGTCGTCGAGGCGACCGGCGTGTCCCGGCTGGTGTTCGGCGCGATCGCGAACAACGCCCCGTACGGGATCGTGTGCCTGACCGGCGTGTCCCCGGCGGGCCGCACGCTGAAGGTGGACGCGGGCGCGCTCAACCGCGACATCGTGTTGGAGAACGACGCGATCGTCGGGTCGGTCAACGCGAACCTCGGCCATTACGCGGCCGCCGCGCGGTCCCTGGCGAAGGCCGACCTGGACTGGCTGAGCCGCCTGATCTCCCGCCGCGTCCCGCTGGAGCGCTACGCGGACGCCTTCACCCCGCATCCCGACGATGTGAAGGTGGTCATCGAGCTGGGCGGGTGAGCGCGCGAAAAAGTGCTCGAATAAAGGCGGGCAATATCGTGCAATAGGGGCCAACCTGGCACGGGAATACGGGAAAAGGCGTGCGCGGGAACGGGCCGTCCCGCCAGGATGCGGGCATGTCCTTCGCGTTGATGCGCGGGTTCGACCACATCAACGTGGTCGCCTGCCTCGATCCGGTCGCGGCGGTCCGCGACCGGGAGCTGGGCGAGCGCATTCTGCGCTACCCGAAGATCTACTCCATCGGCTCGCCCGACTTCGGCCACGCGATACAGACCGGAGACGAATGGCGGATCGGATCGCTGGGCGCGGACGACCCGAAGACCGCCCGGTACAACCTCGCCATCGACCTGCGGACCGCCGCCCGCGACGAGCCGTGCCCGGCGACCGCCGCCGCCATGCGCGCCGCCGCCGGCCGGCTCGACCCCGAGGACGGCGAGCAGCTCGCCAAGGACGAATGGGAGATCGGCGACCACCGGTACCGGATCATCCGGGTGGAGCGGTTCGTCCAGTTCGGCGACCGCGTCCTGGAGCCGCCCCGCGCCACCGACGCCGACCTCGCGCCGGACGACCTGCTCCGCGACCACCCGATCGAGCCGGAGGCGCCGTGCGGGCACTGGGAGGCGCAACTGCGGCTGAACCTCGTCGCGTTCATGGCCGCGTCGGGCAGCGTCCCCGACGTCGTGCGCACCGAGGCGCGCCACGCGATCCACGCGCATCCCGGCGTCGTCGTGCTGCCGCCGACGTTCATGGTGGTGGAGCTGGAGGGCAACGGCTGGGGCCCGCTGACCGGCGGTGACACCCCCGACGACGCCCGCGAGCGGCTGGCGCGGCACTTCACGGGGCTGCTGCCGAGGCTCCGCGAGTTCGGCGGCGACCCCGCCACCGAGGACGAACTGGCCGAATGGTCCGCGATGGCCGAGGAGATCAGGGCCACGCCGGGCCACTCGTTCAGCGTCCGCGGGCGGGAGTTCCGCACCGTCCGGGTGGCGCGCATGCTGCGCCTCGGCCGCGACGGGCCGGAGGCCCCCCGCCCGTCCGACCAGGAGCACTACGACCTCCCCGCCGACGCCTGACCGGACAGCCGGCCCGTCGAGTCAGCCGATGTTCAGGTCTCCGTGCACGTCCCGGAGCTGAACGACCCTTCCCGCCTGGCCGTTGACGCGTAGGCGATCTGGAGGGGACGCGTGGCCGCCCGCCCTGCGGAGGTTGGGGGACCCACCAGGTCGGGGGAACCGGTGGAGACGCGCTCCGCAGGGCGGGGGCGGTCTATGAGCGCAGCGGGACGTGGGGCCGGTCCACGCGCTGCAAGGGCGCGAGGATCGGGCAGCCCGCCTCGCGCGCGGCACCCAGCATGTATCCGTGGTCGATCGCGATCCGCGCCCACACGGCTTTGCCTTCGCCCAACTCGAACCAGCCGCAGCCGCCGGAGGCGAACGCCTGAACGAGGATCAGGCCGCGACCCGACGTGCCGAACTCGTGGGGTTGCTGGACCACGGGCCGGTCGGGGTGGTCGTCCCACACGCACATCTCGACGCCCTGGTCGATCCGGCTGACCCACACGCGGATTTTCCTGCCCTCGCACAGCCGGGCCGCGTTGGACGCCAGCTCGCTCATGATCTGTACAGCGTCCCCCTCGAAGGCGCCGAGCCCCCAGGAGGCAAGCGCGCTCTTCACGAGCTCCCGTGCGAGATAGACGGTTTCCGGATAGGCCCGGAAGATCTCGCTCAATATGTTTTGTTGATTTTTGTCCATTATGGGTGTCGCGGACATCGGCCGCCCTCTCGCGGTTTGCGTTTCTGCCCACAGCCTGACGTCAGCGATTACAGTTGTCCCATTGCGTCCAGAGATCACAAGCTAGGAGATCTTGAATGGCAAGGGCCGACACCCTGGATCCGGACAACAACCCTTGGCACTGGCTGGCCGTTGACCTGCGAGTATGGCGACTTGAACGCAATCTGTCACAGGCTGATGTAGGACGCCTCTGCGGTGTCGATAATTCTCGGGTTGCCAACTGGGAATCGGCCAGCGCGAAACTACCGCAGACACACGCCGAAACTCTTGACCGAGTATGGAAGACTAAAGGGCACTTCGCCCGACTTCGCCGACTTGCAGAGTCCGCCCACGACCCGAACTGGTTTGATCAGTACACGCGGTACGAGGAGCGGGCCGAAGCGATCAGCGCCTATTCGGCGCTCGTCGTACATGCCCTCTTCCAAACCGAGGACTACGCCCGAGCACTCATCGAGGGCGCGCAGGTTGTTGATGATGTTGAGGGCGCTCTTGCCGTTCGCATGGCACGACAGCGGCTCCTCAACGCTCGCGAAGTCCCCGACCTGCGGTTACTCGTGCGGCAATCCGTCCTTGAAGACCCGGTGGGCGGACCCGACGTCATGCGAGCACAGCTTGGCCACTTGCTGGACTTGAGCCATCGCAGAGGGATTGTCGTGAGGGCTCTTCCGAAGGCCACAGCCGCGCACCCCGGGATTGACGGCTCATTTACGATCTTGAGGATCGGCCAGACGGAACACGGTTGGTCTCCCGCCGTTCACGGCGGGCGGCTCGTCTCCGACCCGGCGAAGATCAGGGACTACCGGCTACGGTGGGACCTCATAGGAGACGATGCCCTTTCCCGAGACTCGACTCGGAATCTCCTGCGTGAGCTGATGGAGGCCATGAGATGAACCCACCCGTATGGCGCAAGTCCAGCCGGAGCGGTTCGGGTGCCGGTGGAGGCCAAGACTGCGTCGAAGTCGCCGCCTTCGCAGAGGGGTGTGGCATCAGGGACAGCAAGGCCCCCGGCGCCGGGCACCTCTCACTCTCCTCGGAAAGTTTCGCTCGGCTCATCGCCGCTGCGAAGCGGGGAGAGCTGCACCTGTAGACGCCCCCTTCGTCCCCTCACAAGCACGCAACGGCCTCGCCTCTTGGCGGGGCCGCTGGCATGTCCGGGCTCTATGCCGCGTCCAGGCCAATGGGCGTAGCCGCCTATGCCCTTGCGCGTCTCGAGTCGCACTTGTGACCACGTCCCGTGGCGGGATACGCGATCTTCGGCGTGCTTTGGGCGGGCGATCGCTCGGGCTTCACCATTTGCGCGGCATGATCAGCGGGCTGGGGGTGTTGGGAGGGGGCGCGGGTGCGGCGGGTCGTGGTCGGGGCGGTGGTGGCGGGGGTGACGGTGGCCGGGGCTCTCCCCGTGCTCGCGGAGGACGCGCCGCCGCCGGGAGTGGACGGGGCCGGGTCCGGGGAGCGGGCGGGGGCGCGGAGGCTGCCGTCTTCGGCCGTGGTCGGGGAGGTGCGGTTCACCTCGTCCGAGAAGACGGCGCCGGGGGTGACCTTTCGGGCGTTCGAGACGTCCGGGGGCGCTGGGCGGGTGGTGGGTGATCTGCTGGACGTCGATCTGCGCGCCCCGAAGGTGTCCGTGGGGCTGTTGCGGCCGCCCGTGGTCGCCGCGCGGCGGACGGTGTCGGGCATGGCGGGTGCGCAGGGTGCGGTGGCCGGGGTCAACGGCGACTTCTTCAATGTGAGTGAGACGCGGCCAGGGGTGGTGGCGACCGGGTCGTCGTCCGGCCCGGCGGTGGACAGCGGGCGGCCGGTCAAGGGGGCGGTGCCGGACGGGCAGCGGTTCGGGCCCGCGCTGCCGCCCGGTGCGTCCAGCGAGAGCGTCATCGGCGTCGGGGAAGACGGGCGGGGGCATGTCGCGCGGCTGCGTCTGACCGGGAGCGTCCGGTACGGGAAGACGTCCGTCCCCCTGCGCGGGCTGAACCAGTACGCGCTGCATGTCGGGAGCGTCGGCGCGTTCGACTCGCGGTGGGGTGCGGTCTCGCGGCGGCGCGCGGTGTGCGGGACGGACGAGGTGCGCGGCGCTCCGTGCAGTACGGAGACGGCCGAGGCGATCGTCCGGCGGGGCGTGGTGGCGGGGGTGTCCGGCACGGTGGGCGCGGGGGCGGTGCCGGAGGGCACGACCGTCCTGGTCGGGCGGGAGAAGGGCGCCGGCGTGCTGCGCCGGCTCCGGGTCGGGCAGCGGGTGCGGGTCTCCTACCGCTTCACGGGGCCGGTCCGGTTCCGGTTCGCCGTCGGCGGGGTTCCGATCCTGCGGGACGGCGAGCCCCTGAAGGGCTTGAGCCCGGACGGCCCGGCGCCGCGCACCGCCGCCGGGGTGAGCCGCGACGGGCGGCGCCTCTACCTGGTCGTGGCGGACGGCAGGTCGGAGCGGAGCGGCGGGCTGACCGTCGCCGAGCTGGCGTCCCTCCTGGACGGGGTCGGGGCCGACGACGCCGTGAACCTCGACGGCGGCGGCTCTTCGACCTTCGTGGCGCGGGTCCCCGGCACGGTCTCGGCGGCCGTCCGCAACGCCCCGTCGGACGGGACGGAGCGTGCCGTCGCCAACGGCATCGGCGTGTTCCTTGCGGCCGATCCGGGCTAGAGGCTCCGCTCCCGCGCGTCGATCAGTTCGTCCCAGTGCTCGGCCGCCCACTCGCAGGCGAAGTACAGGGGTTCGAGCATGCTGCGGCCGAGCGGCGTCAGCGCGTACTCCACCCGCGGTCTCGGGTCGGCATGCGCCGTGCGTGAGATGAGCCCGTCCCGTTCCAGGGCGCGCAGCGATTGCGTGAGCACTTTCGGCGTGACGCGGTGGAGCGGGACGCGCAGTTCGGAGAAGCGGCGCGGGCCGTCCTCCAGGCAGCGCACGATCAGGGCCGACCACTTGTCGCCGAAACGGAAGGGCAGCAGCGAGGACGGGCACAGTTCGTCGAACATGTCCGCAGGCAGCGGCTCGCGGTGCGTCATGGTCCCTCTCCCGCCGGTCGGCCGGTGGCTGGTCTCGGTATCCGGGAGGTAACCGACCCCGCGGATACCTTTCCCGAGCATCGAGTCAACGGGAGGTATTCCAGCGATGGGAAAGATCGTGATCTTCGGGGCGGGTGGACGGGCCGGACGGCAGGCCGTGGCGGAGGCGCGGCGGCGCGGGCACGAGGTCACCGCGGTGGTGCGCGACCCGTCCGGCCACGGCGGCCTTGCGGGCGACGGCGTGCGGGTCGCGGCCGGGGACGTCACCGAGGCGGCGGACGTCGCCGCGCTCGCGGCCGGGCACGACGCCGCGATCAACGCGGCGGCGGTGATCGAACCTGTGGAGTTCTTCGCGGACGCGTCGCATGCCCTCATCGGGGGGCTGCGGGAGGCCGGGGTGGGCAGGCTCGTCGCGGTCGGGCTGGCATCGCTCCTGTCCGGCGCCGACGGCACCCGCCTGATGGACGCGCCCGGTTTCCCCGCCGAGTTCCGGCCCTTCTGCCTTGGCCACGCCGAGGGTCTTGAGGTCCTTCGTTCCGAGGGCGGCGCGCTGGACTGGGTGTATGTCAGTCCGGCAGGCGACTTCGACCATCAGGGGCAGCGCACGGGCCGCTACGAGATTCGCGACCACGGTGACCCCGCCGCCCGGATCTCCTACGCGGACTTCGCGCTCGTCCTGCTCGACGAGGCCGAGACCCCGCGGAACCGCCGCGAGCACCTCGCCGTGACCTGACGGGCTCCACGGCTCCGGCCTGATCAGGGGATCATGGCGGGTGACAGCGCGCGGCTGATGATCTTTTTGGGTGTGCCGGTGCCGTCGGCCGGGACCGACCACAGGTCGGTGCCGAAGTCTCCTGCCAGGGCGTAGACGACGGTGTCCGGGCCGAACCAGGTGGCCTGGTCGTCCACGCTGCGCTGCTCGGCGAGCGGGGTCTCGCGCATCGTCTTCAGGTCGAGGGCGTACAGCCGCCATGGCGCGCCCGATGAGGCCGGGCGCACCCGCTTCTTGAACACCAGTCGGGTTCCGTCGGGGGAGAGTGAGGGGCACTCCAGGTTCTCCCGCAGCGTGCGCACGCTGCGGCCGCGAACGCTGCCCTCCACCAGATAGGTCCTCCCGGCGGTGGCGAGCGTGGCGTAGAAGCGGTCGTCGTCGGCGAAGGTCACGCCCCAGAAGTTGACGTCCGCGGCCCGGTAGGGCTTGCCGTCCTTGGCGACGGAGAACGTCTCCAGGCTCGGCACCAGCGTGCCGGTGCGCACGTCGAGGATGCTCGCGCGCGTGGAGAACGCCAGCGACCCGTAGGAATCACCGCTGACGAAGACGGTCCAGGCGGCCATGTGCCCGCTGGGCGAGACCCTTGCCCGGGACGGCGTGCCCGCCAGCTCGATTCTGCGGACCTCGGTGAGGTCGCCGTCCAGGATCACCGCGGTGTAGGTCGGGACCACGCCGCCGTCGTTGCGCAGGCACACCCCGGTTCCGGCGGCGGCGTAGAAGCGTACGCAGCTCAGCCGGCCGTCGATCCGGCGTCCGCCCGGATCGGCGGCCGTGACCGAGGCGAGGTGGTCCTTGCCGGTGCCCATGCCGGTGTCGCGGAAGAGGATCCGCCCGTGGCCGGAGAGACTCAACCGCCCGTTCGTCCGGCCGGCGCCCGACCGGTCCGAACCGGAGCGGGTCGCGGCGTGCACGGTGTAGCCGACGGCGAGGCCGGCGAGCAGTACCGCCGCCACGATCAGCATGGTCGCTCGGGAACGGTTCGTCATGGGTTCCGGGTCTCCGGTCGCATCGGGGCGGCGGCGGCCGCGGCGAGCACCAGCGCCGTCGCGGCGAGCAGCAGAGCGTTGCGCGGCCCCCACCAGGTCCAGGCGGCGCCGAACCCGACCGAGCAGGCGAGACGCGCGGTCGCCTGCCCGGTCTGGAGGACCGCCAGCGCCCCGGCGCGCACGTTCTCGGGGAGCAGCGGGCCGGCCAGGGCCATCAGCACCCCGTCGGTCGCGGCATAGAACGCGCCGTGCAGCGCGAGGGCGACGGTCACCAGGACGGCTCCGCCGAGCGGCGACAGCAGCAGGCCGTAGACCACCAGCAGGCCGGCGTGCCCGGCCAGGAAGACGCGGAGCCGGCCGATCCGGTCGGAGACCAGCCCGAGCGGCACGGCCAGCAGCAGGAACGCGGCCGCCGTGCCGACCGGCAGCAGCGGGAAGAAGTGGGCCGGCAG
The DNA here is from genome assembly GCF_041463655.1 of Actinomadura monticuli. Classification (NCBI taxonomy): domain Bacteria; kingdom Bacillati; phylum Actinomycetota; class Actinomycetes; order Streptosporangiales; family Thermomonosporaceae; genus Actinomadura; species Actinomadura monticuli. Next base: position 461,281 of record NZ_JAXCEI010000002.1, read on the forward strand.
ATCGACCCGCCGTTGCAGCAGCAGGTAGACGAAGGAGTCGCTGAGGGTGGCGACGCCCAGCAGCGGCGCGCAGACGCAGATGCGGGCGAAGCCGGGCAGTCGCAGCGCCTGGAGGGTCACGCGGAGCGACGGCCGGTCCGTCTCGCCGGCCGGAGGCTCGGTGCCTCCGCCGTCGGGCGGAGTCTCGTCCCGCTCCCGACGGTCTCGCACGAAGAGCACGAGGACCAGCACACCGAACGCGGCGACGCAGGTGCTGACCATGAACACCGCGTCGTAGCCCTGTGCCGCCAGTGCCAGGATGCCGAACGCGACCAGCGGGCCGAGCAGGGCTCCCGCGGTGTCCATCGCACGGTGCACCCCGAACGCCCTGCCCTGCTCGCCGGCCGGGCTGGACAGCGAGATCAGCGCGTCGCGCGGCGCGGTGCGCAGCCCCTTGCCGGTGCGGTCGGCCGCGAGCACCGCGCCGATCACCGGCACGGTTCCCGCCACCAGCAGCGCGGGCTTGGTGATCGCCGACAGCCCGTACCCGATCCCGGCGACGAGCTTGCGCCGCCGCCACCGGTCGGCGGCGTGCCCGCCCAGCAGGCGTACGAGAGCGGTCACCCCGCCGTACAACCCGTCGAGGAAACCGAAGGCCAGCGGCGACAGCCCCAGGCCGGCGACCAGATAGAGCGGGAGCACGGCGGTGACCATCTCGGACGACACGTCCGTAATCATGCTGACGGCGCCGAGCGCGATGACGTTGGCGGCGACGAGCCGGCCCGCCCGGCCGGTCCGGCCGCCCGCCCCGGGGGATTCGGGAGAACCGCCCGTACCGCCGGCTCCGACGGGAACGCCGCGTGCCGCGTCCGCGGCACGGCCGGCCGACACGTACGCCATGGTGCTCCTTGCCTTGGGGTGCGGGGGCACTCCCCCCGCGCAGCCGGAGCGGGCCGGCACGCCGGGGGGCGTCGGATCGGGAGCCGCTCAGCGGCTCCCTCCGGTGCCCGCGGCCACGGACGCGCCGTGGCCGGGGACCGCGGTGGCGCTACTGCCAGGCCTCGGTGATCGGGCTGGCCGAGGCGGCGTTGCCGGCGTGGGTGGTGCCGTACATGTCCTCGATCGTGCGGAGGAGGTTGTAGTGGTTGTACTGGGTCGAGTAGGCGCCCGTCTTGACGCTCGCGCCGTAGAACACGGTCGCGATCTTGTTGCCGGACAGACTGTTGTCCTCGTCGAAGGTCACGACGAGCAGGCTGTTGTTGCTCTTGGCCCACGTGGCGTAGGCGCTCAGGTTGTTCTTGAGCCAGGTGTCACCGGTGCCGACCGAGCAGTCGTGCATGTCGTTGCACAGGTTCGGCACCACGAACGAGACCGTGGGCAGGTTGGCGTAGTTGGTCGGGAACTGCGACATCGTGTAGCCCGTGGAGGCCGGCACGTTGCTGAAGGCGAACCACGGGTTGTGCTTCTGGGCGTACTTGCCGGAGCTGCTGGTGCAGACCGTGGAGCCCTGCGAGGGCAGGCCCTCGTTGTAGCTGCCCCAGGTGCGGCCCGCCGCGATGACCTCCGCGCCGAGGTTGGCGGCGCTCTTGGATCCCGGCGTGACGCAGGAATCGTTGGTGACGCCCTGGGTGCCGCCGGAGAACATGGCGAAGTAGTTCGGCTGGCTCGGGTGGGTCTCGGCGTAGAACTTGGTGAACTTCGCGCCGTTGTTGGCGAGCGAGTTGATATAGGGGGCGCTGGAGCTGCCGATCACCTGGGAGTAGGCGTGGTTCTCGAACACCACGACGACCACGTGGGCGGGGGTGGGAACCGTCGCGGCCTGGGCGGTCTGGCCCAGGCCGGCGATGGCACCGAGGGCCATCAGGCCGGCGGCGGCGACGGCGCGCCGCAGGCGGCGGGGCCGGCGGGACTCGCGGGAGACGACCTGGGGATCTGGAACCTGCACGGAAACCTCCTGTGATGGGGGCCGAGCGGGGAGACAGGAAGGCGATCAAGACCGTTCGCCGTTGAAGCGGCTTCGCGCCCATGGCACCGTGTCACCACCCAGAAGCCTTCGTGTGGCGGTCGTATGGCCGCAGTCCGGCGCACAGGTTAACGGAGAGTCGGACATACCTGGAAAATCTTCGCCACAACCCCCGCAAGCCCCGAGGAAAGCGTCGTTCGCGGCCGCGTCCGGGTTCCCGGGAGCAGCGCGCGTTCGGCCCCGAGTGGGGCGAGGTGTCGCGGCAGCGCGCGATGTGCGGGACCGACCTGGTGCGGAGCGACCCGTGCAGCACGGACACCGCCGAGGCGACCGTACGGAAGGGCGTGGTGACGGGGGTCTCCGGCACGATGGGCGACGGTCTGAACGGGCGTGACCATCAGGCCCAAGGCACCACAATGGTGCGGTGACTGATCTGGACTCGGGGCCGGACGGGCCACTGCCCTTCGCGCATCTCAGCGCGCCGAACGCCGCCCTTTACCGGGACGTCCTGCGCTCGTTCGCGCGGGCCAAGGAGCGCTTCATCGTCCACCTGCGTCCGGAGGACGTGGCCGCGGAGCTGCGCCGCGACTCCGACGAGCAGCTCACCCAGGCGCTGGACAAGCTCGTCGAATGGGGCAACCTGCGCGCCGACGCCGACACCGGCCGCGTCACGACCGTCGAGGACTTCCACCGCAAGCGGTTCCTGTTCCAGCTGACTCCGGCCGGGCACGCCGCCGAGCAGGCCATCGCGTTCTACGAGGAGGCGATCGGGCAGCGCGGCGTCCTGCAGTCGGTGGCGCTGGCCGACATCGCCGACCAGCTCGCGGCCCTGGCGGCACTGGCCGACGAGCCCGGCCCGGACCCGGCCAAGGTCCATCTGCTGCTGCTGACGCTGGCCGAGCGGTTCTCCTCGCTGGCCGACAACGCGCAGGCGTTCATGGCCTCGCTGCGCCGGGCGATCGACTTCTCCGACGGCGATGTGGAGGGGTTCATCGCCTACAAGGAGCGGCTCATCGACTACATCAACCGGTTCATCGCCGACCTCGCCAACTCGGGCGCCCGGATCGCGGCGCTGCTGGCCGAAGTGGAGTCGCGCGGCCACGACCGGCTGCTGGCGGTGGCGGCGCGGCGCGAGGCGTCCGACGCCGTCCCGGAGGGCGCGGACGCCGCCGAGGCGTACGACCGCGCCGAGGCGGCGGCGCTGGAGTCGTGGCGCAACCGGTGGCGGGGCCTGCGCGACTGGTTCGTGTCCGGCGGGACGGCCCGCCCGTCGCAGGCGCGGCTGCTCCGCCAGTCGGCGGTGACCGCGATCAAGCAGTTGGTGGACACGGTGGGACTGCTGAACGAGCGGCGCTCGGGCCGGTCGGACCGGTCCGCCGACTTCCGGGCACTGGCCCGCTGGTTCGCCGAGGCGCCGGACGAGGAGGCGATGCACCGGTTGTGGCGGGCGGCGTTCGGGCTGACCTCCGCGCGGCACCTGACCGTCACCGCGGCGACCGTGGCGGCGTGGGAGGAGGAGGCTCCGCAGGGGCTGCCTTGGGCGGAGGCGCCGCCGGTGCGGGTCTCGCCGCAGCTGCGCCGGACCGGCTCCTACGAGCGGCGCGGAAAGCCCAACCGCGTCCAGGACCGGTCGGAACTGCGCCGGCTGCTCCGCGAGCGCGCCGACCGCGAGGCGGCGGAGACGGCGGCGGCACGGGCGCGGCTCCGGACCGGCGGCCCGGTGCGGTTGTCGGAGCTGGGCGTCCTGGACCCGCGGGCCTTCCGCCTGTTCCTGGCGCTGCTGGGGGACGCGCTGGCGGCTCGCCTGCCAGGTGAGACGGAGGTGAAGGCGCTCACCGGGGACGGGTCGATGGAGGTGCGGCTGTCTCTCGTCCCGGACGGCGGCGAGATCCGGATCGTGACCGAGGACGGCGTGCTCACCGGCCCCGAGCACATCATCGAGATCACCGATCTGAGCGGGGCGGGCACGTGAGCGACGACGACCTCGCTCGGCGGAGGTCGGCGCTGCGGGCGCTGCTGAAGCGACCGCTGCTGACGGTCGAGTCCGATCCGGAGGACCTCGTCCTCGTCCGCCGGCACCAGTCGGAACTGCGGAACTGGCTGAACCGGGAGACGGGCTGGCGCCTCCAGGTGGACGCCGAGACGGCCCGGCTGTTCAAGACGGCGCCGGCGCTCGACGACGGGACGCATCCGGCGCGCGGCAAGGCCGGCGAGCCCTTCGGGCGGCGCCGCTACGTCGTGCTGTGCCTGGCGCTGGCGGTGCTGGAGCGCGCCGACGCGCAGACGACGCTCGGCCGGCTCGCCGAGGAGGTGCTGAACGCCGCGGCCGAGCCGGACCTGGCGTTCCCGTTCACCTTGGACAGCCGGGCGGAGCGCGCCGACCTGGTCGCCGTGGTGCGGCTGCTGCTCGGCTGGGGCGTGCTGCGGCGGGTCTCCGGCGACGAGGAGTCGTACCTGTCGGCGTCCGGGGACGTCCTGTACGACGTGCGGCGAGTCGTCCTCGCGTCGCTGCTGACCGGGGCGCGCGGACCGTCCACGGTCACCGCGGCGGGGTTCGAGGAACGGCTCGCCGAGCTGACCGGCGAGCCCGTCCCCGACACCGACGAGCTGCGCAACCGGGCGCTGCGGCGCCGCCTCACGCGCCGGCTGCTGGAGGACCCGGTGTTGTACTACGACGACCTGGACGACGCCGAGCGCGGCTACCTCGTCTCCCAGCGCATCGCGATCACCCGCCGCATCGAGGAGGCGACCGGTCTCGTGCCCGAGCTGCGGGCAGAGGGGGTCGCCATGGTCGATCCGGACGACGAACTGACCGACGTGCGGATGCCCGAGCAGCGCACCGACGGGCACGTGACGCTGCTGGTCGCCGAGCACCTCGCCGGGCGTTCCGAGGCTGGGCGCGACGAGCTGGAGTCTTTCGTCCGGGACGCGGCGGCGCGGCACAAGTCGTTCTGGCGCAAGGGCGTGACCGAGCCGGGTGCCGAGTCCGAACTTCTGGACATCGCGCTCGGGAAGCTGGCGGCGCTGCGGCTGGTGGAGGTGCTCCCGGACGGCCGGGTCCGGGCGCTTCCCGCGATAGCGCGGTACGCCGTCGATGAGCCGACCGTCCGGGAGCCGGGGCGGTCGCGGGGCGGCATGGGGGATCGTCCCCCCGCAGGTAACACGAGAAAGGCGGAAAGGTGACACAGGCGCCCCTGCCGACGTCGGAGCGCTGGAAGCCGCTGCGCGCCGGGCTGGTCGACATGTTCTACTACGACGTCGAGGAGTTCCGGTTCCATGACGGGCGGCTGCTGCTGCGCGGCAACAACGGCACCGGCAAGTCGAAGGTGCTGGCGCTGACGCTGCCCTTCCTGCTGGACGGCGAGCTGTCCCCGCACCGCGTCGAGCCGGACGGCGACCGGCAGAAGCGGATGGAATGGAACCTGCTGCTCGGCGGTAAGCATCCGCATCCGGAGCGGCTCGGCTACACATGGCTGGAGTTCGGCCGGCTGCACCCGGACGGGACGCCGGAGTACCGGACGCTCGGCTGCGGGCTCAAGGCGGTGAAGGACCGCGGCATCGTCCGGCACTGGTTCTTCGTCACCCCGCAGCGGGTCGGCGCCGGTCTCTCCCTCGTCTCGGAGACCGGCGTGTCGCTGACGCGCGAGAAGCTCCGTGAAGCGGTGGACGGCCACGGCATCGTCTACGACCGGGCGTCGGACTACCGGCGGGCCGTGGACGACGCGCTGTTCGGGCTGGGCGAGCACCGCTACGAGGCGCTGGTCAATCTGCTGATCCAGCTCAGGCAGCCCCAGCTGTCGAAGAAGCCGGACGAGCGGCTGCTGTCGCGGGCGCTGACGGAGGCGCTGCCGCCGCTCAGCCCGGCGCTGATCACGACGGTCGCGGAGGCGTTCCGGGGCCTGGACGAGGAGCGGGACGCGCTGCGCGCCCTGGAGGAGGCGCACAAGGCGGCGACGGACTTCCTCGGGCATTACACCCGGTACGGCCGGATCGCCGCGAAGCGGAAGGCCGCCGGCCCCCGCCTCACGCAGAGCAGGTACGAGCACCTCAACCGCGACCTCGCCGAGGCGGAGACGCGGTTCGCGGCGGCCGAGACCGAGTTGACCGAGGTGGCCGGGCTTCTGGACGCGCTGGCCGCGGAGAAGACCAGGCTGGAGGCGCGCCGGCAGGCGCTGGAGGCCAGCCCGGAGATGCGCGACGCCGAGCGCATCGAGCAGATGGGCGAGGAGGCTCGGCGCCGGGACGCGCACGCGAAGGCGCGGGAACGCGACCGCGACGAACTGTCCGGCGAGGCGGCGCGCAAGCAGGCCAGGGCCGAGACGACGCGGTCGCGCGCGGACGACGCCGAGTCGTCCTTCGGCGCCGTCCGGGACCGTTCGGCGACGCTGGCGGCGGCCGCCGGATGCGGCCCGGCGCACGCCTCCGCCGTGGACGGCTGGGAGGCCGGCCTCACGGAGGCGCGCCGCGCGACCGGCGCGCTCGCCGACGACCGCTCCCGCGCCCTCACCGAACTCGACCGGCTGATGGCGGCGGTCACCGCCGCGCGGACCCGGCTGGAGACCGCCACCGCCGAAGCGGAACGGCTGGTCGGCGAACTACAGGCCGCGGCCGAGCGGATCTCCGCGGCGGAAACGGAGACGCGGGCGGGCGCGGCGGACCTGCTCGACGCCTACGTCGCCTACCTGGCCGGGCTCGCCGAGATCCAGGTGGACGACCCGGACGCGGTCCTGGCGAAGCTGGAGGAGTGGGCCGAGACCGCCGACGGACGCAATCCCGCGGCGACCGCCGTGGACGACGCCGCCCGCGAGGCCACGGCCGTGCTCGGCGGCCGGGTCGCGGACGCGGAGTCCCGGCTGCGGGCCGAACGCGCAACCGAGACCTCGCTGCTGGAGGAGATCGGGCGGCTCGAGGCGGGCGGGCATGACGCGCCGCCCGTCCCGTACACGCGCACCGCGGCCCGGGAGGGCCGGCCGGGCGCGCCGCTGTGGAAGGTCGTCGACTTCGCCGAGACCGTGCCCGCCGACCACCGCGCCGGGCTGGAGGCCGCGCTGGAGGCCTCCGGCATCCTCGACGCCTGGGTGACGCCGGACGGCGCGCTGCTCGGCGCGGACGACACGTTCCTGCTGACCGGGGAGGCAGTGCAGGGGCCGTCGTGCGCCCTGGTGCTGCGTCCCGCGATCGACCGCGCCGACCCGCGGGCCGCCGCGCTCACCGCTGACGCCGTGCACGCCGTCCTCACCGGGCTGGGGCTCGGTCCGGGCGCGCGGACGTGGGTCGCGGTGGACGGCCGGTGGGCGAACGGCGTCCTCGGCGGTACCTGGCGCAAGGACAGCGCCGGCTTCGTCGGCGAGGGCGCCCGCGAGGCCGCCCGCCGCGCCCGCATCGACCGGCTTCGCGCCGACCTCACCGAGACCCGGTCCCGGATCAAGGCGCTGGGCACGGAGCTGGACGGCCTGGCGGCGCGGCGGGAGACGCTGGCCTCCGAGCACCGGGCCGTTCCCCGCGACACCGCGCTGCGCGAGGCCCACGTCCGGCTCGCCGGCGAGCACCGCAGGCGGCGGGAGCTCGCCGGCGAGCTCACGCGCGCGGAAGAGGCCGTGGCACGGCGCCGCGCGGAGGTCACGGCGGCGGCGGAACGGGCCGCCGAGTTCGCCTCCGACGTCGGCCTGCCCGACGGCGAACCGGAACTGGCGCGGGTGCGCGAGGCGGTGGACGGCTACCGGATGGCGCTGGCGGAGCTGTGGCCCGCCGCGCAGACACTGCTGGCCGCGAGGGAGTCGGCCGGGGAGGCGGCCGAGGAAGTCGCGCGCGTGCGGGAACGGCTGGCGGAGGAGGCGGAGCGGGCCGCGCAGGCGCGCGGGCAGGCCGATGCCGCCGCCGAGGCGCACCGGGCGCTGGTCGAGACGGCGGGCGCCGCCGTCGACGAGCTGTTCCGGCGGCTGGAGGAGGTCAAGCGGGCCATCACCGACCGGGACGGCGCCGAGTCGCGGGCACGCGACCGGGAGCGGTCGGCGGTCGCGGAACGCGGCAAGGCCGAGGAGGCCCGCGACAGGTTGCGCGAGCAGATCACCGAGGCGGCCGAGATCCGCGACAAGGCGGTGGCGGAGTTCCGCGCGTTCGCCGCGACCGGCCTTCTGGCCGTGGCCGTGCCCGCCCTGGACGTCCCGGACCCGTCCGAGGAATGGGCGCCCAACCCCGCCGTTCTCCTGGCCCGCGCGGTCAACACCGAACTCGACGCGGTGGACGACGGCGATGGCCCGTGGGACCGGGTCCAGAAGCGGGTCTCCGAGGAGCACAAGCTGCTGTCAGACGCGATGTCCCGGCACGGGCACTCGGTCGGCCTCACCGTCCACGACGGGATCATGGTCGTGGACGTCCTGTTCCAGGGCCGCACCCGCGACGTCCCCGGGCTCGCGGAGGCGCTCGACGCCGAGACGGAGCAGCGCGCCCGCCTCCTGTCGGCCCGCGAACGGGAGATACTGGAGAACCACCTGCTGAACGAGGTCGCCGGCACCCTCCAGGAGCTCATCGCCGCCGCCGAGGACGAGGTGCGGGAGATGAACGCCGAGCTGACCTCTCGCCCGACGTCCACCGGGATGCGGCTGCGGCTCGTCTGGAAGCCCGCGAAGGACGCCCCCGAGGGCCTCGACCGCGTCCGGGAGAAGCTGCGGCAGACCATCGACGCCTGGTCGATCGACGACCGCGCCGCCGTAGGCCGGTTCCTCCAGGAGCAGATCGCGCGCGAGCACGCCGACAACCCGGCGTCCGGCTGGACGGAGCAGCTCACCCGTGCGCTGGACTACCGGTCGTGGCACGCGTTCACGATCCAGCGCCTCCAGGACGGCCAGTGGCGCCCCGCGACCGGCCCCGCATCGGGCGGCGAACGGGTGCTGGCCGCTTCGGTGCCCCTCTTCGCGGCCGCGTCCGCGCACTACAAGTCTGCCGGCAACCCCCACGCGCCCCGCCTCGTCGCGCTGGACGAGGCGTTCGCCGGCGTGGACGACGACTCCCGCGCCAAATGCCTCGGCCTGCTCGCCACCTTCGACATGGACGTGGTCATGACCAGCGAACGTGAATGGGGCTGCTATCCGCAGGTGCCGGGCCTGTCGATCTGCCAGCTGTCCCGCCGCGACGGCATCGACGCGGTCCTGGTGACCCCCTGGCGCTGGGACGGCCGCGAACGCACCCGCGCCGACCTGCCCGACCCGGAACCGGCGACCGGGCAGGCGGACATCTTCGGGTGACGGACGCCGACCGCCTCCGCCGCCTGCTCGGCGGGCCGGACACCGCGTGGCTGGTGCGGCGCGTCCGCTCCCGCCTGGAACGCGGCACGCCGCTCACCGGCAAAGTGACCCTGGCGCGGGCCACGGCCGCCGAACGCCGCGCTGCCGAGCTGCTGCTCGGCCGCCGCGCCGGCACCGGGACGTCGCTGTCGCTGTCGCTCCCCGAGGTCGACCGCGTGCTGCGCGCCAGCGGCGCGTCCCCGGACGGCCTGGCCGCCGCCGTCGAACTCCTGGACGGCCCCGTCCGCGACCTGGCCCGCGAGAACGCCTCGATCGCCGCCGCGTGGCGGGACGCCTTCGCCCCGCTGGACGAGGCCCTCGCCTCCCGCCCCGAACTGGCCGAATGGCGCGCATGGCTGGACGCGACCGGCCTCGTCCGGCGCCTGACGTCCGACCCCGCCGAAGCCGCGGACGTGCTCCGCCGCCTCGCCGCCGTGCTGCGCCGCCTGCCGTCCCCGGACATCCCCCTCGGCCGGTTCGCCGCCGAGACCTGCGGGCACGCCCACGCCCTGGACGACGGCCCGCTCGCCACCCTGGCACTCTCGTCCGCACGCGCCCTCGCCGACCTGCCGTTCCGCGCGGACGGCGGCGCCGAGTCCCGCCGCGAGACCTGGGCGGCCGTGGGCGTGCACCTGGACGAGCTCTCCTCCACCGTCCTGTGCCTCGGCCTGCCCGGCGACGCGCACACCCCCATGGGCCGCATGCTCGCCGCCATGCGCGGCGAACCCGTGTCGCTCACCCTCCGCCAGCTCCGCCGCCACACGGCTCCCATGCGGGCAGACCTCGTCCGCATCTGCGAGAACCCGGTCGTGGTGGCCGCCGCGGCCGACGCGCTGGGTTCGGCCTGCCCGCCGCTCGTCTGCTGCAACGGCCGTCCGTCAACGGCGGTCTGGCGCCTGCTCGAACTCCTGGCGGAAGGCGGCGCCGAGTTCGCCTACCACGGCGACTTCGACTGGGGCGGCGTGGCGATCGCCGCCGCCGTCCACACCCGCATCGGCTGGCGCCCCTGGCGCTACGACGCGCCCGCCTACCTCAAGGCGGTCTCGGACACCCCCCTGACGGGCCGTCCCGTCCCGACCCCCTGGGACCCGCTCTTGGCCGCCGCGATGAGGGACCGCGCCGTCCGAGTGGAGGAGGAGCAGGTTCTCGCCGGCCTCCTCACCGACCTGGCCACCTGACGGCATCGACGCCTATACGCTCTCCTCGTGAAGGACTCCAAGGAACGGGCGCGTCTTCTCGCCCAGGAACTCGAACGCGACGCCGTGAAGTATCCGGACGAGTGCGCGGAGATCCTGCTGGAGGCGGGCGGCCAATGGTCCCTGGCGGGCGAACCCGACCGTGCCCTGCGGATCTACGACGGCGTCATGGCCATGGACGCGGGCGAGGATTCACAGTTCGCCGCCGCGGAGAAGATCTCCCTGCTCGCCGAGCTCGGCCGTGCCGACGAGGCGGAAGCGGAGATCATCCGGCTGGGCCGAGCCCACGTCCGCCCCGGGCCGGCCTACCTGGTCGCGGAGTTCCTCGAAGAGCAGGGACGACTCGAAGAAGCTCTCACCTGGTTCAACACCGCCTGCCGCGACCTCATGACGGACGACGGAGAACTCGCCGAGGCCAAGCTGTTCGTCCGACCCGAGTTGCGGGGACGCCAGCGCGTCCGCCAAGCGCTCGGCCTCCCGCCCGACGACCTCGACCTGCACACCGAGGACGAGCAGGCCGAGATGGTCGAGCTCTTCGAGAGGGCCGCGGCCCCCTCGCAAGCGAACGCGGGCTCGTTCTTCGTCCGCGCGGACGTCGAACGCGCCTTCGCCGAGGGCCTCGTCCACGGCACCGCCCCCACCGACGCGTCCGGCTACTTCCGCGACGTCGAACGCGGCTGGCGCGCCTCCAGCGACGAGATCGGCGCGTCCAAGCTCCGCGTCCTCCCCACGATGGTGGACGACCTCCTCAAGTACGCGAGCGACCACGACCGCGACCCGAAGGAGAAGCAGACCCGCGCCGACCATCTGAGGGACCGCATCCGCGAAGGCGCCCCCACCCTCGACTGGCCCCCCGAACGCAACGCCCCCTGCTGGTGCGACTCGGGCCGCAAGTACAAGAAGTGCTGCGGCTCCCCCACCAACCGCTGACTCTTATTGGACTTGCATGTCGCGGCAGGGAGATGACGTGCGGCGCGCTCCACGAGACACACGAGCGACCTGTCGCTTCTGACCGGGCCTCCGGCCAGGAACCACTGGACTGGCCGTGCTCACGGCCGGGGGTCGACGGTGCGCAGCAAGGTCAGCAGGCCGTTCACCGCGTCGTATTTCTCGCCGGAGAGCTCACTGTCCGAGCCGTTCCCCGAGATAGACACCATCCTGGCCGAACCCGAGACCTGGCTGGCGGACGGCATGCGCGTCAGCAGTCCGTCCTCCCGCATCCCTCAGAAGGCGCCGAAGGAACAGCGTCCATACCGAACGGATGCGCCGATGCCCGGGGCGATGAGGGCATTGGAGGTTAGGACGGTTTGCCGTCCTGGTGGCGTTTGTCGCGGACGTAGATGGTGTTGCCCTTGCCCTCGCCGGGGCCGCGGCGGTCCAGGACGAAGAGGGTCGTCGCGGCGATCAGCTCGCTGAGCTTGCTGTAGCCGTAGTTGCGGGAGTCGAACTCGGGGCGCTGCTTGGTGATGATCTGGCCGACGCTGCCCAGGGCGGCCCACCCGTCCTCGTCGGACGCGGCGTCCACGGCGTTGCGGAGAAGGTTGACGAGCGCGGCGTCCCGCTTCAGCTTGGCGGCCGACGTCGGCGGCGCCGGCTTGAGCGTCTCGGCGGCCGGGGTGGTCGGGCTCTGGTCGTACAGCAGGTTCTCGATGTAGATGAACTTGTCGCACGCCGCGACGAACGGTTTGGGCGTCTTGCGTTCCCCGAAGCCGTAGACGGTCAGCCCGGACTCGCGGATCCGCGCCGCCAGCCGGGTGAAGTCGCTGTCGCTGGAGACGATGCAGAACCCGTCGAAGCGGTCGGAGTACAGCAGGTCCATCGCATCGATGACCATCGCCGCGTCGGTGGCGTTCTTGCCGGAGGTGTAGGCGAACTGCTGGATCGGCTGGATCGACTGGTCGAGCAGGTGCTCCTTCCAGCCCCGCAGGTTCGTTCCCGTCCAGTCGCCGTAGGCGCGCTTGACGTGCGCGGTCCCGTACTTGGCGACCTCGGCCAGCAGCCCCTCGACGACGCCGGGCTGCGCGTTGTCGGCGTCGATGAGCACCGCCAGCCGGTCGGCGTTCTCGTTCACCATGCCGCACGCCTCCTCATGGTCTCCGCCGGGTGGGAACCCATCCAGTACATCAGACCGCGCCGCTCCCGTCGGTCGCCGAGAGCAGGGCGCCGAGTGCGGCGGCGCCGTCGAGGAGGGCTCTGGAGCACGCGTCGCACGCCGAGCGCGGCGGCGAGTTCGGGGATGCTCATCGCGTCCGAGGCGCGGACGTCGTCGAGCGGCTCGCCGGAGATCGCCCGGGCGGCCTCCCTGGCCAGCCGTACCTCCCCGCGCTCCGCGTGGAGGCGTGCGTACACCGCGTCGAGATGGGCGAGGAATCGCCTATGAACGCGGAATGTGGAGTTGGTCGCGCCTTGCGCTGAACGTGTTCGTCACCGTCCTCTTCCTGGGCACGGTTATGCGGCGCTCGGTTTCGGCACGGCGTTCGTGCGGTCCGGGCCTTCGGAGCATCAGGCGATGAGGGACGGGGAGTCCAGGTCGCGGGCGTGGTGGGCGTGCCGGGTGGTCATGGTGCGGAACATCTCGTCGCCGCGCGGGGTGCGTTCCACGAGCATCGAGGCGCCGATCGCCATGACGATGCCGTGGAAGGTGTGGTGACGGTAGGCGGTCCAGCAGTCGTCCCAGGTCAGGGCGACTCCTCGAGCCGTCAGGGCTTCGCGGTAGCGCTCCACCAGCGCCTTCTCGTGGGCGCGACGGGCCTCGGTGGGCAGGCTTGAGCCCAGGAAGTAGGAGAGGTCGGCGAGGCCGGGGCCGTAGGCGCAGGTCTGCCAGTCCAGGACGGCGGTGCGGGGGCCGCCGAACAGCAGGTTGTCGGCGCGGAAGTCGCCGTGGGACAGGGTCAGCGGCCCCTCGCGGGCGGTCAGGTAGGCGGGCAGCGAGGGCATGAAGTCCTCGATCAGGGCGATGACGTCGGGGCCCAGCTCGGCGGCGTAGCGCTCCTTGAAACCGGTGTAGAGGTCGGTGACCATCGCGGCGGTGAAGGCGGCGGCGTCAGCGTCGTGGCGGTTGAGCCAGGGCAGGGCGGCGAGGCCGGAATCCTCCCAGCCCGCCGCGTGGAAGGCGGCCATCTCGGTGATCGCGGCGGCGGCGTCCTCGGGGGTGATGCCCGCGAGCTGGTCGCCGGGCCGCGCGGGGGCGAGGTCCGCCAGCAGGACTGTGTACTCGTCCTCCTCGGCGGCGTAGGCCGAGAAGTAGCAGGTGGGGATGCCCGCGTCGAGGCCGCCCGCGAGTGCGGCGTAGAAGCTCGCCTCGACCTCGTAGGTGCGGATGGCGCGGGCTGCGGCGCGGCTGGACGGGTCGGCGGCCGGAACCTTGGCGACCATGGTGGGCGGGAGGGGCGTCCCGCCCGCGTAGGTGAGGTGCAGGCGGAGGCTGTCGGAGACCTGGCCGGTGCCCACCGGCTCGGCCCGGACGGCGGTCACCTTCGCCCCGAGGGCGTCCGACAGCCAGGACGCCGTCAGGTCTCCGGCGCCGGAGGCGGGGCTCACACCGCCGGAGGCGCTCACGCGTCCTCCCCGGCGAGGTGGGTCCAGCCGTGGTCCTCCCAGCCGGGCGGCTGGTGCCATTCCGTCCAGCCGTGGCCGGTGCGCCCGTCCTCGGTCTCGAAGCGGCACAGGGCGCGGGGGAAGCGGGCCGGGCGGCCGGCGGGCGAGGTGACCGAGACCGGCGCGAACGCCAGCGGGGTCACGGTCATGGGCGCGCCGGGGAAGCGGAGGTCGGAGCGGGCGGGCAGGCCGTCCTCGAAGACGGTCGCGACGCTGAAGCCGTCGCGGTGCTCGATGTCGCCGTCCGGCGGGACGGCGAAGCACGGCCACGCGAGCGGGAAGCCGACGTTGGCCTGCATGCCGTGGACGAAGGTGCCGTCGTCGAGGCGTCCGGACGTCCAGAGCCAGGAGACCTTCCACCAGTCGCGCTCGCCCCAGCTGTGGTCGCGCTCCCCGTGCGCGTCGATCGGGATCTTCCGTCCGCCCACGCTGACCAGGCCGGTGACGGTGCAGGGGATCTCGTAGCGCGGGATGTCCTTGTAGGGGTAGACGCCGCCGGCGGTGTCCCAGCGCAGGTCGAAGGACAGGCCGGTCTTCTCTTCGGCGGAGCCGTCGTCGGGCACGAGGGACGCGGTCCCGGTCAGCGTGATCCTGGCCGGGCCGAAGGGGTCGGTGATCTGCTGCGTCGCCGTGTAGGTCTCGGCGTGGACGTCGGCCGTCCCCGGCTTGGGGAGCGGCGCGTCGTTGTCGGCGAGGATGACGAGCGGTTGCCCGGGCCGCACCAGCGCCGCCCAGTACCAGGCGCGGTCCCAGTTGGGGTAGAGGCCGAGCCGGACGTAGCCGGCGACGGATCCGTCCGGGGCGGCGAAGTCGAAGTAGTAGGACTCGTTCCACAGCAGCTCGGAGCCGGGCTCGTGAAGTCCCTCGTCGGCGGGTTCCAGGGTCCAGGTGCCGTGTTCGATGATCCTCGCCATGGCCCCTCCGGGTTTCCGAACGCGATTCTAGAGTCGCGATCCTAGCCCCTACGGGCCGGAGCCGACAGGACGCGCGGGATCTCACTGGGCGGGAGGCGGCGGCGGGGGTGCCGGCGGGGGGTTACTCTACCAAACAGTTGTTAGAAAGAGGTTCTCAATGGATCTTGAGTTCGGGACGGCGGACGAGGCGTTCCGCGCCGAGGTGCGGGAGTGGCTGCGCGCGCACGTCCCGGCGGAGCCGCTGCCCTCACTGGAGACCGAGGAGGGGTTCGCGGCCCACCGGGAGTGGGAGCGGACGCTCGGCGCGGCGCGGCTCGGGGTGGTGTCGTGGCCCGCGGAGTACGGCGGCCGCGGCGTCTCGGTGCTGCAGTGGCTGATCTTCGAGGAGGAGTACTACGCGGCGGGCGCGCCCGGCCGGGTCAGCCAGAACGGGATCAACCTGCTGGCGCCGACGCTGCTGAAGCACGGGACGCCGGAGCAGCTCGCGCGGATCCTGCCGCCGATGGCGGCCGGCGAGGTGATCTGGGCGCAGGCGTGGTCGGAGCCGGGCGCGGGCAGCGACCTCGCGGCGCTGCGCTCGACCGCCACGCGCACCGACGGCGGCTGGCTGCTGGACGGGCAGAAGACGTGGAGCTCGCGCGCCGCGTTCGCCGACCGGGGTTTCGGGCTGTTCCGCTCCGACCCCGGGTCGTCCCGGCACAAGGGGCTCACGTACCTGATGTTCCCGCTGGACGCCGAGGGCGTGACCGTGCGCCCGATCGGGCGGCTGGACGGCAAGCCCGCGTTCGCCGAGCTGTTCCTCGACAAGGTGTTCGTCCCGGACGAGGACGTCATCGGCGCGCCGGGCGAGGGCTGGCGGGTCGCGATGGCGACGGCCGGCAACGAGCGCGGGCTGACGCTGCGCAGCCCGGGGCGGTTCACGGCGGCGGCCGAGCGGCTCGTCGAGCTGTGGAAGGAGCGCGCCGACCCGTCCGACACGGCGCTGCGCGACCGGGTCGCGGACGTGTGGATCAGGTCGCGCGCCTACCGGCTCAAGGGCTTCGAGACGGTCTCGCGGGAGGACGACATCGGCGCCGAGTCCAGCCTGAACAAGGTCTTCTGGTCGGAGCTGGACGTCGCGCTGCACGAGACGGCGCTCGACCTGCTCGGCCCGGACGGAGAGCTGGCCTCGGAGTGGCTGGAGAACTACGTGTTCTCGCTGGCCGGGCCGATCTACGCGGGCACCAACGAGATCCAGCGCAATGTGATCGCCGAGCGGCTGCTCGGCCTGCCGAGGGGATCACGATGAGGTTCGTACTCGATGCCGAGCAGCGGATGTTCGGCGAGACGCTGCGCAAGCTGCTCGCCGACGCGGGCCCGGCGAAGATCGCGCGGGCGTGGGCGGCCGGGGACGCCGGGCCGGGGCGGGCGCTGTGGGCGGCGGTCGCGGAGGCCGGGGTGTTCGCGGTCGCGGTGCCGGAGGAGTTCGGCGGCGCCGGGCTGCTGCCGGTCGAGCTGGCCGTCGCGGCCGAGGAGCTGGGGCGCGCCGCCGTTCCCGGCCCGTACGTGGAGACCCTCGCGGCGGCCGAGCTGCTCGGCGAGTCGCCGTGGCTGCCGCGGATCGCGGAGGGCGAGGCGATCGTGTCGCTGGCCGTCCCGCACGCGCTGGACGCCGACGTCGCCGACCTCGTGCTGACCCTCGACGGCGTCGAGCGGCGGCCCGGGGAGGCGCTCGCGTCGCTCGACCCGGCGCGACGGCTGTTCCGCGCCGAGGGCGGGGCCGGGTTCACCGACTTCGGCGCGCTGCTGTGCGCGGCGCAGCAGATCGGGCTCGGCCGGGCGCTGCTGGACGTGTCCGTGGAGTACGCCAAGACACGGCAGCAGTTCGGGCGCCCGATCGGCGAGTACCAGGCGATCAAGCACCATCTGGCGAGCGCGATGGTCGAGCTGGAGTTCGCGCGCCCGCTCGTGTACGGGGCGGCGCTGTCGTACGGGACGCCGGACTTCGCGCGGGACGTGTCCGCCGCGAAGGCCGCCGCGTCGGAGGCGTCCTACGGGCTGGCCAAGACCGCCCTCCAGGTGCACGGCGCGATCGGCTACACCGACGAGTACGACCCGTCGCTGTGGATCCGCAAGGCGCGCGCCCTGTACTCGGCCTGGGGCACGGTGGCCGAGCACCGGGCCCGCGTCGTCAGCGCTCTCTGAGCTCCACGCGGCGGACCTTGCCGGACGCGGTCTTCGGGAGGTCGTCCACGAAGACGACCTCCCGGGGGACCTTGAAGTTCGCGAGCCGCTCCCGGCAGTGCGCGATCAGCTCGTCCGCCGTGGCCTCCCGGCCGGGGCGGAGCCGGACGTAGGCGCGCCCGACCTCGCCCATCCGCTGGTCCGGGACGCCGATGACGCCCGACTCGGCGACCGCGTCGTGGCGGGCGAGGGCGTCCTCGACCTCGGCCGGGTACACGTTGAACCCGCCGACGACGAACATCTCCTTGGTCCGCCCGGTGATGGCGAGGTTGCCGCGCTCGTCGAGGCGGCCCCGGTCGCCGGTGTCGAGCCAGCCGTCGCGGATCGCCTCGGCCGTCGCCTCCGGGTCGTCCAGGTAGCCCTTCATGACGTTGTAGCCGCGGACGAGGATCTCGCCGTCCGTGCCCGCCGGAACCGGCTCGCCCTTCTCGTCGACGATCTTCACTTCGACGTCGGCGATGGCGCGCCCGGAGGTGGTCGAGATGGTCTCGTCATCGTCGTCGACCGAGCACGCGGTCACCGTCCCGGACGACTCGGTCAGCCCGTACGCGGTGACGACCTGCGGGAACAGCTCCTCCTTGATGCGCCGCACCAGCGCGACGGGCACGTCCCCCGCGCCCGTCACGGCGAGCCGGAGGGAGGAGAGGTCCCGCTCGTCGCGGCCCGGCGCGTCCAGCAGCGAGGTGTAGATCGTGGGCGGCCCCGGCAGCACGGTGATCTTCTCCCGCTCGATCAGCCGCAGCGTCTCCGGGACGTCGAACGTGCGCTGGAGCACCATCGCGGCGCCCTTCAGCACGCACGCCAGCACGCCCGCCTTGTAGCCGAACGTGTGGAACATCGGGTTGACGATGAGGTAGCGGTCGCCGGCCTTCAGGCCGGTCCGGCCCGTCCACGCCGCGTAGGTGCGGATGTTCTGCTCGTGGGTGACCACGACGCCCTTGGGCCGGCCGGTCGTCCCGGACGTGAACAGGATGTCGGCGATGTCGTCCGGCCGGACGGCCGCCGCCCGCGCGTCGGCCCCCGCCGCAGGCACCGCCCCGGCGGTGAACCCGTCCCAGTCGGTGACGCCCGGACGCGCGGGGCCGTTGAACGTGACGATGGCCTGGAGTCCGGGCAGCCCCGGGACGGCGCCCGACTCGTCCAGGCCGAGCATCCCGGGGTAGTCGATGCCGAGGAACCCGTCCTCCACGAAGAGGATCTTGACCTGGGCCTTGGTGAGCGGCCACCGGGCCTCCTCGCCCTTGTACCGCGTGTTCAGCGGGACGAGCGTGGCGCCCGCGCCCATGGCGCCGAGCACGGTGACGATCCAGCGCAGGCCGTTCGGCGCCCAGATCGCGACGCGGTCGCCGGATGCGACGCCCGCGCCGATGAACGCGGCCGTGGCCTCGCGGACCTGATCGCGCAACTCCGCGTAGGTGACGCGGACGTCGCCGTCCACGACCGCCTCCGCGTCCGGAAAGTCCTTCGCGGCACGCGCCAGCACACCCGGGATCGTCAGCTCGCTCATAACCCTCCATGATGGGCGCGGCGGGGCCGATCGGGCCATTCCCGTCCCGCTGACCGGTACCCCCGTACCGGGTCAATG
Source organism: Actinomadura monticuli (assembly GCF_041463655.1). Classification (NCBI taxonomy): domain Bacteria; kingdom Bacillati; phylum Actinomycetota; class Actinomycetes; order Streptosporangiales; family Thermomonosporaceae; genus Actinomadura; species Actinomadura monticuli. The sequence goes on from NZ_JAXCEI010000002.1 coordinate 480,021, forward strand.
TGAGGGTTGTTCACTTTTGTCCTGATCGGTGTTTCACTCGATGGAGAAGTCGTGGACCCCCACCCCGGTCGAGGTGCCCCCATGCCCTTGCGACGTCCCCTCCACGTCCCCGCCGTCCTCGTCCTCCTCGCCGCCCTGCTGCTCGCCGTCCCGGCCGCGCCCGCCGCGCACGCCGACGACGGGGTGCGCGGCTACGTCGACGCCCACAGCCACCTGATGTCCTACGAGGCGTTCGGCGGGCAGGTGCTCTGCGGCAAGCCCTTCGACCCGCGCGGCATCCAGGAGGCGCTGCGCGACTGCCCCGACCACGCCGGGAACGGCGCGTTCGCCTGGTTCGAGAACTTCATGCGTAACGGCACCCCGTTCGGGACGCACGACCCGAACGGATGGCCGGCGTTCAAGGACTGGCCCGCCTGGAACTCCCGCACCCACCAGCAGGTCTACTACACCTGGCTGGAACGCTCCTGGCGCGCCGGGCAGCGCGTCCTTGTCAACCACCTGGTCGCCAACCGGCAACTCTGCGAGGTGTATCCGCTCAAGCGCAACGCCTGCGACGAGATGGGCGTCATCCGGCTCCAGGCGCAGCGCATGCGCGAAATGGAGTCCTACATCGACGAGAAGAACGGCGGACCCGGCAAGGGCTGGTTCCGCATCGTGCGCGATTCGGCCGAGGCCCGGCGGGTCGTCCAGGACGGAAAACTCGCCGTCGTGCTGGGCATCGAGACGTCGGAGCCGTTCGGGTGCCAAGTCATCGGCGGCGTCCCGCAGTGCACGCGCGCGGACATCGACAAGGGCCTGGACGAGGTGAAGCGCCTCGGCGTCTCCTCGATGTTCCTGTGCCACAAGTTCGACAACGCGCTGTGCGGCGTCCGCTTCGACGGCGGGACGACCGGCGCCCTGGTCAACACCGGCAACTTCCTCGGCACCGGCCGCTTCTGGCAGGCCGAGACGTGCACCGGAGCCGCGCACGACAACACGCTCGCGTCCGCGGGCACCGTCGACGACGAGGTCGCGGCGTTGCTGCTGCGGCTCGGAAAGGCGGGCATCACGCTGCCGCTCTATCCGAAGGCGCCGCACTGCAACATCCTCGGCCTGACGGACCTCGGGCATCACATGCTCCAGGGAATGATGGATCGGCACATGATCGTCGAGATCGACCACGTGAGCGCCAAGGCCGCCGCCGCGACCCTGGACGTCCTGGAGAACGCGGGCTATTCGGGGGTCATCTCGTCCCACAGCTGGACCGACGAGCATTACGTCCGGCGCATCTACGGGCTCGGCGGAATGGTCGCCGGCTACGGCAACGCCTCCGACCGGTTCGTCGCGGAATGGCGGCGCAACAAGCAGTACCGCGACCCCCGCTACGCGTTCGGCTACGGCTACGGGTTGGACGCCAACGGCATGGGCGCGCTGCCGCCGCCGCGCGCGGGCAACTCCGCGAACCCGCTGCGGTACCCGTTCACGTCCCCGGTCAACGGGGTCGTGCTCGACCGGCAGAGCACCGGGCAGCGCACCTGGGACGTCAACACCGACGGCGTCGCGAACTACGGGCTCGTCCCCGACTGGATCGCCGACATGCGCGACATCAGCGGGCCCGAGATCATCGACGACCTGGCGAACGGCGCCGAAACCTACCTGGAGATGTGGCGCCGCGCCGAGACCCGGTAGCGCCGCCGGCGGCGTACGCAGCGCCCCGCCGCCGGCGCGCGGCGAAGGTACGTGGTTTCCCGGATACCGCCCTGACCAGGCCGAACGCATTCTGTTGCTGTTCGGTCACTGAGAGTCACACGGGAGGGCTCATGAAGATCAGGAAAGCCGCCGTCGCCATCGCGGTCGCCGGTTCGGCGCTCACGGTCGGCGCCACCGCCGCCCCGGCGTTCGCCGACACCACCGGCCCGGCGCTCACCGCCTCATGGCACAACACCGGCCAGACCTTCTACTGGTACTCGAGCTGCGCCGCGGCCGGCCAGGCCGGCGTGAACTCGGGCTGGCAGTCCTACGACTGCAAGGGCAGCTCCGCGCCCTGGGCCAGCTACGAGCTGTGGGGCCTGTACTGACCCGGCTCCGCCCCCGCCGCGCCGCCGCCCCCGCCGCCCGCGGCGGGGGCGGCGGCGCCCGTTCAGGGCTGGAGCGAGCGCCAGATCCGGCCCGGCAGGACGGCGGCGGCCTCGTCCAGGTCGGCCGACGCCGGGTCGGACAGCCAGCGCCGCGCGGTCTCGGCGAGCGGCCCGACCAGGAGCATCTCCATCATCGCGGGCGACAGCCGCGCGACGCGCCCGGCCGCGACGTGCGGCGCCACCCACGCGATGAGGCGCTCCATGCGCGGCGCCTTCGACGCGGCGATGACGGCCGCGTGCTCCGGGAGGAACGCCGCGTACGCCGAGGCGTGGACGAACCGGGCGGCGTCGCCGCGCTCGCGCGTGAACCGCAGGTACGCGCGCGCCGCCGCCTCGATGCCCGGCCGCGGATCGGCACCGTCGTCCAGCACCTCCAGCAGGGCGTCGAGCAGCTCGGCCATGCACCGCGCGTAGAGGGCGGCGGCGAGGCCGTCGAACGAGCCGAAATGGTGGTACAGGCTGCCGCTGCTCATCCCGGTGGCCGCGATGACGGCCCTCATCGTGAACCCCTCGTGCCCGCGCTCGGCGTGCACCCGGAGCGCCTCGGCCAGGATCCGCGCGACGGTCTCGTCCGTGCCCTGGTGCTTAGTGCCCTGGCGCTTAGGGGACATCGAGGACTTTCTCGGCGTCGGCCCAGAGCCTGGCCGCCAGCGGCCCGTCCAGCGCCTTCGGCTTGAGCGGCTTCTCCTTGCGCACCTGGAAGTACCGGCCCGTCCCCTCGGCGGTGATCAGGTCCGCGACGGGCGGGCCGCTCATCCGGACGGGCTTCAACGCCCACTTCATCGTCCGCAGCACGAGACCGCGGACGCCGGGACGGGAGCCGAGGTCCGTCCGCAGCACGCCGGGATGCACCGCGTCGATCGTCACCCCGGCGTCCTTCCACCGCTCGGCGAACAGCGGGACCATCATCAGGTTCGCCAGCTTGGTGCCGGCATAGGTGTTGACGAGGTGGAAGTCCTCGCCCGTGGGCGTCCGGTCGGGGTCGACCTTGCCCGTGACGTAGAGGGCCGCGCTGACCTGCACCACCCTGCGCAGCCGGTCCTCCAGCAGGCGGTTCAGCAGGAACGGCGCGAGGTGGTTGGTGAAGAACGCCTGCTCGAACCCGTCCTCGTTCAGCTCCCGGCGGCTGGGCCAGAGCCCCGCGTTGTGGACGAGCACGTCGACGTCGGCCAGCCCGCCGGCCAGCTCGCGCACCGCCCGGACGGACGACAGGTCGCCCACCACCAGCTCCGCGCCGACCTCGCGGGCGGCGGCCGCCCCCGCGTCCGGCCGCCGCGCCACGATCACCACCCGGTGCCCGCGCCGGGCGGCCTCGGCCGCCACCGCCCGTCCCACGCCCCGGTTCCCGCCGGTGACGGCCACTCGCAACGCCTCGCCCATGCCGGGCACCCTACCGATTTCCAGAGACATTCTCTAGAGAGGTTCTCTAATACGCCGGCCGTGGTACGGGCCGCCCCCTCCCTGCGCCGCCCGTCGTACGGGCGATGCCGCCGCGCACCCGACGACACGCCCCGCACCCGCCCAGCATCGTCGTGTCCAGAAGGACGACGTCCAGAAAGGACCCGGAGACATGGCGACACAGGAGCAGGACCGCATCCGAGCCCGCACGGACGGCCGCTTCCGGCTCGGCCGGAACTGGCGCAGAACGACGCTGATCGTCCACATCGTGTCCGCGGGCGCCTGGATCGGGATCGACGTCATCGTGGCCGTCCTCGTCCTGACCGGCCGGTTCGGCACCAGCGACGACGTCCGGGGCCTCGCCTACCGGGCGCTCGCGACCTTCGTCGTGTGGCCCATGCTGACGTCCGCGCTGATCTGCCTGGTCACAGGCGTGATCCTGGGCCTCGGCACCCGCTGGGGCCTGGTGCGCTACTGGTGGGTGGCGGTCAAGCTCGTCCTCAACCTGATCCTGTGCACCCTCATCCTGGTGGCCCTCCAGCCGGGCATGGACGAGGTGAACGAGTACGGACGCGCCTTCACCGCCGACACCCCCGAACCGGCCTTCATCTCGAACCTGTTCTTCCCGCCGGCGGTCTCCCTGACGACCCTGACGTTCGCCACCGTCCTCGCCGTCGCCAAGCCGTGGGGCCGGCTCCGCCGCCGCCCCGGAGGCAGGCCGGCGGAGCGGACGCGAGATGCGTAAATCCCCGCCGGACCGGCGGCGCGGATCACCCGGCGGCGCTAAGCCGACCCGCTCCGGGACAGCCCGCCGCCCGTCCAAGCCGGGCGGCGGGCCGGGGCGGGTCAGCAGGTGTTGAGCATCGAGGTGAGGGCGCTCTTCTCGGCAGCGTCGACGGTGAGGCCGTAGTAGTACTTCACCTGGATCCAGGCGCGGGCGTAGGTGCAGCGGAACGCGCTCCGCGGCGGCTGCCACTCGGCGGGGTCCTTGTCGCTCTTGGACTGGTTGACGTTGTCGGTGACGGCCCACAGCTCGGGGCCGCCGAGGTCGTTGGCGTAGGTCTGGCGGCGGGACGTCGTCCAGGCCCAGGCGCCGGACGACCACGCCTCGGCCAGCGGGACCATGTGGTCGATGTCCAGGTCGGACGCGGCCGTCCAGGTGGCGCCGTCGTAGGGCGAGTACCAGCTGCCGGACGTCGCGGCGCAGGAGGAGTCGGTGACGACGTTCGTGCCGTCCCGCTTGAGCACGGTCTCGCGGGTGTTGCACGCCCCGGAGATCGTGATCCAGTGCGGGAACAGGTCGCGGTCGTAGGTGCTCTGGTGCGATTCGGCGGCGACGGTGAGGGTGGCGAGGCGGCTCGCGGCCGTGGCGGCGGACGGGATGTTGGGCGGGGTCGCGGACGCCGGCGCGTCCAGGGCGGCGACCAGCGCCGCGGCCAGGACGGCCGGTAGCAGGAACAGCAGCAGGCGTCGCATCGGAGGAGCCCTTCCGCGGCCGTTCCCGGCCAGGGCGGGGGGCGCCCCGAGGGGGATCGGGAACGGCGGCACTGCGACGGTGGCATTTCAGGCATTTGCGGTTAAATGTCACGCTTTGCCCACGCGCGGCCCCGCCCTTGGTCGGATGCTGCCGTCACCGCCCGCCCGCACGTCCGCGACCTGCGAACTCACGGGCGGCGGGGCTTCCGGCGCGGGGACGGTGACGTCCCACGGCCCGTCGACTCCCGATCGAGCCCGCGACGACCGATGACGGCCGCACCGCGCGGGAGAGCGCCGCGCCATCCCGGCGGGTCCCCGCGAATTTTATTGCGCCTTTATTCGGCACCGCCTGGACCGCACGGCGGGCCGGGCAGCGGCACTTTCCCGCGCGTTCCGCCGGGACGCGGGCGTGCCGGCGGCCAGGCCCTGCCGCACCCCGGGCCGACGCCGCCGTACCTCCCAGCCCAAGGATGATTCGGACATAATTGACCGGGCCTAACGGCGGTGACCGCAGTCGAGGCGGGGGCAGTGGACCAGACGACGCACGGCACGGGGCACGGCGAGAAGGTCGGGCTGCTCGGACGGGGGCAGGAGTGCGCCCTCCTCGACGAGATGGTCGAGGCCGTCCGCACCGGGCAGAGCCGCGTGCTGCTGATGCACGGCCCCGCCGGCGTCGGGAAGTCGGCGCTGCTGGACTACGCCGAGCACGCGGCGGCGGGCATGCGGGTGCTGCGCGCGGCCGGGGTCGAGTCCGAGATGGAGCTGCCGTTCGCCGCCCTGCACCAGCTGTGCGCGCCGCTGCTGGACGGGCTGGGCGGCCTGCCCGCGCCGCAGCGCGACGCGCTGGAGACGGTGTTCGGGACGCGGGCGGGGCCCCCGCCGGAGCGCTTCCTGGTCGGGCTGGCGGTGCTGAGCCTCCTGTCGGAGGCGTCCGAGGAGGCCCCCCTGCTGTGCGCGGTCGACGACGCGCATTGGATGGACCGGGCCTCGGCGCAGGTCCTCGGCTTCGTCGCCCGCCGGCTGCTGGCCGAGTCGGTCGGCCTCGTGTTCAGCTCCCGGGAACGGGCCCGGGAGCTGCTCGGGCTGCCGGAGCTGGAGGTCGCCGGGCTGCGCGCCGAGGACGCCCACGCGCTGCTGGAGTCGGTGGCGCGCACCCGGCTCGACCGGCACGTCCGCGACCGGCTCGTGGCCGAGACCGGCGGCAACCCGCTCGCCCTGCTGGAGCTGTCGAGCGGGCTGAGCGTGACCCAGCTCGCCGGCGGGTTCGGCCTGCCGCACGCCGCCGCCGCGCTGCCGGGACGGATCGAGCGCAGCTTCCTGACCCGGATCGAGGAGCTGCCCGAGCAGACCCGGCTGCTGCTGCTGGTCGCCGCGGCCGAGCCGACCGGCGACCCCACCCTGGTGCGGCGGGCCGCCGAACGCCTCGGCATCGCCTCGGCGGCCGCGCTGGCGAGCGGGACGGACGGGCTGCTGGCGTTCGACGTGCGGGTGATCTTCCGGCATCCGCTCGTGCGCTCCGCCGTGTACGGGTCGGCGGCCGAGAAGGACCGCCGGGCCGCCCATCTGGCGCTGGCGGAGGCCACCGACGCGCGGACCGATCCGGACCGCCGCGCCTGGCACCTCGCGTCCGCGGCGACCGGGCCCGACGAGGACGTCGCCGCCGAACTGGAGAGGTCCGCCGACCGGGCGCAGGGGCGCGGCGGGCTCGCCGCCGCGGCGGCGTTCCTGCAGCGGTCCGCGACGCTGACCGCCGACGCGTCGAAGCGCGCCGAGCGCGCCCTGTCGGCCGCCGACGCCAGCCTCCGGGCCGGCGATCTCGACGCCGCGCGCAGGCTCGTCGCCACCGCCGATCGGAGCGCCCGGAGCGAGTTCCAGCGGGTACGGGCCCAGCTCGTCCGCGGCCGCCTCACGTTCGCGGCGGGCTTCAACGACGAGGCGCCGCCGATGCTGCTGGCGGCCGCGCGGCGGCTGGAGCCGTTCGACGCGGACCTGGCGCGGGAGACCTACCTCCTCGCCTGGGCCGGCGCGACGTTCGCCGCCGGCGACCGGGACGGCCTGCGGGCGATCTCGCAGGCCATGGGAACGCTCCCGGCCCCGGACCGGAGCCCGCGCGCCCTCGATCTCGTCCTCGACGGCTACGCCCTGGCCGTCACCGGCGGCCGGCGCGCCGCGATCCCCAAGCTGCGGGAGGCGCAGGCGGCGCTGGCGGAGTGCCCGCCGGAGGACATCCTGAAATGGGGCTGGACGGCCTGCGCCGTGAGCCCCTACCTCTGGGACGACCGCGCCATGATCGCCGGTTATGCCCGCGCCGCCGAGGTGGTGCGCGCGGCCGGCGCCCTGACCGAGCTGCCCATGTACCTGTCCTCGCTGGGGATCGCGAGCCTGCTCACCGGCGAGTTCGCGGACGCGGCGGGCTTCGTCGCCGAGTCCGAGGCCGTCGCCGCCGCGACGGGCATGCCCATCGCGCAGCACACCAGGCTCCACCTCACGGCGCTGCGCGGCAGGGAGGCCGAGGCGTCGGCGCTGATCGCCGACAGCATCGCGTGGACCAGCGCGGACGGCCAGCTGAACGGCGCGGCGGTCGCGCACTGGGCGGGCGCGGTGCTCGGCAACGGCCTGTCCCGGTACGAGGAGGCGCTGGCCGCGGCGCGGGACTGCGTCCGGACCGCCGACGTGTGCACCGGCCAGTGGGTGCTGACCGAGCTCGTCGAGGCGGCGGCGCGCGTCGGCGACGACACCGCGGCGCGCAGGGCGCTCGACGAGCTGGCGGACGCCGCCGAACCGTGCGACACCGACTGGGCCCAGGGGATCCTCACCCGCTGCCGGGCGCTGCTGAGCGACGACGACGCGGACGCGGGCGCCCTCTACCGGGAGGCGATCGAGCGGCTGGGCCGCACGCTGCTGCGCCCCGAACTGGCGCGCGCCCACCTGCTGTACGGCGAGTGGCTGCGCCGGGACCGCCGCCGCGTGGACGCCCGCACCCACCTGCGCACCGCCTACGGCATGTTCACGGCGATCGGGATGGAGGCGTTCGCCGAGCGGGCCAGGCGCGAGCTCCTCGCCACCGGCGAGACCGTCCGCAAGCGCGGGAACGAGACCTCGGCGAGCGACGAGCTGACCCCGCAGGAGAAGCAGATCGCGCTGCTCGTCCGGGACGGCCTGTCCAACCCGGAGGTCGGGGCCCGGCTCTTCCTGAGCCCGCGCACCGTCGAGTGGCACCTCCGCAAGATCTTCACCAAGCTCGGGATCAGCTCCCGCAGGCAGCTTCCCGGCGCCCTGCCCCGCGACGAGGGCGACACCGCCACGGGGTGAGGCCCGCGGCCCTCAGGCGAAGCGGGCGCGGGCCGCCGAGATGACCGTCCTGTCGTCCGCGGCGGCCTCGAAGAGGACCGCCGGGCCGTCGTCCTTCCACGTCTCGATCCGGAGCGCGTCGCCGGGGAACACCGGGGCGGCGAAGCGGCCTTCGAGCTCCACCAGGTCGGCCGGGTGCGCGCCCAGGGAAGCGGCGATCGGCAGTGTCGCCGCCGCGAGCGTGCACAGGCCGTGCATGATCGGGCGCGGCATTCCGGCCGTCTTCGCCGCCTCCGGGTCGATGTGCAGGTGGTGGCGGTCGCCGAGGAGGCGGTAGAGGGCCGCCTGGTTGCCGGCCGTCCGGACGGTCAGCTCTCCGGACGGGGCCGCTTCGGGACGGCGGCGGGCGGACGGCCCCCGGTCGCCGCCGAACCCGCCGCGGCCGGGGGCGAACAGCGACCAGGTCGCCGCGAAGTACTCGCTCTCCACGGCCACGTCGAAGACGGCCGCCGAACCCTTGTCCCAGACCTCGGCGACGCGGGCCGTCATCTCGACGCTGCCCGAGCGGGGAAGGGGCTTCAGGACGCGGAGCCGCTGCGTGCCGTGCACGGCCGTCCGCACGTCGAACGCCCCGGCGGAGCCGAGCACGTCCGGCGCCCATTGCGCGAGGGTCAGCGCGAACGTGGGGAGGACGCGCAGCCTCTCCTCGAAGACCAGATCGAGGTCGGAGGCGGCGGCGCCCACGGCGAGCGCGTAGAGGATGGCCTGCGTCTCGTCGTAGCCGACGGTCCTGGTGCCGAGGTCCTTGCCGTGCCACTCGTTCCTGCCGCCCGTGGAGGGGCGGCCCCCCGCACCCCCCGGCTCGCTTCGCCCGGTCACGCGTCGGCTCCCAGGATCAGTCCGCTGGTCGGCACGCCGGTTCCGGCGGTGACCAGGACGTTGTGGACGTCCCCCGGCTGGTTCACCGACGTGCCGCGCACGAGCCGCACGCCCTCCGCGATGCCGTTCATGCCGTGGATGTACGCCTCGCCGAGCTGGCCGCCGTGCGTGTTCGCCGGCAGCCGGCCGCCGAGTTCGAGATTGCCGTCGGCGATGAAGTCCTTGGCCTCGCCCTTGGCGCAGAAGCCGAGCTCTTCGAGCTGCGGCAGCACCAGCGGCGTGAAGTGGTCGTAGAGGATCGCGGCCTGGACGTCGGCCGGGGTCAGCCGCGACTGCGCGTACAGCTGCCGTCCCACCAGGCCCATCTCCGGAATGCCGGTGATCTCGGACCGGTAGTAGCTCGTCATCATGTGCTGGTCGTTGCCGGACCCCTGCGCGGCGCCCCAGATCAGCGCGGGACGGTGCGGCAGGTCGCGGGCGCGCTCGGCGGAGACGACGACGAGGGCCTGGCCGCCGTCGCTCTCCTGGCAGCAGTCGAGGAGCCGGAGCGGTTCGGCGATCCAGCGGGACGCCTGGTGGTCCGCCAGGGTGATCGGGCGGCCGTGGAACCACGCGGCCGGGTTCGTCGCGGCGTGCGCCCGGTCGACGACGGCGACGCGGCCGAAGTCCTCGCTCGTCGCGCCGTACTCGTACATGTAGCGGCGGGCGAACATCGCGACCCACTGCGCGGGGGTCGACAGCCCGAACGGGTTCATCCACGCGTACGCGGCGCTGTCGGCGCTGACGTCCATCGGCCGGTTCGCCTGGCCGAGGCCGTAGCGGGTGCCCGAGCGCTCGTTGAACGCCCGATAGCAGACGACGACGTCGGCGACGCCGGTCGCGACGGCCATCGCGGCCTGCTGGACGGTGCCGCACGCCGCGCCGCCGCCGTGCCCGATGCGGGAGAAGAACTTCAGCTCGCCGATACCGAGGTTGCGGGCGATGTGGATCTCGGAGCTGGTGTCGGCGGTGAACGTCACCATCCCGTCCACGTCGGACGGCTGGAGGCCCGCGTCCACGATCGCGGCGAGCACCGCCTCGCAGGCGAGCCGCAGCTCGCTGCGGCCGGACTCCTTGGAGAACTCGGTGGCGCCGATCCCGGCGATCGCGGCCGCCCCTGGCAGGACGCTCATGAGTCACTCCCCTGTGCTCGGACGGAGGGCAGCCGCACGACGACCGTGCCGGTCACGTGCGGGCCGATCTCGTTCACGCCGCGCACCGCGACCTCGACCCGGCCGTCGTCGTGCTTGCCCGCCACGGTGCCGGTCAGGACCATGGTGTCGCCCGGGTAGTTGGGCGCGCCGAGGCGGATCTTGATGGCCGTCACGACGGCGCCCGGCCCGGCCCAGCCCGTCACGTACCGCTCGACGAGCCCGTTGGTCGTCAGGATGTTCATGAAGATGTCCTTGGAACCGCGCTCGACGGCGAGCGACGGGTCGTGGTGGACGTCCTGGTAGTCGCGGCTCGCGAGCGCGGTCGCGACGATCATCGTGCGGGTGAGCGGGATGCGCAGCTCGGGCAGCTCCTCCCCCACCGTCACGTCGTCGAGCTTCACGGTGCCCGTCGTCACAGGGCCGCTCCCAGCAGGTCGAGGTCGGACGACGCGCCGCCGAGCGTCCCGGAGAGCTGCTTGCCCCACAGGAAGTGGCGGTGCACCGGGTAGTCGACGTCCACGCCGATGCCGCCGTGCAGGTGCTGGACGCGGTGCACGACGTTCAGCCCGCCCTCGTCCGACCACCACTTGGCGACCAGGACGGCGGTCTCGGCGTCCTCCCCGGCGGCGATCAGCGAGATCGCGTGCCAGAGGCAGACGCGGAGCGCGTCGATCTCGATGTAGCAGTCGGCGAGCTGGTGCTGCGCGGCCTGGAAGGTGGCGAGCGGGCGGCCGAACTGCTCGCGTCCGGCCAGGTAGTCGGCGGCCATGCGGAGCGCGCCGTCGGCCACGCCGACCTGCACGGCGGCCAGCGACACCCGGGCCGTCCGCAGCGCCTCCGCGAGCGCGCCCTCGCCGAGGGCCTGCGCCGGTGCCCCGTCCAGCGTGAGGTGGCCGGCCCTGTCGTGCGCGGTGGTCTCGGCGTGCTCCCAGGCGCCGGCGGACGTCTCGACCAGGAACAGCCCGGGGCCGTCCGCCGAGGAGGCCGACACCAGCACGTGACTCGTCCCGAAAGGTGTGGGGACGACCGCCTTCGTCCCGGTCAGCAGCCACCCGTCGCCGTCCCGGACGGCGGCGCAGCGCGGCGACGCCGGGTCGGACGGCCCGAACTCCTCCAGCGCGACCGTCAGCCGCACGGACCCGTCCAGGACGGGGGGCAGGATCTCCCGCTGCGCCGCCGACCCGTGCGAGGCGAGCGCCAGCGCGGCGGTGACGACCGGCCAGACCGGGACGGGCGCGACGGCCCGCCCCTGCTCCTCCAGCAGGACGGCCAGCCCGGCGACGCCGAGCCCGGCCCCGCCCACCGCCTCCGGCAGCGCGACGCCGAGCAGGCCCGTGTCCCCGAGCTCCGCCCACAGGCTCTCGTCGAGCCCGCGCTCGGACGCCTCGGCGGCCTTGATCCGCACCTGCGTGGCCTGGTCGGCGAAGATCTGCCGGGCCAGGTCCCGGACGGCCTCCAGCTCCTCGCCCAGGGTGAAGTCCATCAGCTCTCCTTAGCGGCGTCGGCCGGGCGGAAGGCCGGCAGGGACAGGTCGGGGTCCGGGTCGATCCAGTCGAGGACGACGGGCATGCCGACCTCGACGTCCGCCGGCGCGACCCCGGTCATGTTGGCGATCAGCCGGGTGCCCTCGGCCAGCTCGATCACCGCGACGACCAGCGGGTAGTCGAACGCGGGATGGCGCGGATGGTGGTTGACCACATAGCTGTAGACGTGGCCGTCCCCCTGCGCCTCCACGGTGTCCCACGCGAACGAGCCGCACTGCGGGCAGCACGGGCCGGGCGGGTGCCGCAGCGACTTGCAGTCCGCGCACCGCTGGATGACGAGCCGGTGCTCGCGCGCCGCCTCGAACCAGAACGCGTTGTCGGGGTTGATCGGGGGGCGCGGGCGCAGCGCCTTCGGCGCCGGCTTCTCAGCGGGGCGGAAGCGCAGCAGCCGCCAGCCCTGCGTCGCGACGACCTCGCCGGACGCGTCCCGGTAGGTGCGCAGGGTCGAGATGAAGCGGCCCGCGCCGAGCCCGGTCTTCTTCTCCGGCGAGATCGACTGGACGACCTCCTCGACGCTGACCCGGTCGCCCGGCACCAGTTCCCGGACGAATTCGAACTCCGAGTCGGTCGCGACGACGGAGGTGTATCCGCCCTCGGCGAGCAGCGCCGTCAGCTCGTCCGACCCGGTCGGCGCCGGGTCGGGGCGGACGGACGCCGCGTAGCCGCGCATCGTCCACGCCTGCACCATCGACGCGGGCGCCACCACGCCGTCGCGTCCGGTCTCGCGGGCGGCGTCCTCGTCCAGGTGGACGGGGTTGTCGTCCTCCATGGCCTCGACCCAGTGCCGGATCATGGGGACGTTCACCGGGTCCTGCCCGAAGCGGCGGGTCAGCAGCTCGCGCCCGACCCACGCCTGCAGCCTGTCCTCGTAGTCGTCGTGACCGCTGTCGCTCATGACCGCTTCATCCTCGGCAGACCCAGTCCCTGGACGGCGACCATGTCGCGCAGCACCTCATTGACGCCGCCGCCGAACGTGTTGACGATGCCCTGCCGGGACAGCTGCTCGATCTGCCCGTACAGCACCGCACCCGGCGATTCCGGACGGATCCGCCCGGCCGCCCCGAGCACCCCGGTCAGGGTGCGCTGGACGAAGATGTGCGTCTCCGTCCCGTACGTCTTGGTGGCCCCGGCCTGCGCGCCCGTGAGCTCCCCGGCGTCGACCGCCATGGTCATCTTCCAGTTCATCAGCCGCATCGCCTCCAGCCGGGCGTAGGTCCGGGCGAGGTCGGCGCGCACCCAGGGCAGCTCCAGCGCCCCGTTGTCGCGGGCCCAGTCGCGGACGTCCTCCCACAGCCGGATCATCCGGCCGCCGAGCGCGGCGAGGCCGATGCGCTCGTGGTTCAGCTGGGTGGTGATGAGGCTCCAGCCGCCGTCGACGTCCCCGACGACCGACGACGCGGGCACCCGGACGCCGTTGTAGTACGTGGACGTCACGACCATGCCGCCGACCGTCGGGATCGGGCTCCAGGAGAACCCGTCCGCGTCGGTCGGGACGATGAGGATCGAGATGCCCTTGTGCTTGGGGGCGTCGGGGTTGGTGCGGGCGGCGAGCCAGATGTGGTCGGCGGTGTTGGCGCCGCTCGTGAAGACCTTGCTGCCGTCGATGACGAACCCTTCGCCGTCCCGGACGGCCTTGGTCCGCAGCGACGCGAGGTCGGTGCCGGCCTCGGGCTCGGTGTAGCCGATGGCGAACACGATGTCGCCCGAGAGGATGCCGGGCAGGTACTTCTTCTTCTGCTCGTCCGTCCCGAAGCGCATCAGCGTCGGGCCGACCGTGTTGACGGTGACGAACGGGAACGGCAGCCCGGCCCGCTGCACCTCGTCGAAGAACACGTACTGCTCGGCGATCGACCTGCCCTGCCCGCCGTACTCGGCCGGCCAGCCGTAGCCGAGCCAGCCGTCGTTGCCGAGCATCTTGACGATCTCGCGGAACCGGTCGCCGCCGACGCCCTGCTCGCCGGCGCGGCGCCGCACGTCCTCGGGCAGCAGGCCCGCGAAGTACGCCCTCAGTTCCGCGCGCAGTTCGCGATGCGCGTCGGACTCACGCAGATCCATACCTGCCCTTTCTGCCGTTCACGGGAGGAAGCGCCGGCGGCCGGCGGCGACGAACTCCGCGCGGAGCGCCGCCTTGTCCGCCTCGGTCATCAGGACGTACTCGGGCGCCCCCGTTCCTTTGACCGCACGGCCCGCCCACCGGAACACCGGGTCGGCGGTGCGCCAGCCGTCGAGCTGGAGCTCCTTCTTCTTGAGCTTGCCCGAACCGGTCGTCGGCAGCGCGTGCGAGACGCGCACGAACCGCGGCGCGCCCTTGGTGCCGAGGTCGTCCTGGGCGGCGAGGAACGCCGCGAAGTCCAGGTCGGCGAACTCGACGCCCTCGGGGATCTCGATCGCGGCCATCACCTGGTCGCCGGAGCGCGGGTCGGGGACGCCGAACGCGACCGCGTCCACGATCTTCGGGTGGCGGCGGACGACGTTCTGGGTGAGCAGCGCGGAGATGTTCTCCGAGTCGACCCGGATCCAGTCGCCGGACCGCCCCCCGAAGTACAGGAACCCGTCGCCGTCGACGTAGCCGAGGTCGCCCGTCCAGTACCAGCCGTGCCGGACGCGTTCGGCGTCCGCCTCGGGGTTGTTGTAGTAGCCCTCGAACTTCGCGGCGCCGTGCACGTCGACGATCTCGCCGACGGCGGCCTCGGCGTTGGTGACGCGGCCGTGCTCGTCCAGGACCGCCGGGGCGCACGTCTCGCGCGTCTCCGGGTTGACGATCCGGACGCCGTCGTGGGCGGGGCGGCCGAACGCGGTCGGCGGCGCGGCCGGGTCCCGCTTGATCATGCCGGCGCTCTCGCTGGAGCCGTAGCCCTCGACGAGCTTCGCGCCGAAGCGGCGCAGGAACTCGGCCTTGTCCTCGGGGGACGCCTCGGTGCCGAACCCGTGCGTGAGGGTGTTGTCGGCGTCGTCGGGCTTCTCGGGCGTGGACAGCACGTACCCGATCGCCTTGCCGACGTAGGTGAAGAACGTCGCGCCGTAGAACCGGACGTCCGGCAGGAACCCGGACGCGGAGAACCTCGGCGCCAGCGCGACGGTCGCGCCCACCGCGAGCGACGGCGCCCACAGCGCCATCAGGGCGTTGCCGTGGAACAGCGGCATCGAGCAGTAGCTGATGTCGTCGCGCTTGACGTCGTACTTGGCGCTGTTGTCGCGGCCCAGCTCGGCGAGCCGGCCCTGCGAGCACCGCGCCGCCTTGGACGCCCCGGTCGTCCCGGACGTGAACAGCAGCAGCAGCTGCGTCCCGGGGGTGACCGACGCGTCGGCCGCGGGCTCGCAGGCGTGGGCGTCCACCCGGGCCGGGTAGCCGCCGTCGTCGATCAGGACGAAACGGTCGCGGGGGACGCCGATGTCGAGGCCGTCCAGGAGCTTCAGCCCCGCCCGGTCCGTGACCAGGAGCTGCAGGTCGGTGTGCCGGACCTCCTGCTCCAGGTAGGCGCCGGTCCGCGTCGAGTTGACGCCGACGATCGTCGCGCCGCTCAGCGCCGCCGCGCCCAGCCACAGGATGTACTCGGGGACGTTCTCCAGCAGCACGCCGATGTGGAACGGCCCGTCCCGGCGCAGCTCCCGCGCCAGCGACGCGCGCGCCGCGCTCTCCCGGACGACCTCGTCCCACGTCCACGTGCGCTCGCGGCTGCGCAGGCCCGGCCTGTCGTCGCCCAGCCGTGCCAGCAGCATCCCCGCGATCGTCTCGTCACGCACTCGCGCTGCCCCAGGCCGGCTCGGTGGACAGGACGCAGTGGGTGCCGCCGTAGATCGCCGTCATGCACTTGTTGCAGTGGATGCACAGCGACTCGGTCGCGGGGTCGTCCTTGATCCGGTTGATCAGGTCGGGCTCGCGCAGCAGGGCGCGCGCCATCGCGACGAACTCGAAGCCCTCCGCCATGGCGGTGTCCATGCCGGCCCTGTCGGTGACGCCGCCGAGCAGGATCATCGGCAGCTTCACCGCGGCGCGGATCTGGCGGGCGTCCTTGAGCAGGTAGAGGTCCTCGTAGGGGTAGGACTTCAGGAAGTGCTTGCCGATCAGCTTGATCCCGAGCTTGGTCGGCTGCTTCATCACAGCCGCGAACTCGTGCAGCGGCGCGTCGCCCTTGAACAGGTACATCGGATTGAGCAGGGAGCTGCCGGCGGTCATCTGCAGGGCGTCGACGGAGCCGTCGGCCTCCAGCCACCGGGCGACCTGGATGGCCTCGTCGATCCAGAAGCCGCCGGGCACGCCGTCGTCCATGTTCAGCTTCGCGGTGATCGCGATGCGGTCGCCGACGGCGTCGCGGACGGCGCGGCCGATGTCGCGGGCCAGCCGGGCCCGGTTCTCCAGCGACCCGCCGTACTCGTCCTTGCGGTGGTTGACCTTGGGGCTGAGGAACGAGCTGGTCAGGTAGTTGTGCCCCATGTGGATCTCGATCGAGTCGAAACCGGCCTCGATCGCCATCGTGCCCGCGCGGGCGTGCCCCTCGACGACGCGCTTCAGGTCCGCCGGCGTGGCGGCCTTGGTGAAGGTCTGCGTCGTCATGTGGAAGTGGCGGCTGGGCGCGAGCGCGGGCAGCTTGTTGCTCTTCGGGTTGGCGACCGGTCCCGCGTGCCCGATCTGCGCCTGGACGGCCGCGCCCTCGGCGTGCACGGCGTCGGTCAGCTTCCGCAGGCCGGGCATCGCCTCCTCGCGCCAGTAGATCTGCCGGCGGTCGGTGCGGCCCTCCGGCGCGACCGCGCAGTAGGCGACGGTCGTCATCCCGACGCCGCCGCGCGCGTGCCGGACGTGGAAGTCGATCAGCGCGTCGGTGACCTGGCCGTCCTTGGTCAGCCCCTCGTACGTCGCCGCCTTGACGGTGCGGTTCCGGAGCGTGACGGGCCCCAGCTTGGCGGGGGCGAACACATCGGGCACGTCAGGCACGTCAGGCACGTTGGGCAGCTTGGACACGTCGGGCTTCGCGTCGTTCATTCAGAGTCCTCCATCTGGGCTAGACGTTAATCAGCGGGCCGTCCGGGCACTCCGGGCATCCCGCTGACCGGGAGCGTCGGCCCCGCGGCCTCTCGCCCGCCGCTTCGTTGACCTGCGGCGTGTCGTTGTTATCCGGTGGCTTATAACAACGACTCGCCGCAGGTCAACGTGAGGGTCAGGCGTCCTTGCGGAGGGCGGCGGCTATCTGGTCCGTCTGCGCCTGCTGCTCTACCAGCTGGCGCAGCAGCCACAGCCGCAGGACGCGGGTGACGGCGGCGGCGAGGTACAGGGCCGCGCCGAGGACGGTCACCGCCAGGAACCCGAGGGCGAGGGTCTGCAGTGAGCCCACGTCCCGCATGTCGTCCTTGGCGAGCGAGACGTTGTAGGCGATGAAGACGCCGGCCACGCCGGCCACCATCGCGACGAGACCGACGATGCGGAGCACCCCGTCGAAGCGGGACTGGTCGGTCTTCAGCTTCTGGCCCGCCACGTCGTCCTTGAACTGCTGGCGTCGTTCCTCGGTGAGCATTATGGGTCAACCTCCCAGGTAATCGCTGGACAGCCGGTCTTCGATCTCTTCGGGCGGGCCGGCCGCCACCACGCGCCCGTGCAGCATCAGCGCGGCGGTGTCGGCGATCGGCAGGACGGCGCGGGCGAACTGCTCCGCGACCAGCACCGACAGGCCGCCCTCGACCAGCTCGGCGACCGTCTCGTACATCCGGGTGACGATCATGGGCGCGAGGCCCATGGACAGCTCGTCGAGCAGCAGCACCGCCGGGTCGGTGCCGAGCGCGCGCGACAGCGCGAGCATCTGCTGCTCGCCGCCGGACATGGATCCGGCGAGCTGGTGGCGGCGCTCGCCGAGGCGGGGGAAGCGGGCGTACGCCTTCTCCTCCAGATCCTCCAGCTTCGCGCCGGTTCCGGTGGCGGCCCACAGGTTCTCCCGCACCGTCAGGTTCGGGAAGATCCCGCGGCCCTCGGGGATCGAGCAGACGCCGAGGCGGGCCGCGTCCTGCGCCGAGATGCCGTTCACCTTGCGCCCGGCGAACCGCAGCTCCCCGCCGGTCGGGGCGTGCAGGCCCGCGCAGACGCGCATGGTGGTCGACTTGCCGCCGCCGTTCGGGCCGAGCAGCGCCAGCAGCGACCCGGGCCGCAGCGCCAGGTCGACGCCGTGCAGCACCTCGATCGCGCCGTAGCCCGCGCGGACGTCCACCAGCTCGAGCAGCGGCTCCGGGCTCGCCTCCCCGGCGGCGGTGCGCGGCGCGGGGACCGCCTTCGGGTCAGCCATGCGATGCCTCCTCGGTGCCGATGTAGGCGGCGATGACCTCGGGCGACTCCTTGATCTCCGCCGGCGTGCCGGACGCGATCAGCGCGCCGTAGTCGAGGACGTGGATGGTCGAGCACAGCTTCATCACGAGCGGCAGGTCATGCTCGACGAGGCAGATCGTCAGGCCCTCACCGGCGAGGCCGGTGAGCATCTCGGCGAACGCCTCCGTCTCCCGTTCGGTCTGGCCGGACGCGGGCTCGTCCAGCAGCAGGACGCGCGGTGAGGTCATCAGCGCGCGCGCCACCTCCACGACGCGGGCCCGTCCGATCGGGATGTCGGACACATCGCGGTCGGCGATGTCGGTGAGCCCGGTCCGTTCGAGGACCCTGTCGGTCCGCTCGTCCAGGTCGAAGCGCTTGCGGCTGTGGCTGCGCAGGATGTCGCCCGCGACGCGGACGTTGTCGCGGACCGAGAGCGACAGGAACAGCTCCAGGCGCTGGAACGTCCGCGCCATGCCGCGCCGCGCGCGCTTGGCCGGGGACAGTCTGGTGATGTCGGCGCCGTCCAGGAGAACCTGGCCGGACGCCGGTTTCTGCAAGCCGGTGATGGTGTTGAACATCGTCGTCTTGCCGGCGCCGTTCGGTCCGATCAGGCCGGTGATCTGGCCTTCGGCCATGGTGAGGCCGACATCGTCGACGGCGGTGTTGCCGCCGAACCGGACGGTGATGCCCTGTGTCTCAAGCAGTGGCACGAGAACCTCCCTTCTCCAGGACGGCGGGCAGGCCGAGTTCGCGGTCGAGGCGTGCGCGCAGTTCGTCGGTGTAGGGCTCGTCCACGCCGATCAGCTCCAGCGGAGTCGGGCGGTCGCGCCGCCCCTCGTCCAGGTACATGCGGCCGAAGACCGGCAGCAGCATGCCCACGCAGAGCGCGACCAGAGCGAACGTCCACGTCCCGATCACACCGGTGAGCGCGAGCAGGTAGAGGACGGCGCACAGCGCCGCCGCCCCGTACAGGACGGGCTTGGCGTTCCGCGTCGCCCGGTAGCCCTCGATGAGGTCGTGCAGGAAACCGCTCGGGTTCCTGCCGACGCCCATCCCGAGCAGCGCCGTGCTGACCATGATGAGGTGACCGAGCGTGGTGTAGATGGTGGCCATGCCCTCGTTGTCCAGCGCCAGGTCGCTGAACGTGGACACGAGCACCGCCGACCCGACGCCCGCCATCAGGCCCCCGAACAGGGCGCCGCTGATGTAGCCGATGCCCGCGACCACGACGAGCATCAGCAAGGCGAGGCTGCCGAGGAACGTGAAGTTCTCCTGCGCGACGGTCCCGGTCGCGGCCGACATCAGCACGCCGCCGAGGCCCGCGATCGCCGCGGAGATCATGAAGACGCTCAGCTTCAGCCGGACCAGGTTCTGGCCGAGCATCGCCGAGGCCGCCGGGCTGTCCTTCATCGCCGCGAGCCGCCGCCCGTACCCGCTGTTGCGAAGGGCCGCGAGCCCGACGGCGATCAGCGCGAACAGGACCGTTGCGGTCATCAGCGACGTCGTCCCGTCCCGCAGGTCGAGCGGGCCGACCTTGAGCGGCGGGATGACCAGCGATCCGTCCGGGAACAGCGTGAACGTCATCCCGAACAGCTCGTGCTCGGTGGTGTCGCGCAGCACCATGTTCGACAGGAACTCGCCGAACGCCATCGTCGCGAGGGCCAGGTAGAGGCCGCGGAGCCGCAGCGCGGGCAGTGCGACGAGCCCGCCGACGATCGCCGCCGCCGCGACGGCCAGCAGCACGCCCTGGATGTTCATCCGCGCGTCGAGGCCGGTGCCCACCACGCCGGCGTGGAACGCCACGACGGTCGCGACCGCGCCGAACGCCAGCGGAGCGAGGTTCAGCTCGCCCGCGTAGCCGGTCAGGACGGTCAGCGACAGCGCGATGATCGCGAACGTCATGCCGAGCGAGAACGTGGTGATCGCGCCGTCCGACAGCAGCAGGCTGTAGAGGTAGACGACCGCGACGAGCACGAGGCCCCACACGGCCGCGCCCCGGACGGTCGGCACCCGGTACCGCTCGCGGGTCCGGATCGCGGCGCCGCGCAGCCGGTCCTGCGGCAGCACCACCAGCACCACGAACAGCAGGATCATCGGCAGCGAGACGCGCAGATTGCCGGTGAACGTGCCCGCCGACGGCAGGTAGGCGAGCACGTAGTTGGCGGCCAGACCGAGCACCATCGCGCCCACGAACGTGCGGGGGATGCTGCGCAGCCGGCCGAACATCGCCGCCGCGAACGCGTCGATCACCAGCAGGGTGAGCATGTTCGCGTCCAGGCCGCCGCCGCTGATCGGCACGATCAGGACCCCGGCGAGGACGGCGAGGGTGGAGCCGAGCGCCCACGACAGCATCGCGGCGCGCTCGGGGTCGTGGCCGTTGAGGCGCAGCAGGTCGGGGTCGTCGACCGAGCCGCGCATGACCACGCCCGTCCGGCTGCGGGTGAACAGCACCCGCAGCCCGACGGCGATCGCCACGGCGGCGGCCAGGCAGACGATCTCGTGGTACCGGATCACCACGCCGGCCAGCGTGATCTTCGCGCCCGCACCGAAGAACATGTCCACGGTGTGGGCCTCGTCCGGGTTCCAGATCCACTGGGCCAGGTAGACGGTGCCGAGCAGCACCGCCACCGTCACGATGATCTTCGTGACGTCGGCGGTGCCGCGCAGCCCCTTCATGATCGCGGCGTGCAGTGCGGCGCCCATCGCAGGACCGACGAAACCGATCACGACGATCAGCGCGAGCCACACCGGCCATCCCCACCGCTCGGTGAAGTGCCAGTACAGGAACGTGCCGAACATCGCCTGCGCGCCATGGGCGAAGTTGAAGATGCCCGAGGTGTTGTACGTCAGTACGAGGCCCGAGGCCGCGATGGAGTACACCGACCCCAGGACGAGGCCCAGGATCGTGTACGTGAGGAACGTCGTCACTTGCTCACCGCCATGTGGTACCGCCTCCGGCGGGTCGGATCAGGAGGACTGGGGCTTGATGACGTCGCCGGTCAGGAACTTCGTCGAGATCCGGTCGTCGTTCAGCTTCGCGCCCCAGGTCTTCGGGTCCGTCTTGACGACGAACTCGGGACCGCACTCGAACTCGCCGGCGTTCTTCGGCATGACCTGCTCGAACGTGGTCTTGTTGAGCTTCACCATGAGCGAGCAGGACGCCGGCTTGTTGTTGCCCGGGTCGGTCGGCGCGTGCAGGCCGCCGCCCGTCCACTCGTGCACCTTCGACAGCTCGTTGATCACGCACTGCCGGGTGAGGTCCGAGCCGCACTTCTGCGCGGACTGCGCCCACAGCAGGAAGGACGAGGTCGCCTGCATTCCGAGCATGGCGATCTTGCCCTTCTTGGCGTTCACGGCGTCCACGTACTGCTTGACCGCCGGCACCTTGTCCGCGTTCTCCAGCGGCTGGAAGATCATGCCGATGTGCAGGTTGTCACCGGCGCCCGAGGTGTTCCACTTGGACACCAGCGGGCTGTACCAGGTCGACTCGAACACGTACTTCGGCTCCGCGCCGGCCCGCTCGATCGACTCCAGCAGGCTGAACTGGCCGGGGTCGGGCGAGTCGGACGACCACAGGACCTTCGCCCCGCAGTCCTTGATCTTCTCGGCGAAGGGCATGTAGCTGCTCTCGCCCTTGTCGTTCAGCCGGACGCCGCAGTCCACGCGCTTGACGCCGATGTCCTTCATGGCACTGGCGATCTTGTTGTTGCCGGTGCTGACGGCGGGCGACGTCGACTGGAGGATGTCCGTCTTGTCCTTGAAGTCGGGGAAGAGCTTCTCCGCGAGGCGGAGCCCTCCGATGTTCATCAGGTCCACCGGGTACGGGACGGCCTCGTACTTCATCGGGCCCATCGAGGAGTTCGGGCCGACGGTGTAGCCGGCGACGGTCGGCAGCTTGCACGCCACCCGGTACTGCTCGGCGGCCTCGTCCATCGCGAAGCCCTGCCCGACGAGCATGAAGTCCTGCTTGCAGGCCTCCTGCATCACCTTCGCGGACTGCATGTAGGCGGCGTCGTACTGGTTGCCCTTGATCTTGCGTCCGTTGATGCCGCCCTGCTGGTTGCACCAGTCGATCATCGCGGCGACGGCGTCGCCCATCTCCTTGGACAGGCCGGGCGCCGCGGAGAAGCCGCGGTCGTCGCCGAAGCCGATGGTGATGGCGTCGTCGGTGATGCCCTGGTCGGTCTTGCCCTTGGCGTCACCGGGGCCGCACGGGGACGGCAGCGTCCCGAACGCCTTGCTCGCCGCGGCGCCGCCGCCGTCCGAGCCGGTGCCTTCGGACACGCCGTCCGTGCCCGAACGCTCGCTGGAACAGGACGCGGTGACGAGCGCCACCGCGAGGACGCCTGCGGCGAGGCGTCCGATCTTGTCGACCTTCATAGGTCGTACTCCTTTCACTGGCCGCCGCGGCGGCAAGTGGTGTTTCGGGCAGGCGGGGGACGGGGTTCGTGGGTAATCCGCGTCTACCGGCGACCCTCTGGCGCCGGGAGACGGGGGGTGCTGCGAGTTATGGAGTGCTGCGGGTTGTCGCGCCCCGCTTGGGCGGGGTCGCTCGGACGCGGGGGAAGGTCAGCGCGGAACGGGGCGGCGTCAGCCGAAGTTGGCCTGGCCGCCGTCCAGCGGGATCGTCGCCCCGGTGAGGTAGCGCATCGCCGGCTGGACGAGCGCGACCACGGCTTTGCCGATGTCGTCCTCGCAGTCGCCGATGTAGCCGAGCGGGATCGTCTTGCGGAACTCCTCGGCCGCCTCGGGGTTGTTCTCCGCCCACCACTTCAGCCCCGGGGACAGGGCGTGCGGGGCGATGTTGTTGGCGCGGATCCCGTCCGGCCCCCACTCGGCCGCGGCCGTGCGGGTCAGCGACCGGAGGGCCTGCTTGGCGGCGGCGTAGGCGCCGTACGTGGCCGGGTCCCAGCGGACCATGGCGGAGGTGACCAGGTTGACGATGCTGCCGCCGCCCCGCGCCTTCATGTGCGGGTGGCACGCCTTCATGAACGCGAACGCCGCGAACGGGCCGGTGACGAACCCCTTCCGGAACTTCGCGTCGCTCATCTCCAGCAGCGGGCCGAAGGAGCCCGAGTAGGCGTTGTTGACGAGGATGTCGATGCCGCCGAACGTCTCGGCGACCCGATCCACCACGCCGGGGATCGACTCGGTGTCGGCGACGTCGCACGCGAACGGCTCGGCCCTCGCGTCGCGCTCCCGGATCAGCTCGCACGTCGCGTCCAGCTTGGCCGCCGTGCGGCCGAGCACCGCGACGGCGGCGCCCTCGGAGGCCAGCGCGAGCGCGATGCCCTGCCCGACGCCCTGTCCCGCTCCGGTGACGATCGCGACCTTGTCGCTGAGGCTTGCCATTGGTTCTCCGCTCAGTCCTGCTTGCGCGCCCAGCCCGGCCCGTCCAGGTCATGCCTGGTCAGTCCGGTCTGCTCAGTCCTGGTGCGGTCATGGTGATGTGACGCGGCGCACGCAAAAGGCCCAGTCCCGCTCAGCGGGAATGAGTTCGGCGGGACACGGTCCGTGACCGTCCCGCTGAGCGGAATACCCTGGTGGCGCCGGTGTGCCCCAGCGCACAATGGACCGTTCCGGCGAGGAGGAGGGGTCCGATGGAGATGATCGCGAAGCTGACCGGTCCCGGCGGCGAGTTCGAGTTGCGGGAGGAGGACGTGCTCGGCACGCGCCTTCCGGTGTTCGCGAACCGGGCCCGCAGCCTCGGCGAGGTGCTCGCCCGCTCGGCGGCCCACGGCGACCGCGACTACATCGTCACCGCGTCCCGCCGGCTGTCGTTCGCCGAGCACGCCGCCGCCGTCGCGTCGATGGCGAAGGCGCTGCGGGACGACCTCGGCGTCCGGCCCGGCGACCGCATCGCGATCAACGCCGCGAACAGCCCCGAGTGGATCATCTCGTTCTGGGCGGCGATCGCCGCCGGCGCGGTCGCGGTCGGCTACAACGCCTGGTGGACGGCGCAGGAGATCGAGTACGCGCTCGGCCACACCGACCCGAAGATCGTGATCGCCGACGCGAAGCGGGCCGCGCTGATCTCCGAGGACGTGCTGACGATCGAGAAGGACGTCCCCTCGCTGACCTCCCGCTACCCCGGCGCGGAGCTGGACGTCCCGGACGTCGCCGAGGACGACCCCGCGGTCATCCTGTACACGAGCGGCACGTCGGGCCGCCCGAAGGGCGCCGTCCACTCGCACCGGAACCTCACCTCGGTGATCGAGTACCACCGGTACAACGACGCCATCATGGGCGCGTTCGGCATCGACGCCTCCTCCCGTCGCTACCTCCTCGCGCTGCCGCTGTTCCACATCGCGTCGCTGCACAACCTGGCCGTCCCGCGCCTCGCCACCGGCACCGCCGTGGTCATGCACATGGGCGGTTTCGACGTGGACGAGGTGCTCAGCCTGGTCGAGAGGGAGAAGGTCACGAACTGGGGCGCCGTCCCCACGATGGCGCACCGCATGATGCAGCACGACGACCTGTCGAAGTACGACCTGTCGTCGCTGACCGCGTTCGCGCTGGCCTCCGCGCCGTCCTCGCCCGCGTTCAAGGAGCGGCTCCAGTCGGTGTTCCCGCCGGCGCGCGGCGCCCTCGTCGACAGCTACGGGCTGACCGAGTCGTGCACCGCCATCTCCGTCGCCACCCCGATGGACCTCGCGGAGGCGCCGGGGACGCTCGGGGCCCCGAACCTCGGCGTCCAGGTGGAGATCCGCGACCCCGAGGGCAAGCCGGTCCCTGACGGCACCGAGGGCGAGGTCTGCGCCCGCAGTGCCTTCAACATGATCGGCTACTGGCGGGACCCGGAGGCCACCGCCGCGAGCATCGACCCGGACCGGTGGCTGCGCACCGGCGACATCGGCGTGATCGACAACGGCCGGCTGCGGCTCACCACCCGCCGCTCCGACCTGATCATCCGCGGCGGCGAGAACGTCTACCCGGTCGAGATCGAGAACATCCTCGCCGAGTACCCGGGGGTCTCCGAGTGCATCGTCGTCGGCATCCCGCACGCCGACCTCGGCCAGGAGGTCGCGGCGGTCGTCGTCGCCGCCGGCGACCCGCCCACGGCCGAGGAGCTGACCGCGTTCATGAAGGAGCGCGTCGCCTACTTCAAGGTCCCGTCCCGCTGGCACATCACGACCGACCCGCTCCCCCGCAACGCGACCGGGAAGGTCCTGCGCAAGCAGGTCGAGGACTCGGTGTCCTGACTCGACGCCCCGAGATCAGGAGGTTTCGGTCTCGATCTGCTTGCGGCGCGCCTCAGGGGCGGGTCGCGCGGAGGACGAGGTCCACCAGGGTGTCGACCTCCTGCCGGGTGGCGGACCGATGCCGGGTGAGCGGGGTGAGGATGAGCGGGCTCGCCAGCGTGTTCAGCACTGCCTCCGGTGAGCAGTCCGGGTGGACCTCGCCGCGGGAGATGCCGCGGGTGACCACGGATCGCCAGGATTCCTGGATCGGCTCGAAGTGCTCGACGATGAGCGCGCTCAACTCGGGCGTGCCGCGCGCGGCGATGATCGCGTTGGTGGCGACCTCGACGGGGCCGGCGAAGAACGCCGCGAGACGGTGCGCCAGTTCGCGGATGTCCCGCTCCCACGAGCCCGTGTCGGGCACCTCGACGGTGCTGGAATGGGCGTTGAGCCCCTCGCGGACCAGGTCGGCGAAGGTGGGCCACCAGCGGTAGATGGTCTTGCGGTTGAGGTCCGCGCGGGCGGCGACCTCGCTGGGGCCGAAGTCGACGACGCGTTCGGCGAGAAGGTCCAGGACGGCCTGCGCGACGGCCTGGCGGACCCGTTCGCTGCGACCGCCGGTGCGGACGCGTTCACGCGGCGGTTCGGCGGCGTCCGCCGGTGACGTGTGCGCTGCGGGGGCCGGCCGCGTCGTGCCGTCGCTCATCTCGATCCACCAAAAGGGTCATAGTGTTGACTTTAGCTTCAAGGTGGTCCCATCATGGACCATGCCCCGCGGTGGTCAGGCCGTCGGCTTTCCACCGGGGCGATTCCCACCGTTCCGGTGTGCGGCCGATGCCGTCCACCGGTACCCGTCTCCGTCCGCAGCCCGGCCCCGCCACCGGCGATCCGCCGGCTCTGGACGCATGCCCTTTCCCCGGAGGTCCACGTGAAGGTCGCCATACTCGGCTGCGGCTCGGTCACGAGCCGCGTCGCCCGCAGCGCCGCCGCGTTCGACGGAATCGACGACCTGGTGGTCGCCGACCTCGACGGCGACCGCGCGAAGGCCCTCGGCGCGGCCGTCGGCGCCGGCCACGCGCGCTTCGACGCGACCGACCCGGAGAGCATCGCCGCGGTCGTCGCCGGCGCGGACGTGGTCTTCAACGGCGTGGGCCCGTTCTACCGCTTCGCACTGCCGATCATCGACGCCGCCATCGGCGCCGGAGCGCACTACATCGACATCTGCGACGAATTCGACGTCGCCGAGGCCCTGGTGACCGACCCCGCGTACGACGAGCGGGCCAAGGCGGCGGGCGTCACCGTCCTCACCAGTTGCGGCTCTGCGCCCGGCATGACCAACCTCATGGCGCGCTGGGCGTGCGACGAACTCGACCGCGCGGACGCCGTCCACGTGGTCATGGGCCTCCCGTTCGTTCCCAACCTCGGGCCGACCATCCTGGAGCACATGTTCCACTCGCTCAGCGGCGAGGTCACCCAGTTCCTCGGCGGCGAGTACCGCAAGGTGCCCGCGTGGGGCGATCCGAGGACGTTCGAACTGCTCGCCCCGTACGGCCTCCGCGAGTTCGGCTACTTCGGGCACGCCGAGCCGCTCACGCTGCCCCGGTTCATCCCGGGCCTCAAGGAGGCCACCTGCCGGTTCACCTGGTGGCAGAGCGAGGGCAACGAGATCTACCGCCGGTTCGCCGAACTCGGCCTGATGAGCCCCGAACGCGGCGGCCTCCCCCTGTCGCCGCAGTCCTTCCTCGCCCGGCACTTCTGCACGCCGGAGGGCGAGCGCGCCGTCGGCGTCGACATCTCCGGAGACCCCATCGGAGCCGCGTTCCACATCCGCGCCGAAGGCGAGAAGGACGGCGCCGCGGCGTCCGTGGTCATCGAGATGCACCACGACATGACCAAGAAGTTCTTGAAGGACAAGGGCGACATGACGGCGATCCCCGCTGCCGCCTTCCTGCGCCGGCTCGTCGACGGGGAGATCGACCGGACCGGTGTCCTCGCGCCCGAGGCGTGCGTGGACCCGCAGCCGTTCCTGCACGAGGTCGTGCCGCGACTAGGTGTCGACCTGCACCGCACCGTCTCCCAGACCCGCCGCGTGCACTGAGTCCGCCGCGTGCACCGAGTGAAAGGCAACCCCATGCAGGAAGACACCGGATTCGACGTCGCCGTTGTCGGCGCCGGCCCCATCGGTGCCGCCACCGCCCGGCACCTCGCCGACCGGGGCGCGCGCGTCCTGATCGTCGGCCCGGCGGAGCCCCCGGACTTCGCCGGCCACGACGGCGTGTGGTCCGGCCACTACGACCAGGGACGGCTCGGGCACGTCCTCGAAGTGCCGCTCGTCGCCGCACTGCTCGCCGCACGCTCGATCCGGCGCTTCGGCGAACTCGCGCGGCGCACCGGAGTGGAGTTCACCCGGCCGGTCCACTCGCTCGCCGTCATGCCGGCCGCCCTCGACGGCGGCACGCCGTCCGAATGGTTCGACCTCGGCAGGCTGGTGCGGAACGCCGAGGATGTCGGGCAGCCCGTCGAGCACCTCTCCGAGGCCCGGCTCCGCGAGCGGTACCCGCACCTGACCTTCGAGCCGGGCCATGAATGCGTGGTGCAGCGGGACGCGTTCATCGTCAACCCGCGCGACCTCACCACCGCCGAACTGGCCGCCGCCACCGCCGCCGGCGCGACGCTCGTCCGCGACGAGATCACGGCGATCGCGGCCGACGGCCCCCGCCGCCGGCTGACCGCCCGGTCCGGCACGTCGTGGACCGCGGACACGGTGGTCGTCGCCACGGGAGCGTCGACCAACGCGGGCGGACTGCTGCCCCGCAGGCTCGCCATGGACACGCTCGGCGCCACCGTCGTGCTGATCGAGGTCCCCGGCCCGGAGGCGGTCGACCTGCCCGGGATCATGTACTACAAGCAGCGCGGCGAGGAACTCCTCTACGGCGGCATCGTCATGACGCCGCTGCGCTACCCCGACGGCCGCTGGTACATCAAGTGCTCGGGCACCAGCCTGCTCGACAACCCGCTCGGCACGCGCGACGAGATCGCCGCGTGGGTCCGTACCGGGGGCGCCGAGGACGACATCGCCCCGGCGCTCACCCTCCTGCGCGAACTGCTCCCCGCGGAGACGGCCGCCGCGCTGGGCCCGGCCCGGGTGCGGCCCTGCCTGGTCTCCACCAACCACACCGGCCACCCGTACATCGACCACGCCGACGAGAACGTCGTGGTCGTCGTCGAAGGCGAACGCGGTGTCATGGCCGCGGACGAACTCGGCCGCCTCACCGCGTCGCTCGCCGCGACCGGCCGCTGGAGCGACGGCCTCCCGCACCAGCTCTTCCGGGCGGAATGGACGTAGCGGGCACGGACCAGCGAAACGGCCGGACACGCGACACGCGCAAGGAGCCGGAGAACCTCGAAGGACGCCGCGCCGCCGTGGGCCTCCGGCCGATGGCCGACTACGACGCCGAGATGCGCCGCCGCCTGGCCGGCTGACCCCCGCTCACGGTCTGAGGAGGCGGTCGCCGAGCGGGCTCCGCCGGTACAGGACGTGCCGCCCGTCGCGGGCACGGGCGAGCAGGCCCGCGCCGTGCAGCACCCGCAGGTGCTGCGAAACGGCGCTGGGGGTCACCTTCAGGCGCCGGGCGAGCTCCACCGTCGGGAGCGGCTCGTCCAGGAGGGCGAGCAGCGCGGCGCGGCGGGCGCCGAGCAGCGGCACCAGGGCGGCGGGATCCGGCGCCGGCGCGGGCGTCCACAGGCTCGCCACGCCCCGGCTCGGATACAGCAGGCTGGGCGGCTGGTCCGGGTGGACGGGCGGGGCGGGCTTGTGGGCGAACACCGCCGGCATGAGGAGCAGCCCGCGCCCGGCCGCGGGCACGTGGTGGTGCCCGACCATCTTGTCGATGCGGAGCACGCCGTCCCGCCACGCCAGGTTCGGGTGCATGTCGGCGAACAGCAGGCGCGCGCCGCCCACCGCCAGCCGCCGCGCCCGGTAGGTCATGTCGGCCTCCAGCACCAGCCGCATCTGCGGCCAGACCGGTTCGAGCACCGCCCGCCAGTACCGCAGCAGCGCGTCGCACGCCTCGTCGCGGAGCCGGGCGGCCGCCTCATCGTCGCGGGGCGCCGCCCGCACGAGGGCGGCCTCCATGTCCCGGCGGACGCGTTCCGGAGGCGTCCGCCGGACGAGGGCCAGCTGCTCCTCGAACACCGGCGCGAACGTCGCGGGCCGGGGCCCGAGGAAGTCCGGGACGGCCAGCCGCGTCCCGACCAGCGACGTCAGCAGCCCCACGTCGCGCGGGTCGAGCCGGGCGAGCGCGGACCTGCGCCACGGCAGGTGCAGCGCCTGCAGGCCGGGCTCGCGGAGCACGCGCAGGCTCAGCAGCGTGTCGTCCAGCGGGGACAGGGCGAACCGCGTGTCCGCGAGGTCCTCGACGCCGAGCCCGAAGCTGATCATTAAGCCCCACGCTACATCCGTTGGCCGCCGCGCCCGCCCGGCGTGGACTCTTCCCATGACACATCACGACATGAGCGGCTTCGACCCGCGGGCCAGCTTCGGCAAGGA
Organism: Actinomadura monticuli; assembly: GCF_041463655.1. Taxonomy (NCBI): domain Bacteria; kingdom Bacillati; phylum Actinomycetota; class Actinomycetes; order Streptosporangiales; family Thermomonosporaceae; genus Actinomadura; species Actinomadura monticuli. The sequence continues at coordinate 509,938 of NZ_JAXCEI010000002.1, forward strand.
CGTGTCCGAGCGCTACGACGCCGAGGAGACCCGGGGCGACGAGGAGCAGACCGCCGCGTTCCTCGCCGGCCTCGCCGCCGGACGTCCCGCGCTGGAGTTCGCGGTCGGCACCGGGCGCGTCGCGCTGCCGCTGTCGCGGACCGGCGTGCGGGTGGACGGCATCGAGCAGTCGCCCGACATGGTCGCCCGGATGCGCGAGAAGCCGGACGGCGACCGGATCGAGGTGACCATGGGCGACATGTCCCGCGCGGCCACCGGGCGCACCTACGGGCTCGTCTACCTGGTGTTCAACACGATCGGCAACGTCCTCACCCAGGACGGCCAGGTCCGCTGCTTCGAGAACGCCGCCCGGCACCTTGCCCGCGACGGGGTGTTCGTCCTCGAATGCCGCGTCCCCACCGCCCCGTCCAGGCCCGGTCACCAGTTCGTCGACCCCGCGCACATCGACGTCGACGCCGTCGGCCTGGACGTGTGCCGGTACGACCCGGTGACGCAGATCCTCGACAAGAACCACGTCCGCATCAGCGCGGACGGCGTCGTCTTCGACCCCATCAGGCTCCGCCTGGCCCATCCCCCGGAGTTCGACCTCATGGCCCGCATCGCGGGGCTCCGGCTGCGGGAGCGGTGGGCGGGCTGGGAAGGCGAGCCGTTCACGGCCGACGCCTGGCGCCACGTCAGCGTCTACGAACACCGTCCGGCGCGCTGACCGGCGGCGCGGCGCGCTGTAGAGTCTCGGACCGGTGATCACTTACCGGCCCTCCGACCTCGCGCGCGAGCACGGCATCTCGGCGCAGGCGGTGCGCAACTACGAGCGGGACGGGTTCGTCCCGCCCGCGGAGCGCACCCCCAGCGGGTACCGCGTCTACACCGAGGTGCACGCGGCGGCGCGTCCGCGACGCGGAACTCGCCCGCCTTCTCAGGCGCGGCGGCTACCCCCTAGAGCAGATCTCCGTGGTCGTGCGGCAGATCCGGTCGGCGGGCGGCACCGGCGAACTGGCCCGCGCCCTGGACGACTGGCGGCGGAAGCTGACCGCCCAAGGCCTCGCCATGCTCAAGGCGGCCGCCCGCCTCGACCGCTACCTCCCCCTGCTCGGCCAGGCAGGCGGTGGGCTCGTTGACCGGGCGCGTTGACCTGCGGCATGTCGTTGTTATGAGCGCACCGAAAACAACAACACGCCGCAGATCAACGGACTTTCACGCGGGCGATCATCGCGGCGGACCGGACGGAGGGGGGTCATCCAGAGCTCAAGCACCTGATGTTCCCGTCCACCTGGTGGTAACGGGCCAGGCGGCGTCGCCTTCGGGGTGGTGGAGGCTGTAGGTGATGCGGGTCGGCGTGGAGTGCGCCGACCCGTGTGGGTGGTGGAGCGGCCGGTCAGCGGGGGCGGGGCGGGTGCTTGGCGATGAAGAGGCCCTCGGCCGACACGCAGGTCCCGCCGCCGGCCGTGATCTCGCCCGTCGTGCGGATCTTGCGGCCGTCCACGGAGACCTGGCGGGCGGTCACGGTGAGCGGCTCGAAGAGCGGGGTCGTGCGGTGGTAGCGGAGGGTCAGCTCCGCCGTCATCCCCGACACGCCCGCCCAGCCGTTGGCCACGCCCAGCGTGTGGTCGAGGAGCAGTGCGGACACTCCGCCGTGCACGCAGGACGGCGGCCCCTGGTAGGGCAGGCCCAGCGTCGTCACGGCCTCGATGGTGCGGGAGTCCACGGCCGAGTATTCGAGCGGCGGCGCGATCGGGTTCTCCGGGCCCGCGACGGGGTCGTGGCGGGTGATGCCGTCGCCCCGCCACATGTCGACCAGGCGGTCCGCCACGGGCGGGGCCGCCGCCTCCAGGTCGTCGGCGACGGCGTTGAGCCGGTCGGCGATCGCGGACATGTCGGCGTCCGTCATGCCGCCGGACCGGACCAGGGCGTCGATCACCCGGCGGGCCGCGTCGGCGGCCGCGTCCACGGCGGGGGCCTGGAACTCCGAGCGCAGGTCGATGGCCATCACGCCACCGGGTCGCGGGGCAGGCCGAGGATGCGCTCCCCGATGATGTTCAGTTGCACGTCCGTCGTGCCGCCCGCGATGGACATGTTCCGGGAGTTCAGGAACATCCAGGTCGGATCCTTCATGCCGCCTTCGCCGCGTCCGGAGAGCGCGTCGGGGCCGATCCAGTCCATGGCCGTCTCCCACACCTGCTGGATGTGCTCGACGCCGATCAGCTTGCCGATGCTCGACTCGGCGCCCGGCTGGCCGCCGGCGAGGGACCGCAGCGTGGTGCGCAGGCCGAACAGGCTGCTCGACTGGGCGTCGCAGAGGATGCCGCCGAGCGTGGTCAGCCGCTCGTCGTCGGCGTCCGCCGCCAGCTTGAGCAGGGCCTCGCCGCCGCTGCCGAGGGACGAGTCGTTCGACAGCGAGACGCGCTCGTTGGCGAGGGTCGTCCGGGCGAGCTTCCAGCCGTCGCCGGGGGCGGAGACGAGCAGGTCGTCCGGGATGAAGACGCCGTCGAGGAACACCTCGTTGAACAGGGTGTCGCCGGTCAGCTCGCGCAGCGGGCGGATGTCGATCCCCGGGGACCTCATGTCCAGGAGGAAGTACGACAGGCCCTTGTGCTTCGGGACGGACGGGTCGGTGCGCGCGAGCAGGATGCCCCAGTCGGCCTCGCGGGCCATGGACGTCCACACCTTCTGGCCGGTGATCTTCCAGCCGCCCTCCACCTTCTCCGCGCGGGTGGACAGCGCGGCGAGGTCGGAGCCCGCGCCCGGCTCGGAGAAGAGCTGGCACCAGCGGACGTCGCCGCGCAGCGAGCCGGGCAGGAAGCGCTCGTGCTGGGCGGGCGAGCCGTGCGCGATCAGCGTCGGCACCACCCAGTTGCCGATGATCATGTCGTGCGCGCGGAGGCCGGCGGCGCGCATCTCCTCGGCGATCACGAGCTGGGCCACGGCGTCCGCGCCCTTGCCCCACGGGGCGGGCAGGTGCGGCGAGGTGTAGCCGCGGTCGGCCAGGTAGGTGAGCCGCTCCGTGCCGTCCAGGGCCTTCGCGGGCTCCAGCTCGGCCCGGACGCGGGCGCGGACCTCCTCGGCCTCGGGCGGCAGTTCGACGCTCAGCTCGCGGCGGACGCCGTCCAGCGTCAGGCGGGCGACCCGGCGCCGCCACGACGCGGTGGAGCCGAGCAGGATGCGGAGGGTCTGCGCCCGCCGCAGGTAGAGGCTCGCGTCATGCTCCCAGGTGAAGCCGATGCCGCCGAGGGTCTGGATGCAGTCCTTGGCGGTCTGGAACGCGGCCTGGACGCTGGTCGCCCCGGCCACGGCCGCCGCGAGCGACGCCTCGCGCGGGTCGGGCTCGTCCTGGGCGCGGGCGGCGTCCCAGGCGCAGGCGCGGGCCTGCTCGGCGTGCGCGAGCATCCGGGCGCAGCGGTGCTTGACGCCCTGGAACTGGCCGATCGGGCGGCCGAACTGCTCGCGGACCCTGGCGTAGCCGGCGGCGGTCGCCGTCGCCCAGTCGGCCAGGCCGGACGCCTCGGCGGCGAACAGCACCGCGGCGAGGTCGCGGACGCCCTGCGTGCCGGTGTCGAGGACCGGCGCTTCGGCGCCGTCGCAGGAGATCGTGGCCAGGCGGCGGGTCAGGTCGTGGCTCGGCAGCTCGTCGACGGCGACGGCGTCGCGGGGCAGGACGACCCAGGCCGTCCCGTCGCCGTCCTTCGCGGGGACGATGAGGACGTCCGCCAGCGGCGCGCCCAGGACGGGCCCCGAGACGCCGGTCACCGTGGCGCCCGAGCCGGAGCGGGTCAGCGCGAGGCTCCCCGCGTCCAGGCCCACCGCGCCGAACGCGCTGCCGTCCGCCAGGGACGGCAGGTGCCCGGTGTGCCCCGCGCGCGACAGCACGGCGCTCGCCAGGACGGTCGGCAGGAACGGCCCCGGCGTGACGGCCCGCCCCAGCTCCTCCAGGACGACGGCCAGCTCGACCAGCCCGTAGCCCGCGCCGCCCGCGTCCTCCGGGAGGTGCAGGCCGAGCAGCCCCTGCGCGGCGAGGTCGTCCCAGAACGGCGGCGGCTTCTCGCGCTCGGCGTCCACGGCGGCGCGCACCACGGCGGGCGTCACGTGCCGGGACGTGAAGGCCCGCACGGCGTCGCGCAGGTCGCGGTGCTCCTCGGTCAACCCGATGGTCATGCTCAGATCCGTTCGATGATGGTGGCCGTGGAGTGCGCGCCGCCGGCGCACATCGTGACGAGGGCGGTCGACCGGTCGGACCGTTCCAACTCGTTCACGGCCTGCGTGATGAGGCGGGCCCCGGTCGAGCCGACCGCGTGGCCGAGCGCGATGGCGCCGCCGTTGACGTTGACCTTGTCCATGTCCGCGTCGAGCACGGACGCCCACGACAGCACGACCGACGCGAACGCCTCGTTGATCTCGACGAGGTCGATGTCGGACAGCTTCATGCCCGCCCGCGCCAGAACGTGCCGCGTCGAGTCGATCGGCCCGTCCAGGTGGTAGTACGGGTCGGAGCCGACCATCCCGGACGCGACGATCCGGGCGCGGGGGCGGAGCCCCAGTTCGGCGGCCCGCTCGGCGGACATCAGCAGCACCGCGGCGGCCCCGTCGCTGATCTGGGACGAGTTCCCGGCGGTGTGGACGCCGTCCGGGATGACCGGCTTCAACCCGGCGAGCGCCTCGGCGGTCGTGTCGCGCAGCCCCTGGTCGCGGGTGACCACGGCCGTCTCGCCGGTCGGGCCCTCCTTGGTCATGACGGGCGCCTCGACCGGGAGGACCTGCCCGGCGAACCGGTCGTCCGCCCAGGCGGCCTTGGCCTTGGCCTGCGACGACAGCCCGAACGCGTCGGCGGCCCCACGGGTGATCCCGCGCTTGTTCGCGATGCGCTCGGCGGCGGTGAACTGGTCCGGGTAGTCGATGTCCCAGTCCTCGGGCGCGGGGCTGCCGGTCTCCGGGGTGAGCGCCTGGCCGAGGAACACCCGGCTCATCACCTCGACGCCGCAGCCGATGCCGGTGTCGATCGCCCCGGACGCGATCAGCCCGGCGACCATGTGCACGGCCTGCTGGGACGACCCGCACGCGCAGTCGATCGTCGTGCACGCCGTCGTGTAGGGCAGCCCGGCGTAGAGCCAGGCGTTGCGGGTGACGTTGTTGGACTGCTCCCCCGCCTGCGTGACGCAGCCGCCGACGACCTGCCCGACCGTCGCCGCGTCGACGCCGGCGCGGTCCAGCAGCCCGCGCTGCGTCAGCCCCAGCAGCCGGGCCGGGTGCAGCCCGGACAGGGCGCCGCGGCGCTTGCCGACCGGCGTCCGGACGGCATCGACGATGACGGCCTCTGGCATGGAAGGTCTCCTTTTGGTTCTTGTCGGTGGGCCTTGGTTCTTGTCGGCAGGGCCTTGGTCCTTCTGGGCGGGCCTTAGTTCTTCTCGGTGAGGACGCGCTTGGCCCAGCGGTAGTCGGCCTTGCCGGACGGGGAGCGGACGACCGCGTCCGTGAAGGCCACCAGCGCGGGGATCTTGTATCCGGCGAGGTGCGCGCGGCAGTGCTCCCGCAGGTCCTCGGCGGTCGCGGACGCGCCGGGGCGCAGCTCCACCACGGCGGCGACGCGCTCGCCGAAGCGGTCGTCGGGGACGCCGGCGACCAGCGCGTCCATCACCGCGGGATGCGCCTTGAGGGCCTGCTCGACCTCCTCGGGGAACACCTTCTCGCCGCCGGTGTTGACGCAGCCGGAGCCGCGGCCGAGGACGACGACCGTGCCGTCGGCCTCGACCCGAGCCATGTCGCCGAGGACCGACCAGCGCGTCCCGTCCACGACGGGGAACGTCCGCGCGGTCTTCTCGGGGTCGTTGTGGTAGCCGAGCGGGACGTGCCCGGAGCGCGCGACGTAGCCGACCTCGTCCGAGCCCGGCGGGATCGGCTTCATGTCCGCGCCGACGACGGTGACGCTGGCGTCGGCGCCGAGCCGCATCAGGCCGTCGGCGCCGACGCTGATGCTGCCGTCCACGCCCGACTCGGACGCGCCGAACCCGTTGTTGATGTGGATGTCCGGGATCAGCTCGGCGTACTCGTCCTGGACGCTGCGGGACAGGATGGCGCCGCCCGAGCCGAGCACCTTGAACGACGAGAGGTCGTACTCGGCGCCGTGCGCGCGGATCGCGTCCACGAGCGGCCGCGCGATCGCGTCCCCGACCACCGCGACGATCATCGGCTTCTCGCGGTCGATCGCGCGGAGCGCGTCCATCGCGTCGAAGCGCCGCATCAGGATCGTCCTGGCCCCGGTCAGCAGCGCCATCAGCAGCGTGTAGGACGCGGCCCCGTGCATGAGCGGCATCGTCAGCAGGAAGCTGAGCTCGAACCCGTTCTTCGCCTCGGCGGCCAGTTCCTCGGCGCTGAGGCGGGGCGGTCCGTACGGGTTACCGCCCTTGAGGGCGGCCATGTAGAAGTCTTCGTGCCGCCAGACGACGCCCTTCGGGTTGCCCGTGGTGCCGCCCGTGTAGAGGACGTAGTGGTCGTCGGCGGAGCGCCCCTCCCGGAGGGACGGGTCGGGCTCGCCGGGCTCGGACGAGTAGTCGCCGACGCTGACGCCCGACGGCCATTCCGGCTTCTCGGCGGTCTCGCCCGTCCGGACGACGGAGACGGCGCGCAGCGCGGGGCATTCCCCGGCGACGCGGGCGGCGGCCGGCGCGAACGCGTCGTCGACGACCAGGCCCGCGAGCCCGGCGTCGGTGTAGAGGTGGTGCAGCTCGCGGTCGGTGTACCGGTAGTTGATGTTGACCGGCACGGCCCGGATCTTCAGGCAGCCGAGCAGCGCCTCCACGTACTCGATGCCGTTCAGCATGTGGAGACCCACGTGCTCGCCGGGCGCGATGCCGGCCGAGCGCAGCCGCCGCCCCACCGCGTCCGCCCGCGCGTCCAGGTCGGCGTAGGTCAGCCGGCGGTCGCCGCAGACCAGCACCGTGCGGTCGGGCAGGGCCGCCGCGACGGCCTCGAAGAGGGTCGCCAGATTCAGCGTCATGGCGGCGAGACTAGAATTCATTCTCATCGTGGGGCAAGTTCCGTCCCACTCAGCGGTCTTCGCCTTTCACGCGGCCTGCGAATACCCACTCAGCGGGACGGCGCCGGGGAGCAGAACTAGAATTCGTACTAGCCTCCGGCCTGCGACCTGAACATCGATCCGGAGGCTGCGATGAACGCTGACCTGTCCCTGGCGGGCCGTACCGCCATCGTCACCGGCGCGGGCGCCGGGCTGGGCCGCGCCGAGGCCCTCGCCCTCGCCGCGCAGGGCGCCAACGTCGTGGTCAACGACATGGGACCGGCGGCCGACGACGTCGTCGCCGAGATCAGGAAGGCGGGCGGCGAGGCCGTCGCGGTGAAGGGCGACGTCGGCGACTGGTCGATGGGCGACACCCTGGTGTCGGCGGCCGTCGACACGTTCGGCTCGCTGGACGTCCTGGTCAACAACGCGGGCGTGCTGCGCGACAAGATGCTGTTCAACCTGTCCGAGTCGGACTGGGACGACGTCATCCACGTCCACCTCAAGGGGCACGCGTCGCTGTCCCGCGCCGCCGCCGTGCACTGGCGCGCCGCCAGCAAGGCCGCCGGCGGCCCGGTCTACGGACGCGTGGTCAACACCGCGTCCGAGGCGTTCCTGTTCGGGTCCGCCGGCCAGCCGAACTACTCCGCCGCCAAGGCCGGCATCGTCGCGCTGACGCTGTCGACGTCCGCCGGCCTCGGCCGCTACGGGGTCCGCGCCAACGCGATCTGCCCCCGCGCCCGGACCGCGATGACCGAGGCGACCTTCGCCGAGGGCACCGCGCCCGGCGGCCTCGACGCCATGGCCCCCGAGCGGGTCGGCACGTTCGTCGGCTACCTGGCCTCCCCCGCGGCCGAGAAGATCAGCGGGCAGGTGTTCGTCGTCTACGGCGACATGGTCGCGCTGATGGCCGCGCCGACCGTGGAGGAGAAGTTCACCGCGGCCGACGGCGTCTTCTCCGTCGAGGAGTTCGGCGCGCAGGTCACCCCGTACTTCGCGGACCGCGACGCGCACAGGACCTACGCCGCCTACAGCGTCGCGGCGCTCGACAACACGGGCACCAGCAAGTACTGAGCCCGCCCGCAGACCCACCGGCGGCCGCCTTCGGCGCGAGGGGCGGCCGCCGGTGTTCCACCTCAGAAGTCGGACGGGCCGCGCAGGACGGCCTCGGCGCCGCCGTCCACGTAGATGACCTGGCCGGTCATGTGGGTGTTGGCCGGGGACACCAGCCAGCGCAGCGCCTCCGCGATCACCTCCGGGCCGGCGAAGCCGTTCAGCGGCATCGGGACGGCCTCCTTCATGACCTCGACCATGCCCTCGTCCTCGAACAGCGGGGCGCTCATCGGCGTCAGGACGACGCCCGGCGCGATCGCGTTCAGCGGGATGCCGGCGCCCGCCCACTCGGGGGTGACGCTGACGCGGCGCATCCACTGGGCGAGCGCCGACTTCGACGACGGGTACAGCTGCCCCCCGTAGCCGCTCTCCTCGACCTTCGTCGCCGCCGCGATCGCCGCCGGCTCGTCGAGCTCCAGGCAGTGGCGGACGACGTCGTCGTCCACCGGGTGGGTGCCGGAGATCGAGCCGACCACGGCCGCGCGCGGCGCCTCGGCCGCGGCGAGGGCCGGGCGCAGGCCGTCCAGCAGGCCGACGACGCCGAAGAAGTTCACCTTGACCGGCATGATCGTGAAGTCGGAGACCCCGGCGCAGGCGACGACGCCGTCGAGCCGCCCGCCGGCCCTGTCCAGCGTCTCCGCGACCGCGCTCGCCCGGCCCTCCGGGACGCTGAGGTCGGCGCAGACGTCGGCGTCGCGCAGGTCGATCCCGATGACGGTGTCGCCCTGGTCCCGCAGCTGCCCGGCGAGGGTCTCGCCGATGCCGGACGCGGAACCGCTGACGGCGATGGTGCGTGCCATGATCTGCCTCCTAGGTGTGTGCGCCGCCGTCGACCCGGAAGTCGGCGCCGGTGTAGTAGGCGGCGTCGGACGAGCCGGCGAACGCGATCGCCGCGGCGATCATCTCCGGGTCGGCGGCGCCGTAGTAGGACCGGATCTTGGTGAAGTAGTTCAGGTCGAGGCCCGGCGGGAACATGTCGGACGCCCTGGTCAGCGGGGTGTCGACGGCGCCCGGGGAGATCGGCACGACGCGGATGCGGCGGGCGGCCAGCTCGGCGGCGAGGCTGAGGGAGAACGCCAGGACCGCGCCCTTGGACGCCGAGTACGCCGTCATGAACGGGTTCCCCTGCGTCGCCGACAGCGACGCCGTGTTGACGATCACGCCGGTGCGGTCGGGAAGGTGCTTCAGCGACTCGCGGCAGAACAGGGCGGTCCCGACGAGGTTGACGGAGAACAGCCGGTTCAGGTCCGCCACGGTCAGCGTCTCGATCGGGGTGGTCTTGTGGACGCCCGCCACGTTCACGAGGACGTCGATGCCGCCGAGCGTCGCGGCGGCGTCCGCCACGGCGGCGATCACGGCGTCCTCGTCGGTCACGTCGACCGGGCGGGTCGTGACCGTGCCGGGCCCGGTGACCGCCCCGGCGGTCTCGGCGAGGCCCTTCTCGGAGATGTCCACGGCGTAGACCGCGGCGCCCTCGGTGGCGAGGCGGATCGCCGTGGCCCGCCCGATCCCGGACGCCGCCCCGGTGAGCAGCACTTTCACGCCGTCATAGCGATTCATGGCGGCACGCTAGCCGCGCCCCCGGGACGTCCGCAGGGGCCGTCCCGATCACTGGGAGGTCTGGGCGGCGTTGGACCGGGGCGCCAGCAGGAGCCGGCAGGCGAGGCGGATGTCGCTCTCCACGTCCGCCATGGACGCGCGGCCGTTCAGGCTCGACTGGAGCACCCCGTACCAGCACTGCATCAGCAGCCGGACGAGCGTGACGTCCTGCGCGGTCGGGACCTCGATGCCGACGGCGCGCAGCAGGATGTCGCGGAACGTGCTGTCGATGTGGATCGTGTCGGCGACGGTCGCGACGTGCGCGGTGTTGGACGCGTGCAGCATGGAGGCCGAGAGCACGGGCTGGGCCATCAGGTTCCGGCTGGCCTGCACCAGCATGTCGGCGACCGCGTCCTCGGGAGCGACGCCGGGCGCGGGCTCGCCGACCTGCTCGCGGAGCCGGTCGACCTGCGCCGCCATCACCGCGGTGAACAGGTGCACCTTGGACGGGAAGTAGCGGTACAGGGTCCCGATCGCGACGCCGGCCGCCTTCGCCACCTCGTGCATCTGGACGCGTTCGAGGGACTTCTCCGCACCGATGCGCGACGCGGCGCGCAGGATGCGCTGCCGCCGGTCGTGCTGCTCGGGTGAGCTCGGCTCGGCGGACGCCCTCGCCGCTGCGATCCTCGCCACGGCCCTCCCTCCGGGTCCATCCGTGTGCTGACAAGGAACAATATCCGGATTCCGCGCCGTCCCCGCGATCGCCGATACCGGTCAGTGGGACGGCGCGTCCCGCCGCGGCTCGGCCCCCGTTTACGTTGTGCGCGCGCCGAGATCGGGAGGGGATGTCACGTGGGAAACACCCGGTGGGACGACGAATACGACGTGGTGGTGGCCGGGTCGGGCGCCGGTGCGATGGCGGGCGCGCTGGCCGCGGCGGCGGCCGGGCTGCGGACGGTGGTGCTGGAGAAGACGCGGGTGCTCGGCGGGACGTCCGCCTACTCCGGGTCGGCGATCTGGCTGCCGGGGACCGCGGTGCAGCAGCGCGCCGGGATCGGCGACTCGACCGAGGGGGCCCGCGCCTACCTGCGCGCCCTGCTCGGCGATGACGAGGAGGAGCGCCGTGAGGCGTTCCTGTCGACCGCTCCCGAGCTGGTGGAGTTCCTGGAGAGCGACCCCGCGCTCGAGTTCACGTTCCAGGCGTTCCCCGACTACTTCGCCGCCCCCGGGCGCCTGGACATGGGGCGGTCGTTCGTCCCGCTGGAGCTGCCGGTCGAGGATCTCGGCGAGCTCGCGGACCTGGTGCGCCCGCCCGTCGACCGCGACCGGGCGGGCCGGGGCCACTCGGACAAGCCGATGGCGCAGGGGCGGGCCCTGATCGGGCGGCTGCTGCTGGCGCTCACCGCGACCGGCAACGGCTCCGTGCGGACCGAGACGCCGCTGACCGGCCTGGTCATGGAGGACGGCCGGGTCGCCGGCGTCGAGGCGGGCGCCCTGCGGCTGCGGGCGGCGCGCGGCGTGCTGCTGGCGGCCGGCGGATTCGAGTCGTCCGCCGGGCTGCGGGCCGCGCACGGCGTGCCGGGCGCCGCCGACTGGACGATGGCCCCTGACGGCGCGAACACCGGCGACGCCATCGAGGCCGCCGTGCGGATCGGCGCGTCCACCGGGCTGCTGGACCAGGCGTGGTTCTGCCCCGGCCTGCTCACCCCGGACGGGCGGCCCGCGTTCACGCTCGGGTTCCGCGGCGGCCTGATCGTGGACGGCTCCGGGCGGCGGTTCGCCAACGAGTCGCTCCCCTACGACCAGATGGGCCGGCGGATAGCCGCCGCCGAGGGCCCCTTCCACCTGATCTTCGACGCGCGCTCCGGCGGCCTGCCGGCGATCTCCGTCCCGCCGCTGGCGATGGACGAGCAGGTCGCCTCCGGCCAGTGGGTCCGGGCCGCGACGGTGGACGAGCTCGCCGGGAGGATCGGCCTGCCCGCCGGCGTCCTGGCCGAGACCGTGGAACGCTTCAACGGCTTCGCCGGGAAGGGCTCCGACGACGACTTCCACCGCGGCGAGGACCCCTACGACCGCTACTTCTCCGGCGGAAGGCCCTGCGTGGTCGCCGTCGACGAGCCCCCGTACTTCGCCGCGCGGGTCGTGCTCAGCGACCTCGGCACGAAGGGCGGGCTGCGCACCGACCCCGACGCCCGCGTCCTGGACGGCTCCGGCCGCCCCATCCCCGGCCTCTACGCCGCCGGCAACACCAGTGCCTCGTTCACCGGGCCCGTGTACCCGGGCCCCGGAGTCCCCATCGGCTCGGCGATGGCGTTCGCCTACCGGGCCGTCCAGCACATCAGGAGGAACCACACGTGAAATCGATCAAGGCGCGCTCGGCCGGCCTCGCCGTCGCCGCCGTCGCCCTCGCGGGGGCGGCCGGCGTCGCCGCCGTCCCCGCCCGGGCCGGCGGCGAGGGGGTGCCGCCGGGGCAGCGCGGCAAGCTGATCGACAGCCGTCCGCTGACCAACCTGGCGGCGCTGCCGAGCGCGTCCGCCAACAGGTTCGTCACCTACACCTCCGAGGGCGTGGGCGGGAAGCGGATCACCGTGACGGGCACCGTCGCCGTCCCGGAGGGCGAGCCGCCGCGCGGCGGCTGGCCCGTGCTGAGCTGGGCGCACGGGACGACCGGGACCGCCGACAACTGCGCCCCGTCGGCCGACGCCGCCGGCGGCCCGGTCCGCGACTACCTGTCGATCACCGAGGCGTACCTGGACAGGTGGGTGTCGAACGGCTTCGCGGTCGTCCAGACCGACTACGAGGGCCTCGGCACGCCCGGCGGGCACCCGTACATGAACGGCGTCAGCGAGGCGAACACCCTCATCGACATCGTCCGCGCCGCCCGCAAGGCCGACCACCGCATCGGGCGCGACTGGTTCGTCGCGGGCCACAGCCAGGGCGGGCAGGCGACGCTGTACACGGCGGCGGCGGACCAGAAGCCCCGGGACCTCCGGCTGAAGGGCGCGGTGGCGATCGCGCCCGGCTCCTCCATGAGCCAGACCGCGCAGTACGTGAAGGCGCAGTACCCCGGGGCCGAGATCGCGCTGCCGTTCCTGTTCGTCCTGCTCAACGGCGCGCACGCCGCCGACCCGTCCTTCGTCCCCGAGGACCTCCTGACGCCCGAGGCCGCGGCCGTGGCCAAGGCCGGCCGGACCGACGCCTGCCTCTTCCAGCTCAAGCAGCTCAGCGCGAACCTGCCCCTGAACAGGGTGTTCCGCCCCGACGCCGACCTCACCCGCTTCGAGGAGTACTACAACGCGCAGGAGGCGCTCGGCCTGGACGTCAGGGTCCCGACGCTGGTCGCCCAGGGCACCGCCGACCGCGAGGTCTCCCCCGCCGCGACGCAGAACGTCGTGGCCGACCTCTGCAAGCGCTACGGCGGCATCGCCTACCGGCCGTTCGAGGGCGCCGACCACCGGGGCGCCATCAACGCGTCCTTCGAGACGTCCCTGACGTTCGCCCAGGCGATCCAGAACGGCGAAGCCCCGCCCAGCACCTGCTGACCGGGAGCGCGCGGCCCCGTCCCCCGACCGGACGGGGCCACGCGCCCGCCGGCACCGGATGGGCGCCTCCTCGCGGCCGATTCGCCGTCCGCCTTGACCGAATCGCGGTCTGTTCCGGGTAGCGCATGCGACCAGTGTTATACACACACTGTAGTCGAATGTGTTCATTGCGTGACCGGTGGCGGTTCTGTCGCCGGTCGCACGATCGAGGAGGGGCAGAGGATGACCGCATCGGGGCTCACCCGGACCTGCGCCGGTATCGCCTGCGCGGCGGCGATGATGATCGGGGCGGCGATCCCATCGCAGGCCGCGTCCGCCACGGAGAACCACCCTAAGACCCGGGAGAACACGCTCACCGCGATGCACGGTGAGGCCATGGCGCACGCGAGCTACCACTTCTACGCCAAGCAGGCCGGGTACGAGCGCCTGGACAAGGTGCGCCGCCTGTTCGACGATGCCGCGCGGACCGAACTCCACGACCACTTCACCCAGGAGGCCCGGCTCATCGGCTTCGTCCGCGACGACGCGTCGAACCTGCGCGAGAGCATCGCGGGCGAGCGGGAGGAGGCGACGCGCATGTACCCGCGGTTCGCCCGGGAGGCGCGGGAGGACAAGGACTACAACGCCGCCCGCCTGTTCAGCGAGATCGCCCGCGACGAGGCCCGGCACGCCCGCGACTTCACCAAGGCGCTGTACGCCGTCACGCACCACCGCGGGGACGTCCCCGCCGGGCTCATGGCCGAACCCGTCAAGGTCGTCGCGGGCAAGCCGAAGGTGCGGTCGAAGCGGACGCTCCGCAACCTGGAGACCGCGATGCGCGGCGAGGCGTTCGCGAACGCCAAGTACACGCTGTACGCCGAGCACGCGAAGGCCCGCCACCCCAAGGTGGCCGAGCTGTTCCGGCGCGCCGCCGCGGTGGAGCTGACCGAGCACTTCGCCGGGGAGGCGGTGCTCGCCGGATTCGTCCACAGCACCGCGGACAACCTGCGCCGGAGCATCGCCGGCGAGACCTACGAGGCCACGAAGATGTATCCGGGCTTCGCCCGCACCGCGCGGGCCGAGGGGAACCTCAAGGCCGCGGCGCTCTTCACGGAGATCGCCGGGGACGAGGCCGCGCACGCGCGGGCGTTCGCGAAGGCGCTCCGGCACCTCCACCACCACCGCCCCGCCGCGCGCACCAACTCCTGAAGGTCCTCCTGAAGGGGGCCTCCCGGCGGGTATCCGGCGCACGCCTCTCCTAGGGGGCGTGCGCCGGATTCAGACCAGGTTGTCCTCGACCTTCAGGCCGAAGACGCCGCGGCCCCACATCGACAGGGCGTGCTCCACGTCGTTCGCCACGTGCACGCTGCCCGCGTGGGCGTCGCGCCAGGCGCGTTCGATGACGTTGCCGCGGTGCAGGGAGTTGCCGCCGGCGGTCTTGAAGAGGATGTCGATCGCCTCGATGGCGCGCTCGGTGCCGCGCACCTGGTCGCGGCGGGCGCGCAGCCGCAGCTCCATCGGGATCTTCTCGTTGCGGGCCGCGTACTCGTGGATCTCCCGGACGTTGCGGTCCGTCTGCAGGATCGCGGCGTCGATCTCGGACGCGGCGCGGGCGACGGCGACCTGGGCGTGCGGGTCCTCGACGAAGCGGCCGCCGCCGAGGCTGAGCCGGATCCGGTCGCGCATGCGGGTCACGTACCGCTCGTGGCAGCCCGCCGCCATGCCGATGACGCTGGCGGTGACGGTGCTGGTGAAGATGGTGCCGAACGGCATCCGGTACAGGGGGCCGCCGTTGACCTTGCGGCCCGGGTTGCGGAGCTGGGCCTGCTCGAAGTTGCGCATCGCCCGGTGGGACGGGACGAACGCGCCCTCCACGACGATGTCGTCGCTGGCGGTGCCGCGCAGGCCCATCGAGTCCCACACCTCGCGGATCTCGTAGTCCTGGGCGGGGACGAGCACCGTCATGAAGTCGACCGGGCGCCCCTCCGCGCCGACGACCAGGGCGCCGAGCAGGGCCCAGGACGCGAACTCGACACCGGACGAGAACGACCAGTGGCCGCTCAGCTCGTAGCCGCCCTCCACCGGGGTGAGGCGGCCGATGGGCGAGTACGAGGAGGAGATCAGCGTGTCGGGGCCGGCGCCCCACACCTCCCGCTGCGCCTCGTCCGGGAACAGGCCGAGGTGCCAGGAGTGGACGCCGAGGATCGCGGCGACCCAGCCGGTCGAGCCGCAGGCCCCGGAGATCTCCCGGACGACCTCGAAGAAGGCGACCGGGTCGTCCTCGGCGCCGCCGTACCGGGCGGGCTGGAGCATCCGGAACACGCCGGCGGCGGACAGCTCGCGGATCGTCTCCGCGGGGATGCTCCCCTTCTCGTCGACGGACCGGGCCCGCTCGGCGATGCCCGGCAGCAGCCCGCGCACGGCTTCCAGGACCTCGTTGCTCATCCCTGCTCCCGTCTTCCCTATTACGGCCCTTGCAGGAGACCATGCTGCCGTGTCGCCGCGGGGCCGTGCGTCCCGGCCACCGGGACTCGCCGGTCGGGACGGTGACCTGCGACCTAACGTTCGAATCACCCATCCATCGTTGAAGGGATGATCCACCGTGACCGCAACCGAGTCGGACGCCGTCCGCGCCATCGAGGCGGAGGCGATCTCCTCCCGTTTCGCCCGGGGGTGGCACTGCCTCGGGCTGGCCGAGAAGTACAAGGACGGCAAGCCCCACACGGTCCACGCGTTCGGGCAGAAGCTCGTGGTCTTCACCGGTGCGGACGGGAAGACGAACGTCCTCGACGGCTACTGCCGGCACATGGGCGGCGACCTCTCCCAGGGCACGGTCAAGGGCAACGAGATCGCCTGCCCGTTCCACGACTGGCGTTGGGGCGGCGACGGCCGCTGCAAGCAGATCCCGTACTCACGCCGCGTCCCGCTGCGCGCCCGCACCGCCTCGTGGCCGACGATGGAGCAGGACCGGCTGCTGTTCGTCTGGAACGACCCGGAGGGCAACAAGCCGCCGGAGGACGTGACGATCCCGCTGATCGCGGGCGCCACCCGCGACGACTGGACCGACTGGCGCTGGACGGAGCAGATCGTCCACACCAACGCCCGCGAGGTCATCGACAACGTCGTCGACATGGCGCACTTCTTCTACATCCACCAGTCGTTCCCGACGTACTTCAAGAACATCTTCGAGAAGCAGACCGCCACCCAGATCATGAAGGGCGTGACCCGCGAGGACTCCCGCCGGCAGCGCGAGGGGGGCGGCGGCGGGGGCGGGCCGCGGATGCTCGGCAACACCTCCGTCGCGTCCTACCACGGCCCCTCCTTCATGATCGACGAGCTGACGTACCACTACGAGGGGTACGACCTGAACTCGGTGCTGATCAACTGCCACTACCCGATCGACGAGAACTCGTTCTCGCTGCACTCGGGGATCATCGTGCAGCACAGCGACAAGCTGCCGGCGGAGGCGGCCGAGGCGACGGCGCAGAAGCTGTCGGAGTTCATCCTGCTCGGCTTCCAGCAGGACGTCGAGATCTGGAAGAACAAGACCCGCATCGACAACCCGCTGCTGTGCGAGGAGGACGGGCCCGTCTACCAGCTGCGCCGCTGGTACCAGCAGTTCTACGTGGACGTCGCCGACGTGCAGCCGGAGATGACCGACCGGTTCGAGTTCGAGATCGACACGACCCGGCCGGTGGAGTCGTGGAAGAAGGAGGTCGAGGAGAACCTCGCCCGCCTGGACGCCGCGGAGGCCCCGGCGTGACGTCCCGTCAGGACGAGCGCCTCCTGGACGGCCCGCTGCTCCCGGTCGCCTGCCGCCGCTGCGCCGCGCAGGTGCTGGTGCGCAAGTCGAGCTGGGAGCAGACGAGCATCCAGTGGAACGCCGCGGCCAGGGCCGCGTGCGTGGGCATCGAGCATCCGCACGACACGTGCCCGGCGCTGCGCTCGGCGATCCAGGAGGCGGCGCTGACCGGCGCCATCAAGGTGGTCGAGTGACCGTCGCGGCGGGCGCGCTGGCGGGGCGCGTCGCGGTCGTGACCGGGGCGGGCGACGGCATCGGACGCGGCGTCGCCCGCCGGTTCGCCGCGGAGGGCGCCCGCGTCGTCGTGGCGGAGCTGAACGCGGAGACCGGCGCGGCGGTGGCCGCCGAGATCGGGGAGAACGCCCGCTTCGTCCGGACGGACGTGACCGACCGGGCGCAGGTCGAGGCCATGGTCGCGGCGGCCGTCGAGACGTGGGGCTCGGTCGACGTCCTCGTCAACAACGCCTGGGGCGCCGGGACCGTCGGCCGCGTCGAGCACAAGACCGACGAGCAGCTCGCCCGCGGTTTCGCCATGGGCTACTACGGCCCGCTGTGGGCGATGCAGGCCGCGTTCCCCCACATGAAGGCGCGGGGGTGGGGGCGCGTCGTCAACATGTGCTCCCTCAACGGGGTCAACGCCCACATGGGGACCCTGGAGTACAACTCGGCCAAGGAGGCGCTCCGGACGCTGACCCGCACGGCCGCCCGCGAATGGGCGCCGGCCGGGGTGGTCGTCAACGCGATCTGCCCGGGCGCCAAGAGCGCGGCGTTCCGGCGGATGGCGGCCGAGCATCCGGAGATCGAGGCCGCCGCCGACCGCGCCAACCCGATGGGCCGCCTCGGCGACCCGGAGACCGACATCGCACCGGTGGCGGTGTTCCTCGCGTCCGAGGGCGCCCGCTACCTGACCGGAAACACCCTGTTCGCGGACGGCGGCTCGCACATCAACGGCGTCGCCTGGACCCCGGACCTGGACGGAGAACAATGATCGACGAGTATGGCCCGTGGGCCGTCATCGCCGGCGGCTCGGAGGGGGTCGGCGCCGCGTTCGCCCACCGGCTCGCCGACGCGGGCCTGAACCTGGTGCTGATCGCCCGCAAGCCCGGCCCGCTGGCGGAGACCGCCGCGGCCGTCCGGGCGAAGGGGGTGGAGGTCCGCACGCTGGAACTGGACCTGGTCTCCCCCGACCCGCTGAAGAGGGTCCGCGAGGTCACCGACGGCCTGGACGTCGGCCTGCTGGTCTTCAACGCGGGCGCGAACAGCTACGGCCACGAGTTCGTCACCGGCGACCTGGAACGCTTCCAGGGCGTCATCGACCTGAACATCACCGCGCAGCTCGCGTTCACGCACCACTTCGGCGCGCTGATGAAGGGGCGGGGACGCGGCGGCCTGCTGCTGGTCGGGTCGCTCGCCGGGTACATGGGGCAGGCGCAGATCAGCATCTACTCGGCGGTCAAGTCCTTCGGGCGGGTGTTCGCCGAGGGGCTGTGGCTGGAGATGCGCGAGCACGGGGTGGACGTCCTGGAACTCGTCCTCGGCGTGACCCGCACCCCGGCGATGGAACGCGCCGGACTCAACATGGACATGCCGGGCCTCAACGTCGCCGAACCCGACGACATCGCCCGCGAGGGCCTGGAACACCTGAAGGACGGCCCGGTCTGGGTCGCGGGCGGCAACTACGAGGCGGCGCAGAAGCGCGCGGGCTTCCCGCGCGACCGGAAGGTCCTGGGCGCGCACGAGGCCATGAAGCGGATGCTGCCGGAACCGTCCTAGGCACGCGCTAGACAGGGGGCATGCCGATCCAGCATGCCCACGTCCCCGTCGCCGGCCTGTCGCTGCACGTCGCGGAGTCGGGCGATCCCTCCGGCCGGCCGTACCTGTTCCTGCACGGCTGGCCGGAGTCGTGGCGGACGTGGCGGGGCGTCATGCTCGCCGCGCCGCCCGGGGCGCGCCTGATCGCGATCGACCTCCCCGGCACGGGCGAGTCGACCGGCGCGGCGGGCGGCTCGAAGCGCGAGCTGGCCGCGGTCGTCCACGCGCTGGTGGAGCGGCTCGGCCTGACCGGTCTCACGCTCGTCGGCCACGACGCGGGCGGCATGATCGCCTACGCATGCCTGCGCCGGTACGAGGTGGACCGCGTGGTGATCATGAACACGGTGATCCCCGGGGTCGACCCGTGGAACGACGTCCTGCGGAACCCCTACATCTGGCATTTCGGGCTGCACGCGGTTCCCTCCCTGCCCGAGACCCTCGTGCGAGGGCGGCAGGCCGAGTACTTCGAGTACTTCTACGACGTGCTGTCGGTGGACCCGTCCAGGATCACCCCCGAGTCGCGGGCCGCCCACGTGGCCGCGTACGAGAGCGACACCGCGCTGACCGCCGGTTTCGACCTCTACCGCGCCTTCCCCCAGGACGCGAAGGACAACGCCGCGCTCACGGACCCGACCACCACACCCGTGCTCTACCTGCGGGGGGACGGCGAGGGCGGCGACATCTCGGCCTACGCGGCGGGCTTCCGCAAGGCCGGAGTCGAGAACCTCACGACCGCGACCATCCGGGACGCGGGCCACTTCGCCCAGGAAGAGCAACCCACTGCCGTCTGGTCCGCGATCGAGGCTTTCGCGACTTAGCGGCGCGCTCTCGTCCGTACCGGGCGGCCAGCGCCGTCGGACACCAGCCAGGAGCCGTCCCCGAGGGGCTCGACGTCATAGGCGTGCTGCGAGCCCGCGTCGAAGGGCCCGAGGACGTTTCCGTCGGACGGATCGACCCGGTAGTGGCGGTGCCAGTCCTCCCCGTCTTCGGTCTCCCCGCCGACCGTGACGATCACCGTGTCCGCCTCCAGGTAACCGCCGCTCCACTCCACGGACGCATCGTCGGCGTCATGCCCGAAGGCGTCGAGCGGCAGGCGCAGCAGGACGCCGCCGCCGGGAAAGTCATGGAAGGCCACATCGCCCTGGTCGTGGTTCACGGTCATGAAACGCGCCCCGTCCGGGGCGAAATCGATCAGGCAGCGGTCGCCCCACGGATAGCGGTGCAGTTCGAGCCCCTCCCCGGTGAGCGCGCCCCGGTAGATGACGGTGCCGTCCTGTCCCTCCCCCACGTCGAGCAGAACGCAGGTTCCGCTGATGTGCCGGAAATGCTCCCCGCCGTGGCCGGCGGTCTCCAGGGCGGCCTCCCCCCTGACCTCCCCCGATCCCGCGTCGAGGACGACCCACCGGTCAGTCGGGCCTCGCCCCGCCATCGCGTCCGGCCGGTACACCCACACCTCCGCGCCGTCCAGCGAGAAGGCGCAAGCCGGCCGGTGCCCGTACCGTTCGCCGGACCGCGGTCGCAGCTCGTACCGCCATTGTTCGCCGGCGTCCCGTCCGACGCAGACGACCGCGTGCCGAGTCGCGTAGACGGCGCGCTTCAGATCGGGCGCGACCGAGTGTGCGCACACTTCCTCGACGCCCGCGTGGAATATCGCCACCGGCTCCAGCGGTCCATCCGCGACGGGCTCGAACGCGCAGACGGCACCGTCCAAGAAACGGCTGAAAATACGGCTCATTCCGGGCATCCTAACGGTGACGAATTGACCTCAGGTTTGGTTGAGGTCTTAGCGTTCCTCCTGATCGACGACGAAGGGGGACGATCTCATGCGGGTCGCGGGATTCACCGAGCCGGGCGGACCGGACGTGCTGAAGGTGTTGGAGGTCCCCGTGCCGCGGACGGGCCCCGGCGACGTGCGGGTCCGGGTGGCGGCGGCCGGGGTGCAGCCGTTCGACCTGGCCGTCCGGGAGGGGTGGACGCCGCCCGGCACGCCGGAGGGCTTCCCGCGCGTGCCGGGGAACGAGTTCGCGGGCGTCGTGGACGGGGTGGGCGCGGGCGTCACGACCGTCCGTCCGGGGGACGAGGTGCTCGGCAACTGCCGCCTCAACGCCTACGCCGAGTACGTCGTCGTCCCGGCAGAGGCGGTGACGGCCAAGCCCGCCGGCATGCCGTGGGACGTGGCGGGCGGCTTCCCCGCCGCCGTCATGACCCCGCACATCGCGCTGGAGGAGATGAGGGTCGGGCCGGGCGACACGCTGCTCGTCCACGCGGCGGCGGGCGCGGTCGGGACGGTCGCCGTGCAGCTCGCCCGCATCGCCGGGGCGGCGGTCATCGGCACGGCGCGCGAGGCCAACCACGACTACCTGCGCTCGATCGGCGCGACACCCGTCGCCTACGGGGAGGGTCTGGAGGAGCGCGTCCGCGACCTCGCCCCGGACGGCGTCGACGCCGCGCTCGACGGCGCCGGCGGCCACGCGCTGGACGTGTCCCTCAACCTGGTCGAGGACCGCTCCCGCATCGTCACGCTGGTCGACCACGACCGCGCCGCCGGACTCGGCGTCCGGACGACCCCGCCCGAGAAGCGGTCGGCGTCCCGCGTGGCCGAGGCCGCCCGCTTCTACGACGAGGGCCGCCTGCGCATCCATGTGCGCGCGGCGTTCCCGCTGGAACGCGCCGCCGACGCGCACCGCGAGGTGGCCACCGGCCACGGCCGGGGCAAGGCGGTCCTCCTGACCTGACGGACGGGCCGCCCTCCGCGAGCGGACGCCGCCCGGACGGCAATAGGGTGATCTCGGCCGACGACCGAGGAAGGCGGAATGGCGGATATCAACGAGTTCGACCGGATGCTGAGCGAGACGCGCGGTCTCCTCGATCAGATCCGCGGGGGTGCGACGCGTCCGCCGGGCGCCGAGGAGATGGAGGGACGCGGCGAGGGCGCCGAGGGCAAGGTCCGGGTCGTCGCCGGCGCCGGCGGGGAGCTGACGTCGGTGGAACTCGACCCGCGGGCCTTGCGGATGCCGTCCGAGGAGCTGGCGGAGGAGCTGAAGTCCGCCGTCAACGCCGCGCTGCGCGAGCTGCGCGCCAGGTCGCAGGCCGCCGACACCGCGATCGACCCCGACGTCCTCGCCGAGCGGCTGCGCGACGCCCAGGACCAGGGCCTGCGGCAGATGGCGGCGTTCACGCAGAGCCTGGACGACCTGATGACCCGCATCGGCGCCCGGAGCGGCGGCACGCCGCCGTCCCCGTGACCGTCACGCCTCGACCAGGGTCAACTCGATCCTCGGGTTGACCGGGTCGGGCGCGAACTCCTCCGGCTCGCCGCGGCTGTAGCCCAGCTCGATGCTCATCCGCGGGTAGGCCCGCAGGAACTGCTGCATCGCGTCGCGGCACGACGGGCACGGGTAGTGCTCGCTGTACATGCGCAGGAAGCCCTTGGCCCGCCGGTTGGCGACCCGGGCGGCCGCGGCCTCCAGGACGAGGTACTCGGCGTGGCCGGCGTCCCGCGCGGGAACGGCGAAGCGGGGCGAGGCCGCGCGCGCCGTCTCACCGGTCGCGGCGTCGAACGAGTCCCGCACACCGCCGGCCTTCAGGTCGGCGGTGACGACGTTGCCGTCCATCTCAGCCGTCGTCCTCGACCCGCGTCATGCTGAACCGCCCCGACGCCTCCAGGTCGCGGTAGGTCGCGATCTCGCGGCGGCGCATGACCTCAAGGGAGACGAGGAACTCGCGGAACGTGCCGAACGACTGCCGCGGCTCCTCGCCCTCGACGTACGTCCACACCGGCGGGTCGGCCGGTGCGGTCGACGCGTGCGGGATGTAGTACAGGACGTATCCCTGGTGCATCGCGATGACCAGGGCGTCGTCGAGCAGGGCCTCGTCGACGTCGTTCTCCCGGAGCAGCTCGGCCGCGTCCTGGCGCAGTTCGAGGAGGTCCTGGTAGGCCCAGTCGGTGCCCTGCATGAGCGGGTAGGGGCGCTTCCCCATCACGGCGAGGAAGTCCCGGTAGAGCGCGGGCAGCGCGATGACCCGCTGCGCCCGCACCACGGCGCCGATCTCCTCGTCCGAGCACCCGAGGAAGTCCTGCGCGTTCGCCAGCCCCTCGGCGACCAGCCGGTCGCGGAACCGGGCGACCGAGAACCCGTCATCGCTCACTTGATCTCCACTGGGTGGCCGTCGCCGTCCAGAATGGACAGCAGGAATTCGCGGAACGTCGCATGGATCTGCTTCCGGTCACTTCCGTCGCTGGTCGTCCATACCGGCGGATCGTCCGGTGCGGTGCTCGCGCCGGGAATGTAGAAGATGAAATGACCGGAGCCGAGACCGATCACCAGCGCGTCATCGAGAAAGGACGTGTCGACGCCGTCGGAGCGCAGATCCCCGATGACCTCGTCCTTGGCCTGGCGCAGGTCGGGATAGGACCACTCGACGGTTCCCATGAGCGGGTGCGGGTTCTTTCCCATGGCGCCGAGGAACTCCCGGTACAGCCACGGCACCCGGCCGACCTGCTGCGTGTACATGAGGGTGTCGATCTCGCCGGGCGAGCATCCGGCCAGCTCACCCGGCAGCACCCGCCGCCGCGCGAGCACCTGCCGCCGGTACTCGGCGATCGTGAAGCGCCGCGGGTCGAGGGCGTCCGGCGCCGCCCGGTCGCGTTTGCGGCTCATCTTCGGCAGACTACCTCGCTCCGCGCGTGTAGTGGTGGGTGGTGACCCTGTTGTTCACGTGGTCGCCGGGGAACTTGTTCTGCGTGCCGATCGTCGGGGCGCCGCCGTCGACGTCCCGGTAGGTGTAGACGATGTCCACGTTCATATTGGGATAGCGGCGCAGGAAATCCTGGGTGGACATGGAGCATCCGTCGCAGGGATGGCGTTCGGTGTAGATGGTGATACGACCGCTCGTGCGCGTATCGGGGAATTTCCGGGAGAAGTCCTCGTAAATCTTCTTCTCCGAGTCGAAACTGCGGTCGTGGTTGTCGGTCTTGTAGTTCGGCAGCCGGTCGTCCCCGGAGCGGTCGGTGTCGGTGAAGCCCTTGTCCGCCTGGTTGCCCCGGCCGCTCACCGTGTCGATCTGCCCGCGCTCCCTGCCCCGTCCGGGCGGGAAGACCTCGTAGTCGGACGTCGCGACGTTCTTGCGCTTGCCGACCCGCGCCTTCAGGGTGCGGGCGCGGTTCACCAGGCCGTCGAACTTGCGGTTGTTCGGCGTCCCGACCCGCGGCCGCGGACTGGCCCCCTGGGGCCGGCGGCGGCCCGGCGCGGGCTTCATCAGGTCCTGCAGGCCCATCTTCTTGAACATGCCCCTGGCGGCGCCGCGGCCCCGGTTGGTGTTCCGCCGCGCCCTGCCCCGTTTTCCACGTCCCATGCCGCGCCTCAGCCGCCCAGGATCTTGTCGAGCGCCATCCCGATGAGCTGGTCGATGATCAGCCCGGCGATCTCCTTGAAGATCGGGATCTCCGCCAGCGAGGCGCCGAAGGTCACCGCCGCGGTCGCGATCGCCTGCGCGATCTGGATCGCGAGGATCACCAGCTGGACGATCACGCTGATCTTGAGCGCGAGCACGATCGCGGCGGCCACGATCAGCCCGATCCCGACGACGGTCGTGCCGGTGACGGCCTCGCGCAGCAGCGAGTCCGGCGCCTCGGGAGCGGTCCACGCGTGCTGGAACGCCTCGAAGCCCTGGCCCGTGCCGGCGGCGTGCACGGCCTGCGCCGCGCCGCCGGACTCGCCGACGCGCGAGGACAGCGTCCCGCCGAAGTCCACCCAGCGCTGCCCCATCTCGAACAGCTTGGTCTCGTCCGCCTCCGGCCACGTGTAGCCGAGCATGCCGAGGAGGGAGATCAACTCCCCCGGAAGCTGCAACCCCATCAGCCGAGGATCTCCCTGACCCGGTTGACCTCGATCTCGGAGAGGTCTTCCGCGTCCTTGTAGTTGTCGGCCATCTCCTCGAGGTCCTCGGCGAAGCCGTCCAGCTCGTCGAGGTTGCTGTCGTAGCACTCCATCGCGAGGTCGTACGCGCCCTGGTAGCAGGCGCCGATCAGCATCCCGATGTCGTCGCCGCCCCAGGGCTGCCCGAAGCCGGACAGCTCGCCCTTGAACGCGGCGAGATCCTGGTCCATCTGGTCGATGGCCTGTCCGAGCCGGGCCGCCGCCTTGCGCAGATCGGCCTCGCTGACCCGCAGTTCTCCCATCGCGCCTCCCCGATCATGAGGAGTCTAAATGCGGCATCAAACGTGCACCACCACGATTGCGACGTCAACCGACAAACCACCGCATCATCGCAGGACAACGGCACCTCTTGATGTTGATCACAACCGCCCGCCGGGGCGGGCCCCTCAGACGATGCGGGTGCAGAGGGTGCGGCTGCCGAGGTCCCAGGAGACCCTCCTGCCGCCGGACGGGCAGGCGCCGCCGGTGAACGCGGTGACCCGGAGGACGAAGTCGTACCCGCCCGGAGCGGCCTCCCCGCACGGCCACACGGTCATCAGGTCGCTGTTGCTGACGGCGACCGTATTCTCCTCCGCGCCCTCCGTGGCCAGCAGGCACTCGCCCGGACGGAACTGCCGCCGCACGCAGAGGACGATCTCGTTCCCTTCCTCACCATGGCTCCACCACAGTTCGCCGTCCAGGTCGCCGGGGCTCCCGTTCCTGCAGCCGGCGGTGTCGACGGCCACCTTGTAGACCTTGAGGTAGGCGTCCGAGCGGCCGCAGGCGACCGCCCGCGGCCTGCTCCTGTTCCAGTCGCCGGACTCGTCGTGGTGGGCGTCCAGGCAGTCGCCGGCCGAGATCTTCTCGAACGCCCTCCGCGTCGGATCGGGGCTGGGAGCGGCGGACTCGGACGCACTCGGGCTGTCGGACATCTGAGGCGGGGACGTCCGGGGGGCGGCGGACGCCGACGTGGTGGTCACCTGGACGGCGGCGTCGGGGGCGGCGGGCTCGTCCCCGCCGTCCGCGACGGCCCAGACGGCGAAGGCGACCAGCAGGACGCCCACCGCCGCGGCCGCCGTGAGCTTCAGCCGCCCGAGCGCCGGGACCCGCGGGGTGCCCCCCTCCCGCGGCGGCGCCAGCACCTCCGTCTCCGCCACCCGCGTGGCGATCATCGTGGTGACGGGCTCCGGCAGCGGCGGGTCCCCGCCCTGGACGACCGCCGAGCAGCGTTCGAGGAACGCGTGGAGGCCGGGCCGGTCGTCCGGATCCTTCGCCAGGCCGTCCGCGATCAGCGGGCGCAGCGACTCCGGCACGCCGGCCAGGTCGGGCTCCTCGTTGACGACCCGGTAGCCGAGGGCCTCGATCGGCCCCTCCCCGAACGGCCGCCG
The DNA here is from genome assembly GCF_041463655.1 of Actinomadura monticuli. Taxonomy (NCBI): domain Bacteria; kingdom Bacillati; phylum Actinomycetota; class Actinomycetes; order Streptosporangiales; family Thermomonosporaceae; genus Actinomadura; species Actinomadura monticuli. The sequence continues at coordinate 536,034 of NZ_JAXCEI010000002.1, forward strand.
GCCGGTGGCGGCGAAGGCCAGCACGGCGGCCAGGCAGAACACGTCGCTGGCCGGCCCGACCTCGCGTCCCCGCAGTTGCTCGGGCGACATGAACCCGGGCGTGCCCACCACGCTGGTGCGGGTGGTCTGCGACGTGGCGTCCAGCGCGCGGGCGATGCCGAAGTCGATGATGCGGGGGCCGTCCTGGGCGAGCAGCACGTTCCCGGGCTTGAGGTCCCGGTGGACGACGCCCCGCTCGTGGATCGCCAGCAGTCCTTCCGCGAGCCCCGCGCCGAGCCCCGCCACCGCCTCCGCGGAGAACGCGCCATGCTCCCCGACGGCCTCGTGCAGCGACGGACCGGCGATGTACTCGGTCACGAGCCAGGGCGGCTCGGCGCCGGTGTCGGCGTCCACCACCTGCGCGGTGTGGATGCCCCCGACCCGCCGCGCCGCCGCGACCTCCTGCTCGAACCGCCGCCGGAACTGCGCGTCCTCGGCGAGGTGCGGATGGATGACCTTGACCGCGACCACCCGTCCGCCTTTGGAGCGGCCCAGGTAGACCCGCCCCATCCCGCCCGCCCCCAGCCGCGCCAGCAGCCGGTACTCACCGATCCGTTTCGGATCACCCGCCTCGAGCGGCTTCGCTTTCCCGCCGGACACCCGCACGCCCTCCCGCACCCGCCGATGATCAACACCGAACTTTTCCATACGAACGGGCCGAATGTCTGCCGTGCAATGCGGCGGCGGACACGTGCGGAAGGCGGAAGGCCGGCGACCCGGCTACCGGTAACCCCTTTTGAGCAGGTATTTGGCCCCCGCGTCGAAACCCTCCGGGGTGAGCAGTTCGAACCCGAACGCATCGGCGAGCCGGTCGGTGACATTGAAGGCGGCGCAGACCGCCAGCGCGTCCCGGACCTGCCGAGGCGAGACCCCGACCGCCAGCACGTCCCGCATGTCGTCCGCGCTGACGCTCCCCTCCCGGGTCAGCTTCCCGAGCATCCCCAGCGTCGCGCGCAACGGCTCCCCGACGGGCGCCGATTCCAGGTCGTCCAGTACAGCCGTGACGCGCGTCCCGTCCTGATAGGCCCGGCTCGCGGTCGCCGTATGCGCGCCGACGCAGAACTCGGTCTCGTTCACCTTGGACACATAGGCCGCCATCAACTCCCGGTCCCCCACCGACCAGTCGGACGGCCCGCGCATCGCCTCATGCGTGAACTCCTTGGCCCGATCGCCGTAGAAATCGGGCCGGTAGAACACCAGCCTGGCGGCGTCCGGCACCGGATGCCCGGAGAACAGCCGGATGACCGCGAACAACACCTTGGCCCGCGCCCTGTAACCGTGGTTGAGAATGTCAAGCCGCATGATCCGGCCCGCCTTCCCCGGTCGCCTCGGCCAGAGCCGCCAGCCCCGCCTCGTACAGCCGGGCCGACTGGCCGACCGCGGCGCACACCACCAGCTCGAAGACCTGGTCCTCGGTGCACCCCGCCGCCGTCACCGCGGCCACGTCCGCGTCCGTGACCTGAGCCGGGCTGTCGACGACCTTGCCGACCAGCACGTCCAAGGGCGGCGACAGCCCGTCATTGTGGAAGGCCCGCGCCCGCTCCTCCGCGGACGCCCGCCCGTCCCCGCCCAGCACCCGATCCACCAACGCCCGATGCGCCGCCCACTTCCCGTCCTCGTCCGACACACCCCTCACCTCCTCTGACCGACAACCGCTCACCTACAAGACGATCGCCCCACCACCGCACACGACACCCACCCAGAGAAACTCTCAACCGGGAGGTACCCCAAGACCACGCGGCCACGACCATGAAACACAGAGTTCTCATACGGCCACACTCCGCTACTGGATGCGGCACAATCGGCACTTGTGCGAGATCAAGACCAGAACACCTTCCAGGGCGATTTCGGAGAAGCCTGGCTGGAGGCGGTCGCCGCCGGGTGCGGTCTCCTCCACGGTCGGCCGACCACGGTGGACCTCCAGAAGGCGGACGTGCAGCTCGTGTATCCGGGAACCGGCCTCGGGACGTACTTCCCGACGGTGAACGTGCAGGTCAAGACGACCATCGAGTTGAGACGGCTGAGGTCCGGCGACTTTGGTTACGATCTGGATCTTGAAACGTACGATGCGCTCCGGCGTACCGACCATGCCGTTGGTAGGGTCCTTGCGGTAATCGGCGTTCCCAAGGAAGGTGAGAACGTGCGCCTTCACAGCGAGGGAACGCTCCTCCGCGGTCGCGGGGCGTGGATCTCACTTGAGGGCATGGAGCCCTCAAGGAACGGGACAAGTCAGGCAATACACCTTCCTTTCGGAAATACTCTGGATCAGCCAGGGTTGCACAGATTGCTCAAAACGCACGGAATTCGACGATCGACTCCCGTTCCCCCCATCAACGTCTGGGAGCAGCCGTGAGTCGCGCGGACTCTTCCGGTGCAGCGGTCGCGAACGTGCCAGACCTCGCGGCGGTCACGAATTACCTGACGAATTCCGGCTGGATTGCTGAAGACACCGACGATCGGACCAGCATGTGGCGGCCACGTCCCGGCGCACATGACAGTATCCGCGTCGTGCTGCCGACAAGCCAGCGCGTTCGCGACTACGCGGATCGCGTGGCGGACGCACTCAAAACGCTCTCCTTCGTCGAGCGACGTCTCCCGGAAGAGATAGCCGATGACATCAAGTTCGGCGGAGCGGATAACATCGCCGTCCGCCTGACCCCGGATGCCCCGCCGGGCGAGGCACCACTGCTGCTCGCCCATTCCGCGATTTCCGCGATCAAGAACTTCGTGGTGGCCGCGGCGGCCTCGCTGGATTCCAACTCACTGGTCCTCCCTCCACGGCGGCCACAGCGCGCGGAGGCGTATGCGTCCCAGGCGAGGCTGTCCACCCAGCAGGGAAGCTTCGTCCTGTCGCTGGCCCTGCCACTGGCGGACATCTACTCGGACGAGTCGGGCGAGTCGATTCCGCCGGGCCAGGACGCGCTGGTCGAAGTCCCGCCGCAACCTTTCGGCCGGAAGGTGACGAACCGGATGCTGGCGAGCACGCGGAAGGCGCAGCAACTGGCAGAGGAGGTCAGCGAGGGAAACCTGCCGATCTCCTCTTTCGGCGAATTCACCCCGGACGCCCCCAACGCCACAGAACTGGCCGCTCTGAGTTCCTTGGGCGGACCGGACCATGACATCTACCAGATGCGCTTCGCTCAATCACCATTGGCCGGCGGATCTACAGAGCCCGCCCTCCTACGGGTCACGCCGGGGCAGCAGCGGATCCTCGGCGAAGCCGCCGATTACCTGCGGACAAGACAGCCCAGGGCCGGTGTCACCGTCACCGGGCTCATCGTCCGGCTGTTCCGCGAGGGCGGATTTGGACGCGGAGAAGCGGTCATTCAAGGGGTGGCCGACGATTCCGGCGTGGCTCGGAGATACCGAGTCGAACTCGGCGAGCCCGAGTACAACGAAGCCGTGAGGGCACACGCGAATGGGCTTCACGTCACCGCAACAGGAGACCTGGACATCAGGGGTACCAGGCGATCTCTTCGGAGAATGACGTCCTTTGCCGTCATTCCGGGACTGGATGACGAATCCTGAAGTTCACAGGTGCTGTTGTGGTTCGAGAGGGCGGTCACGGGGCCGTCTGAGAACACCGTGCCGCATCCGGGCATCACCAGGTCGAAGCGCTCTGGCGGGAAGCGGTGAACTTGTGCGTCGGCCGGCTCGAAAGTGACGTTGCCGAGTCCGTCCGCGCGCGCCAGTTCGCGGGCGCCGTAGATCACGAGTGCCGAGGGGTCCACGCCGAACGCGCTCTTCGCCTGGGCCGCTCGCGCGGCGTCACGGTCGTCGCGGACGGTCAACTCGTGGGCGGTAGCCAGTCGTCGGTGTGGCGGTGACGGCCGAGGCCGACGGCGTCGAACTCGTCGATGTGGTCGCCCCTGGCGGCCCCGAGTCGTCGGAGTGCCTGGGAGATCGGGCTGCCGCCGGCCGCGAACGTTTCCTGCTCGCCCAGGTGCAGGGGGCCGAGGACCACCTTTCCCGCGTCCCAGACCTGCGCTGACTGCGTCCCCGTCCCGCCGAAGTAGTCGGCCTCGATGTAGGCCGCCGGTCCTGTCGCCGAGCATGCGGCCAGCACGCGACCGAGACCTGCGGGCGCCTTCCAGAACCCGGCGAGTTCGGGTGCTCCGGCGACCGTGACCGCGTCGAACAGAGCGTTGGTCATCGGCAGGAGCGAGAGATGCTGGCCGAGGAGAACCACACGCGCCTCGGGAACACCGGCGGCCAGTTCGCGGAGCACGGGTTCGGTGGCTACGACCGCCTCAAGGCAATACATGCCCCCATCCTCGCGCGGCCTCGTCCGTTGGGCGGCGGCGTGTTGATCCTCCTTGAAGGGGACGGCACTCCGCAGAGGCTCGCTGGATGAGCACTCGTCGGGCTCCCGCGATCGTCCATCCAGGCAGAGGGCCGGGGGCATCCTGCGGCGTTAGGAGGGACGGGGTTCGTAGGTGTCGTTGCGGTGCTCGTAGATCGGGTCCGGGGTGTTGAGGGCCGCTTCGCGCAGGGGGCGTTTGATCACCTTGTTCGTGGGGGTGCGCGGTAGGGCGTCCACTATGCGGATGTAGCGGGGGGTCCACTTGGTGCCCAGGTCCGGCTGGGCCTTCAGGAAGGCGGTGAAGGAGGCCGGGTCGAACGTCTCGTTCGGTGGCAGCGACACCGCCGCCATCACCTGGTCGCCTACGTGGGCGTCCGGGACGGCGTAGACGGCTATCTCTGTGAAGGGTTCGTAGCGGGCCAGGAGGCGTTCGATGGGGGCCGCGGCGAAGTTCTCGCCGTCCACGCGCAGCCAGTCGTCGTTGCGGCCGGCGAAGTACCAGTAGCCGTCGGCGTCGCGGTAGGCGAGGTCGCCTGACCATGTCCAGTTGTTGCGGACGCGCTTCGCCGTCGCTTCCGGGTTGTTGTAGTAGCCCTCGAACTTGGCCGCCCCGTTGGTGTCGACGATCTCGCCGATCGCCTCTTCCGCGTTGAGGAGCGTGCCGTGGGCGTCGAATCCGGCGCGGGGGCACTCCTGGAGGGTGTCCGGGTCGATGACCAGGGTGCCCGGCTCGGCCACGCCCAGGGAGCCCGGCGGTGTGCCCGGGACGCGGTTCAGGCGGATCTCGCCTTCGCTGGAGCCGTACGAGTCGATGACCGTGCAGCCGAAGCGGCGCGAGAAGTCGGCGATGTCGCGTTCGTTCGCCTCGTTCCCGAAGGCTATGCGGAGGGTGTTGTCGGCGTCGTCCGGCTTCTCGGGGGTGGCCAGGATGTAGTTGAGGGGCTTGCCGACGTAGTTGAAGAACGTGACGCCGTAGCGGCGGACGTCCGGGAGGAAGCCGGAGGCCGAGAACTTGCGGCGGAGGGCCATGCGGCCGCCCGTCGCCACGGCCGGGGCGATGCCCGCCATCAGGGCGTTCGAGTGGAACATCGGCATGACCACGTAGAACACGTCGTCACCGGTCAAGCCTCGGCGGTCGCGTTGCTGGACGGCTATCCGGCCGAGGCGGCCCTGGGTGCAGATCACCGCCTTGGGGGCCGATGTCGTCCCCGACGTGAAGACCAGGGAGAAGATCGTCTTCGGGGACACGGGCCGGACGTCCGCCAACGAGGCCGTCGCCAGGCGTTCGGTGTAGGCGGCGGTGTCGATCGTCAGCGTCGGGACGTCCGCCAGACCGTCCAGCAACGGGGCGCGGCTCGTCTCCGTGACCAGCAGCGCGCAGTCGGTGTGGGTGATGTCGCGCGCCAGTTCGGCGCCTCGCCGAGTCGGGTTCAGCTCGACGACCGGGACGCCGGCCAGGGCGGCGCCCAGCAGCCAGAACAGGTGCTCCGGGCCGTTCTCCAGGAAGAGACCGGCATGTCCGCCCGCCGCACGAGCCAAGGTCGCGCGGCGGCGGGCCTCCTCGATGACCTCGCGCCACGTCCAGGACGCGTCCTCGAAGTTCAGGGCGGGACGGTCGTCGTCCGCGCGGGCGGCGACCAGTTCGGCGAACGTGATCTCGTGGTCGGGGCGGTCGTCCTGGAGCGCGGGCATCGGTACTCCCTAGGCGCGGTGGGGGCGGTTCGTCCAGCCCTGGTCGTCGGCGCGGACGAACCAGCCGGACGCGGCGAGGGTGCCGCCGTCCACCGGGATCGTGTGGCCGGTGACGAAGCGGGCGTCATCTGAAGCCAGGAACGCGACCACGGCGGCGTAGTCGTCGGGTTCGCCGAAGCGGGCCAAGGGCACCCAGGTGTGTTCCAGGACGTTCACCCGGCCGGGAACGGCGGCGGCGACCCGCTCGACCGTCTCGTCCTCGACGATGTCGCCGATCACCGTGACGCACCGGCCGCCGGCCGCGTCGATGTCGGCCTGCGCGCGGGCGGCGGCGTCCGCGTCGATGTCGTTCAGGATCACCAGGTCGCCGCCGGCGGCCAGGCGGCGGGAGATCGCGCCGCCGATGCCGAGCGCGCCGCCCGTGACGACGCTGACCCGGGTGCCCTCACGCACCGCGCCACCTCCGGACGGGACGGGTCTCGATCGAGTCGATGCGCTGCTCGCGCCGGGCGATCCGCCAGGCGGTGCCGTCCAGCCGGTAGGCGTCGGTGTAGCGGCAGTGCCAGACGAGGTCGGACACCTTGCCGTCCTCGCGAGAGGTCATGTGGTGGGCGACGCAGGCGATCTCCCCGGTGGCCGTGCCGGGCTCCGGGCCCGCGCCGAACACCTGCCCCACGAGCGCGTGGACCGTGACCGGGATGCCGTTCAGCACCGACAGCGTGGCGGCGATCTCCGAGCGTCCGGTGAACGTGCGGACCGGGTCGAGTTCGTCCGGGGCATCGGGCAGGACGAGCACGGCGTCCTCGGTGAACAGCTCCCCCATCGCGTCGATCTCGCGGCGGTCGGCGTGCAGCGCGTACCGGGCGACCAGGTCGCCCAGGGCGACCCGGTCCGCGAATCCCAGCGTCATGCAAGGCCCAGGCGCTCGGCGCAGGCCGACAGCTCGTCCTTCGCCTCGTTCAGGTCCCTGCTCGGCGCGCCGCGCAGGACGAGGCGGCCCGCCCCCAGCGCGCCCAGCTTCGCCGCCTTCTCCGGGGTGACGGCCGACAGCGAGTGGCCGAGCGTCAGTTCCAGCGCGTCCGGGTCTCGGCCGTTCTTCTCGGCCTCCTCGCGCATGAGCCCGACGAGCGAACGCAGTTCGTCACCGGCCACGCCGAGCGGCTGGAGGCCGTCGCCGTAGCGGCCCGCGCGGCGCGCGGCGGCCTTGGTGTGGCCGCCCACGTGGATCGGCACACCGCCGTCCTGGACGGGCTTCGGGTAGCTCATCAGCCCCTTGAACTGGAAGAACTCCCCGTCGTGCGCGGCCCCCTCGGGCGCGGTGTCGGCCCAGAGCTTGCGGAGCACTTCGAGCTGCTCGTCGCCGCGCCGTCCCCGCGACGCGAAGTCGGCGCCGCACGCCTCGACCTCCTCGCGCATCCAGCCCATCCCGACGACGAGCCGCAGCCGTCCGCCCGACAGGGCGTCGATCGTGGCGAGCCGCTTGGCGAGCACCACCGGGTGGTGGTTGGGCAGGACGAGCACGCCGGTGGCGAGCCCGATCCGGGACGTCTGCCCGGCGAGGAACGCCAGCAGGTCGAGGGGGTCGGGGATGTCCAGGTCGTCGGCGAGCTCCATGCGGCCCGACGCGTCGTACGGGTAGACGCTCGAATAGGCGCTCGCCACCACCGCGTGCTCGACCGCGCCGACGGACTCGAATCCGCAGGTCTCGGCGTGCCGGACGTACTCGCCGATCCACGCGGGATCCGCGGTGACGCCCGCCGCCACGGGGAGCAGGACGGCGTACTTCATTCAGGAACCTTCCCAGACGCGGCGGCGCGCCCGGCACGGCGGCCGAAGAACGTGCCGTCGCCCAGGGACGTCCCGCTGATGTAGCCCTCGCCGTGGATGCCGGAGGCGGTGCGGCCCGCGGCGTACAGGCCGGGGATCACGTCGCCGGAGTTGTTGCGGACCTCGCCGTCCACGGTGGTGTCCAGGCCGCCGAGGGTGAAGCCGCCGGCGCCCGTCCCGGCGCCGTGCTTGCCCGCGCCGAAGAACCCGTCGCGCGGGTCGATCGCCGCGAACGGCCCCTTCAGGGGACGCAGCCACTTGGCGTCCTTGTGGAAGTAGGGGTCCTCGCCCTTCTCCGCGTACAGGTTGTAGGTCTCGACGGTCGCCTCCAGCGAACCGGGCGGCAGGCCGAGGGACTCCTCCAGTTCCGCGAGCGTCTCCGCCGCGTGCGCGGGCCGGACGCCCCACATGTCGGCCTCGGCGATCTCGTCGTGGCCGGCCTCGTCGATGATCGCCCAGTAGGGGCCGGGCTGGTGCTGGACGGCCCGGTGGCTGAACAGGCCCGGGTAGACGTCCTCGTTGATGAAGCGGCGGCCGAGGCCGTCCACGAGCATGCCCCGGCAGATGACGGCGGGGTTGGCGGTGAGCGCGATCTCCACCGAGGCCATGCGGCGGGACGCGGCGCCGAGCGCGGTCGCCATCCGGATGCCGGACCCGTCGCTGGTGCCGTCGCTGACCTTGTCGTGCCCGAGCAGGACCGGGGCGTGGTCGGCGAGCATCTCCTCGTTGTCGACGAACCCGCCGGAGGTGAGCACGACGCCCTTGCGCGCCCGGTACGCCACCGTCTCGGCGAACGTGCGCGCGACGACGCCGACGACGCGGCCGGCACCGTCCACGACGAGGTTCGTGGCGTAGGTGTCCTGGTGGGTGACCGCGCCCGCCTCGGCGACGGCCGCGATCAGCTTCTCCATGAGGACGCCGCCGGCGAACATGGGCGTCTCGGGGCGGTGGCCGCGCGGCACGGGCCGCGCGATGGTGGTGTACGGCCAGGCGTTCTCGCCGAGCCACATCAGGCCGTCCTCGGTGTACGGCATCCAGCCCGGCGCGTCGAACAGGGTCTCCTTGAACGGGACGCCGCGCGCGCGGAACCACTCGAAGTGCTCCACGCTCCCGTCGCAGTACAGCCGCAGCTTCTCCTCGTCGGCGTGCGGGCCGAGCGCCGCCTTGAGGAAGGCGAACATGTCGTCCGGCGTGTCGTCGAAGCCGCACGCCTTCTGCACCCGCGTGCCGCCACCGAGGTACAGCTCCCCGCCCGACTGCGCGGACGTCCCGCCGGGGCCGCTCGACCGCTCCAGGACGAGCACGTCCGCGCCCGCCGTCGCGGCCTCGTACGCCGCGGCGGCGCCGGCGGCCCCGTAACCGACCACCAGGACATCGCACTCGTGGTCGAACTCCACGTCAGCGGCGGCGACCGGTTCCACCGAAGGCTTCGCCACCGGGGTCAGCCCTTCTTCTGCGGGGTGAACGCGGCCAGCGGCTCGGAGCCCGACCAGTCGTGGCCCCAGTAGCTGTCCTTGGTGATCTCCTCGGCGGTGTAGTACGTCTCGTCGACGAGCATGCCCTCGCAGCCGTACTCGACGTCCCAGCCGCCGGGCGCCCGGACGTAGAACGACACCATCTTGTCGTTGGTGTGCCGGCCCAGCGTGGACGAGATCGAGAAGCCCTTCTCCTTGACCGCGTCCAGGGCGATGCCGACCGCGTCGAGGGTGTCGACCTCCACCATCAGGTGGACGAGGCCCGGGTCGCCGTCGTGCGGGGCCGGGCAGATCGCGAGGCTGTGGTGCCGCTGGTTGACGCCCATGAAGCGGATGCGGACATGGCCGCCGCCGACCTTCATCGCGCCGCGCGGCAGGAACCCGAGCACCTCGGTGTAGAACGTGACGGTCTCGGCGAAGTTCGGCGTCGGCAGGACGACGTGCCCCATGCCCATCGGGCCGGTGACGAACTTCTGCGCGAAGGCGGTGCGGAGCGGGCTGTGGTCGAGGACGGGGCCGAAGAACACCTCGACGGGCGTGCCGCCCGGGTCGGTGAACGCGATGACCTCCTCGGCGTCGCGCTGCGCGGCCTCCTTGGGCGACAGCGCCGTCACGGCCGTCCCGGCCTTCTCGACCGCCTCGCGGACGGCGGCCAGCGCGAACTGGTCGCGGACCTCCCAGCCCACGGCCAGCACCCGGTCGCTGTCGCCGGGCAGCAGCTGGAGCCGCGACCGGCGCTCGTCCATGCGCAGGTACAGGCCGTCGGGGTCCGGGCCGCTGCCCTCGGCGAACCCGAGCCCTTCGAGGGCGAACTCGCGCCAGCGGTCGATGTGCTGGGTCTGGACCTTCAGATAACCCAGCCCTCGGATCTGCGTCACTGTCCTCGATCCCTTCGATGTCGCGGCCCGCGCAGCGGCGGTCCATGCTCAACCTGCCAAACCGCGTGGTGCGCCGCCGCGTCCTTCCCGCTCAGTGAGAGTCGCGCGGCGGACCGGGCCGGACGGCGGGTGTCATCGGAGCATGACAGCAACGAAACCGGTCGCGCTCGTGACCGGGGCGAGCCGGGGCATCGGCCGGCGGACGGCCCTCGCGCTCGCCGCCGCCGGGCACGACGTCGCCTTCACCGCGCGCACCGTCGAGGAGGGGGCGGGCCGGATACCGCCGCGGCACGGGACGGCGGCGGCGATCCCCGTCCCCGGCAGCCTGGCGACGACGCGGGCGGAGATCGAGGCGCTCGGCGCGCGCGCCCTGCCCGTCCGGATGGACCTGCTCGACCGGGCGAGCGTGCGGGCCGCCGCGCAGACCGTCCTGGACGCGTGGGGCCGCGTCGACGTCCTGGTGAACAACGCGGTCGCGCACATCGCGGGCACGCACGAACGGTTCCTCGACCTCGACGTCAGGGTCGCCGAGCAGACGGTCGCGGGCAACTACGTGAACCAGATCGTCCTGCTTCAGGCCGTCCTGCCGGCGATGCTCGACCAGGGCGGCGGCACGATCGTGAACCTGTGCTCGGGGTCGGCGACCAGCGACCCGCCCGGACCGCCCGGCGCGGGCGGCTGGGGCGTGGCCTACTCGGCGTCCAAGGCGGCGTTCGGGCGGCTCGCCGGCGCGGTCAACGCCGAGTACCGGAAACGGGGCGTCCGCGCGTTCAACCTCGACCCGGGGTTCGTGGTCACGGACGCCGGCGCGGCGCGCGGCGGCCTGGACGCCCTCAAGGAGAAGGGCTTCGAGCCGACGCCCGAGGAGGCCCCCGCGGCGGCCGTCGTCTGGCTGGTCACGCACCCGGAGGCGGAGCAATACCTAGGCAGGGTGATCTGGACACCCAAGCTGGTCGCCGGCCTGTCCCTGCTCCGTTGAACTGCGGCGTGTTGTTGTTATGGAGGCGCCCATAACAACAACACGCCGCAAGTGAACGGGGCGGGGGCGGTCAGATCATGGAGCGCATCGGGCCCTGGGGGGGTTCTATGTCCAGGTCGGTCAGGGCGCTCACGTGGTAGACCGAGCCCGGTACGTGGATGGCGTGCGCGAGGCCGACGTGCGCGTCCCGCCAGAACCGCTGGATCGGGTTGTCGGTGCGCATCGCGTTGCCGCCCGACCGGACGACGATCTCGTTCATCGCGTGCACGGCCCGCCAGGCGGCGCGCACCTGGGTGCGGCGGCCGGCGGCGCGCTCGGCGAACGTCGGGACGTGCCCGGCCGCGACCATGTCGTACATGCGCGAGCAGTTGTCGAGCAGCGCCGTCCGGGACGCCTTGATCTCCTCGGCGGCCTCGCTGATCGCGTACAGCACGTACGGGTCGTCCTTGATCTTGGTGCCGGTGATCTGGACGCGGTTGCGCTGGTAGGCGAGGTGGTGGTGCAGCGCGCCCTCGGCGATGCCGATCACCGCGGAGGTGATGCCGAGCGGGAACACGCAGGAGAACGGCATCAGGTAGGCGGGGTTGGTCAGCCCGGCCTCGCGGGGCGCGGAGCCGTCCACGACCTTGGAGTACTCCAGCGTCCGGTACGTGGGGACGAAGGCGTCCTTGACGATGATGTCCTTGCTGCCGGTGCCCCTCAGCCCGGCGACGTCCCACGAGTCCTGGACGATCTCGTAGTCGGAGCGGGGCAGGATCATGTGCAGCGACTGCGGCGGCATGAGCATCTTGCCCTCGTCGTCGCCCAGCATCGCGCCGAGGAAGATCCAGTCGCAGTGGTCGGTGCCGGAGGAGAACTGCCAGCGGCCGTTGAAGATGTAGCCGCCGTCGACCGGCCGGGCGATGCCCATCGGCGCGTACGGGGACGCGATCCACGTGTCGGGGTCCTGGCCCCAGATCTCCTCGCGAACCTTCGGGTCGGCGTAGGCCATCTCCCACGGGTGGACGCCGACGATGCCGGCGATCCAGCCGGTGGAGCCGTCGAGCGAGGCGATCCCCATCACCGTCTCGGCGAACTCGCGCGGGTGCACCTCCAGGCCGCCGTGCGCCTCCGGCTGGAGCAGCCGGATGGCGCCCGCGTCCTTCAGGATCTGCGCGGCCTTGTCGTCCAGCCGGCCGAGGGCCTCGTTGGACGGGCCCAGCTCGCGGATCTGCTCCGCCCTCTCCATGATCGTGTCAAGCACGCGGTTCGCCATCGCCTGTCTCCCGTGATGTGTTTCAGCCGTCGTAGGTGATCTTCAGCCGGTCGCTGACCGGCCTCGCCTGACAGGCGAGGATGAGGCCGTCGGCGAGATCCTGCTCGTCGAGGACCGTGTTGGCGTCCAGGGTGACCTCGCCCTCCAGCCGGATGCAGGCGCAGGCCGAGCAGTTGCCCTCCCGGCAGGAGAACGGGGCGTCCACGCCCGCGCGCAGCAGCGCGTCGAGGAGCCGCTCGGACTTCGGCCACGGGACGGTCCGCGTCTCGCCGTCCATCTCGACCTCGACCTCGCCCGCATCCCCGGTGTCCCCGGCCGCCTCCTCGGGCTCCTCGAACGGGTCGCCCTCCAGCGAGAAGAAGCGCTCGACGTGGACGCGCATGCCAAGGTCGGTGAACGCGCCCGTGGCCAGGTCCATGAAGACCTCGGGCCCGCACACGAACGCCTGCCGCCCGGTGTAGGGGGCGGCCAGGGACCGCAGGACGGCGGGCGTCGGCAGCCCCTGCACCGACTCCAGCAGGTGGACGACCGTGAGCCGGTCGGGGTGCGCCTCGGTCAGCTCCCGCAGCTCGTCCGCGAAGATCACCGACCGTTCGTCCCGGTTGGCGTACAGGAGCGCGATCCTGCCGCTCCCGCCGGCCAGGCACGACTTCAGGATCGACATCACCGGGGTGATGCCGCTGCCGCCCGCGACGAGCAGCAGGTCGTCGTCCAGCGAGGGCGGCGTGAAGGTGCCCGCGGGGCGCAGCACCTCCAGCACGTCGCCGGCCGTGACGTTGTCGCAGATCCAGTTGGACCCGAGGCCGCCCGCGACCCGCTTGACCGTGACCTTCAGCCGGTCGTCGGTGTGCGGCGAGCTGCACAGCGAGTAGCAGCGCGCCGCCCAGCCGTCCCGCGCCGGGACCCGGACGGTGAGGAACTGCCCGGGCCGGTAGCTGAACCGGTCCCGGTCGCCCTCCGCGGGTTCGAGCACGAGCGAATGCGCGTCGGCCGTCTCGTGGACGACCTCCACCACCCGCGCCTTCAGAGCCGTCATGACCGTTCCGCGGCCTTTCCAGCGGCGTGCCGCGCCGCAATGTACCCGAACACCATGGACGGGCCGATGGTCGCGCCGGGGCCGGCGTACTCGTTGCCCATCACCGAGGACGACGAGTTGCCCGTCACGTACAGGCCCTCGATGACGGAGCCGTCCTCGCGCAGGACGCGGGCGTGCTCGTCCGACACGAGGCCGCCCTTGGTGCCGAGGTCGCCGACCTCCAGCCGGAACGCGTAGTACGGCGCCGTCTCCAGCGGGTCGAGGTTCGGGTTCTTCAGGTTGGGGTCGCCGTAGTAGCGGTCGTAGGCGGAGTCGCCGCGCCCGAACTCCGGGTCCTTGCCCGCGCGGGCGTACCCGTTGAACGTCTGGACGGTCTCGGTCAGCGCGTCCGCCGGGACGCCGATCTTGCCGGCCAGCTCCGCCAGCGAGTCCGCCTTGAACGCGATGCCCGCGTCGTAGAACGCCTTCGGGATCGGGGCGCCCGGCAGGATCTGCGCGAACGGGTAGCGGGCGCGGGACTTCGCGTCCATCACGAACCAGGCCGGGACGTGGCCGCCCTCGAGCTGGTCGTGGACGAAGTTGACGTAGGGCGCGGCCTCGTTCGTGAACCTCCTGCCGTCCTGGGACACGATGACCTGCCGCGGGATGGCGCGCTCGGACACCAGCGGGATCGTCGCCCCGGCCGGGTGCCGGACGGCGGGCATCCACCAGGCGTCGTCCATCAGGTCCAGCGCCGCGCCGAGTCCCTCGGCGGCGCGGATGCCGTCGCCGGTGTTCTCGCGGGCGCCCATCGCGAAGTCCTCCTGCCCTCCCTTGGGCAGGTACTTGTCGCGCATCTCCTGGTTGTGGTCGAAACCGCCGGTCGCGAGCAGCACGCCCTTGCGCGCGCGGATGCGCAGCGTCCCGCCGTCGCGCCGGGCCGCGACGATGCCGACGACGCGGCCGTCCTCGTCGGTGACCAGCTCGGACATCGCGGTCTTCAGCCAGAGCGGGATCCCGGCGTCCTTCAGCGCCATCCGCAGCCGGGCGACGAGGGCCCGGCCACCGGTCGACATGTGCCGGCGGCGGACCATGTTGGACGAGACCCGCCAGGCCGCGACCAGCGACGCGCGCCGCCCCGCCCACGTGCGCTTGGCCATCGCGAGGTCGTGGTAGTCCTTCGCGGTGATCCACAGGCCGAGCGGGCCCTTCATGTTGTTCGGCCGCTGGTACTGCTCGTCGTCGCCGAGCTTGCGGGTGTCGAACGGCTTGGCCTCGATGGAGCGGCCGAGCGGCCGGCCGCCCTCCAGCTCGGGGTGGTAGTCGGCGTAGCCCTTCGTCCAGAAGAACTGCATCCACTTGCTCTTGCCGATGAGCTCCATCGTGGCGGGGCCGTTGTCGACGTAGGCGTCGAGCCGCGCGGCGGGGACGCGTCCCTGGGTGAGCAGGTCCAGGTAGCGGCGGATGGACTCGCGGCTGTCGTCGTGGCCGCGCGCCTTCAGCGTCGGGTTGTTGGGGATCCAGATGCCGCCGCCGGACAGCGCGGTGGAGCCGCCGAACTTCTTGCCCTTCTCCACGATCAGCGCGGACAGCCCGGCGTCGTGCGCGGTCAGCGCCGCCGTCATCCCGCCGCCGCCGCTGCCGACGATGACGAGGTCGTACTCGTGGTCCCACTCGGGGGCGGCGCTCATCCCTGCTCCTTGGTGGTCAGGAAGGCGAGAACCGCGCTCTCCCAGGCGGCCTTCTGCTCGATCATCACCCAGTGCCCGCAGTTCGGGAAGATGTTCACCTGGACGTCGGGGATCGTCCGCATCGGGACGAGCGCCATGTCGACCGGGCTGACCCGGTCGTCGCGCCCCCAGGTGATGAGGGTCTTGGCCTTGAGCTTGTGGAGCATCGCCCAGTAGGGCGGCTCGTCGGACGCGGCCATCGCCTTGGCGCGGGCCGCCATCGCCTTCGACCCGTACATGCGGCGGGCGGAGGCGAGCGTGTCGGGGTCGGTGGCCTGCCGCCAGCGCTCCTCGATCAGCTCCTCGGTCACGACCTTCGGGTTGTAGACCATGGAGTGCAGCCACCGGACGAGGCGCTCGCGGGTGGGCTCGTCGGTGAACTCGGCCAGCAGCTTGATGCCCTCGCCGGGCGCCGGGCTGAACACGTTCCGGCCGATGCCGCCGATCGTGACGAGGCGGCCGACGCGTTCGGGGTGCCGCAGCGCGACCTGGGTGGCGACGATGCCGCCCATCGAGTTGCCGATCACGTCGACCTGGCCCAGGTTCAGGCCGTCCAGGAACCGTATGACGGCGCCGCCGGCGGCCATCATCGGGTGCTCGTCGGTCGGGTCGCTGACCCCGAACCCGGGGAACTCCAGGACCAGGCACCGGAAGTGCTCGGCGAACCGGGCGAGGTTGCCGCGGTAGTTGCGCCAGCCCGTCACGCCCGGACCGGATCCGTGCAGCAGCAGCAGCGGCGGGCCCTCGCCGGCCTCGTGGTAGCGCAGGACGCCCTGGTCGGTGGCGAGCTCGCGCAACGTCGACTCGTAGGTCAGCTCCGCAGGCATGATCTCCCAGTCCTTCGACGGTGGCTTGACGGGAACGTAATTCTGGTGGAGGCAAGGTCACCCGGCCGATCCCGATCAGCGGGACGCGGGTCTCATCCGGGCCTCCCGGGGCCGGTGGGGCAGGCGCTTCCACTCAACGGGACCGGTACGCGCCGCCCGTCCGGGGCATGCCTACGTTTCAGGCGCACCGGCCCCTTGACCGGCGAAACGTCCACCCCGCTTATTGGACATTGCCGCTTATTGGGCATTGTTGTTGGACATGTTGGTGTTGAACAGGACGTCGCCGAACCATGACAGCGTCCCGTACCGATCCCCGAGGTGAACAGATGCCAGCCGAGCCAGCGCTCACCGCAGACACCGGCCGCACGCCCTCCGACGCCGCCGCGCCCGACCCGGCGGACTTCCGGAAGGCGATGGCGGAGTTCGCCACCGGGGTCACCGTGGTCACCGCACTCGACGGCGGCGAACCGGTCGGCTTCGCCTGCCAGTCGTTCGCGTCGGTGTCCCTCGAACCGCCGCTGATCCTGTTCTGCGCGGACAAGCGCGGCCGGTCCTGGCCGCGGATCCGCACCGCCGGGCGGTTCAGCGTGAACGTGCTCGGCGAGGAGCAGCGCGAGCTGTGCGAGCGCTTCGGCTCCAGCCGGGGCACGAAGTTCGACGGGCTGGACTGGGACGTCACCGAGTGGGGCACCCCCAGGCTGCCGGACGTCCTGCTGGCCGTGCACGCGGTCGTCCACGACGTGCACGAGGCCGGCGACCACGAGATCGTGATCGGCCGGGTCCTGGAGGTCGAGCGGCACGAGGTGCGGCACGGCGTCTGGCGGCGTCCGATGGTGTTCTTCCGCAGCCGGTTCGGCGTCGGCGAGCCGGACGCGCCGATCGCCCCGGACCCGTGGGGCCTCGGCGACCGGTGGGGCTGGGGCTGACGCCGGACGCCCCGCCGGACGCCCCGCAGGACGCGGGGTCACATCCAGTCGCCGCGTCCGTCCACGGCGAGCAGCCGGTTCATCGTCTCCGCCGACCATGTCGACTCCTGGCTCCGGCGGTGGGGGGCGGCGCGCCGGCCGCGCGCACGGTCGGCGCCGGGCGCCGAGCCGGGGAAGAGGATCTGCGAGATCTCGCGGGCGGCGGTGACGACCAGCGGCGCGACGTTCTCCAGCGGCGTGCGGATGTCGCCGACCAGCGAGATGCCGGCGACCGGCCCCTCGGCACTGCGGATCGCGGCCGCCACGCAGGCGATGCCGGGGAAGGACTCGCCGCGCTCGAACGCCAGGCCGCGGCGCTGCCGGATGCGGTGCAGCTCCTGGTGCAGGGTGCCGAGCTCGCCGATGGTGCGGTTGGTGAACCGGCTGATGTTCTCGCCGAGCAGCGCGTCCACCTGCTCGGGCTCCAGCCACGCCAGCATCGCCTTGCCGAGCGCGGTGCAGTGCGCCGGGGCGCGCCCGCCGACCCGTGACGGGACGGACGTGGCGAGCCGCCCGCCGAGCTTGTCCAGGTAGAAGACCTCGGCGCCGTCCAGCACGGCGAGGTGCGCGACGAGCCCGGTGGTGATCTGCAGCTCGTGCAGCAGCGGCGCCGCCGCCTCGCGGATCTTGCCGTGCCCGCCGTCCTGCCCGCCGAGGCCGAGGGCGCGCTGGCCGAGGCCGTAGCCGAACGAGTGGTGCGCGAGCCAGCGCTGCCGGACGAGCTGGTCGAGGATCCGGTGCGCGGTCGAGCGCGGGAGCCGGGTGCGGCGCGCGACGTCCTCCAGCGTCAGCCGGGCCGTCGGCCCGTTGAACGCGTCGAGGATCAGCGTCATCCGCTCGATCATCGACGGCGGCGACTCCCGCCGCGCGGCATCCGCCGACACCGTCGTCATGGCCTCCGGCGCCGCTGCCTCGCGCATCATCGCCTCGGTCATCGCACCTCCCAGAACCCGACTGAAATGAATTCTTGTTACCTGGAATGTAGCAACCGCTTGGTGCTCTGCCAAGAGGGGATGTATGTCCAGGTCAGCGAAGCTTAGGCAGTGAGACGCGATGCCCTGACCGTCGCGGAGTCCGTGATAGAACGTTTTCCTGCCGAGGAGGGGAGCAACGATGCGTGTCGGTATCGTCACGCCGGTGGTGGCGCAGCCGCCGCCCGGCAACGCCGCATGGGAGCGGGACGCGGGAATCGAGGAGATCGCGGCGATCGCCGAGACGGCCGACCGGCTCGGCTACCACCACCTCACCTGCAGCGAGCACGTCGCCGTCCCCGCGGAGGCGGCCGAGCGGCGCGGCGGCGTCTACTGGGACCCGCTCGCCACGTTCGGCTACCTCGCCGCCCGGACGTCCCGCATCCGGCTCGCCACGCAGGTCCTGGTGCTCGGCTACCACCACCCCCTCGCGATCGCCAAGCGGTACGGGACGCTCGACCGGATCAGCGGCGGCCGGCTCACGCTCGGGCTCGGCGTCGGCAGCCTGGAGGAGGAGTTCGACCTCCTCGGCGCCCCGTTCGCCGGCCGCGGCGCCCGCGCCGACGACGCCCTGGCCGCCCTGCGCGCCGCGCTCGGCCGCCGCGTCCCCGAGCACGACGGCCCGCACTACCGCTTCTCGGGCCTGGTCGTGGAGCCGCACGCCGTCCAGGAGCGGGTCCCGCTGTGGATCGGCGGCCGTTCGGGCCGCTCGCTGCGGCGCGCCCTGACCGCCGACGGCTGGGTCCCGTTCGGCCTGCCGCTGAAGGCCCTCGCCGAGATGCTCGCCGAGGCCGACGTCCCGGACGGCTTCGACGTGGTGCTCGCCCCGTCCCGCCTCCTGGACCCCTTGAACGACCCCGAGGCGGCGGGCACGGCCCTCACCAGGCTCCGCGACGCCGGCGCCACGATCGCCGGCGTGAAGTTCGCCTCCACTTCCGTGACGCACTACCGCGAGCAACTGGCCGCCCTGCGCGACCTCGCCGACACCTACGGCCTGACATTCGGGGAGAAGCAGTGACCGTCGAATCCCGCCTGGCCGCCCTCGAAGAGCGCCTCCGCACCCTTGAGGACGAGCGCGAGATCACCCGGCTGATCCTCTCCTACGGCCCCCTCGTCGACAGCGGCTGCGCCGCCGACGTCGCCGCCCTGTGGGAGCCCGACGGCGTCTACGACGTGGACGAGATCCTGATGACCGGCCAGGCCGAGATCGACGCCATGGTGCGCTCGGCCAACCACCAGCGCTGGATCGCCGGCGGCTGCGCCCACTTCGTCGGCCCCCCGCACGTCACCGTGGACGGCGACGAGGCCACCGCCGTCGGCTACACCCTCATGATCGTCAACAGGGACGGCTTCGCCCTGCGCCGCGCCACCGCCAACCACTGGCACCTGCGCCGCACCGGCGACGGCTGGCGCGCCGTGACCCGCACCAACCGGGTTCTGGACGGCCGCGAGGAGTCCCCCGACCTGCTCGCCTCCCAGTTCCCCGGCGCGATCCGGCACCGCTGACGCGCCCGCCGATTCGTGCCTTTCGTTCCGCGAAATCCCCTTTCGGCGGCCGGTGCCATCCGTATTTACCCGGGAGTGGCGTCCCAATGCGGCCAGCAAGGCAACTTTCATAGCGGGATAAACGACGGCGGTTCCGGTCGCAGAGTGTGCACAATTACTGCTTACCGGGATCAGGAAACCACTTCACATTTGCATTGCCATTGACTCATAATCGTCGGACGCGCATCGCCACGGGGGTGGGCACGATGCCGGACGGAGGGGTCAATGGAGCGTGCCGCGAGTTCGCCGCGGATAATCGCGGCCTCGGTGTTGCTCAGCGTTTCACTGGTGAGCGCGATCGCCGCGATCACCAAGGGGGGATCCGGGGACCCGGAACGGGTCGCGCCGGAAGTCACAAAGTCGAGTAAAACGGATGAACCCGGCAAGAGGCCGGGTCCGGCCGCCGAGCCGGCGAGCGTGGTCTGGAGCACCGTGGCGCCGCCGGCCGGCGAGCAGCCGTCGGAGTGGCACGCGGCGCTGAACAGCCACGACTGCGACTCCATCGGCAGGCTCGGCGCGAAGAGGGTCCAGTTCGTCTACCAGGGGCTCGGCGCTGCCTGCGCGGCCCTGGCCGACAAGGGCGGCACCGCCTGGGGCCCGGCGGCCCTGTCGCTCGCGGACGTGAGACAAGCTCCCGTTTCTTGCATGGACGCATTCGCCTACCGGCTTCTCCGCGATCTCGTGATCGCACACCTTCGGCAGCCGGGGCTGCCGCCGAAGGTCACCCGATCGGAGAAATCGATCATTTGCTGATCGGCGCCGGCGGGCGAGAGCCGACACCACGGGAGGAAAACGGTGCTGGACTACGGCGGGCGCGAACGCGCCTTCCCCTTCTACGTCGTCTGCGACGTGTCGCAGACCATGTGGGACCCTGATTTCAACACTTCGGCGCGGATACCCTTGGACGTTCTCCAGGACGCGGTTCCCGATCTGATCTACCGCGCCGAGCTCGACCAGACGATCTGCGACGCCGCGCTCATCAGCGTGATCGAATTCTCCAGCCGGGCGGAGGTCCTGCTGCCGCTCACCCGGCCGGGCGAGACCGACGACCTCCGGCGTTTCAACCGGGGCGACCAGACCGACTACGCGGTCGTCTTCGACCTGCTGCGGCGGCGCATCGACGAGGACTGCCGGCGGCTGGCGCAGACCTACGACCTCAAGCAACCCGCGGTGTTCTTCCTGACCGACGGCATCCCGTTCGTCGGCGACCGCGACCAGCCGGAGAGCGTGTGGCTGCCGGCCCGCAACCGGCTGCTCGCGCCCGACTTCGACTTCCGCCCCCAGCTCGTGGCCTTCGGGTTCGGGCAGGCGCGGCGGAACGTCCTGTGCCGGGTGGCGTCCGAGCAGGGCGGGCGGCGGCTGGCCTTCATCGCCGACCGGGCGATGGACGTCAGCGAGGTGCTGGGCGCGCTCATCGACACCCTGTTCATCAGCATCTCGGCCTCGGTCGCGCAGGGGGACCTGGCGGTCCGCGTCCCGGAGGGCATGGCCTGGGCCTGCCCGCTCGCGGCCGGCTGACCGCCGGGGATCGGAGGAACAGGTGTCGTTCGGACAGTTCGTCCTGGCGTTCGTCAGCGGGGCGTGCGGCCTCGCGGGGCTGCGGCAACTCGCCCTGGCACTGCCGGGAGCACCGTGGACGAGGCCGCGCGCCCCGTGGACCGGCGGCGGCGCCCCGGCCGCGGACCGGCGCCCGGCGGCGCTCCCGGCCGCGCCGCCGCCCGCACCCGACCCGGACCTCGTCCGCTACACCGGGCGCCGGCCCGCGGCCGTGTCGGTCGCCCTGCCGGAGACCGTGCTGGAGGGCCGCTCCAGCCTGCAGGCGGAGGGCGGCTGCGTCGGCCGCGTGACGATCCGGGCCGCGTCCTGCCGCGGCAGCGCCCACATGCGGGACGGCAAGCCGCGCCAGGACGCGTTCTGCGTCGGCGCCTCCGCCGACGGGCGCTGGATCGTCGCCGCGGTCGCGGACGGGGTCGGCAGCACCGCGCACGCGGAGGTCGCCGCGCAGGCCGCCGTCGCCGCCGCGGTCCGACTCACCGAGCAGGCGGTCACCGAACGGGCGCCCGCCGAGCGGACGCTCGGCGGGCGCGGCCGCGGCGGGTTCGGCCCGCGCGACTGGGAGCCGGTCTTCCGCCGCACGGCCGCCGAGATCGACGACCGGCTGCGGACGGTCGGCGGCGGGCCGGGGAGCCCGCGGCCGGGGCGCACGACGCTGCTGGTCCTCCTCGCCCCGGCCGACCCCCGGCCGGGCCGCACGGTGCACATCGCCGCCGTCGGGGACTCGCCGGCGCTGCTGCTGCGCCCCGCCGCCGGCGAGTGGTCCTTCGCGCTCGGGCCCGGCCGTCCGTCCGGGCACGTCCGGGACGACATCACACCCGCGCTGCCGCCCGGCCTGGACGACCTGCGCGCCACCACCTTCGAATGGGAGCCGGACGAGGTCCTGATGCTCGCCACCGACGGCTTCGCCACCGCCCTCGGCAACCGCAGCGAGCTGTCGGTGTCGCTCGCGGAGGAGTGGGGGCGACCACCCGATCTGCTGCGCTTCGTCCGGGACGTCGATTTCCGCCGCGCCACCTTCACCGACGACCGCACCGTCGTGGCCCTCTGGCCGGGAACCCATGACCGGCGCTGCTAGGGCCGCGGGCGCCCTCCCCGTGTACGTGCAGGCCGCCGACCTCGCCCCGGTGGGCGTCCTCGCGCCGCCGGGCGGGCAGTCGGCGAGGCTGGCGCGGTGCATCGCCCCGGACGGCGGCGAGTACGTCTTCAAGACCTACACGCCCGAGGTGCGCGGGGAGGTCCGGCTGCCGGCCCTCGCGGCGATGGCGGACTGGCGCCTCGGCCTGGGCGGCGACGAACGGGCGGAACTCGACCGCACCTGCGCGTGGCCGCGGTCCGTCGTCATGGACGGCCGGGCGGTGCAGGGCGTTCTCGTGCGGCCCGCGCCCGCCGCGATGTTCCTGGACGCCAACGGCCACTCGAAGGCGTGGTCGCTGCCGCGGCATCTCGACGCGCTCGCGCGGCCGGAGGCCAAGGCCCGCAAGCTCGGGTTCGAGTACTACCCGCCCCCGGTGAAGCTCGCCGTCCTCGCCCGCGTGCTGCGGACGATGCTGTGGCTGCACGGGCACGGGTACGCCGTCGGGGACCTGCAGCCGCGCAACGCCCTGTTCTCCTTCGACGGCGCCACGGCGGACGTGCTGCTGGTCGACTGCGACGCCTGCGTCCCGCTGTCCGGGGAGCCCGCGCACGCGCAGCGCGACCCCGCCGACTGGAAGGCGCCCTGGCCCGAACCGTTCGGGGTGCGGACGGACCTGTACAAGTTCGCCCTGCTGGTCGTCCGCTCGCTGCAGGAGAACACGGCGGCGCCCGCGACCGACCGGGACCGGCTCCGTGCGGTCATGCAGACCCGCACCTGCGACGTGCTCGTCGAGCTGTGCCGCGGCGGGCGGCCCGCCGACGCCGTGGAGCTGCTGCGCGACAAGGCGTCGGTGTGGCCGACGCTCGTCACCCCCCGCGCGCTCTACGTGCAGACCGACGCCAGCATGCGGCGGCGGTGGCATCCGGCCGGGGCTCCCCGCCCGGACGCCGCCGGGCCGTTCACGGCCGGGCCGTCCGCGTCCCCGCCCGAGGCGCCCTCGGCGGCCTCGTCCGGGACGGAGATCCCGACCGGGTTCGCCGTCGCCGTGGTGCTCGCCATCGCGTTCATCGTCCTCGTGATCATGCTCGCCTGAACCGAGAGGCCCCCATGTCCGATGCCCTCTACGTCACGGTCCGCGACTCGGTGACGAAGCTCGCGCCGTCCGGCGAGCACACCATCGGCGCCGGCGCGGGCGCGGACGTGCGCGTCGACCTCGGCGGCGCGTCCGAGCCGGTCGCGTGGCTGCGCTTCCTCGGCCACTGGATCCTGCGCCCGGCCGCGCACGTCGACGAGACGCGCGTCAACGGGACGCCGCGGGACGAGATGCTCATCCATCTCGACCCCGCACGGGACACCGCGGTGACCCTCGTGCTCGGCACGGGGCGCGCCGACCTCCTCCTCGGCTTCAGCGAACCGGTGCCGGCGCCCCCTCCACCCCGCCGGCCGAACCCCGTCGGAGCCGACCCCGGCACGCGCCCACCCGGCCCGCAACCCGGCGGGGCCAGACCCCGCGCCCACAAGCCCGGCGGGCCGCGCCCCGCGGCCGGGCCCGGCGTCCAGCAGCCCGGCGTGGCGGAGGCCGGCGGACCGGGGACGGCGGCCGGCGGACCGGGGGCGGAGGTCCGGCTGCATCGCATCGGCGGGCCGATGACCGTGCTCGGCAGCGGGCCGGGCGCCGACATCGACGTCCCGGACCCGGGCGTCGCGGCGCGGCACGCGACGCTCCGGCGGCAGGACGTCACCGGGCTGGAGATCCGCGACCACGGGCAGGGCGAGCCGACCTACGTCCGGGGCCGGCGGATCATGTGGGCGCGGCTGCGCGCGGGCGACTCGTTCTCGATCGCCGACAGCGTGTTCACGCTGCTCGACGACGAGACGCTGCGCGAGACGCGCCGGGCGCGGGGCGCCTCGCTGGTCATCAGCGGGCTGTCGGCCACGTACCGCGCGGGGTGGCGGCCGGGGGCGCGGCGGCCGCGGCCCGCCCTGAGCGACCTGTCGATCGTGCTGCGCTCGGGGGAGATCCTCGCGGTGATCGGGCCGTCCGGCGCCGGCAAGTCCACCTTCTTCAAGGCGCTGCTCGGCGAGGTCGACACGTCCGGACGGCTGCTGTTCTCGGGGCTCGACCTCGGCACCGAGGCCGAGCAGATCCGCGACATGGTCGCGTTCGTCCCGCAGCAGGTCGACCTGCACGAGAGCCTCACGGTCGGCCAGGTGCTGCGGCAGGCGGCCCGGCTGCTGCCCGGGGCCGGCAGCACGGCGGCGCGGCGCGCGGCGCGGGTCGCGGAGATCGCGGAGCACCTCGACATCGCCGAGCTGGCCCGCACGCCGATCCGCTCGCTGTCCGGCGGGGAGAAGCGCCGCGTCTCGATCGGCGTCGAGATCCTCGGCGGCCCCCGGCTGCTGATGCTGGACGAGCCGACGTCGGCGCTGGACGCGGGGCGCGCCCGGTCGGTGATGCGCCTGCTGCGCGGCATCGCGGACGGCGACTGCACCGTCGCCGTCGTCACCCACGCGACCGACCAGCTCGACGGCGTCGACAAGGTGCTGGTGATCGGCGACAACGGCCGCCCGCTGTACTACGGCGAGCCGGGCGCCGTCCTCGATGACATGGGCGAGACCGGATTCGCCGACCTCATGACGACGGCCCGCCACGACTCCGGCGAGGCGGCGGCCCGGTTCCTCGCGGGCCCGGTGCCCGCGGAGGCGGCCCGGCTGGCCGCGGCGGCGCCCGCCCCGCCGGAGGAGCCGCCGCTGCGCGCCGAAGCGCCCCGGCGGCGCGCCGTCCGGCAGTTCCCCGTCCTGGCGGCGCGGGAACTGGCGCTGCTGCGGGCGCGCGGGCCGCTCGCGCTCCTCCAGATCCCCGCGATCCCCGCGCTCGGCGGGCTGCTGGCGGCCCTCGGCGCCTCCGCCGCCGGGCTGGGCGGCCCCGCGGGGACCAACGGGCACGCCGTCCAGGCGCTCACGCTGCTGATCACCGCCTGCGTGTTCGCGGGCCAGTCGATCACCTACGGGGACCTGGTGGCGCAGTTCCCCGTGCTGTGCCGGGAACGGCGCGCGGGCGTGTCCACCGGCGCGGTCGTCGCGGCGAAGGCCGCGGTCTTCGGCGTCGTCGCGGTGCTCCAGGCGATGATCACCGTGGGCGTCTTCCGGCTCCTGCGCCCGGCCGCGACGGACTCCCTGCTGCTGGGCGCCGACGCCGACATGGCGGTCTGCCTGGCGGCCGGCGCGCTGACCGCCATGTGCCTCGGGCTGCTGATCTCGGCCGCCGCCCCGACCGTGGAGCGCGCGGTCGGCTGGGCGACCGCGACGGCGATCTGCCAGGTCGCGCTGAGCGGCGGCCTGCTCGACCTGTCGGAGCGCCCCGTCCTGAACGCGATCAGCTGGCTGCTCCCCTCCCGGTGGGCCACCGCGGCGCTCGCCGCCTCGTCCGACGTGCCGGGGACCGCGTTCCCCGGGGTGCCGGACGACGTCCTGTGGCAGCACCGCCCCGGCCAGATGATCTCCGATGTGGGTGTGCTCCTCGTCATGACGATCGCCTTGGGCGGTGCGGCCTGGCTGGTGCTCCGGCGCCGGCTGGCCCGCCGCTCCTGAACCCTGGGAGAGCGCGATGACCAACAAGAAGAAGAAGCTCACGCTGTGGTCGGCGGTCTCGTTCCTGATCGCCCTCGTGCCCATCGGCGGCTGGCTGCTGCCCGACCCCTTCGGCACGCACGACGACGACGGCCGGAAGTTCGGCGGGCAGTGGAGGGGGACGATCGTCCGACCGTCCGGCGACCGGTGGGAGCTGGACATCACGCTCGACGTCGACCACAAGACGGGCTCGTTCGACCTCGCGTCCCCGGCGATGCGGTGCTCGGGGACGCTGACGGTGGTGTCGCACTCGGGCGAACGCCTTCGCGTGCTCGAACGGCTCACGCGCACGGTGCGGGGGACGTGCACGCCGAACGCCTACATCACCCTGTCGTTGCAGGGCACGGGCGTCCATGTCGTCTGGCAGGACGCCGACGCCCTCAACGTCATCGGCACGGGCGAGCTCAACCGCGGCTGAGCGAGCGGGACGGGTCAGCGGGACGGGTCAGCGAGACGGGCCGCCGCCGAACCACTCCCCCGCGGCCGGACGGCGGTCGGCGGGGGCGGGGATGTCCGCGGGGCCGGACGGGGGGCCGTTCCGGCGGGCCTCCGCGCGCTCCTGGAGCGCCGCCTCGACCCGTGGCGGACGTACCGCCTGCCGGGGCGCGCCCTCAGGGAGTGACGGCCATGGCGGCGAGGACCCTGGCGGCCAGATCCGGGTCGCCCGTGACGCGGACGGCGGCCTCGCCGGGGGCGCGGCGGCCGGCGGTCAGGCAGACGTAGGTCTCCCAGTCCATCGCCAGCTCGGCGGTCGGCGCCGCGCCGGACGACGGACGGCCCCGTCCGTCCTCCCCGACCTCGACGGCCGCCTCGAAGTCGGGCGGGCCGGAGATGGCGAAGGCGACGGACTCGCCCGGCGCGGCCTTCGCGCGGCGGGCGACGATGAGCGGCAGCGCGCCGCTGAAGAGGGTCCAGAAGCAGTGCGCCGCCGGGGCGTCCAGGTTGCCGGGGCGGCCGACGGCGCGGCGGACGTCCTGCTCGTGCGTCCAGCAGTCCATGGCGCGGACCATCATCAGGCGGGAGTAGGGGCCCTCCCGGCCGTCCGGCATCGTGACGACGCGGTCGGGGTCGAGGGTGGGGAGCTGGGCGAGGCGGCGCTCCAGGGCGTCCGCCAGCTCCGCCGCCACGGCCGGGCCCGGGACGGGGCGGCGCAGGTGCACCGCCGCCTCCAGGGCCCGGCCGAAGTCGTTGCGGACGTGGGGGAACTCGGGGACGTCGACGTCGGGTGAGGGGTCGCCGAGGAGATCGAGCTCGATGCCGACCAGATGGGACAGCTGGTCTTTGACCGTCCAGCCGGGGCAGTCGGTCGGACGGTCCCAGTCGTCGCCGGTGAACGTCCCGGCGAGCGCGAGGGTCGAACGGACCGTCTGCTCGTAGGCGGCGGTGTTGGCGCGCATCTCCTCGTTCATCCTCCGGAGACTACGCTCCCAGCGCGCTGCCGATGATGCCGGCGTAGGCGGCCTCACCGCGGGCGTTCGGGTGCAGCGGGGCGGCGGGGTTGAGCGGGACGTAGCCCTCGATCCACCGCTTGGACGCCGACTGGCAGCCGTCGTGCCCGGCGCTCGGCGTGACGAGGTCGATGTAGGTGGCGCCGTGGGCGTTCGCCTGGACGCGGATGACGTCGTTCATGGCGTTGACGGCGCCCTGGAGGAAGTTGGCGTCCGTCGGCAGGACGGGCTGGAAGGGCCAGCAGCCGTTCTGCTTGATGTAGAGGCCGTATCCGGTCACGACGATGCGCGCCTTCGGGGAGCGGGCACGGATGCCGTCCAGGACGGCGCCGAGCTTCGGGCCGAGGTCGCGGGTCTTCTGCGCGACCTCGGCCTCGAACTCGCCCTTGCAGGGGGTGGCGGTGGGGTCGAGGTTGACGCAGTCCTCGGCGACGCCGACGAGGCCGACGTCGTTGCCGCCGATCGTGAGGGTGACCAGGGTGGTCGAGGCGGTGAGGGCGTCGAACTGGGGAGGCACGGTGCCGGTGTCGACGCCGCCGACGCTGGTGCTCTGCCCCTCGGTCATGTGCTTGGTCCGGGCGCCGCTGCAGGTGACGTCGCGGAGGTCGGCGTTCAGCGCGTCGGCGAGCTCGTGCGCGTAGTTGTGGGTGGAGCGTCCGCATCCGATCGGGCCGGTGATGTCGGGGATGAGGGGCCCGGAGGCCATCGAGTCGCCGAGGGCGACGTACTCCACCGTGGCCGCGTGGGCGGGGGTCGCGGCGAGGGCCGTTCCCGCGAGAACGAGCGCGCCGACCATGCCGTGCAACAGACGCTTCATGCCAACTCCCGGCGTCATGGACGATGTCGCCGTGATCGTCCAGAATCTGGACAGACCGTTCAATTGGCTTGAAAACAGACTCTTGCGGGAGCCGTTGTGACGCGGGACAACACGGCGGGGGGCAGCACGGCGGGGGGCAGCACGGAAGCGGGCGCCACGGAGGTGTGCGGCACCGAGGCAGGCGCCGTGGTGAACGGCGCGGAACTGGCCGGCGCCGAGGTGAGCGGCAGGGCGCTGTGCATGGCGGGGCGGCCGATGGCGGCCCATCTGCGGGCCCGCGCCCCGCGGCTGACCCGGCGCGTCGTCGCACGGCTGCTCGCCGAGCTGCCCGTCTACGCGGAGCTGCCGCAGGAGGAGGTCGCCGGGGACATCGCCGGGATCGTCCAGCACAGCCTCCGGCAGTTCGCGGACGTCCTGGAGCGGCGCCGCCCGGCGGAGCCGCACGAGTTCGCCCGGCAGCGCGACTCGGCGGCGCTGCGGGCCGAGGAGAACGTGCCGCTGGACGCGATCCTGGCCGCGTACCAGATCGGCGCGGCGATGGCGTGGGAGGAGCTGAGCGCCGGCGCGGAGCCGGCCGACCTGTCCGCCTTCCAGGAGGCGCTCGGCTACTTCCTGGACTTCCAGCGGCTGCTGATCTCGGCGGTCAGCGCCGCCTACCTGGAGGTGCGGCAGATCCTCGACAGCCAGGAGCACGGCGGCCGGCACGCGCTGATGACCGCGCTGCTCGCCGGGGAGACCGCCGGGCTCCGGCCGGCGCCCCGGTACGCGGTCCTGACGCTGGCGTTCGCCCCGCATCCGGACGAGGCGGGCACGGGCCAGCGCGCCCGGATCGCGGCGCGCCGCAAGATCCGGCGGGTCCGGACGGTCCTGGACGAGGTCGCCGACGAGCCCGCCCTCACCTCCCTGGACGCCTCCGGCGGCACGGCTCTGCTGCCCTTCTCCGCGAGCTGGGACGACGTGTACGACCTGGTCGCGCGGGCCGCGAAGTGCGCCGACACGCGGATCACGGCGGCGGCGGAGATCACCGGGCCCGCCGGGATCCCCGCCGCCGCCGCGCAGACCGCCGAGATCATGGACCTGGTCCAGCGGGCGGGCCGCCCGCCGGGCCTGTACCGGCTCGCGGACGTCCTGCTCGACTACCAGCTCAGCCGGCCGAGCGGCGCGCTCGCCGGGCTCGCCGCCCTGCTGGCGCCGCTCGACCGCAAGCCCGAGCTGCTCCGCACACTGGAGCGCTACATGGCCTGTGACCTGGATCGGCGGACGACGGGCGCGGCCCTGCACGTCCACCCGAACACGGTGGCCTACCGCGTCCGCCGGATCAGCGCTCTGACCGGGCTCGATCCGGCCCGGCCGAGCGACCTGCGGCTACTGCACGCGGCGCTGGTCGCGCGCCGCGCCCTTCCTTAGGGTCACCTCCCGGGGAAGCGCGGGTCGAGGACGTCGAACTGGTGCGGCAGCCGCAGCGCATAGCGCAGCTTGTCGTTGGCCTTGAACGGCGCCCACAGCGGCTGCTCGTACAGCTCGTGGACGTCGCACCGCGAGGCGCTCGAGCCGGCCGCGTCCAGCAGCGCGTTGACCGCCTGCCGGCCGCCCTGGTTGGCGCCCTCCATCGTGGTGACGTTGATCGGCGTCTTGACCCAGTCCCCGGCCAGGAACAGGTTCGGGATCTTGGTCTTGGCCGTCGGGCGCAGCTTCCACGACCCGGGCTGCTGGATGAACAGCGGGGTGTCGTTGGTGACGCCGCCGCTCCCGTTCGGGATGATCGCCGGGTCCAGGAACCACGAGTGCAGGTCGGCGTCGGTGAGGAGGGTCTGGCCGCTGTCGTTGAGGTGCGCCTTGATCTGCCGCCACGTCTCGGCGGCGATCTCGTTCGGCAGGCAGTCCGTCGCCCGCTTTTTGTTGAACGTGCCGGGCGTGAACCAGTCGGAGATGATCGACGACAGGCAGTCCTGGACGGTGCCGTCGCCGTAGGTGGAGAAGTCCCGCTTCCAGAACTGCTCCTGGCTGATGGACGTGACCGCCCAGCTCGAGTCGCCGTAGTTCACGTGGCCGGGGGCGAGCGGCAGCTTCTTCTTGAGGAAGAACTGCAGCCCGGTCATCCAGTCGGTGCGCAGGCCCCGGATGTTCGCCAGCGACGGGTCGGCGTTCAGGACGGCGTCGCTGAGCAGGGTCGCGGTCCGCTCGCACGGCATCGCGACGACGAACCAGTCGGCGGAGATCGGGGACTTGCCCTTGACGCCCGCGGACGTGATCCTGCCGTTGGAGACGCTGAGCGAGTTGACCTCGTAGCCCACGTTGAACTTGACGCCGAGGTTGCGCAGGTGCGCGATCCAGGGGTCGAGCCACATCTCGGACGAGGAGCCGTTCAGCACCCGGTCGACGGACCCGCCGGGCTCGTTGCCCAGCCCGATGATGCTCCACACGGTGGCCTCGCCGACCATCGCGATCGAGTGGGTGCTCGCGTCCTTGGACTTGGTGGCGGCGAGGTTGCGGATCGTCCCGTCGGCGATGAACTTGTTGTACTCGTCGGAGTACCAGTCGGCGCGGATGTAGTCGGCCCAGGTGATGTTGTCCCACTGGCCGAGCTTGCGCTCGTCGCAGCTGGTGACGTACACGAGGAGCTTCTGCGCGGCGAACGCGGCCTCGGTCACCGTCAGCTTGGCGATCGTCTGGAGCCCCGAGGCGATCGTGGCGAGGAAGCTGTTGACGTCGTAGATCCGCGATTCCGGCGGAAGCGGGAAGGGGAACGGGATGGTGAGGTCGGGGCGTCCCTGCCTCGACATCATGTACGCGTCGGCCCGGACGAGGTTGTTCCAGGTGCCCTTGGAGTTGCCGGGGAAGGGCGTGCGCCGCATGTTGTCGGTGAGGTTGAAGTAGAACCCGGGGAAGAAGCGGAATCCGTGCTCGCCCGGCAGGTCGAGCCTGCCGCCCGTCCCGGTGCCCGGCGGGAAGATGCTGCGCGCCTTGCCGCCGAGGGCGGTGCGCTCGTAGACCTCGACCTCGAAGCCTCGGTCGATCAGCTCGTGTGCGGCGGTGAGTCCGGCGACGCCGGCGCCGAGGACGGCGACGCGCCCTGTCGCCGCCCGTGCGGGGAGCTGCCCCACGGCCATCGCGCCCGCGGTGGCTGCGCCCGCCACTCCCGCGTCTCGTAGGAACCTTCTGCGTGTCGTCACGGCGACCCTCCTGGTGCCAGGCCCCCGACCCATAAGTGGTGAGTTACTTGTAACACGCTATTAGCACACTGCCAATAAGCCGGGACGCGCCGGGTCCGGCCACCGCGAAAAACAGATGGAAACGGACAGACCGATACAGCAGAAGACACCGGACGCGTGCACGTCCGGTGTCACTCCGCGCTCGGCGCCGCCCGTCCGGCACTCGCGGCACGAGCGGCACGAGCGGCGCGACCGGCGCGACCGGCGCCGCGCGGTCGCGCGCCGGCGCGGGGCTCACGGCGCGCGGTGCGCACAAGGCTCCGGCGCACGGTCGAGCGGGCCTCAGCCCGCGGTGGCGCCGGGGTGCTCGGTGCGGAGGTGGTGCTGGAGCGCGGACAGTTCGAGGTGCGGCTCATGGCAGCGCACGCACGCCCAGACCCCGCTGGGAATCGTCACGCCGTGCTTCGCCGCGTCGTCGCGCGCGCACAGCGCGGTGTAGGTCTGGACGAGGCGCCGCCAGGTCCTCCGTACCGCCAATGACATTCCCGCTCCCCTCCGAGCCGGATCTCCATGGATCGACCCAGGATATGGCAACGGGAATGTCAAGGCGACACGCCGAAGATCACTGCCCGATCTTCACCCCCGGTTCACCGTGCCGGTACTCCAGGGGGCGAATGCCGCGACCGCCCGGGATGTTGCCGCCCGCACGGTACTTGCCGGTGGGCAGGATCGTCCGCCCGAAGGTGTTCTCCATCATCATCGCCGCCGCCGCGTACAGGGCGATGACCGCGGTCGCGACGAACAGCCAGCCGCCGACGTCCAGGCTCCAGTTGGACGGAGCCCAGAAGCCCGCCGCGGTGAAGCCCGCGCCCACGGCCAGGCACCCCAGGAGCAGCGCGAAGACGATGTTCTCACCGAGTGCCGCGAGCGCGCAGATCCCGGTGATCACCGCCAAGGCCACGAACCAGAACGCGAATCCCTCCCGGACGGTGCCGAGGATCGGTGCCAGTGCCGCTGGAGCCGAGCCGATGCTGACGAGCATGAACAACAGGCCCCAGGCGATCCAGAAGGCGCCCCACATGCCGTGCACGGCGGTGGCCAGGCCGTCCCGGGCCCGGTAGGCCCACATGCCGGCCGCGAACTGCGCGAGACCGCCGAAGAACAGCACGAAGGGCCAGAGGATCAGCGGGGTGGCGGCATTGCCGTACCAGCCGGCCTGCCACGCGCCGACCATCATGGTCGCCCCCGCCAAACCGAACAGCCCGAGGATGGACGGTGCCGCGATGGGCTGCAGGAACACGCGCGTCCGGTCCTCCCACAACGCGTGCTCGCCGGGCACGTCCGCGCCGCGGTGCGGCGCCGCGGTGGCCGCGCCCTCGGCGGGTGTCGCGGCCGCGCCGCGCTCGCCGGACATCGGCGCTTCCGCTCGCTCTCTTCGCCTTGCCATGAGATCCCCCTCTGCAATCGGAGAGCTACAAAACCCCCCTAACCGTCGTATTGAGGGTCAAACTGCCCACACGCCGGATGCACGGGAAAGTCTCCGGCATCAACCCCATCGTTTGCCTCGCCCGGACGTCCCGATGACGATCGGATGACCTTGGGACGACCTTGGGACGACCTTCGCGGCCCCGGTCAGCGACCGGTGGGACGGCAGTGGATCGTGAGGCCCGGCGTGGTGTGCCAGCCGATCAGCCGGAACAGCCGGTCGATGTGCGGCGAGACCGTGTGCAGGACGAGCAGGCGGCCCTGCTCGTGGAGGTCGCGGGCGACGCCGGTGAAGGCGCGCAGGCCGGCGACGTCCATGAACGACAGCGCGGCCAGGTCGACGTGGACGTCCCCCGGCACGCGGGACAGCGCGGCGTGCAGGGCGGAGACGACGCCGGGAGCGGTGGAGACGTCGATCTCGCCGCTCATCCGCAGCCA
The DNA here is from genome assembly GCF_041463655.1 of Actinomadura monticuli. Taxonomy (NCBI): domain Bacteria; kingdom Bacillati; phylum Actinomycetota; class Actinomycetes; order Streptosporangiales; family Thermomonosporaceae; genus Actinomadura; species Actinomadura monticuli. The sequence continues at coordinate 569,137 of NZ_JAXCEI010000002.1, forward strand.
GGGCGCGGCCGACGCGGCGGCGATGTGCAGGAGCGCCGTGTCGTGCTCGACGATGTCGTACTGGGGAGCCGTCCGCTCCCCGGCCCCGGAGGCGCCCTCGCCGCCGGTGATCCGCCAGACCGTCATCTGCACCTCGCCCTTGGACGGAGCGCCGCTACCGTGCGCGGCCCCGTATGTGCCAGGCTCTCACCTGTCGGCATCTTATGAACCCCACCGGGCGGATTTCATGGACGAGAAGGCGATTCTGGACCGGATCAACGAGTTCATCGAGGAGGAGCACGACCTTCGCAGGGCCCATGAGCGCGCCGAGACCACCGACGCCGCCGCACAGGACCGGCTGCGGCGGCTGGAGGTGGCGCTCGACCAGTGCTGGGACCTGCTGCGCCAGCGGCGGGCCCGGCTGGCGGCGGGACAGAACCCGGACGACGCCGAGGTCCGTCCCGCCGGCGAGGTGGAGAACTACTGGCAGTAGCGTCCGCCTCCGCTTCCGGTCACGGGACCATCCAGCCGAGGACGCCGGTGGACTGGAGGCCCGACAGCACGCACATCCCGGCGAGGAACAGCAGGCTCCAGAGGACGACGCGGCGGAAGATGTCGCCCTCCTTGCCGTCCAGGCCGACGGCCGCGGCCGCGATGGCGAGGTTCTGCGGGGAGACCATCTTGCCGAGGACGCCGCCGGAGCTGTTCGTGGCGGCCATCAGCACGGTGTCGAGGTCGGCCTTGTTCGCGGCGGTGACCTGCAGGGCGCCGAACAGCGAGTTGGACGAGGTGTCCGACCCGGTGACGGCGGTGCCGAGCCAGCCGAGGATCGGCGACAGCACCGCGAACGCGCCCCCCGCGCCGGCCATCCAGGTGCCGAGCGTGACCGTCTGCCCGGACGCGTTCATCACGAACGCCAGGGCGAGGACGGCCATCACGGTGATGATCGCCCACCTGAGCTGGACGAGGGTCGTCCAGTAGGCGCGCAGGGCCTTGCCGAGGCCGACGCCGAGCACGGCCATGGTGATCAGCCCGGCGACGAGCATCTGCGTGCCGGGCGTGGTCAGGTAGTTGAAGGTGAAGGTGGGCAGGCTGAGCGGCTTGCCGGTCGGGCCGGCGAGGTCGAGGCCGGGCCAGGAGAACGTCCGGGTGGCCTTGTCCAGCAGGTCCTTGACCTGGTCGATCTGGCAGACGACGAAGACCGCGATGATGATCGCGTAGGGCGCGTAGGCGCGCGCGACCTCGGCGCGCGAGTCGGGCTCGCCGCCGGACTCGACGCGGGCGGCGAACTCGGGGGTGGGCTCGTCGGCGGCGCCGCCCGCGACGGGGGCCGGACGGGCCGCGGCGGGCCGCGGGCGCAGCCGGACGACGAGGACGACGGCGGCGGCGGAGACGAGGGACGCGACGACGTCGGCGAGCGGCACCGAGATGAAGTTCGCGGTGACGTACTGGGCGACGCCGAACGCGAAGCCGCAGAACAGGGCGGTCGGCCACGTCTCGCGGAAGCCTCGCCTGCCGTCCACGATGTAGACGAGGACGAGCGGGACGAACAGCGCGAGGATCGGGGTCTGCCGCCCCACCATGGCGCCGAGCGTGTCGCTGGACTCCCCGGTGACCTTGCCGAGGGTGAGGATCGGGGTCGCCATCGCGCCGAACGCGACCGGCGCGGTGTTGGCGGTCAGCGCGAGCACGGCGGCCTTGATCGGCTTGAAGCCGAGCGCGATGAGCATGACGGACGTGACGGCGACCGGGGTGCCGAAGCCCGCGAGGGCCTCCAGCAGGGCGCCGAACGAGAACGCGATCAGCACGGCCTGGAGCCGGCTGTCGTCGCTGACCTGGGCGAACGACCGGCGGAGCACGTCGAAGTGGCCGGTCGTGACGGTGATGTTGTAGACCCAGAGCGCGTTGATGACGATCCACAGGATCGGGTAGAAGCCGAACGCCGCGCCCTCGGTTCCGGCGAGGAACGCCTGATCGGCGGGCATGCCGTACGTCCAGATCGCGACGGCGAGGGAGACCGCCAGCGCGATCAGGGACGCCAGCCACGCCCGCATGCGGACGCCCCCGAGCAGGACGAACAGCACGGCCAGCGGCAGCGCGGCGACGAGTGAGCTCCAGCCGAGCGAGTCGGCGACGGGATCGAGGACCTGCTGGTACACGGGACCACCTCGCGGGTAGGGAGCGCCCCCGAGCAGGGGATCGATACCCACCCGCGTGACGTGGATCACCTTGATAGTGAACTTTTCAACCGGTCATGTCGGGGGCGGTCCCGAGTCAGGGCCCCCGGAGCAGTTTCGGCGGGGTGATGGGCAGGTCGCGGACGCGGATCCCGGTCGCGTGGTGGACGGCGTTGCCGACCGCCGCGGCGGCGCCGACGATGCCGATCTCGCCGATGCCCTTGGCGCCCATCGGGTTCAGGTGCGGGTCGGACTCCTCCACCCACACGGCGTCGATGTCGCGGACGTCGGCGCAGGCCGGGACGTGGTACTGGGCCAGGTCGCGGTTCAGGTAGTCGCCGAACCCGGTGTCCATGACGCTCTCCTCCATCAGCGCCATGCCGATGCCCATCGTCATTCCGCCGATGAGCTGGGAGCGGGCCGTCTTCGGGTTGATGATCCGCCCGGCGGCGAACACGCCGAGCATCCGCCGGACGCGGGTCTCGCCGGTGTCGGCGTCCACCTCGACCTCGGCGAACTGCGCGCCGAACGCGTGCCGGGCGTACTCGTCCCGGGCCTTGAGCTCCGCGGAGGTGTCGGCGGTCGCCTCCAGCCCCTCCGGCGGAACCTCGCCGTTCCCAGTGTGGAAGGACGACCCCCCACGCCCGCCGTTCAGGCTGCCGCGCAGGCTCTCGCAGGCGCGGTAGACGGCCGTGCCCCAGCTCGCCGTCCCGGCGGAGCCGCCCGCGACGGTCGCCCGCGGCAGGGAGCTGTCGCCTATCTCGATCCTGACGTGGTCGAGGTCGGCCTTGAGCGTCTCGGCGGCGATCATGGCGAGCGCGGTGCGGGCGCCGGTGCCGATGTCGGCGGCGGCGATCCGGACGGTGAACGTCCCGTCGGGCTCGGCGCGGGCCGTCGCCTTGTTGGGCCGCATGTACGCGGGATAAGTGGACGCCGCGACGCCCGTGCCGATGAGCTTGCGCCCCTCCCGCCGGACGCCCGGGGCGGGGTCGCGCCCCTCCCAGCCGAACCGGTCCGCGCCCTCGCGCAGGCACGCGACCAGGTTGCGGGAGCTGAACGGCAGCCCGCTCTCCGGTTCCCGGTCGGTGTCGTTGCGGACGCGCAGCTCGACGGGGTCGATGCCGGCGGCGATGGCCAGCTCGTCCATGGCGGATTCGAGCGCGTACATCCCGGGCGTCTCGCCCGGGGCCCGCATCCAGGACGGCGTGGGTACGTCCAGGCGGACCACGCGGTGGGTCGTGCGCCGGTTGGCGCCCCGGTACATGACGCGGGTGGGCGTCGCGGTCTGCTCGGCGAACTCCCTGACGGTGGACGTCTGCTCGAACACGTCGTGCAGGACGGCGGTGAGCCGTCCGTCGTGGTCGGCGCCGAGCCTCATCCGCTGGATCGTCGGCGTCCGGTACCCGGTCGTGGCGAACATCTGCTGCCGGGGTACGGCGAACTTGACGGGACGTCCCACGGCCCGCGCCGCCATGGCCGCCAGGACGACGCTCGGCCTGGGCGTCCCCTTGGAGCCGAACCCGCCGCCGACGTGATGGGCGACGACGCGCACCTCGGACGGGTCGAGCCCGAACACCCCGGCGATCGTGGCCGAGACGGACGACGCGCCCTGCGTGGAGTCGTAGAGCGTCAGGGAGCCGTCGCCGTTCCACTGGGCGAGCGTCGCGTGCGGCTCCATCGGGTTGTTGTGCTCCGCCGGGGTCGTGTAGGTGACGTCCACGCGGACGGCCGAGTGGCCGAACGCGTCCTCCGGTTCGCCCTGCTCGGTGTCGGCGGGGAACGCGGGATTCACCTTCTCCGGCTTGTAGAGGCCGGGATGGTCGGTGCGCAGGGTGACGTCCGGCTCCTCCGCCGCGTACTCGACCCGGACGAGGCGGGCCGCCTCCCGCGCGGTCTCCAGCGTCTCCCCGACGACGGCGGCGACGAACTGGCCCCGGTAGGAGACCGTCCGCGACTGGAACAGGGCCAGCTCGCCGTCCGAGGTGTCGGCGAGCCTCGGCGCGTTCTCGCAGGACAGGACGGCGATGACGCCGGGAAGCCGCAACGCGGCCTCGGTGTCGACCGACCTGATCTCGCCCCTGCCGACGTCCGCCTGGACGGCCGACGCGTACGCGACGTCCTCCACCGGGTACTCGAACGCGTACCGCGCCCGCCCGGTGACCTTGTCGCGGCCCTCCAGCCGGTCGGTCATGGCTCCTCCACCCCGCCCAGCTCCATCAGCGACTGGACGATCAGATTGCGCGCGAGCGGCACCTTGTAGGCGTTGTCGCGCAGCGGTTCGGCGGCGTCCAGTTCGGCCTCGGCGGCGCGCGTGAACGACTCCCGGCTCGCCTCGGCGCCGCGCAGCGCGTCCTCGGCACGCCAGGCCCGCCACGGCTTGTGGGCCACACCGCCCAAGGCCAGCCGGACGTCGCGCACCGTGCCGTCGCGCGCGTCCAGGGCCGCGGCTATGGAGACGAGCGCGAAGGCGAACGACGAGCGTTCCCGGACCTTGCGGTAGCGGGACGGCATGCCGAGCGCGGGAACCTCCACCGCGGTGATGAGGTCGCCCGGCTCCAGCGTGGTGTCGCGCTCCGGCTCGTCGCCGGGCAGCCGGTGGAGTTCGTCGATGGGGATGGTCCGGAGCCCCTCTCGCCCTTGGATCCGCACGGACGCGCCCAGCGCCGCCAGCGCCACCGCCATATCGGACGGGTGCGTCGCCACGCACGCCTGCGAATGGCCCAGGATCGCCAGGTTGTGGTGCTCGCCCTCCCTGGCCGGGCATCCGCTTCCCGGGTTCCGCTTGTTGCACGGCTTGGCGGTGTCCTGGAAGTAGGAGCAGCGCGTGCGCTGGAGGAGGTTGCCGCCGACCGTCGCGAGGTTCCTGATCTGGCCGGACGCGCCCGCGAGGACGGCCTGCGCGAGCATGGGATGCCCTTCCCGGACCGTCGGGTCCGCGGCCAGCACGCTGTTGCTCACGGCCGCGCCGATGACGACGCTTCCGTCCGGGCGCAGTTCGATCTCGTCGTACGGGAGGTGCGCGACGTCCACGAGCCTGGCCGGCTCCTCCACGCCGAGACGCATCAGGTCCACGAGGTTGGTTCCGCCGCCCAGGTAGACGGCCCCGCCGTCGTGCCGCTCCAGGGCGTCCTCGGCGCTGGTGGCGCGCTCGTACGCGAAGGGCCTCATGCTTCCGCCGCCTCCCTCGCCCGGGCGGCCTGCCGTACGGCGGCCACGATCCCGGCGTAGGCGCCGCACCTGCACAGGTTGCCGCTCATGCGCTCGCGGATCTCGGCGTCGTCCAGGACGGGGTCGGACCCCAGGTCGGCGGTCACGGCGCTGGGCCAGCCGCGCTCGGCCTCCGCCAGCACCGCCGTCGCGGAGCACAACTGCCCGGGGGTGCAGTACCCGCACTGGAAGGCGTCCTGCTCGATGAACGCCTCCTGGACGGGACTCAGCCGTCCGTCCTCGGCGAGCCCTTCGACGGTGACGACGTCGGCGCCGTCGTGGGCGACGGCCAGCGCGAGGCACCCGTTCGCGCGGCGCCCGTCGAGCAGGACGGTGCAGGCGCCGCACTGGCCGTGGTCGCAGCCCTTCTTCGACCCGGTCAACCCGAGGGTCTCCCGCAGGACGTCCAGCAGGGACGCGCGGGTGTCGACGTTCAGCCGGTGCTCCGTGCCGTTCACGACCAGGGTGATGTCGGCGTGCATAGGCGTGTCCATGCCTGCGCCCTACCCCGATGCGCGGAGGTGAGTCAGAGGACCTCGACCGCGGCGTCCACGGCGGCCGCGACGTCGCCGTCCGGCGGGTACAGCAGCGTGCGTCCGGCGACGAGGCCCTTCACGCCGGGGATCCGCATCGCGCGGCGCCAGCCCTCCAGCACCGCGTCCGGGTCGCCCGCCTCGCCCGCGGTGTCGCCGCCGAGCAGCAGCACGGGCAGCGTGGTCGCCGCCACCACCCGCTCCATCGCCGGCACGACCGGGAGCTTCAGCCACGTGTACGCCGACGTGACGCCGAGCCCGGCCGCGACCGACACCGCGCGGATCATCGCCTCCGGCGTCAGCAGGTTCCGGACGCGGCCCTCGACCCGATGCGCGACGAACGGCTCCACCAGGGCCATCAGCCCGCGCCGGGCGAGGCCCGAGACCGCGTGCGCGCAGCCCTCCAGCGTGTCCGCCGTCGCCGGGTCGGCGTCGTCGACGCGCAGCAGCATCGTGCCGCCGTCCAGCCGCGCGGCGGCGATCGCGGCGGCGTCGTAGGCGGTGAACCGGTCGTCGATCTCGAAGGACGTCCCGGCGAGGCCGCCGCGGTTCATCGAGCCGATCGCGATCCGGTCGTCCAGCACGGCGAGGAGCAGCAGGTCCTCGATGAGGTCGGGGGCGGCGAGCACGCCGTCCACGCCGGGGCGCCCGAGCGCGGTGCACAGGCGGTCGAGCAGGTCGGCGCGGCCGGCCATCGCCACCGGATCGGCGCCCACCCCGAGCGCGCCGCGCGCCGGATGATCCGCCGCGATGATCATCAGCGGGCCGCCGGCGCCGGGCGGGCCGTCGCGGCGCGCCCGCGCGGCGGCCGCGGCGGCGACGGCCCCGGGCCGCGCGGCCCGCACGTCGGTCAGCTCGCTGATGCGCACTCCGCCGAGTCTGCTGACGCCCGCTACCGTGTGTCAATCAGTCGGAGTCGGAGAGTATCTCCACGACCTGGCGGGCCGTCTCCGTCGGCAGCGGCGCCGGCAGGCCCTTCCACTTGCGGGACGCGGCCACCGCCGCCGCGCCCGCCCCGCCGCCGTACACGGCCGCGGCGACGAACGACGCCAGCTCCGGCGGCAGCTTCTTCTCCAGCAGCAGGACGTTCATCCGGTAGGTGGCGGCCGTCGCGAGCATGCCGAACGCCCCGGCGACCGCGCCCAGCCGCAGCGCGGGGATGCGCTGCCGCGCCTTGTCCAGCATCTCCTGTTGCGCGGCGTCGACCACCCGCCGGGCGAGCAGGAGGTTCTGCTCCAGCGGGCCGTCGACCTCCGCGGGTTCGCGCGACTCCGTCATGGCCCCCGGTTTACCCGGAGAAGGGCGAAAGAATCCGGCGAGCGAAGGGGAAGGCCGGGACCCGCGACGGTCAGGAGGCCGGGGCCTGCTGATCCTCGGGTGCCGGGCGCGGCGACGGGATCATGAGGGCTTGGCGCTCGTCGGAGGTCAGCGGGCGGAAGACGCGGGTCCGGGCCCGCTCGACCAGCGCGGGGGCGTCGGTGACGGCCTCCCAGACGCGGACCGTCCGGTCGCCGGAGGCGGTGGCGATGCGGGTGCCGTCCGGCGACCAGGCCACGTCCCAGATCTCGTCGTCGTGGACGGCGGCGACGGACAGTTCGGTGCCGGAGAGCGCCTCCCACAGGCGGACGGTCCGGTCGCCGGACGCGGTCGCGAGGAACCGGCCGTCCGGCGACCACGCCACCGACCACAGCCAGCCGTCATGCCCGGACAGGACGGACACCTCCGTGCCCTCCGCCGCGTCCCACACCCGCACCGCGCGGTCGCCGGAGAGGGCCGCGATGTGGGCGCCGTCCGGCGACCAGGCCAGCGCCCGGACGGCGCCCTGCGGGACGGTCAGCGCCGTGACCCGCAGGCCCGTCCGCGGCTCCCAGATCAGGACCGCCCCGTCCTGCGACCCGGAGGCGATCCGGTCGCCGCCGGGCGACCAGGAGACGGCGCGGACGGTGTCCTCGTGGCCGCGCAGCACGAGCGGCGCGGAGCCGTCGGGGTTCTGGAGCCGGATCGTGCGGTCGTCGGACGCGCTGGCCAGCCGCGCGCCGTCCGGCGACCACGCCACCGCCCGCACCCAGTCGCCGTGCTCGGCGAGGACGCTCTCCTGCGCGCCGTCCGCCGTCCAGACCCGCGCGGTCCGGTCGCGGGACGCGGTCGCGATCCGGGTGCCGTCGGGCGACCACGCCACGTCCCAGACCTCGTCGGTGTGCCCGCGCAGCACCCGCGGGCCGTCACCGGCGTGGACGCGGACGGTGCCGTCGTGCGAGGCGGAGGCGATGCCGCCCGCGGACCAGTCGACCGCCGCGACCGCACGCTCGTGCCCGCGCAGCACCTCGACCTCGGCGGCGCGCTCGGCGTCCCAGAAGCGGACGGTCCGGTCGTTGGAGCCGCTGGCGAGGCGGGCGCCGTCCGGCGACCAGGCCACCGCGCGCAGCGCCTCGCCGTGCCCGCGGAACACCGCCAGCTCGGTGCCCTCCGCGGCCGACCACAGCCGGATCGTCCGGTCATGGGAGCCGGTGGCGAGCCGGGCGCCGTCCGGCGACCACGCGACGGCCCAGACGATGTCGCCGTGCCCGCTCAGCACCGGCCCGGCCCCGCCGGTCGCCGCGTCCCACACCCGCGCCGTCCGGTCGTAGGAACCGCTGGCGAGGCGGGCGCCGTCCGGCGACCAGACGGCCGTGCGGACGGTGTCGTCGTGGCCGTCCAGCCGGGCCGTCTGCCGCCCGGTCGCCGCGTCCCAGATCCGGACCGTGCGGTCGTCGGACGCGCTGGCCAGGCGGGTGCCGTCCGGTGACCAGGCCACGTCGCGGACCCAGCCCTCGTGGCCGCTGAGCGTGGCCTCGGCCGCGCCGTCCGCGGGGTTCCAGATCCGCACGTCGCCGTCGCGGGACGCGGAGGCGAGGCGGGCGCCGTCCGGTGACCAGGCCACGCCCCACACCATGTCGCGGTGGCCGCGCAGCAGGGCGGTCCGGGTCCGGGCCTCCGCGTCCCAGACGCGGACGGTCAGGTCGTCGGACGCCGAGGCGAGCCGCAGCCCGTCCGGCGACCAGGCGATCGCCATGACCCCGGACTCGTGCCCGCGCAGCACCGCGACCCTGCCGCCGTCCGCGTCCCAGATGCGGACGGTCCGGTCCGCGGACGCCGTCGCGACCCGCGAGCCGTCCGGCGACCAGGCCACCGCCCAGATGCGGTCGTCGTGGCCGCGCAGGACGCCGCGCACCCGGGACACCGCGAGCGCCGCCGACAGCGCCCGGCGGGCCAGCGGCGTCGGCGCGCACTCCTCGTGCGCGGCGAGGGCGAGCAGCAGGCTGTGCTCGGGGTCGGTGCGGAAGCCGGTGAGCGCCTGCCGGGCGATGGAGTCGGCGAGCCGCCGCATCGCCGCGCCGTCCGAGCGGTGCGAGATCTCGACGAACTCGGCGGCCAGCGGCTCCACGGCGGCGACGCCGTCCGCCTCGGCGAGCCATTTGCGCGCCGCGACCAGCCGCTCCCCGCGCAGCAGGTACGCCTCCTGGCGGCCGTAGCGGTCCCATTCGGCGGCCCACTGCTCCAGGTCGGCGAGGCGGCGGAGCGTCTCGGCGTGCAGCGCGATCGTCTGCCGCAGCGGCGCCCAGGCGGAGAACAGCGCCTCGTGCGAGACGTCGAACACCGCCTCCTCGCCGTCCCGGCCGCTGGTGCACAGCCGCTCGCGGACGAACGCGTCCGCGACCAGGCGGCCGGTGCCGTCCAGTTCGCTCGCGGGCACCCGCCGCCGCGTCGGGCGCCCGTCGGTGAACCTGACGAACTTCAGCAGCGTCGGCAGGACGGGCGGCGCCGGCTCCAGCGCCTCCAGCTCCCGCATCACCCGGTCGGCGCGGCGGGTGAGCGCGCCGTCGACGCCGCCGGTCCGCCGGTAGTCCTCGGCGGTGATGGTCCCGTTGCGTCCGACGTGCAGGTACAGCTCGTGCAGCAGGTAGGCGAGCAGGGGCAGCGCCGTGCCGTCCCGGGTGTCGTCGGCCATCTGCGCGACCAGCTCGGGCGGCTCGAACGCGACGCCCGCCCGTTCGGCCGGTTCCCGGATGACGGTGCGCAGCGCCGCCCGGTCCAGTGCGGTGACGGTGAAGGGGTGCCGGAACATGCCGGCGGACGCGCCGCTGAGGAACGCGGTGAGGAACTCGGCCCGGAAGACGAACACGACCCACAGCTTGGGGTCGGCGCCCAGGGCGTCCCGGAGCATGCCCAGGAAGGCGTCGCAGTCGTCGTCCACCGCGAGCGTGAGCAGCTCCTCGGCCTGGTCGACGACGATCAGCACCGACCGGTTCCGCCGTCCCCGCCGGAGCGCGTCGATGCGGCGTCCGAGCTCGGCGGGATCGTCCCGCAGCCCGGCCTCGATCTCCTGCGCGTCCCGCTCGCCCTGGGCGTCGGCGACGCGCTGGGCCAGGCAGCGGAACGGGTCGTCCTCCGGGGTCAGCGGCGGCAGCACGACCCACCGCCGCTGCTGGTGCAGGCGCGGCAGCAGCCCCGCGTACAGCAGCGACGACTTCCCGACGCCGGACGGCCCGGTCACCGCGATCGAGCGCGGCTCACCGCCCGGCCGCAGGCGCTCGATCAGCTCCTGGATCTCGGCGTCGCGTCCGAAGAAGACGCCGTCGTCCTCTTCGGTGAAGGCGTCCAGGCCCGGGTACGGCGACCGGTCGGCCTCCCACACCGGCCGCGCCAGGGTCCGCCGCTCCTGCCCCTTCTCCCACGCCAGGACGAGGGGGATCAGCAGCATGCACAGGATGATGACGGGAAGCGCCCACTTTTGAACGACATGAGTTGTTTGTGGCGAAACCTGCAATGCCAGTCCGAGCAACGCCACCAGCAGGATCATCAGATAGCCCGGAAAGACCGGCCCCTGCCGACGACGCATGCACAACCCCCGGAAGACCGCGAACTTCGCCCATGCTACGTGGGCCGCCTTTCCCGACCATGATCGCGTTCCAGTCGAAGACAGGCGAAATGCTCGGGTCCGTTCGGACATGTGGCCTGCATCTGGTCTATTCGCCGCGTCCCCGGGGCGCGCGACGAGAGGAGTGGGCTTGCCATCCCCTTTGGAGGATCCGCCCGATGACCGGCGGCGCCGGTTCGAGGAGGTCTACGCGGCGAACCGCGCCCGGATCCTCGGATACGCGCTGCGCCGCACCAGCGACCCGCAGGACGCCGCCGACGTCCTCGCCGAGACGTTCCTGACGGCGTGGCGGCGGCTCGACGACGTCCCGCCGGGCGAGCAGGCGCGGCTGTGGCTGTACGGGGTCGCGCGCCGGGTGCTCGCCAACCACCACCGCGGCGAGCGCCGCCGGTCGGCGCTCGCCGCCGACCTCGGCTCCCGGCTCCGCGCCGACGTGCCCGGGCGGGAGGCGGCCGACCCGGCGGGGGTCGCCGAGGCGTTCCGGAGCCTGCCGGACCGCGACCGGGAGCTGCTGTCCCTGGTCGGCTGGGAGGGCCTGGACCACGGCGAGATCGCCGCCGTCCTCGGCTGCTCCCGCAACGCGGTGCGGATCCGCCTGCACCGCGCCCGCCGCCGATTCGCCCGCGCGCTGGAACGCGCCGACGCGCCCGCACTGCCCGCCGCCGCGCGCATCCCGAACGGAGAACACGCATGAACCGCGACATCGACACCCTCGTCGCCGGGCTCGCGCCCGTCACGGACGCCCGCGCCGGGGAACTGCTGCCGGACGACGCCGCCGCCGGCCTGGCCGCCCGCATCACCGCGACCGACGCCGGCGCGTCCCCCGCGGCGCCCCGGAAACGCCGCACCCCGCTGCTGACCGTCGGCCTCCCCCTCGCGACGGCGGGCGTGGCCTGCGCCGCCGTCGCGGTGGCCGTCCTCTCCTCGGACGGCGAAGCGCGGCGTCCGCCGGTCGCCGTCTCCACCCAGCCCGCCCCGAAGGTCTCGCTCGTGGCGGCGCTGTCCTTCACGCGCAAGGGCGGCTACATCGACGTGAGGGTCCGCGACCCCCTCGCCGACCCGAAGCGCTACCGGGAGGAGTTCGCCCGGCACGGCCTCAAGGTGAGCCTGTCGTTCGTCCCGGCGTCGCCGTCCATCGTCGGCACCGTGGTCATGATGGACACGAGCGACGGCACCGAGCCCCGCGACGTCACGACCATCACCGCCAAGGGCGAGTGCGAGACCGGCGGCGGAGGCGACGTCTGCCCCGTCGGCGTCCGCATCCGCACCGGCTACAAGGGCACCGCCGGGATCGTGTTCGCGCGCGCCGCCCGTCCGGGCGAGCAGTACAACAGCACCGCCCCGGTGACCGCGCCGGGCGAGGCCATGCACGGCATGACCTTCAAGGGCCACCGCGTGGGCGAGGTGGAGGCCGCGCTGAAGAAGCGGAACGTGACCGTGCCCGAGTACCGCTACATGGACGGCAACGAGAGCAAGGTCCTCTACCCCGGCCAGGTCCCGGACAGGTGGTACGTCCACGACGCGACCCCCTGGGCCAAGAACCAGGTCCTGCTCTTCGTCGGCTCGACCCCTCGCAGTTGACCCGCGCCTGGGGCCCCGGCCGGGGCCCCAGGCGACCCGGCCGCCCGCCGCCCCCCTTCCACCGGCGCCCCTTCCACCGGCGCCACCGCGAATCGATCACCCGCGGGGTGACCCGTCAGGAGGTCAGGGAGTCGCGGACGCTCATCAGGGCGAAGCCGAGGAGGTTCTCGCCCTGCCAGGAGGAGACCTGTTCGGCTCTCGGGTCACCGGCGGCGAGGCCGATGCCCCAGACGCGGTCGAGGGGGCTGGCCTCGACGAGGACGCGGCCGCCGGTGCCGAGGAGGTAGTCGCGGAGTTCCGCGTTCTGGCCGAACTTCGCCTCGTTGGCCGTTGTGACTATCGCCACACGATTGGCGCGCCAGGTCTCCTCGTCGAAGTCCCGGACGCGACGGCCGAGGTCTTTCGCTTCGCGGGGATGAGAGGCGGCGATGACGGCGGCGGCCGTTTCCTCGTCGCCGAAGAGGCGGGCTTTCCCGGCCATCATGTAGTGCTCGGCGGTCGCGTAGGTCGTGCCTTCGACGGTGAACGGGGACGGCCACCACTGGCTCAGGTAGCCGGGGCCCGGCTTCTGATGGCCCCAGAAGAACAGGAACTTCAGGCGGGTGCCGGCGTTCTGGAGGCGGATCAGTTCGGCTGCGTCCATGGCCAAGAAGGGTGCCAGGCGGGCGGTTCGGGGGCCAGGGGGTTTCCGGACGGGAATGGATGATCCATTAGCGGCGTTAACGGTCTCGCCGCGCCGCACGGGGGACGGACGCGGTCTAGACCATTTTGCGAAAGCGGCCCTGTCGCCGGGAACATCGGGTCATTGTTCCCCGGCCGGAACTGGGAGGATTGCAGCACCAATGGACAACGCCCTGGCGAACCCTCGTCGCACCAAGATCGACTCGTGGCCGGAGCGGCGGCCGATGGACGCCGACCCCGAGCGTCCCGCGGAGGCCGAGACCACGGACGATCTCGCCGCGCGCTGAACCGCGGACGATAGATCGGAACCCGTCCGGAAGATCCGGGCGGGTTCTTCGCGTCTTCAGCGGGGCGCGGCCGTGCTCGCGCGCAGCACCACCTCGCCCGCGACGCGTTCGATGCGGCTGCGGCGGGCGGCGGGCTCGCGCAGGGCGAGGCCCATGACGCGCTCCCCCATCGCGTCCAGCGGCAGCGCGACGGTGGTGAGCGGCGGGGTCAGGTCGCGGACGATCGGGATGTCGTCGAAGCCGGCGAGCGAGATCTCCTCCGGCACCGCGACGCCGCGGTCGCGGAACGCGGCGAGCGCGCCGATCGCCATCACGTCGGTCACGGCGAACACGCAGGTCGGGCGGGTGCCGCGGCGCAGCAGTTCGGTCGCCGCCGCGTAGCCGCCGTCGCGCGTGAACGGAGCCTCGACGATGTGCTCGGGCCGGACCCGGACGCCCGCGCCGGCGAGCGCGTCGGTGAAGCCGCCGAGCCGGTCGGCGACCGTGGTCAGGGCGTGCGGGCCGGTCAGCACGCCGAAGTCGCGGTGGCCGAGGTCGAGGAGCGCGCGGGCGAGGGCGGCGGCGCCCTCCCGGTTCTGCGGCAGGACGGCGTCGACCTTGAGGCTGCGGTGCCGGCTGAGGACGGCGACGCGGCCGCCGGTGCGCTGGTAGGGGTCGAGTTCGGCGGCCATCGCGCGCTCCCAGTCGCGGTCCTCGAAGCCGGAGCCGATCAGCAGGATCGCGCGGGCCCGCTGGGCGCGCAGCATCGCTACGTACTCGATCTCGCGGGCCGGGTCGCGGAACGTGCTGGCCAGCATGACGAGCATGCCGTGCTCGGCGGCGGTCCGCATCACGCCGCGGGCGACGGCGGCGAAGTAGGGGTCGCTGACGTCGTGGCAGACGACCCCGACCGACTTGCTGGAGGAGCTGGCGAGCGCCTGCGCGTGCGCGTTCGGCGTGTAGCTGAGCCGGCCGGCCGACGCGAGCACGCGTTCCCGCAGGTCGGCGCGGACCTGCGCGGTGCCGTTCAGGACGCGGGAGGCGGTGGCGAGCGAGACGCCGGCGTCCCGCGCGACGTCCTGCAGCGTCACGTACGCCCGGTCGGCGCGCTCCTCCTCGGCCGCTTCGGTCATCGCGCTCCCCCGTCCGGCGCGGCCGGCGCGGCGGGTTCTCGGCGAAGACCCTCTTGACCGCACGGTGCGCCGCTTCTCACGGTACCTCAGAAAGCGCTTTCTGAACGCGCTTTCCTCTGACGACGGGCTAGGAAGGAACGGGATGGAACGCAGGTCCATCGGGATCGTCATGAACGGCGTCACCGGCCGCATGGGGTACCGCCAGCATCTCCTCCGCTCGATTCTCGCGATCCGGGAGCGCGGCGGGGTGCCCGCGGGCGACGGCGCCGTGCTGTGGCCGGAGCCGGTGCTCGTCGGGCGCAGCGAGGCCAAGCTGCGCGACCTCGCCGGACGGCACGGGCTCACCGCCTGGACGACCGACCTGGCCGAGGCGCTGGCGCGGCCGGGCGTCGAGGTCTACTTCGGTGGACGCGACCGGCTACACCGGCCCGATCGAAGTGGAGATCTTCAACGCGGACCTCTGGGCCATGCCCGGCCCGGAGGCCCTGGCCCTGACCCTTTCCCGCTATGACGAGCACGTCGCCTAGCCGCATAGGCGGGCCGTGTACAGGCCGTCGTCGGTGGCCGCCAGGAGGGTGCCGTCCGGGGCGAGGGCCAGGTCGTTGACCGGGGACGGGGTCGTGACGCGGTGGGACGGGGAGAGGGTCTCGGTGTCCCAGGCGAGGAGGGTGCCGGGGTCGTCCCGGAGGGACGCGGCGACGATGAGGCGGTCGTCGACCAGGGCGGCGGCGGCCCGGTCGCAGGGGGCCGGTGTCTCCAGGATCGCGAGGTGGTCGCCGTCCAGGCCGCGGACGCGCAGGTCGGACGGGGCCGGCTGGACGAGGACGAGCCCGTCCGGGGACGGCGTCAGCACCGTGTCGGCGGCCGGCGGGACGGCGATCTCCTCGCCCCGTTCGACGTCCAGGAGGGTGATCGCGGCGTCGCCGGGCAGGCCGATGAGGGGACCGGTCGCGGGGGTGGCGTGCAGGAGCCAGCGGCCGACGGCGGCCCGGTGGCCGAGCCAGAGGGAGAACCCGGCGAGGCGCTCGCCGGTGACGGCGTCCCACACGACCGCCTCGGCGTCGCTGGCGGGGCCGAAGACGGCGGCGACGGCGGCGCGGCCGTGGTGGGAGGCCAGGCCGAGCAGTTCCGGCTGGCCGTCGAGGGCCAGCTCGTGGCCCGTCGAGAGGTCGTGGACGTGCACGCGGTCGCGGTACGTCCAGGCGACGGTGGGCGAGCCGGCGGGGACGCCGAACGCCCACTCGGCGCGGTCGGTGGGGAAGCCGGGGATCGGGGGCCCGAGGGCCGCGCCGGCCGCGAGGTCCCAGAGCTGGCCGGTGTTCGCGCCGCGGGCCGCCTGGGAGGTGAACGCCAGCGGCGCCCCTTCCGCGGTGGCGGCGACGCCGTCGAACGGTCCTTGCGCCAGCGGTTCCGCCAGCACGCTTTCCGGCATGCGACGGAGATTAGGGCACCGCGCCTCGCTCGTTCCACGCACTCGCGAAAAGTGGGTGCCGCAGTGACGTTTCCGCGCGCTGCGAAGCTGTCATGGGTCAGCCGGCGGCGCGGAGGCGGGCGGCGGCGTCCTCCGGGGAGACGTCGTTGATCCAGGCGGCCATGCCGGATTCGGAGCCCGCCAGGTACTTGATCTTGTCGGGGGCGCGGCGGATCGAGAAGAGCTCCAGGTGCAGGCGGAGCAGGTCGGTGCCGGCGGGGGCCTGGTGCCAGCCGGCCACGTACGGGAGCGGGGCGCCGTAGAGGGCGTCGCAGCGGCGCAGGAGGTCGCGGTAGAGGACGGCCAGCTCGTCGCGTTCGGAGCGGTCCAGCGCGGTGAGGTCGGGGACGTGGCGGTGCGGCATGAGGTGCACCTCGACCGGCCAGCGGGCGGCGGCGGGGACGTACGCCGTCCAGTGCTCGCCCGCGACGACGACGCGGCCGCCCGCGCGTTCGGCCTCCAGGACGTCCGCGAACAGGCCGGGCCGGGCGGCGGCCATGGCGAGCATGCGCTCGGTGCGGGGCGTGACGAACGGGTAGCCGTAGATCTGGCCGTGCGGATGGTGCAGCGTCACGCCGATCTCCACGCCGCGGTTCTCGAACACGTAGACCTGCCGGACGCCCGGGACCGCGGACAGCTCGGCGGTGCGGTCGGCCCACGCGTCGACGATCGTCCGGACGCGGGAGACGGGCAGGTCCGGCATCGACGCGGCGTGGTCGTCGGTGAAGCACACGACCTCGCAGCGCCCGGCGCCGCGGGCGCGGGCCACGCCGTCGATCTCCGGCGGGACGGGCGGCGTCCGGAGATCGAAGGCCGGGAACCGGTTCTCGAACGCGACCACGTCGTAGGACGGGTCCGGGATCTCCGCGGCGGGCCCGCCGGGGCACAGCGGGCACTGGTCGGCGGGCGGCAGGAACGTGCGGGTGTTGCGGTGCGCGGTGATCGTGACGTGGTCGCCGGTCAGCGGGTCGCGGCGCGTCTCGCACACCGGCTCGACGGGCGGGAGGCCGCGCTGGTCGGGGACGGGGACCCGGCCCGGCGCCTCGTCGTAGTAGACGATCTCGCGGCCGTCGCAGAGCCGTGCGCGTGTCCGGTTCATCTCCGCGGCAGCCTACCGCGCAAGATGATCACCCGGTCGGGACCCCCGCCGGGTTCTGCTCCTGGTGGACGGCCAGCAGATGCTTCACCAGCGTCGTCAGCACCTCCTTGCCGGAGGCGCGGTCGCGCACGTCGCACAGCACGACGGGGGTGTCGGCGCGGAGGTCGAGCGCCTCCCTGATCTCGTCGGCCGCGTAGTCGTAGCCGTCGTCGAAGCAGTTCACGCCGACGACGAACGGCAGCCCGCGGTTCTCGAAGTAGTCGACGGCGGGGAAGCAGTCGGCGAGCCGGCGCGTGTCGGCGAGCACGACGGCGCCGAGCGCGCCGAACGACAGCTCGTCCCACATGAACCAGAAGCGGTCCTGGCCGGGCGTGCCGAACAGGTACAGGACGAGGCCGTCGCGGATGGTGATGCGGCCGAAGTCCATCGCGACCGTGGTGGTGGACTTCTGCTCGACGCCCTCGGTGTCGTCGACGCCGAGGCTCCGGTCGGTGAGCAGCTCCTCGGTCTGCAGGGGGCGGATCTCGCTGACCGAGCCGACGAGCGTGGTCTTGCCGACCCCGAATCCCCCGGCGACGAGGATCTTCACCGCGACGGGGACGGCCGGGGCCGCCGCCTCGTTCGCGCCGGGCTCAGAGGGCTTGGAGGCCATGGAGCACTTCCCTCAGCAGACGTTCCTGGGAGAGCGGGCTCTCCTGTTGGGGACGGGTGGCGGTGATGAGCCGGTGGTGCAGCAGGTCGCCGAGGAGGACGCGCACGACGACCAGCGGGAGCCGCATCCGCGCGGCGATCTCGGCCACCGGCTGCGGCTGCACGCACATCTCCAGGATGTCGAGATGCTCGGGGCCGATGCCGGGCGAGCCCGACCGGGGACGCGCCGCGGTCGAGACTATCGTGATCATGTCGAAGCCCTCGCCGGCCGCGGGCCGCGCGCGCCCGCGCGTCAGCGCGTACGACCGGACGATCGGCCCGGCCTCGTCATCGAGCCACTCGCTGCCAGGACCGGTCATGGCCCGTCACGATTCCTCGTTGTCGCGGACCTCGGCGCGGCCGCGCCGGGTGCCCTGCTGGATGGACGACATCATCGACCGCAGTTCCTCGGGCGTCCGGCTCGGGCGCTGCGCGGCGGGCGGCGGGGGCGTGGCGGAGCGGTCCGCGCGCAGCTGCGCCGCCATGTTCTCCTGCCGGACGCGCTTCGGCAGCGTCGGCCGGCCGGCCGCGCCGGACCCTCCGGCGGGCCGCCGCCGGACCTCCCGCGGCGACCGCGGCACGCCCGGCGTGGCGGCCGGCGGCTCGGGCGCGGGCGCGGGCTCCGGCGAAGGCGAGGGCGCGGCCGGCGGGTCGCCCCACGGGGACGGCGCCGAGCGCGGCGCGGGCGCCGCCCCGGTCACCGGCTCCTCGAACACCGGGATCGGTCCCGTCCGCGCGCCGGGGTCGTCGAACACGGGGATGGGCCCGGTGCCCGCGCCCGGCTCGGGGACGGGCGGCCCGGCGGCGGGCCCGGGGCGGCGCGCGGGCCGGGCGAGCGGGTCCTCCGCCCCGGACGCGGCGGCGTGCCGTCCCGCCGGGAGGCGCAGCACGGAGCCGCCCTGGTCCGGGTGCCGTTCGTGGTGCCGGCCGCCGACGACCGAGCCGACGGGGACGAGCGCGTCCTCCGCGCGGCGGGTGGTGAGGGCGGGCGCGCCCTGCACCGGCTCGCCCTCGTCCGGGACGACGAGGCCCTCCGGCAGCAGGACGATCGCGGTCATGCCGCCGTACGGGGACGTCCGCAGCGTGACCTTGATGCCGTGCCGGCGCGCGAGCCGGCCGACGACGAACAGGCCGAGCTGCGCGCTGTCGGACAGGTCGAACTCGGCGGCGGTGGCGAGCCGCTCGTTGGCGGCGGCGAGGCTCGGCTCGTCCATGGACAGGCCGCGGTCCTCGACCTCCAGCGTGAAGCCGTGCGAGACGGCCTGCCCCTGCACCTGGACGGTGGTGTGCGGCGGCGAGAACACGGCCGCGTTCTCGATCAGCTCGGCGAGCAGGTGGATGACGTCGGCGACGGCCGGCCCGACGATCGCGGCGCGGGTCATCGGGGCGACGTTGACGCGGGTGTAGTCCTCGACCTCGGACGCGGCGGCGCGGGCGACGTCCACGATCGCGACGGGGCTGCGCCAGCCGCGGCCGGGCGCCTGCCCGGACAGGATGATCAGGCCCTCGGCGTGCCGCCGCATGCGGGTGGCGAGGTGGTCGACCCGGAACAGGTCCTCCAGGTCGTCGGGGGTCTCGATGCGCCGCTCCATCGAGTCGAGCAGCTTGAGCTGGCGGTGCAGCAGCGTCTGGCTGCGGCGCGCGAGGTTGACGAACACGTCGCTGACGTTGCGGCGGAGCGTCGCCTCCTCGACCGCGCCCTGGATCGCGGTGCGCCGGGCGGCGTTGAACGCGTCGCCGACCTGGTCGATCTCGCGGGTGCCGAACGCCAGCGGGGGCGCCTCGGCGGCCACGTCGACCTCCTCGCCGCGGCGCAGCCGGCGGATCACTCCGGGCAGCCGGACGTCGGCGAGGTCGATCGCCTCGCGGCGCAGCCGGGCCAGCTCGCGGATGACGGACCGGGCGACCCAGATCGCGAGGACGAGGGAGGCGGCGACGGCGACGAGCCCGAGCGCGCCCGCGAGGACGACGCGGGTGATGATGCCGTCCGCGATCGGCTCGGCGCGCTTCTCGGCGCCTGCGGACACGGCGAGTTCGAGGCCGCGCAGCCGGGTCAGGTTGGAGTCGGCGGTGGTCTTCCACAGCACCCCGGAGCCGCCGGCGCCCTTCACGAGCCGGGCGGACCCGACGAACCGGTCCTCCATCGATCGGAACCGGCCGTACTCGGGCATCCCGACGACGCGCTGGTAGTAGCTCTGGTCGGCGGAGCGCAGCTCGGACGCCGCGTACCCGTACAGGGCGCGCTGCGTGCCGACGAGCTTGACGAACCGGGCGTGCTCGTCGGCCGTCATCCGGCCGGCGGCGAGCGCGCCGGCGAGCAGCGCGTCCTCCTGGGCGAGGACCTCGCGGGCGCGGCTCAGCGACGCCTCGTTGCGGGCGTCCTTGGCGACCTCGGAGTTGTCCAGTGTGGCGAGGGAGCCCTGCAGCGCGCCGACGTCGCCGAGCAGTGCGGTGTAGTCGGCGAAGGCGCGGCCGCGGTCGACGGCGCCGGTGTCGATGGCGCGGCGGCGCGCGTCCAGGCCGTCCAGCTCGGAGAGGATCTTGTCGGCGAGCCGGCGGGTGTTCACGGGGGCGGCGTCGCGTGCGCCCGCGTCGCGGGCGAGCCGGCGGAACAGGTCGGCCTGCCGGTCGGTGACCAGCCGGCCGGACTCCATCGACGCGCGGTCGCCTTCCGCGCGCCCGCCGAGGTACACCACCGACAGCCGCCGCTCCGCCTGGAGGGCGCTGCCGAGCGCGCCGGAGGGGTACCCGTAGTGGTCCTGGACGGTCTTGACGTGGCGGAGGTTGAGCCCCTCGCCGAGGGCGATGCTCGCGGCGAACGCCCACAGCACGCCGAGGGAGACCACCGACACGGTGACCATCAGGACGACCTTGAAGCGGATGGAGCGGAATCGCGCTGCCTTGGGAGCCCGCCGGTGTCCGGCGGCTGAGTCCGTGGTGGTGCGGCCTCGATTTGGCACTGCGGCTGAACTTTCACTCGGCTGTGGAACGGGGAGCGGCTGGTGGAGGGGATGGCGGGCGGGACGGCCGGGACCGACATGCGGGACGGGGTCGCCGGGAACGGTAGGAGAGCCTAGGACCGCACGCCGCCATGTGTCGACAGTTTCCGGATCATCACGTTTTGTGTTCACAGACCGACGAAAATACCCCTACGATGCCTGACCGTGATGGATCGTTCTCTCCACGCGACGAAAATCGCCGGGTCGTCCGTCCGCGCGCGCCGGTCCCGGGCCGCGCTCGCCGCGGCCGCGCTGTCGGCGGCGGCGGCGCTGGCGGGCGGCTGCAGCGGCGGCTCCGCGTCGGCCGCGACGCCCCCGGAGATCCCGATGATGCAGGAACTCGGCACCCCCGAAGGGCGGCTCGACCTCGTCGCCTGGGCCGGCTACGCCGAGAACGGCTCCAGCGACAGGACCGTCGACTGGGTCACCCCGTTCACGAAGGCGACCGGCTGCCAGGTCCACACCAAGGTCGCCGACACGTCCGACTCGATGGTCGCGCTGATGAAGACGGGCCGGTACGACGGCGTGTCGGCGTCCGGCGACGCGTCGCTGCGGCTCATCTACGGCGGCTTGGTCGCGCCGGTCAACACGGGCCTCCTCGCCAACTACGACGACATCGCCAAGTACCTGAAGAACCAGCCGTACAACTCCGCCGGCGGCCGGATGTACGGCGCCCCGCACGGCTACGGCGCGAACATGCTCATGTACCGGACGGACAAGATCCCGCAACGTCCCACGTCGTGGAGCGTGGTGTGGGAGAAGGACTCCCCCGCCGCCGGGCACGTGGTCGCCTACGACTCCCCCATCTACATCGCGGACGCGGCGCTCTACCTGAAGGCGCACCGCCCCGACCTGAAGATCACCGACGTGTACGAGCTGGACGAGGAGCAGTTCCGGGCGGCGGTCGACCTGCTCAAGCGGCAGCGCCCGAACGTCACCCAGTACTGGGCGAACTACCTGGACGAACTCCAGTCGTTCAAGAGCGGGTACAACTACGCGGGCACCGCGTGGCAGGTCACCGCGAACCTGGCGCTCGCGGACAAGGCGCCGGTCGCGACGACCCTCCCGTCCGAGGGCGCCACGGGCTGGTCCGACACCTGGATGATCTCGTCCAAGGCCCAGCACCCGACGTGCATGTACAAGTGGATGAACTGGATCACCACGCCGAAGGTGCAGGCGGAGGTCGCGCAGTGGTTCGGTGAGGCGCCCGCCAACCCGAAGGCGTGCAGGTACACCGCCGAGGGCTTCTGCTCGACCTACCACGTCGGCGACCCCGAGTTCTACAAGCGCCTCGCCTTCTGGAAGACGCCCGTGGAGGACTGCGGCGACGACCGCGGCGCCGCCTGCGTCGATTACTCCCGCTGGGCGCAGGCATGGACGCAGATCAAGGGCTGACCCCCGCCCGCTGACCCCGCCCGCTGATCCGGCTCGCGGGGCGTCAGAGGTCGTGCCGGGTGACGAGCCCGGCGAGGGCGCGGAGTTCGGCGGCGGCCTCGGGGGCGGCGCCGGTCAGGCGGGTCCCGGCCTCGGTCAGGAGCGCGGCGGCGTGCGCGGTGGCCCAGGTCCGGGCGCCGGCGGACTCGATGAGGACGGCGGCGCGGGCGGCGTCCGCGGTGGTCAGGGGCTCGTCGCGGAGGTACAGGCCGGCCAGTTCGGCGCCGGCGGGGGTGCCGGAGGTCAGCGCGGCGACGACGGGTAGCGACTTCTTGCGGTTGTGCAGGTCGGAGTGGACGGGCTTGCCGGTGACCGCCGGGTCGCCCCAGATGCCGAGCAGGTCGTCGGCGAGCTGGAAGGCCAGGCCGAAACGCTCGCCGAAGGCGCGGAGCCGGCCGGTCTCCGCGGCGGTGGCGCCGCCGTACAGGGCGCCGAGCGCGCAGGCGGCGCCCATCAGCGCGCCGGTCTTGCGGCCCGCCATCGCGAGGCACTCGTCGAGCGTCACATCGGTGCGGCTCTCGAACGCCAGGTCCGCGGACTGGCCTTCGACCAGGTCGAGGACGGCCCGCGCGAGGACGCGGACGGCCTGCGCGGCGGCCGGGGAGCCGTCCTCGGCGAGCACCTCGTAGGCGGCGGCGAGGAGGGCGTCGCCGGCGAGGATCGCCGCGTCGGTCCCGAAGACGGTCCAGGCGGTGGGGCGGTGCCTGCGGGTGGGGTCGCCGTCCATGACGTCGTCGTGCAGGAGCGAGAAGTTGTGCGCCAGCTCGACCGCGACGGCGGCCGGCAGGGCGGCGGCGGCCGTCCCGCCGGCCGCCTCCGCGGCCAGCATCGCGAGCGCGGGACGGATCGCCTTGCCCGCCGCGCCGTCGGCCGGCCGCCCCAGCTCGTCCCGCCAGCCGAGATGGAACGCGGCGATGCGGCGGGCGCCGTCCGGCATGGCCTCGACCGCGTCCCGCAGGGCGGGGTCGAGCAGGTCCCGGCTCCAGCGCAGGATGCCGGCCGCCGACCGGACGCCCCGGTCCGGACGGCGATGAGGGGCCCGGTGCTCGGGGACCCGGCGCTCGGGGGCCCGGTGGCCAGGGGCCCCGTGGTCGCAGGCCATGACGGCCGGGTCGTCCTTCCAGGCGGGCATGGCGTTCCTCTTCGTCTCGGCGGGCGCGTCGGGTCTCGGCGGGCGCGTCGGCGGGAGATGGCATGGGGACGCCGCGCCGCTCGTGGACGCGGCGTCCCTCGATCGCCACGCGGGCCGGGGTGCACTCCGCGCCGGGTGCGCCCGCGGCCGGACGCGGCGATCGTCTTCGGGTGGGCGGGGAAGGGCCGGGATCCGCGCCGCCGTGCCCACGCGGCGGCCGGCGGGGTCAGGCGTGGGCGCCGCCGTGCGCGATCTCGACGGACTCCAGCATGCCGAGCGCGTCCGGGACGAGGACGGCGGCCGAATAGTAGGCGCTGACCAGGTAGGAGATGAGCGCCTTGTCGTCGATGCCCATGTACCGGACGGACAGCCCCGGCTGGTACTCGTCCGGCAGCCCCACCTGGTGCAGCCCGATGACGCCCTGCGCCGCCTCGCCGGTGCGCATCAGCAGGATCGAGCTGGTCTTGGTCCGGCTGACGGGGATCTTGTTGCACGGGAAGATCGGCACGCCGCGCCAGCCGGGCACCGTGTGGCCGCCGACGTCGACGCTGTCGGGGTAGACGCCGCGCGCGCTGCACTCGCGGCCGAACGCGGCAATCGCCTTCGGGTGCGCGAGGAAGAACGCGGGGTCCTTCCAGACGAGGGTGAGCAGGTCGTCCATGTCGTCGGGGGTGGGCGGGCCGGAGCGGGTGTGGATGCGCTGCGACAGGTCGGCGTTGTGCAGGAGCCCGAAGTCGCGGTTGTTGACCATCTCGTGCTCCTGGCGTTCGCGGAGCGCCTCGATGGTCAGCCGCAGCTGCTGCTCGACCTGGTCCATCGGCTCGTTGTAGAGGTCGGCGACGCGGGTGTGGACGCGCAGGACGGTCTGCGCGACGCTCAGCTCGTACTCGCGCGGCGACGCCTCGTAGTCGACGAACGTCCCCGGCAGGACCGGCTCGCCCTCGTGCCCGGACGCCACCTCGATGGCCGCCTCGCCGTGCGCGTTGTGCGCGCGCGCCGGGCTCGCCCGGTACTCGTCCAGGTGGGCCTGGAGGGACGCGGACTGGCCGAGCGTCTCCTGGAAGTCGGCCTCGCTCATGCTGAGGATCGTGCAGGCGGTCACGGCCTTGACGGTGTGGTCCCACTTCTCGGGTTCCTCGCCCTCCTCCGTCCCGAGGAGGGCGCGCTCGCCGCAGAAGTCGCCGCCGGCGAGCGTCCCGAGGACGGCCTCGGCGCCGTACTCGCCGGCGCCGATCTTGCTGAGTTTGCCGTGCGCGACCAGGATGACGCGGTCGACGGGACGGCCGCGCTCGACGATGACGTCGCCGGGCTCGTACTCCTGCTGGGTGAAGCGCCCGGCGATGGCGTCGAGCGTGAGGTCGTCGTCGTAGCCGCGCAGCGGGGGCAGCTCGCCCAGCTCGCGCGGGATGACCCGGACGTCGGCGCCCGTCGTCACGAACGTCACCCGGCCGTCGCCGAGCGTGTAGGCGAGCCGGCGGTTGACCCGGTAGGCGCCGCCGGCCGCCTGGACCCAGGGCAGGAGCTTCAGCAGCCACCGGGAGGTGATCCCCTGCATCTGCGGGACGGACTTGGTCGTGGTCGCCAGATTCCGTGCCGCCGCGGTACCGAGGCTCAGCTGCTGCTGTTCCGTCACGTCCACACCACCGATTCATCGAGGGTCCGCCATCAAGACGCCGTCTCCGGCCACCGGTGACGCTACATACAGTAATCGATTCACTGCAATGAGCCATCGGCTCTCCATGCCGCCACACAAGTCGCACCGCCGCGCCAGGCTCGAATATGCTGCGAGGCGCATATGACCGGCCGGTTATGATGAGGCATGTCCTCCGCGTTCGCCGTGCTCGCCGAGCCGACCCGCCGCCGCATCCTCGACCTGCTCCTGGAGCGGCCGCGGCCGGTGGGGGAACTCGTCGAGCGGCTCGGGCTCACGCAGCCGGGGACGTCCAAGCATCTGAGGGTGCTGCGCGACGCGGGGCTCGTCCGGTCGCGCCAGGACGCGCAGCGCCGCGTCTACGAGGTGCGCCTGGAGCCGCTCGCCGAGGTGGACGCGTGGCTCGCCCCGTACAGGCGCGCGTGGGACGAGCGGCTCGACGCCCTCGAACGCCACCTCGACGCGGGCGGGTGACGGCCCTTCCGCCGCTCGTCCCGCGCGGCCCCGCGACGGCTCACACCACCCCGGAACGCACCGGTTCCGGGGCGCGCTCGTTGCCCGCCTGCTCGATCGGCACCCCGGCCGTCTCCGGGATCTTGATGATCGGCAGGAGCGCCACCGCCGCGGCGATCATCAGGTAGTACGCGGGGACGTAGTTGGAGCCCGTCACGTCGATCAGCGACCCGACCAGCACGGCCGCCGTCCCGCCGAACAGCGACGTCGAGATGTTGTAGCCGATCGCGAACGCCCCGTACCGCACCTTCGTCGGGAACATCGCCGGGAACGTCGCGCCGATCACCGCCAGCATCAGCACCAGCAGCCCGCCGACGATCGCGTAGCCGCCGGCGACGCCCCAGTCGTTGTGGGTCTGCATGAGCGCGAACGCCGGCCACGAGAGCAGGATGTAGCCGACCGCCGCCGTCAGCAGCAGCGGCTTCCGGCCGATGAGGTCCGACAGGTGGCCGAGCGGCAGGATCACCGCCATCATCGCGAACTCCACGCCGATGGTGATGAGCTGCGCCGTGTCGTCGTTCATGTCCAGGAAGTCGACGAGGTAGGACGGCATGAACGTCAGCAGCGTGTAGTCCGCGACGTTCAGCAGGAACACGATGCCGATCAGCATCACGATGACGCGCCAGTAGTGCCGCAGCGTCTCCTTCAGCGGCGACTTGGCCTTCTTGCCCTCCAACTCCATGAGCTGGAAGGTCGGGGTGTCCTCGATCCGCGTCCGGACGTAGAGGCCGACGAGGCCGAGCGGCAGCGCCACCAGGAACGGAATGCGCCATCCCCAGCTCTGCATGGCGCTCTCGCTGAGCGCCATGTCCATGACGAACACCAGGCCTGCGCCGAGGATGTAGCCGGTCAGCGTGCCGAACTCCAGGAAGCTGCCGAAGAACCCGCGCCGGTGCGTCGGCGCGTACTCGGCGATCATCGTGGCGGCGCCGCCGTACTCGCCGCCCGTCGAGAAGCCCTGGATCAGCCGGACGGCGAGCAGCGCCAGCGGCGCGGCGATCCCGATCGTGGCGTAGTCGGGCAGGATCCCGATCACGAACGTCGAGCCCGACATCAGGATGATGGTGGCGGCCAGCACCCGCTTGCGGCCGAGCCTGTCGCCCATCGGCCCGAAGAAGAGCCCGCCGAACGGGCGGGCGAGGAACGCCGCCGCGATCAGCGCGAACGAGCGCAGCGACGCGCTGCCCGCGGCCTCCTCCGGGAAGAACTTCGTGCCGATGATCGCGGTCATCACCCCGGCGCTGAACACGCCGAAGTCGAACCACTCGATGCAGTTGCCCATCGCGGACGCGATCACGGCCTTGTGGACGGCGCCGACGCCGCCCCGGTCCACCGGCAGGGACGCACCGTCGTCCGCGCTCTCGGGGTCGTCGTTCACGCGCTACCTCTGCCCGATGATCGACGAAGTTAACGCTGCGTCGACACCGTGATCACGCGGGGTGAGCGTGCCGTCAGGCCTTCCCGGTGGTCCTCTTCGGCTTCTTCGCCGCACCCTGCGGCTTCGCCGGGCGGCGCGTCCGGGAGGGGTCCGCGTCGTCCTCTCCGTCCGCGCCGTCCGCGCCGTCCGCGCCGATGAGGTCGTCGGGCAGCCGGGGGAGGACGGTGGTGCGCTGCGGGTCGCCACCGTCCGGGAGCGCGGGCAGGTCCGAGGTGGGCCCGTCGGCCGGCCGCTCGCCCGGGAGCTCGCCCGGGAGCTCGTCGGTGGTCTGCGGGTCGCCGTCCTCGAGCAGCTCGTCGAGGGTGACGGTGCTCTGCGGGTCGCTCTGCGGGTCGGCCCGCAGCTCGTCCTCCAGGAGGTCGTCCTCGGGGATGGACACGAGCGCCTGCGTCTCCTGCGACTCCCGGGTGATCACGCCGCTGGCGAGGACGGTGTTGCGGTGCCGCAGCGCGCCGTTCTCGCGCAGCAGGTTGTCCACGTCGGCGCGGGCACGGGCGATGCGCCGGCTCAGCCGGACGTGCACGAGGAAGCCGCCCGCCGCCGTGCCGAGGACGAAACCGGCGACCGGGAAGCCGACCGAGGTGGGCGCGAGCGTGGCCACCAGCGCCACCACGACCAGCGCGGTGACGGCGGCAAGCGCGACAAAGTGCTGTTCCATCCAGTCGAGGACGGCGTTGACGCGCTTGGGGATCCTCACTCCGCGACTCCTCCACTCGGCTTCGTTGGGCGGCGGCCGGCCCTCGATGCGATGTCCCGCCGCCGTCCCGTCACGGTCCCGCCGCCACGACACACTGTGGATCACCGCCGGGCTCCGCGGCCGGGACGGTCCGGGCCCGCGCGCCCGGCGCGCCGCCCTCGTGCTCTCGACATGCCTCCGCGGAATGCTCACCGCCGGAAGGCCGTCCGAAACACTAACAGTAGGTGACTCCGGCGCCCGCCGCGACGACCGTCCCCCGTCAGGATGCGAACACCTGGCCGCGGCGAATATCGTCCATTGATATGAGCGAACACTTTGACGTCGTGGTCCTCGGCGCGGGCCCGGGTGGATATGTCGCCGCGATCCGGTCGGCACAGCTCGGGCTGAAGACGGCGATCATCGAGGAGCGGTACTGGGGCGGGGTGTGCCTCAACGTCGGCTGCATCCCGTCGAAGGCGCTGCTGCGCAACGCGGAACTGGCGCACATCTTCACCAAGGAGCAGCAGACCTTCGGGATCAACGTCGAGGGGCGGGTGTCCTTCGACTACGGCGTCGCGTTCCAGCGCAGCCGGCAGGTGTCGGACAAGCTCGTCAAGGGCGTCCAGTTCCTGATGAAGAAGAACAAGATCACGTCCTATGACGGGCGCGGGACGTTCACCGACCCGAACACGCTGCAGGTCGCCCGGCAGGACGGGTCGTCCGAGACGGTGACGTTCGACAACTGCATCATCGCGGCGGGCGCGCACACCAAGCTGCTGCCGGGGACGTCGCTGTCGGAGCGGGTCGTCACCTACGAGGAGCAGATCCTCAGCTCGGAGCTGCCCGAGAGCATCGTGATCGCGGGCGCGGGCGCGATCGGCGTCGAGTTCGCCTACGTCCTGCACAACTACGGGGTGAAGGTCACGATCGTCGAGTTCCTCGACCGGATGGTCCCGAACGAGGACGCGGACGTGTCGAAGGAGCTGGCCAAGCGCTACCGCAAGCTCGGCGTGGACGTCCTCACCTCCACCCGCGTGGACGCGATCGACGACTCGGGCGAGAAGGTCAAGGTCACCGTCACCGGCAAGGACGGCGCCCAGCAGGTCATCGAGACCGACAAGGTGCTGCAGGCGATCGGCTTCCAGCCCAACGTGGACGGCTACGGCCTGGAGAAGACCGGCGTCGCGCTGACCGAGCGGGGCGCGATCGACGTGGACGGCCGCTGCCGCACGTCCGTCCCGCACATCTACGCCGTCGGCGACGTGACCGCCAAGCTGATGCTCGCGCACGCCGCCGAGGCCATGGGCATCGTCGCGGCCGAGACCATCGCGGACGCCGAGACGATGGAGCTCGAGTACATCATGATCCCGCGCGCCACCTACTGCCAGCCGCAGGTCGCCTCGTTCGGGTACACCGAGGCGCAGGCCAAGGAGCAGGGCTTCGACGTCAAGACGGCGAAGTTCCCCTACAGCGCCAACGGCAAGGCGCTCGGCATGGGCGAGGGCGACGGCTTCGTCAAGGTGATCAGCGACGCCAAGTACGGCGAGATCCTCGGCGCCCACATGATCGGCCCCGAGGTCACCGAGCTGCTGCCCGAGCTGACGCTGGCCCAGCAGTGGGACCTGACGGTCAACGAGGTCGCCCGCAACGTCCACGCCCACCCGACCCTGGGCGAGGCGATGAAGGAAGCGGTGCACGGCCTCGCCGGCCACATGATCAACCTCTGACGGCGGCGGCCGGCGCGCCCCCGGGGCCGCGCCGGCCGTGGTCCGACCTTCGGTCAGGCGACGTCCCACCTGTCGAGGGCCGCGTAGGCCGGGCGCCAGGCGTTCTCGTACGCGGCGCGGGCCGGTTCCGGCAGGACGGCGAGCACCGCCGCGGCGCGTTCCGGGTCGGCCCCGTCCAGGAGCCACGGGATGACGCGCGGGCCGTCGGGGCCCAGTTTCGCGCCGTGCACCCGGCCGAAGGCGGCGATGTGCTCGGGCGTCAGGGTCGCGTCGATCAGCGGCAGCGCCTCGTCCTCCTCGTGCCTCAGGTGGGCGGTGAGGGCGGCGGTCAGCCCGTCGACGAGGGCGCCGAGCGGTTCCGCGCCCGCGTCGATCGCCTCGATGGCCGGGTCGATGGCGGCGTGCTCGGCCTCCATCGCGTCCATGAGGGCGAGGCCGTCCGGACGGCCGGCGAGGGCCGCGCGCATCGGCGGCCACAGCGCCTCGTCCTCGGCGGTGTGGTGGACGTGCAGCGCCGTCTTGAACAGGTCCCAGCCGGGCGCCTCCGCGAGGATCCGGCGCGCTTCGCGGTCCTCCCGCGCGGCGACTTTGGCGAGATGTTCGAGTTCCCTCCTGAGTGCGTCGTGCATCACGTACATGGCGGTCCAGTCGTACTTGGCCATGTTTCTCCCCTTTCCGTTCATCGCATTGACGTTCTTGCTGCGAAAAACGTGACGGGGCACGGTCCGAGGGGCCATGCTAGGCATGTGGCGGTGCAGGTCGGGTGGTAGACCGCGAAAGCGGACAGGCCGGCACCGCCGCACCTATGTCCGCGTTCAGGACGTGGGCGCCGGGCTGGAGAGGCGGCTCAGGAGACGCTGGCCCTGCCGGGCGCTGATGTTCAGGCGCCGGCCCAGTTCGGCGCCGGTGATGTCGGGCTCGGCGTCGATGATGGAGAGCGCCCGCGCCTCGTTGTCGGTCGCCACGCTGCGCGGGACGCTCGCCTTCCGCGGCTTCGGCGGGGCCTTCGGCTCGGGAGCGGGCGGCCGGACCTGCGACTGAGGCCGCGGCTCGGGTTCCGGTTCGGGGGCCGTCAGGTCGGTGACGCGGCTCAGCGCCTGGTCGAGCATGACGCCGTCCTTGAGCATCCAGACGACGTCCGCGGGTGCCCTGCTCTTCCATTTGCGGCCGTAATGGTCGTCCAGCAGGGCCAGGGCGTGGCGGCGGCGCTGCTCGGCGGCCAGCGCCTGCGGGTAGGACGTGATCTGCCACAGGACCATGCGCCGCCACAGGCGGAAGGTCGAGATCGGGGCCAGCAGCCAGCGGGCGACGGGAACGCCTTCGCGGACGGTCCCGGCCGCGATCCCGGCGCGGCGGCGGATGGCGTGCCGGACGGCCTCGATGAACGTGATGAACAGGATCGGCATGGCGGCGTGCATGACCATGCCGGTGACGTCGCCGTGGGCGGCGGAGACGTTCAGCCAGACGGTGGCGGCGGTGAAGGCGAACGCTGTCCAGCGCAGCGCCGGCATCGGCATGGCCAGCCATTCGAGCAGCAGCGCGACGGAGACCAGCGCGAGGATGCCGAGGTCGACCCCGGCCGGGACGATCCACGCCTGCCCGCCGAACCAGGGCTCGGCGACGTCCCGGACGGACGCGAACGAGCCGTAGCCGCCCAGCGCGGCGAGCCCGGCGAAGAACAGGCCGCCGACCCCGGCCAGGACGCGCTGGGCCCGGTTCAGCGGCATGATCGTGCGCGGCTCGTCCATCGCGTCCCTCCCGTCACGGGGTTCTCGATCACCCCGTGACGGTACAGCGCCGCCCCGGACGAAACCGGCAATATCCCCCAGTCGTCAGCGGAGCGGGCTGAACGGGTCGAGTTCGCGCGGGCGCCGACCTGTGACGATCTGCTCGGCGAGGAGCCGCCCGGTGGCCGGGCCGAGTGTGATGCCCCACATTCCGTGGCCGCCGGCGGCGAAGACGCGGGGCGAGCGGGTCGCGCCGATCAGCGGGAGGCCGTCGCGGGTGCAGGGCCGCGAGCCGACCCACTCGTCCTGCCGGGAGTCGAGGTCGGCGCCGCGCAGCAGCGGGCGGGCGGCCTCGACGATCGCCTGGACGCGGCGCCGGTCGAGCGGCGCCTCGGGGCGGCGGAACTCCATCATCCCGGCGACGCGCATCCGGTCGCCGAGGGGCGTGCACGCGACGCGCTGCGCGGGGAAGTACACGGGGCCGTCCGGCACGCGGTCCATCGGCACGCTGAAGCTGTAGCCGCGGCCCGCCTGGACGAGGGAGCGCACGCCGAACGGCCGGGCGAGGTCGCCGAGCCACACGCCGCTCGCCAGGACGACCGTGTCGAACTTCTCGGAGTCGCTCCCCGTCGTGCGGACGGAGACGCTGCCCCGCTGGTGGCCGATCTCGGTGACGGCCGCGCCCGTCCGGATCTTGCCGCCCCGGTCGCGGACGGAGTCGGCGAGCGCGTGCACGAACGCGCCCGGGTCGATGAACCGCTGGCCGCGCAGCACGATCGCGGCGCCGATCTCCGCGGAGAGGGCGGGCTCCAGGCGGCGGGCCTCGTCCCCGGTGAGCGCCTCGTACTCCAGGGCCTGGCCGGCCGCGCGGATGTGCTCGATCTCCTCCAGCAGGACACGCCGCTCCGCGGCCGTCCGGTACGCGGCGAGGAAGGAACCGGCGTCGTTCGTCTCCGCCTTGACGCCGCCGTCCAGCAGCGCGTCGAAGCTCGGCAGCGCCCGGCCGTTGATCGGCACCAGCGCCTCCATCGCGCGCCGCCACCTGGCCGCCGTGCTGTTGCGCGCGAACCCGGCGAGGAACCGCAGCAGGCGGGGGTTCGCGCTCGGCGGGACGTAGACCGGCGAGGACGGGCTGAGCACGGCCTTCACGCCGTAGGACAGGACGGCCGGCTCCGGCAGCGGGGTCGCCAGGCCGGGCGTCAGCCACCCGGCGTTGCCCCAGGACGCGCCCGCGGCGACGTCCCGGCGGTCGAACACGGTGACGTCGGCGCCGTGCTCCTGCAGGAACCAGGCGGTGGACAGCCCCACCATGCCGGCGCCCACGACGGCGACTCGGCGCGGCTCGGCGGCCATGGCGACTCCTCTCCTCTTCACACGCGTATCACTTCGATGGTGCGCCGCGTCCCGGTCCGTCGTCCCTGTCGTGTTCGGCCAATCTCGTGGGGCACCATCGTGCGAACGGCACAATGGACGCATGGTGAAGCTCGACGTGGCCGACCTCGTCGACTCGCTGGGGCTGCTCCGGCTGGTGACGCCGGGCCGGGGCGAGCAGGTGCACGACGTCGTGCTCGCGGAGCCGGGCGAGGCGGCGGGGCGGCCGGGCGAGATCGTCCTCGGCGTCGGCGTGTCCGGCCCGGCCGCCGCCGTGGCGCTGCTGGAACGCGCGGACGCGGCCGGCGCCGCCGGCGTCGTCCTGAAGGCGCCCGTCGCCCCCGAAACGGTCGCCGCGGCGCAAGGGCTGGGGCCCGCGCTCGTCGAACTCCAGCCCGACACCTCGTGGACGCACGTCGTCTGGCTGGTGCGCGGCGCCATCGACCGCGCGTACGCGCCGCTCACCGAGCCGTCCGGCGACGACCTGTTCGCCCTCGCCGACACCGCCGCCGAGATCGCCGACGCCCCGGTCACCCTCGAAGACGCCCGCTCCCGCGTCCTCGCCTACTCCGGCCGCCAGGACACCACCGACCCCGCCCGCGTTTCCACGATCGTCGGCCGCCGTGTCCCGCCGCAGGTCATCGCCCATCTGCGGGCCTGCGGGGTGTTCCGGAAGCTGGCCCGCTCCGCCGACCCGATCTTCGTCCCGGCGGGGCCGGACGAGATGCTGCCGCGGCTCGTCATCCCGGTGCGCGCCGGGGGCGAGTGGCTCGGCTCGATCTGGGTGGTGGCGCGGACGCCGATCCCGCCGGACCGCGTCCGGCGGCTCACCGACCTCGCGTCCGTCGTCGCCCTGCACCTGCTGCGCGTGCGGGCCGAGGCGGGCGTCGCGCGCCGGGTGTCCGCCGACCAGCTGCGCGCCGCGCTGCGGGACGGCGCCCCCGTCCCGGCGGAGCCGCCGTGCCGGGCCGTGGTCCTCGGCGGCGGCGAGGACCTGCGCCACCGCCTCGACCTGTGGGAGGCGATCACGCACCGCTTCGGCTGGCACCGCCCCCTCCTCACCGACCTGGACGGCGCCCTCTACGCCGTCCTCGCCGACCCGCCGCGCACGCGCGGCGAAGCCGGATCGATGCCGTGGCTGCGCACCGTCCTCACCGAGGTCCGGGCCCACGACCGCGACCTGTACGCGGCGGCGGGCGGCCTCGCGCACTCCCCGTCCGGCCTCCCCCGCTCCCGATCGGAGGCCGCCGAGCTGGACGGCCTCATCACGTCCGGCCGCCTGTCCCCCGGCCTGGTCCGCCTGGAGGACGCCTGGGACGCCGTGATCGTCGAACGCGCCGGAAAGGCCGCGCGGGTCGACGCGGGCCTGCTCGGCGGCCCCCTCCCCGCCCTCCGGGCCCACGACGAGGCCCACGGGACGGCGTTCCTCCCGACCCTCGCCGCCTGGCTCGACCACTACGGCGACACGAAGGGCACCGCGCAGGCGCTGGACGTCCACCCCAACACCCTCCGCCACCGCCTCCGCCGCATGACCGAGGTGACCCCGCTCGACCTCACCTCCGCCCGGACCCGCCTGGCGCTCCGCCTCCAGCTCTCCGCCCTCGGCGTCCGTCACTGACCGCGGTCGCGGCGCTCCGCGCGCCTCCTGCGCACCCGCCAGACGACCAGGGCGATCACGACGGCGGCGGCGACGGCGATCGCGACGTCCCGGCCGGCCTCGTGCTCGATGCGGGTGTAGGCGTTCCCGGCGAAGTAGCCGAGCAGGGCGAAGCCGACGCCCCAGAGCAGCCCCCCGGCGGCGTTGAACAGCAGGAACACGTGACGGGGCATGCGGGACACTCCCGCCAGCGCGGGCATGATCGCGCGGAAGAACGCGATGAACCGCCCGAGGAAGACGGCGACGCCGCCCCGGCGCCGGATCAGATCGCGTGCCTTGTCCACGCGGTCGCGGTGCGGACGGAGCGGACGCGAGTCGAGGATCGCGGGA
This sequence comes from Actinomadura monticuli, assembly GCF_041463655.1. Classification (NCBI taxonomy): domain Bacteria; kingdom Bacillati; phylum Actinomycetota; class Actinomycetes; order Streptosporangiales; family Thermomonosporaceae; genus Actinomadura; species Actinomadura monticuli. The sequence continues at coordinate 603,527 of NZ_JAXCEI010000002.1, forward strand.
CCCGCCCGGCGGCCGATCAGGTAGCCGACGAAGTCCCCGACGACCGCCGCGAGGACCACGATCGCGCACAGCCAGACGATCGAGACCCGGTCCCGCCCGGCGAGGACCCCGCCGAGCACGACCGCGGTCTCGCCGGGCAGGACGAAGCCGAAGAACAGAGCGTCCTCGCAGAACACCAGACCGCCGACGACCCCGTACACGACCGGCCCGGACAGGCCCCCCAACCACGACGTGACCGAGTCGAACACCTTTCCCGCGCCCCCCAACGCGCAGCCCACGGCGCCGCATACGCCCGCGACCTGCCAAACCCCCCGTGTCCTTCCTCCCCTTACCCCGCGCACCCCCGCCAACCCGGCGCCCGCCGCAGGCCCAGGACGACGCTGCGGTTCGTGTCGTCGGCGGCGGCGACGCCGAGCTTGCAGGACATGGAGGGCTGAACCTGTCATGCGAACGTGTCCCCATCGCCACCTTGCCTCACCGGTGACCGCTCGACTTCGATGAGTGAACGCGAGACCGTCGGCCGTGCCGACTGCGAAAGGAGAAGTTCGAGTGGGCAAACACGATGAAAAGAAGGATGGAGACGGCAAGTGGGACAAGCCGGTCCCGCCGCCGGACCCCCAGAACCCGCCCGGCGGCGGGAAACACGAGAAGGGGAAATAGTGGCCGATCCCGCAGAGCTGTCGGCACGGCTCGTCTCGGAGCTCACCGGGACGGGCGATCTGGTGCCGGAGTGGCGCGGGCCGTTCGAGAAGGTCGCGCGGCACAGGTTCATCCCGGACACGGTGTGGGTCCAGGACGGCGGCCTCCTGACGCCCGTGGATCGGTCCGCCGATGAGGCCACATGGCTGGAGTTGTGCTACCGGAACGATTTCGTGGTCACGCAGGTGGACGACGGTGTCCCGTCGGCGCCCGGTCGGGTCGGCCACGAGATCACCAGTTCGGCCAGCCGCCCGGACGTGGTGGCGCAGATGCTGGCGGCTCTGGACGTCGAGCCGGGCATGTCGGTGCTGGAGATCGGCACCGGGACGGGGTGGAACGCCGCACTGCTGTCCGAAAGGCTCGGAGCCGACCGCGTGACCTCGGTAGAAGTGGACCCGGTGGTCGCCGGCCATGCCCGGCGGGCGCTGCGGGAAGCCGGTTACAAGGTCACCGTGGTGACTGGAGACGGCGCGCGGGGGCATCCTCCGGGGGCGCCGTTCGACCGGGTCATCGCGACGGTCGCCGCCGAGCGGGTGCCCTACGCGTGGGCGGAGCAGGCACGGCCGGGAGGACGCGTACTGGTGCCGTGGACCACCGATTTCCACAATGGTGCTCTCGTGTCGTTCGCGGTGTCACCGGAGGGCGACATGCGCGGACGGATCGTGGGGAACGCGGCGTTCATGCGTCTACGCGCCCAGCGCGGCAAGCGCGCCCTACTGGAACGTGACGTGCACGACAGCGCAGAAGCACACCGGTCGTTCACGCACCTGCACCCCTACGAGTTCCTCGGCGAATACGACGCCTCGCTTGCGATCGGCCTCAAGGTGCCGCACTGCAAACCGATCGTCACCCACCACGACGACGGGTCTTACACCGTGTGGCTCGTCGACCCATGGTCAGGCTCATGGGCGCGCCTGGACTACGCGCCCGGCGCGGAGAAGTTCCCGGTCCGCCAGTCAGGTGCCCGCGATTTGTGGCGCGAAGTGGAGGCGGCCTACGGGTGGTGGGACGGCCTAGATCGTCCGACCGCTGATCGATGGGGCCTGACCGTCACTCCGCTCGGCCAATACGTCTGGCTCGACACGGACGAGCACAGGATCGACGCGTCATGACGCCCTCGACGCCAGCCCCGACGCAGCTACGAGCCAAGCTCGCCAGAGGCCTCCCAACCGACGACCGGGCACGGCGCGACGTGGCGACGGTCGTCTCCCGAAATCGATCATGCAGCATTATTTGCAGCATTAGATACTGCACATCATGCTGTATCCTCAGCTGCATGAGTGTTCGCAAGAGCGTCCCGATGGGCCCCGAGGACGTCGCCGTACTGGAGCGCCTACACGCCCCCGTCAGCCCCGAGCGTCAGGCTCTGGGGCAACTCATCGGCCAGCAACTGGACGCCGGCGCCTCCGACGCAGAGATCCTCGCCGCACTGGTCCGCGCGGGACGAGAGGCGGTAACCCAGCAGGTGGCGGCTACCGGGTACGCGGCATGGGCGGCCGAGATGGACGACGAGGACCGCGCTTACCGCACCGCCCGCCGTGGGTGGGACCGTGGCGGCCAGACGGATGGTGAGACGAAAGCGTGAACGCCGCCCCCACCGTTATCCCTGTCCGTGGCCGGGTCTATCGTGCCGATCTCGGTTACGGGCTCAAGCCATGGCTCGTGGTGTCCAACAATGCCCGCAACAACGCCATCGGTGACTGCCTGGTCGCGCGGATCACCACCACTCGCCGGGACTTGCCGTCCTGGGCCCCGTTGTGCGCCAGTGACCCACTCACGGGGTATGTCAACTGCGACGACCTCGGCCCGCTGTACCGAGACCAGGTCGTCGCCGATCTCGGCGCGCTGTCAATGCCCACAATGATGGAGGTCGGCCGGGCATTGCGACACGCGTTGGCGCTCTGACTCTCCCTCCCCCAGGGAGATCTGCGAATTCCCCTCAGCCCCTCCACGGTGTGCCTCCTGTCCCTCGCCGGAAGCCGACCGCCCCACCCTGTCGTTCGCCCCGTCGACCTGATCGGCGGCGAGTACGCCGCACCGCTCAGGCGCGGCAACTACGCGCCTGCGGAGCCGCCATCGATCAACATCGCGTCGAACAGTCGCAGGTCAGTGGGTTCTGAGCCGTTCCGTCAGCCGACCTCTGCCACGTAGGCGGTACCGAACCCGTCCTTCGTAAAGGTCACCTTGCTCGGTGTGTACGTCCCGCTGGAGGTGACGGTACCTGTCGCTTTCTCGTTTGGCTGCAGCTTGGTCGTGTCGATCTCCCGGTCATCAGCGCCGAGAGCATCGGCCTCGTGCCGGGTGCCGCTCGTGTCAGTGATCGCAAAGAACAGCGGGTTGATGTCCAACACCTTGCCCGTGCGGTTGGTGACCGTGACTCTCACACTCGTGTAGTTGTCGCCTTCGGCGAGCGCGCCCGCGTGGAATGTCGTCTTCTTTACCGACAGCTTAACCGGGATACGCTTGGCATTCGGCTTTTCTGACCCCGTTGCCTTCCCGGACCCGGAAGGCTGAACCTGGGCGCCTTCCTCGTCAGTGCCGCAACCGGTGGCGGCAAGGATGATGACGGCGAAGGCAATCACGGCGATGCGTTTCATGATCTCCCCTCGGTCCTGGCAGTGGTCCGGAGTGAGGGGATCCCCATCGTTCTATGAGTGGGCACTCCGCCAGTCATTTACCCGCTGACGTGCGAATACTCACCCCGCCTTCCGGCCGGGGCAGCGTCCACGACCCGCGCCCGGATGCAACTGGGAGCCCCTGCGTTCAACACGCCCGCACAAGATTCGGCCGCTTCGGTTCCCAACCAAGCCGACCGTCCCAACCCGGAAACTTCCGCCTGAGCATTGGCAACAGAACCCAGTGATCCACCCACCCCAGGGCAACCCCGGTCATTCGCCTTACTGGCCTCACCGCTGCGGCCCACGCGCCGTCCGCAGGCGATCGCGTCGGCCGACCGGTCACGCAACGTCTTGCGTCCACGGGGACGTCCAGCACCACGCCGCCGACACCGCCACGACCGCACAGGCCCGCACGCAAGCCCAGGCCGATGTAAGGGCTCACGACACGCGAGCCAAGGGCAGCGCCCACGCCTCCTCGGAACCACGCGCAGCAACCGGCCGTCCATACGGCCGCACCCGCGCGCCAGGTCGCCGTGAAGCCCCGGCTCCCACTCCCATCGGGAGTGACCGTGCCTTATCGGACAGGGCGCGCGGCAACCGGCCGCGCGCCGCCGGGCTGGAGTCAGACGGACGCGAGGGCCCGCAACTCCCGCACCGCGGGGAGCGCCCCCGCCTCTTCGGAGAGTGCGCGCAGCAATCGGCCGCGCTTACCACGCCCAGCTCGGGCGTGCACGGGCGCTCGTAGCTCCCGCACGGCGTTCAGGCGGGCGTCAGGGCGCGGAGTTCTTGGGCTGCCGGTAGTGCACGTGCCTGAGCCGGGAGGGCAGCGAAGACGTGGGCCGCGAGTGCGCCCGTGCCGGCCGCTAGATGTTCAGGGTGTTCTTGGAGAGCCGATACGGCTTCTTGCAGTCCCGTGTCTATGTCCCGAGCCCGGACGAGTGCCTCGGCCCGCATCAGCGACAAGTTCTTGACCGGCACAACGGAGCAGGGCGGGTAACAGCTGATCGCCTGTTCGAGCACGTTCGTGGCTTGGGAGTTGCCAGTGCGGGTCAGGACGTACGATTCCGTCCAGCGAAGCTGGCTTTCACGGAACGCCAGGACGGTCTGGCTTCCGTCGGGCAGCCGCTCGGCCATTTTCTTGACCTTGTTCAAGGAGGCGAGCGCCACAAGGTCGTCCCCCTTGTCGGCCGCCATGTAGGCACGGGCGGCATACGCTCGGGCCAGTCCAGCTGAGGATGTCCCGTTCGAAAGTGCTATGGCCTCGTCGATCAGGCAGACGACGAACTGATCCGACCTACCCGCCCAGAACGCGTCCTGCGCCGCTCTTCCGCGCGTCCACACCTGTAGGTCACGGTCACCCGACTTGTCGGCGGCACGGCGGGCAGTGCCCCAAGTGATTCGGGCAGAACGCTCTTCGCCGGCATCACCCAGCACGATCGCCAGTAGGCCGGAAAGGCCCGCACTCACCCTCAGGAGGCCGGTCTGCTCTTGTCCCGTGGGTGCCCGGTCGAGCAGACGTCCCACCGCGATGATGTCGGCCGTAAGGTCGCCGACCAATGATCCCGTCGGCCGGGTCACCACTTTCTGGCCGTACTCGTAGACCGTTTGTTCCCATTCATCCAGGTCGACGCCCCCGCCAGTGACACGGTCGATGCCGGAGAGGATCTCCTCCAGGGTTCCCGGCGGGACGGCGGTTCCGGCGCCCAGGGCGGCGAGGAGCTGGAGAGCGGCGCGGCGTTTCACGTCATCGTTCCCGTCGTCGGGAATGGGGCTCGGGTTTACGGTACCCACCGTCTGATCAGTCGATTCCTGCCCGAATAGGTCCTTTTCCTCCATTCCAAAGGCGGTGGCGTAGGCGGAGCCCCAGTCGGACGGGAAGACCTCGCCTTTCTCGTGGCGGTTGATCTGCCGGGAGAGGTTCTTGACCTGGCTCAGGTCGGGGTGGTCGATGCCGGCGGCGGCGTACAGTCGGCGGGCCGCCTTGAACGGGCCCCAGCCGCGGGCGCGGCGTTCGGCTTCGAGGCGTACCGCCCACTGGGGGCGCGGATGATCAGTCATGGGGACGGGCACCCTTCGACCGGGGAGACGGGCGGACTTGTGTCCCTGCAACGCCTCCATTGTCGCCTTTCTCAGTCCGTGTGCGCACGGTTTCACTGAGTTAGGCAGGACGCCGTGTCCTGCGTCCGAGAAGGACGAGGCGGCCCCGGCCGGTGAGCGACCACCTGCGCCGGGGCCTTGATCCGACAACGGAGGTCGGACCCATGGCCGATCGTAGGCGCACCCTGTTGCGGCGGGGCGGCATCACACGCGCGAGCCAGGCGGCGCGGACGTATGCGTGGGGGCTGGACGAGCGGGCGCCGGGGGCTGCCCGGCGGGCGGTTCGGGACGTGCTGGTCAGGTGGGGCCTCGCCGAGGACGACATCGATACCGCGGTGCTCCTCACTTCCGAGGTCGTCACGAATGCCGTCCGGCATGTGCGGGACGAGCTGCGGGTCGGCCGCGTCGTCAAGGTGCGGGTCGGGATCATGGACGGACGGCTGCGGGTGGACGTGACCGACCCCGCGCCCGGTGTGCCCCGGGTCGTGGACGCGGCCGAGACCGACGAAGGGCACCGGGGCATGGCCGTTGTCGCGGCGTGCGCCGACAGGTGGGGCTGGCTTCCAGCCAAGGACGGCGGCAAGACCGTGTGGTGGGTGCAGGTCCTGGAGCGGTGAGGAGCCCGACGCGGAGGGCGAGGTCGCGGCGGTCGGCGGGGCCACGCAACGAATCGTGCGTTCTGGGCCTTAGGACGCAATGAAGTGCCAGGTGGGAGCAAGGTTGGCGCATTGGATTGCGTGCGCTTCGTTCCTAGGCTTTCGATCAGTCGATCCCCCCTCTCGGATGTCCTTGGAGACACCTATGACCGTCCTGCCGGCGATGGAGCCGAGCACCGTGGAGCGCAGTGCGCTGCGGCGGCATTTCCTGATGTGCCGTCCCGAGCACTTCGCCGTCACCTATGCGATCAACCCGTGGATGGACCCGGCGGCCGGCGCCGATGCCGGGCGGGCCGTCGCGCAGTGGGAGGCGCTGCGGGACGCCTATCTCGCGCTCGGGCATGAGGTCAGCCTCATCGACCCGATCGAGGGGCTGCCCGACATGGTGTTCGCGGCGAACGGGGCGCTGGTCGTGGGCGGACGCGTCTACGGGGCGAAGTTCACCCATCCCGAGCGGCACGCGGAAGGCCCCGCGTACGCGGCGTGGATGCGGGAGAACGGGTTCTCCGAGGTGCTGGAGCCCCAGCACACGAACGAGGGCGAGGGCGACTTCCTCACGCTCGACCATGTGATCCTGGCGGGGACGGGGTTCCGGACGCATCTCGCCGCCCACCAGGAGGCGCAGGAGTTCCTCGGACGTCCCGTGGTGACGCTCCGGCTCGTCGACCCGCGCTTCTACCACCTGGACACGGCGCTGTTCCCGCTCGGCGGCGGCAACGTCGCCTACTATCCCGGCGCGTTCTCGCCGGGCAGCCGGGCGGTGCTGGAGCGGCTGTTCCCCGAGGCCATCCTCGCGGCGGAGGAGGACGCGGCGGTGCTCGGCCTGAACGCGGTGTGCGACGGGCGCAACGTCGTCGTCAACGCCGAGGCGACCGGGCTGATCGCGGCGCTGCGGAGCCACGGGTACGAGCCGGTTCCGGTGGACCTGTCCGAGCTGCGCAAGGCGGGCGGCGGGCCGAAGTGCTGCACGCTGGAGCTGCGCGCCTGATCAGCGGCGCCGGCGGCGCCCGGTGGCGAGGCCGACGTGGCGGCGGGCCAGGGTGCGGGTCCGCAGGACGCCGGTGAGGCCGATCGCCCAGATCCCGATCTGGACGGTCCACGCGGCCCGGAACGCCTCGGGCGTGAACTCGCCCTCGGGCGACAGGGCGTCCAGGACGAGCCCGATGAGCATGATCGTCACGAGGGAGGCGATGAAGCCGCCCACGTTGACGATGCCGGTCGCGGTGCCCTGCCGTCCGGGCGGGTTGAACGTCCGGGCGTAGTCGAAGCCGATCATCGAGCCGGGGCCGCCGGGCGCGACGCACAGGACGAGCAGCACCAGCAGCCAGGCGGGGGCGGGCGGCGGCCAGGCGAGGACCGCCGCCCAGGCCGCCGCGTTCATCCCGACGATGCCGAGCACGAGCCACGACCGGCGCAGCGGGTAGCGGGCGACGAGCCGTCCGATGAACGGCCCGGACACGACGTTGACCAGCACGAACACCGTCAGCAGCGTGGACGCGGCGGCCGGGCTCATGCCCTGCCCCGACACCAGGTACGGGTAGCCCCACATCAGCGCGAACGTGTTGGACGAGAACTGCGTCACGAAGTGCGACCAGAGGCCGAGGCGCGTCCCGGGATGCTTCCACGCCTCGACGAGGTTCGTGCCGGTCTCGCGGAGGGTGGGGACGTCGGCGTGCCCCGGCCCGTCCCGCAGCACGGCGACCGACAGCAGCGCGATGAGGACGCCGAGCGCCGCCGCCGACCCGAACGCGGTGCCCCAGCCGGGCCCGTGCAGGAGGGCGACCAACGGGATGGCGCTGAGCACCTGCCCGAGCTGCCCGAGCTGCCCGGTGAGCTGGGTCACGACGGGGACGTACCGTCCGGGGAACCAGGTCGCGACGATGCCGAGGACGCTGATGAAGGTCATCGCGTCGCCCGCGCCGACCATGACGCGGGCGGCGACGGCGGTCCCGATGCCGGTGGACACGGCCATGAGCGCCTGCCCGGCGGCCATGAGCAGCGCGCCGCCCGCGACCATCCGGCGCGGGCCGACGCGGTCGAGCAGCAGGCCGACCGGGATCTGCAGGCCCGCGTAGACGAGCAGCTGCAGGACGGTGAAGGACGCGAGGATCCCGGCGGACGCGTCGAACCGGCGGACGGCGTCCAGGCCGACGACGCCGAAGGACGTCCGGTGCAGGACCGCGACCGCGTAGGCGAGCACGCCGACGCCCCACAGCACCCACGCCATGCGGGCGGCTTTGGGGCGGTCCGGGCAATCCTGGGGAGGTCGGGCGGTCTGCACGGACAACCAAGTTATGTCACTTCTGCCGGGGCCTGGCCCGCAGGTGCATCCGCTCGCCCTGCGGACCGAACAGGCTGAGCACCTCGGTCGTCCCGGCGGCGGCGCCGAACCAGTGCGGCAGCCGGGTGTCGAACTCGGCGGCCTCGCCCGGCTCCAGGATCAGGTCGCGGCCGGCGAGGTGCAGGCGCAGCCGCCCGTTCAGGACGTACAGCCACTCGTAGCCTTCGTGGGCGCGCGGCTCGGGGTCCGGCGTCCGCTCCGGGACGATCATCTTGAACGCCTGCACCCCGCCGGGCCGCCTCGTCAATGGCAGCACGGTCAGGTCGCCCATCTTCTGGGGCCGCGGCCTGATCCGCGGATCGCCGACGGACGGGGCGCCGACCAGCTCGTCCAGCGGGACCCCGTGCGCCTGCGCGAGCGGCAGCAGCAGTTCCAGGCTCGGCCGCCGCTTGCCCGACTCCAGCCGCGACAGCGTGCTCACCGAGATGCCGGTGGCCTCGGCGAGCGCGCTGAGGGTGATGTCGCGTTCCTGCCGCAGCCTGCGCAGCCTCGGCCCGACTTCGGCGAGGACGTCCTCGGTCGTGTCCATGCCCCTATTGCAGTTTCAGCAAAGATGTTTGTCAAATCCGCGAAGCGTCGCGCATCCTCGCGGCATGGCTGACGACAACGAACGAGACGTACTGATCATCGGAGGCGGGCCGGCCGGGCTGAGCGCCGCGCTCGTCCTGTCCCGGGCCCGCCGGAGCGTCACCGTCGTGGACGCGGGCGAGCCCCGCAACGCGACGGCCGAGCACATGCAGGGGTTCCTCACCCGGGACGGCATGCCGCCCGCCCTGCTGCTGGAGACCGGCCGCACCGAGGTGCGCGGCTACGGCGGCGAGATCGTCTCCGGGACGGTCGAGCACGCCGCCGGCGACGCCGCCGCGGGCTTCACCGTCGCCCTCGCCGACGGGAGCACCCTGCGCGGGCGCCGGCTGCTGGTCACCACCGGGGTGACCGACGTCCTGCCCGACGTCCCCGGCCTCCAGGACCGGTGGGGACGGGAGGTGCAGATGTGCCCGTACTGCCACGGCTGGGAGGTCCGCGACCAGCGGATCGTCGTGCTGGCCTCGTCGCCGAACTCCGTCCACCAGGCGTCGCTGCTGCGGCAGTGGTCGCCGGACGTGACGTTCCTCGCGGCGAAGGCGCCGGAGGGCGAGGACGCGGCCCGCCTGGACGTGCGCGGCGTCCGCGTCGTGGAGGCGGAGGCGCGGCGCCTCGTCGTCGAGAACGACCGCGTCACCGGCTTCGAGCTGGCGGACGGGTCCCTCCTCCCGTGCGATGCCGTGTTCGTCGCGCCGACCTGGGTCGCCAAGGACGGCCCGCTGGCCGACCTCGGCTGCGAGTTCGGCGACGACGGCTTCGTGAAGGTGGACGAGACCGGCCGGACCGGCGTCCAAGGCGTCTGGGCGGCCGGAAACGTCGCGACCCCCGCGGGCCAGGTGATCATGGCGGCGGCGGCGGGCTCGATGGCCGCCGCGATGATCAACGCCGACCTCATCGAGGCGGAAGTACGCACCAAACTCGCCACCCCCAGTCTTCGTTGATCTGCGGCGAGTTGTTGTTATCGGCGGCCGGAAAACAACAACACGCCGCAGTTCAACGTCGGGTGGGAGGGTGGGAGGGTGGGCGGATGGACGAGCGGGAGTGGGCCGCGGGACGGGCGGCGCTGAACGGCGACCGAGCGCGGCTCGGGGAGGTCGCGAGCGGGCTCTACCCGGACGTCCCGCGCGTCGCGGGGACGGCGTTGCTCTGCCGGGACGGCTGGGTGCCGGACGCGCCGATCCCGCTCACCGACATCCAGGTGGAATGGGACGAAGAGCCCGCACCGCCCGCCGTCGCCGACCCGTCCGACGGCCTGCCGGACGGATACCGGACCTACGCCGAGGCCATGGCCGCGCTCGCGCCGCCGAAGGTCTTCGAGGACCGTCCGGCCTACCGGCTTCTCGGCGCCCGCCCGCCCGTCCTGCACTTCGGTCCCGCCCGCTACTTCGACGGCGTGAACGTGGGCGAGGCCGTCGCGCACGAACTGGCGGCCGGGGCGGACGTCCTGCGCACCCGGATCGGCGACCCGTGCGACCTCGCCCGCCGCCCCGCCCTCTGCGCGATCACGACCGTCACCGTGACGACGTCCGGCCGGTACGTCCTGCACTGGCGCGACCCGGCGAAGGTGGCGCACGCGGGCGGGCTCCACCAGGTGATGCCGGTCGGGGTCTTCCAGCCGCTGCGCGACGAGCGGCCCGACCCGTGGGCCTGCATGGTCCGCGAGTACGCCGAGGAACTCCTCGGGGCGGACGAGGACTACGGCGACGACTTCGTCCAGGACGAGTGGCCCTTCCACCGGGCGATGACCGCCGCCCGCGCGGAGGGCCGGCTGCGGGCGCACGTCCTCGGGCTCGGCGTCGACCCGCTGACGTTCGCGCTCGACGTCCTCACGTCCGTCGTCATCGACGACGACCTGTTCGGCGAGCTGTTCGGCGGGCTGGTCGCCGTCAACGACGAGGGCACGGTGTCGACGGCGCCGTTCGACGGGACCGTCCCGCGGCCGACGCAGCCGGCCGGCGCCGCCGCGCTGCGCCTGGCGTGGCGGCACCGGGCGGCGCTCGGGCTCACTCGCGGCTGAGCGCCTTCAGCTCGTCCAGCGCGTCCACCAGGTGGTCCACGATCTCCGACGGGTCGGGGACGAGGTCGCGGCAGGCGACGATGCCGACGTTCACCTTGCCGTCGTAGGAGAAGACGGTGATGTTCAGGCCGCCGCTCACGTCGCTCACGACGGAGATCGGGTAGTAGCCGAGGACCTTCGCCCCGCACAGGTAGAGCGGGAACTGCGGGCCCGGCACGTTCGAGATCATCAGGTTGACCGGGCGCAGCGACAGCGCGGGCGCGGCCTGGAGCGCGAGCCGGGTCGCGGCGCCGGCGAGCGGCGTGGGCAGGAGGCCGCTGATGTCCCGCACCCAGCCGCCGGACGAGCGGGTGAACCGCCGCTTCGCGACGCCCATGTCGTCCCGGACGGCGGTGTACCGCTCGGCCGGGTCCGGGACGTGCGTGGCCAGCGGCGCCGTCATGATCGAGACCTGGTTGCCCGGCCCCGCCACCGTCCCGCCGCGCCGCAGCGACACCGGGACGGCCGCGACGAGCGGACGGTCCGGCAGCTCGCCGCGCTTGTCGAGCCACTGCCGCAGCGCGGTCGCGCACAGGGCCATGACCACGTCGTTGACGCTGCCGCCGAGGCCGCGCCTGATCTCCTTGATCTCGGCGAGCGGCAGTTCCCCGCAGGCGACCGAGCGGCGGCGGCCGATCGGGCGGTTGAACGGGGTGGGCGGCGCGCTCATCCGGGGCGCCTTCGGCGCCGCCGGGCGGCGCAGCGCGCCCTGCACGGCCGACGCCACCAGCCCCATGCCCGGGATGGACCCGAGGCCGGGCACGTCGTCCAGGTAGGGGGCGGTGCGCACCATCGACACCGCCGACCGGACGGGGTGCAGCGCGGTGCGCAGCAGCCCGGTGCCGAGCATGTCGAGCATGCCGGGGGCGCGGGCGGGCGGGGCCTCGTCGGCGGGCACCTCGCGCGGCTCGGGGCTGAGGTCGAGCAGCGCGGCGAGCGTCTCGGCGGCCATCACGCCGTCGACGGCGGCGTGGTGCACCTTGACGTAGACGGCGGTCAGGCCGCCCTGCAGGCCCTGGATCAGCACCATCTCCCAGAGCGGGCGGGTGCGGTCGAGCGGCTGCTCGTGCAGCATGCCGACGATGTCGGCGAGCTGCCGCTCGGTCCCGGGCCACGGGAGCCCGATCTCGGTGATGTGCCGCTCGGGCTCGAAGTCGGGATCGTCCTCCCAGTAGGGGTTGTCCAGGCCGAACGGCACCTGGACGAGCCGCTGGCGGAGCGGGCGGGCGGCGAGGTGCGCGCGGTCGCGGATCAGCTCGGCGACGAGCGGGACGCTGAGCCGGCCGCCGGGGCACGACATGGCGTCGACGATGCCCAGGCCCGCGATATGGGCGTGGGTCGTGTCGGTCTCGGCGTGGAGGAAGGTGGCGTCCACGGTGGTCAGCTGGCCCATTTCTCGTCCCGTCGCTCTTTCGTGCGCCTGCCCTGCCTCTCTAGGAGTTATGCGCTCTCAGGCGGCAGGTCAACGTGGTCCAGAAGGAAGCAACAGGGATTTAACGGGGCGTATCACCCAGTTCATGCGGTGTTTTGGGGGGTGCCAGGACAAGATTTTCACCACCCCCGGCCTGATCATGTCAGAAAACTTTACAAAGCGGACTGACAGGGCGGATCACCGGCGCTGACGTGATCACCCGGTCTAGGCTGGTGCGCCATGACGGCACGACCACTGTCCGAGATCGTCGACCCGGGGTGGGCGGCGGCGCTGCAGCCCGTCGCCGCGACGATCGCCGCCGCCGGCGACTGGCTGCGCGCCGAGGTCGCCGCCGGCCGCCGCTACCTGCCCGCCGGGAAGCACATCCTGCGCGCGTTCACCCAGCCGTTCGACGACGTCCGCGTCCTCATCGTCGGCCAGGACCCGTACCCGACCCCCGGGCACCCGGTCGGTCTCAGCTTCTCCGTCGCGCCCGACGTCCGGCCGCTGCCCGCGAGCCTGATCAACATCTACCGCGAGTACTGCAGCGACCTCGGCCACCCCGAACCGTCCAACGGCGACCTCACCCCGTGGACCGAGCAGGGCGTCTGCCTCCTCAACAGGTCGCTGACCGTCATGCCCGGCAAGCCCGGCTCGCACCGCGGCAAAGGCTGGGAACAGGTCACCGAGCAGGCCATCCGCGCCCTCGCCGGACGGGGCCGGCCCCTCGTCGCCATCCTGTGGGGCCGCGACGCCCGCAACCTCAAGCCGATGCTCGGCGACGTCCCCTGCGTCGAGTCGCCGCACCCGAGCCCCTACTCCGCCGACAGCGGCTTCTTCGGCTCCCGCCCCTTCTCCCGAGCGAACCAGCTCCTGGAACAGCAGGGCGCCCAGCCCGTCGACTGGAAGCTGCCTTAGCCCTCTTCGGGGAGGTGGCGGAGGAGGGTGGCGAACTCGCCGGTGCCCTCGGTGGGGGCGTCGGCGGCGAGGGGGGTCAGGCGGCGCTCGCCGTGGCTCCAGTAGACGCCGGGCGCGCACGGGTCGTCGGCGACGGCGTGCATCTCGCGGACCACGTCGGCGAACACCGGCAGCACCTCGCGGACGGCCGTGGACGTGATCGGGTACAGCAGCAGCGTGCTGTGGCACGGGACGCCGACCAGCGCGCCGTGCTCGTTCGGCCAGGGCAGGAACTGGTCGACCTCGCTGAGCAGCGCCGACACGTAGCGGCTGCCCGGCTTGGTGACGACGCGGACGTCGCGTCCCGGCAGGAGCGGCTGGTCGTGGACGGCGACGTCCGCCAGCTCGCGGTCATGGGTGTTCGTCATCACATAGCCGAGCTTGTGCAGGCCGAGCAGCCCGGCGCGGGCCTTGGTGAGCGGGCCGCCGTAGCGCGGGTGCTCGATCATCACCATCGCGTCGAAGTGGTCGCCGGCGGGGACGACGACGAGGCCCTCCCGGTCGCGGGGCGCGAGCTTCGGCACTATGCGCAGCCGCAACAACTCCCTGACGTCGCCGAACAGCTCCATCTCACCGATGGCGAGGAACGCGCGGTCGCCGACTTCGCGGACCCACTCGTCGACCACCCGGGGCCAGGCCGCGCGGGGCTCGCGGGCGCACCGCTCCAGCACCGTCCAGCTGGAGGCCCGCGCCTCCGACCGGCCGACGGGCAGCACCACCTCCGAGGTGCCGGGGTCGAACCAGGCGCTGGGCGCCAGGGCGGGCAGCACGTCGCGGATGAGCGCGTGCACGTCCGCCGCCGCGTCCAACGGTTCCATCAAGGCTCATCCTCCTTCAGCCATCGGCGGATCACGTCACACCCCCAACCTTCTCAGAACTCGGCCCGCTTGTGTGATCCATCGCGATCCTGGTCGCACACTCGCTGATCATGAGCGGCTCAAGTACGGTGCCTACATGCGCGAACTCGTGTACCCACCGGTGATCAAGACGGCTGTCGGTGTGTTCAAAGCCCTGAACATCAAGTTCCGTCTGGAGGGAACCGACCGGATCCCCAGCACCGGAGGCGCGGTGCTCGTCAGCAACCACGTGAGCTACCTCGACTTCATCTTCGCCGGGCTCGCCGCCCATCCGGCCAAGCGGCTGGTGCGGTTCATGGCGAAGAAGGAGATCTTCGACAACCGGATCGGCGGGCCGCTCATGCGCGGCATGCACCACATCCCCGTCGACCGGAACGCGGGCGCCTCGTCCTACGCCGCCGCGCTGAAGGCGCTGAAGAGCGGCGAGATCGTCGGCGTCTTCGCGGAGGCGACGATCAGCCGGTCGTTCACGGTGAAGGAGATCAAGAGCGGCGCGGTGCGGATGGCGGTCGCCGCCAAGGTGCCGCTCGTCCCCGTCGCGATCTGGGGCCCGCAGCGGATGTGGACGAAGGGCCGCAAGCGGCGGCTGCTCCAGCGCAACGTCCCGGTGACGATCCTCGTCGGCGAGCCGATGCACCCCAAGCGCGGCGACGACTACGAGGCGGTCACGCGGGAGCTGCACGCCCGGATGGCGGAGCTGCTGGAGAAGGCGCAGCGCGAGTACCCGGACGTCCCGCGCTCGGACGAGACCTGGTGGCAGCCCGCCTACCTCGGCGGGACCGCGCCGACGCCGGAGGAGGCCGAGAAGCTCGACCTGGAGGAGGCCGAGGCGCGCAAGGCCGCCCGCGAGGCCCGCGAGGCCCGCGAGGCCGACGGACAGGGCTAAATCGTTGGACGCCGCGCGCTTCCCGGCGTGATCATTCTCTCCATGACCATGTCGCGGGAGAGGCCGCAGGAGGTCCTGCATCTGATCGAGCCCCTGGAGAACATCGCCGACCCCGGGGCGGAGCCGGCGCTGCCCGTCGTCTTCAACCTCTCCGACAACAACTCGCCCGCCGACGTGATGGACGTGCTGTCGCTGCGTCCGTTCGCGTCCGGCGAGCAGCCCTGGTCGCGGTCGACGCGGCTTGAGCACGTCAAGGCGGACGCGCCGCTGCGCCCGGACGGCGCCCGGCTCGTCCGGGTCGCGCGCGAGAAGGGCAAGGAGTCGGTGCTCGCCGAGGGCGACGGCTGGACGCTGCTGACGAACCGCTGGAAGAGCGGCACCGCGTACGTGGCGGTGTCCGCCGTCACCGACGAGCTGGCCGAGGAGGTCCTCGACGCGTCCGTGAAGGACGCGACGGAGCCGCCGAAGACCGACGAGACCAGCGTCGAGATGGGCTTCTGGCACATGGGGACGCACGGCCCCTCGCGCAGCGAGCGCGCGATCACCGCCGACTCCTGGGACGACATCCGGCGCAACTACACCGCGCCGGTCGCCGAGGCGCTCGACGCGGTGATGGGCCTCACCCGCGAGGATGTCGCGGGCCGCCTGCTGCTCCTGCACGGCCCGCCCGGCACCGGCAAGACGACCGCGCTGCGGGCCCTCGCCCGCGCGTGGAACGGCTGGTGCCAGGCCGACTGCGTCCTCGACCCCGAGGCGCTGTTCGGCACCCCGAGCTACCTCATGGAGGTGGCCGTCGGCGACGACGAGGACGAGAACCGCCGCTGGCGGCTGCTCATCCTGGAGGACTGCGACGAGCTGATCCGCGGCGAGGCCAAGCAGTCGACCGGCCAGGGCCTGTCGCGGCTGCTCAACCTCACCGACGGGATGCTCGGCCAGGGCCGCGACGTCCTCGTGGCCATCACCACCAACGAGGACCTCGCGATGCTGCACCCGGCCGTCGTGCGGCCCGGCCGCTGCCTCGCCCAGATCGAGGTGGGCCGCCTCACCCGTCCGGAGGCGCTGGCCTGGCTGGACGGCGCGGACGTCCCCGCCGCCGAGATCGGCGCCGAGGGCGCGACCCTCGCCGAGCTGGTCGCCCTCCGCAAGGGCGAGGCGCGCCCGGACGGCGAGCACCGCCCCACCACCGCGACCGGCTTCTACCTCTAACCTGCGGGGACGTGGCGGCGTCCGGCGTCGTCGGCACATCCGCCGGTTCGTTGATCTGCGGCGTGTTGTTGTTTCGGGGGCGTCCATAACAACAACTCGCCGCAGATCAACGGGTCCTAGGTCGCCTTCGCGAGGGCTTGGGTGATGTCGGCCCAGAGGTCGTCGGGGTGCTCCAGGCCGACGGCGAGCCGGACGGTGCCCTCCCCGATGCCCGCGGCGGCGAGGGACGCCGCGTCCATCTGCCGGTGCGAGGTGCTGGCCGGGTGCATGACGAGGGTCGCGATGTTGCCCAGGGACGGCCCCAGGGAGATCAGTTCGACGGCCTCGGAGAAGACCCGGCCGGCGTCCCGGCCGCCGGCCGGTTCGAAGGCGAGGACGCCGCCGGCGCCGTCGGGGAGGAGGCGGCGGGCGACGTCGTGCTGCGGGTGGTCGGGCAGGCCCGGGTAGTGGACGCGGGTGACGGACGGGTGCCCGGCGAGGCGCGTGGCCAGGTCCAGGGCGGTGGCGCTCTGGCGGGCCACGCGCATCGGCATGGTGGCGAGGCCGCGGACGGTCAGCCAGGCGGCGTGCGCGTCGGCGGTGGAGCCGATCTCGATGGCGTGGCTCCACACGCGGTGGTGGACGGACGGGTCGGCGAACACGGCGACGCCCCCGATGATGTCGCCGTGCCCGCTCAGGTACTTGGTCGCCGAGTGGACGACGATGTCGGCGCCGTGGTCGATGGGCCGGCACAGGAGCGGCGCGAAGGTGTTGTCGACGACGGTGAGCACGTCGGTGCCCTGGACGGCGGCGGTGAAGGCCGGCAGGTCGGTGACGTGGGTGGTGGGGTTGGCGACCGTCTCCAGGTAGAGGAGGCGGGTGGCGGGGCGCAGCGCGTCGCGGACCTCGGCCGGGTCGTCGCCGGGGACGAAGGTGACGTCGACGCCCCAGCGTTCGGCGAGGTCGCGGAGCAGGGCGTAGGTGCCGCCGTAGAGGGCGGTCTGCGCGATGACGTGGTCGCCGCTGCGGAGGAGGCCGGTCAGGACCGCGTTGACCGCGCCCATGCCGGACGCGGTGGCGAGGGCCCCGGCGCCGCCTTCGAGTTCGGTGACGGCGCGTTCCAGGGAGCGGACGGTCGGGTTGCCCATCCGGGCGTAGAAGAACGCCTCGTCAGGGCCGGCGAAGGCGGCGGCCAGGTCGTCGGCGGAGTCGAAGGCGAACAGGTGGCCCTGGTAGATCGGGACGGCCATCGGCCGGCTCCCCTCGGGAGCGATCACGGGCGGGTGGACGGCGCGGGTCTGCGGATGGTGTCCGGTCATGTCTCCAGCCTGCGCGGATTCGGCGGCCCCCGGAACGTCCAATCGCGACCAGTGGCCCGGACCACGCCCCCCGGTCTCGTGCTCCGCGGCCGGACCACCGGCCCGGCCGGGGGCGCCGGGCGCCCCTGGCCGGTACGGTTCCCGCCGCCCGCCCGCCCACCCCGCGAGGGCCGGCCGGCGATCAGGATCGTCCCGGACAAAGGCGCCGTTCTCGGCATCCTTCGACCGGAGTCCTGAGCATCACCCGGCGGGCCCCTCCCGCGCCATCCGGGAGATCACCGCCATCCGGGCGTCCCGGTGCGGGTGCGGGGCGGGTCGCACTACGGGTCAGCCACGAGCCGCGCGGGCGAACAGCCGACGGTAGACGCGGCGGAGACCGTGGAGATCACTCACAGGCTCGGCGAACGCGAGCCGCACGTCGAACGACGCGGGTACGTCCGGCGACCGTCCGGCGCAGCGCATCCACATTCCGTACCGGTCGAGCGCCAGCGGCCGGACGGGCCCGGACGGGACGGACTCGGGCAGCAGCGCGGCCAGTTCGTCCCGGTGGGCGGAGTCCAAGTGCGTGAGGACGCCGGCCTCGATCGCGACGAACGGGTCGGGCGCGGCCTCCGCGTACTCCTCGGGTTCGAGGGCGGCGCTCCCCCACGCGTCGTCGATCTCGACCTGCGCGACCTCGAGGGCGAGGACCGTCCACTCGCGGTCCTTCCCGGCGCGGAGATCGAGCAGTTCGGGACGCGGGTGGACGTGCGAGAGCCGCAGCGCGGCG
Source organism: Actinomadura monticuli (assembly GCF_041463655.1). Taxonomy (NCBI): domain Bacteria; kingdom Bacillati; phylum Actinomycetota; class Actinomycetes; order Streptosporangiales; family Thermomonosporaceae; genus Actinomadura; species Actinomadura monticuli. Next base: position 621,963 of record NZ_JAXCEI010000002.1, read on the forward strand.
GCGCGCAGTTCGGTGTCCGGCACCTCGGTGAGCCAGCCGTGCAGCCAGGCCCGCCCGCGGACCCGGTCGGCGAACGTGACCGGCGCGACGTCGGACACGCGCAGGGTGGCGGGCAAGTCGTCCGGTTCGGCGGACAGCCTGGCCACGGCCGGCGCGCCGGCCGGGACGAGCAGCAGCGGCCTGCCGTCGCGGTCGGTGGCGTGCGCCGGGACGGGCGTGTCCGGGACGCGGGGCACGACGAGGACGCCGTCCGCGATGCCGTAGGCGAGGGTCCGGGCCCGTTCCGCCGGTGCCGGTCCCTCCAGGGTCGTGGTCTCCGCTCGCCGCACCCCTGCCTCCTTGACGTTTCAGGTTAGGTTTACCTAACTTAGGCATACCTAACCATTAAGGAGTGTGATGAACAACCCCCGTCCCAAGGTGCGGCTGTCGCGGGCCCTCGGCATCCCGCTCACGCCGAAGAGCGTGAAGTACTTCGAGGCCCGCCCCTACCCGCCCGGCGTGCACGGGCGCGCCCGCAAGCAGGAGTCCGACTACAAGGTCCGGCTCCGCGAGAAGCAGCGGCTCCGCGCGCAGTACAACATCCGCGAGGCGCAGCTCCGCAACGCCTTCGACAAGGCCGCCAAGGCGGGCGGCAAGACCGGCGAGGCCCTGCTCGCCGACCTCGAACGCCGGCTGGACGCGCTCGTCCTGCGCGCCGGGTTCGCCCGCACCATCTACCAGGCGCGGCAGTTCGTCGTGCACCGGCACGTCCTTGTGAACGGCCGCCGCGTCGACCGCCCGTCCTACCGGCTCCGCCCCGGCGACGTCATCACGATCGCCGACCGCAGCCGCACGATGGACGCGTTCCAGATCGCCGCCGCCGGCGGGCACGCCGAGAAGGTCCCGCCCTATCTGGACGTCCGGCACGACGCCCTCGCCGCGCGGCTCACCAGGCTCCCCGAGCGCGACGAGATCCCGGTCGTCTGCGACGAGCAGCTCGTCGTCGAGCACTACTCGCGGTAGCCGCTCAACGCAGGTCGCCGAGCTCTTCGCGGGCCGACGCGCGGAGCGTCCTGAGGGCGTCCACCAGGGCGCGGCGCCCGTCCTCGGTGAGGGGCCCCGCGAAGTGCGCCCGCAGCGTCTCGGCGTGGACGCGCAGGGCCTCGTCCAGCTTCGCGCGGCCCGCCGGGGTCAGCGCGACCAGCTGCCGGCGCCGGTCGCCGGGGGACGGTTCGCGCCGGACGAGGCCGGCCTCCTCCATCCGGTCGACGATGCGGGTCATGCCGCCGCTGGTCAGGATCAGCTCACCGGCGAGGCCGCCCATCGACCGCGGGCGGTCGGCCGCCTCGCCGGACAGCCGCAGCAGCACCTCGAAGACCGCGTGCCGGATGCCGCAGCGGCGCTCCAGCTCCCGGCCCGCGATCCGCTCCAGCGCCGACGCCGCGCCCAGCAGCACGCCGAACTCGTACACCAGCTCGTCGGGGACGGCCGCCGCGTCCTGCCCGTCCTGCTCTGCCACGGTCGACATGATGCCCGCCTTCGCCCTGCGACCCGCCGTCTACGCACAACATGACGGCGCCCCGCACGCTTTCGTGCGGGGCGTCCGCGTCATTCTGGGGGGCGACCCCCAGCCCCCCGATACGTGCGTTTTAGTTCTTCGGCTTCTCCGTCGTCTCCGCGGAAGGCGACTTCGACGTGCCGCTACTGGGCACCGTCCCCGGCAGCTGCGTCTGCTGCTGGTTCTGGTCGTTGGTCCCGGACGGGTAGTGCTTGGTGATCTTCCACTTGCCGTCGATCTTGGCGAGAGCCAGGCGGAGCAGCGTGGCGGGCGCGTCGGTGGCGCCCTCCTTCGTCTTGACGCTGATGTCGACCATGATGACGGCCGTCGCGAACCGGTCGTCGACGCTGCCGACGAAGACCTGGTTGGTCTTGGACGTCAGCACCAGTTCGGGGTTGCTCTTGAACGTCTCTCCGAGGTTGGGGAGCGTGTTGGTCTTGAACGTCTCCAGAAGGTCGCCGCCCATGAGTTTCTGGGCCTTGTCCATCTGCGACTGGTAGTTCTGCGCGTTGTAGTTGAGCGCGACATCGCCGTAGGCGGAGGCGACCTTGCCGACCTCTTCCCGCGCGTCCTTGTCGGACGACATCGAGTGAGCGCTCGTCCCCTGCCAGATGGCCAGGCCCGCCAGCACCACGACGAGGACGGCCAGCACCGCCGACGGCACGAGTGGCAGGGTGAAGCCGCCCGCGCCCGCCGGGGCCTTCGCCTCCGACTCCTCGTCCTCCGCTTCCGCCTCCGGGGGTTCGAGGCGGGCCGGACGCGGCTTGGCGGCCGCCTTAGCCGGCTTGGCCGCGGCCTTCGGGGCGGGCTTCGGGGCGGACTTCGCGGGACGGGCGGACTCCTCCGCGGCGTCCTCCACGTCCGCGTCCGCGTCGTCCTCGGCGTCGAGGGCCTCCAGGACGTCGTCGAGGTCCTCGTCGTCGATGACCTCGATGACCCGCACGCGTCGCTTGCGCTTGGCGGCGGGACGGGCCGGGCGCGCCGCGGCCTCCTCGACCTCCTCGGTCTCCGCCCGCTCCTCGGTCGGGACCGCCTCGACCTCGTCGGCCTCGTCCTTGCCGGTCTTGGCTGTCACTTCGGTACTCCTCGGGATGGGGTCAGTCCTTGCGCCGGCGCGGCCGACTCAGTCCTTGCGCCGGCGCAGCCGGCCCAGGCGGGACATCACGGGCACCGAGCCCATCATGACCCTGATCAGCACCAGCAGTCCGATGACCGGCGGAACGTACACGAGCCAGATCGGCGGTCCGCCGCCGGAGTCGTCGCCGCTGTTCGCGGCTTTCCTGGCCTGCAGGTCCGGCTTGTCAAGCGCGGGATCGTGGGTCGGGATCGTATCGCTCGGCTTCTTGGCCCGGTAGGGCTTCTGCCCGACCAGCGCCGGCGTCCGCCCGCCCGGGCAGGTCGGCACCTTGCTCACCGCCGGCTGCCCGAGAGGGACCTTGTACTCCAGCGTCGCGGGCGTGTTCAGCGTCAGCTGGAAGACGACGTTCAGCACGGGCAGACCCTTGTCCATGCCGATCACGTTGTCCAGGACGTTCTTGAGCCTCGGCGCCGCCGCCAGCGTCCTGTTCAGGTCGGACAGGTAGCGCGGGTTGTAGCTGCCGACGCCCCAGTTGCCGAGCATGTCGACGGCGCAGCCGAAGTCGGGGCCGGTCTTGTCGAGCAGGCCGTTGACGGTGGCGAGCAGGTCGGGGCCCCGGTCGCGCAGCTCGGCGATCTGGCCGCGGACCTGGCTGAGCGCGGCGGTGAGCGCGGCCAGGTTGTCGATCCCGGCGCCGAGTTGCCCACGATTCTGGTTCAGCACGTGGGTGATCCGGCCGAGGTCCTTGGTCAGCCCGTCGAGCAGCTCGGTGTTCTCCGCGAACGTCTTGGTGAGGTCGTCGCTCCCGTTGATGATCTGGCGGAGCGACTCCTCGCGTCCGGACCAGCCCGCGGCGAGTTCGCGGGTGAGGACCGCGGCGTCGTCGGGGTTGATGGCCTTCAGCGAGTCGATGACCGCCCCGAACAGGTCGCCGTACTTGGGCGGGACCTTGGTCTGCGACACCGGGATCACGGTACCGGGCTTCATCGGCGGGGCGCCGGCCCGGCCGGTGCCGGGGGTCAGCTCGACGACCGGCTCGCCGACCGCGGACTTGCGGGCCGCGGCGGCCGTCACGCCCTGCGGGATCTTGACGCCCCGGTCGATGTCCAGCCGGACGACGACCTTGTTCTTCTCCAGCCGCACCGAGTCGATCTTGCCGATCCGCAGGCCCAGATAGTCGACCTCGAAGTTCGGGTGGAGGCCGGGCGAGGACTCGAACTCCGCCGTGATGTGGTACGGCCGGTCGATGAAGTCGAACCGGATGACGTTGTTGAACGCCCACACCACCATCACCACGGCGAGGACGGCGAAGACCGCCAGGTTGATCGTCAGACGCCGGGTCATCCGCGTCCCTCCAGGATCTTCTCGAGGTCCGGCAGGGCGCCTTCGAGCTGCTTGGGAATGTCGGTCGACGCGGACTTCTTCGGCTTCTCACTGAGCCCGGGGAAGATCGGCTTCCCGTCCGGCCAGGTGATCCGGAGGATCGGGTAGAGCAGCAGCTGGCCGTCGTAGGTGGCCAGCGGGATCTTGTAGGAGAAGGCCACCAGCCCGTCCACGATGGCGGTGAGGCGCTTGCGGTTGCTGCCGAGCTGCTGGAGGACGGGGTCGAGGTCCCGCAGCAGCGCACGGAACCGGAGGATGCGTCCTTCCAGGACCTTGTCGTTCAGCTCGCGTGCCATCCGGGTGAGCCGGTCGACGGCCTTGATGATCTTCTCTTTGTCGTCGTTCAGCATCCGCGTGGTGCGCTCCAGCTGGCCGGGGGCCTCGTTCAGCGCGTCACTGCCGTTGGCGAGCGACCGGCCGAGCTTGGCGAACCGGTCGACGGACTCGCCCAGCGCGACGCGCTGCGCGGCGAACACCCGCACCAGCTCCCCCGCCTGGGCGATCGTCTTGTTCAGCTTCTGCCCGTTGCCGTCCAGGGCGGTCGCGCCGGCGTTGACCACCGTCGCGAGGTCGTCGCCGGCGAGCGCCTGGATCAGCGGCCCGGCCTGCCCGACGACCTGCTCGAACGCGGGCTGGACGCCGGTGTCGGTGATCGCGGCGCCGCTGGCGTAGAAGGGGCCGCGGTTCAGGCTCCCGCCGGGCGGCAGTTGCAGTTCCACGAAGTTCTCGCCGAGCAGCGACGTCACCTTGATCTCGGCCCTGGCGCCCTGCGGGATCTTGACGCCGTCCTTGATGGACAGCGTCGCCCGCGCCTTGTAGCCGACCAGCTCGACCTTGGTGACGGTGCCGATCGTGATGTCGGACATCTGCACGCTGTGCCCGGCGACGAGGCCCTGCGCATCGTCGAACGTGGCGGTCAGCGTGAGATCCCCCTTCGGCGCGCCCGCCGTCTTGTAGGAGCAACCCGAGACCGCGAGGACCGCGGCGACGATGACCGCGAGAACCTTCCCACTCATCAGTTGCCTCCGTTCTGCCAGGGACAGTTGGAGTTCGGTTTGGGCAGCGGGCAGTCGACGTCGTCGGTGTCCATCAGGCCCTTCAGCCACATCCGCAGGAACGCGTCGGTGGCGAACCGGATCTGCAGCGACTTGTTCTTCGGGTTGTAGCCGCCGATGAGGGCGTCACCGATCCCGGGCAGTACGTGCAGCAACTGCGCGATCTGCTTGGCGTTGCCCTTGAGGACGAGCGCGGCCCTGGTGAGCACCGCCAGGTCGTAGGGCAGGTTGCCCTTGTACTTCTGAATGAGCTTGTCGCCGTTCTTCGCCAGCTCGAGGACGCCGGCGACGAGCTGCTGCAGCTCGCCGCGCTCGGCGCTGAGCACCCGGCTCGCCTCACCGAAGTCGCGGATCATCGCGCCGAGGACCTGCTCGCGCCCGCGCACCACGCCGGCGAGCCGGTCGAGGTTCTTGGCGACCTCGATCAGTTCCTGGTCCTGCCCGGCGACGTTCTCGACGAGGCGGGCGCTCTGCTCCAGGGTGGCGTTGAACTCCTTGCCGTTGCCCCGCACCGTGTCGGCGGCGGTGCCGAGCGCGGACTGCACCTTGGTCGGGTCGAGCGCGTTCGCCAGGTTGGTGAAGGAGCTGAGCGCGTCGTCCACCTCGACCGGCACGTGGGCGCGCTCGATCGGGATGACGTCGGAGGTCTCCTTGGCCTGCCCCGGCCGCCACGCCGGATGCAGGACGAGGTTGCGTTCGCCGATCAGGTTCAGCGGGACGATGGACGCCTGCACGCCCCTCGGCAGCGGCACGTCCTTACGCAGGTGGAAGGTCACCTTGACCCTGTCGCCCTGCTTCTCGACCGTGTCGACGAGGCCGACGTCGGCGCCCATGACCTTCACCTTGGACTGCGGGTAGAAGGATCGGGCCTTCGGGACGTAGACCACCATGCTGCGCTCGCCGCCCCCGGACGGGGCCAGCGAGCAGCCGCCGAGCGAGGCGGTCAGCGCCAGGCCCAGCGCGACCGCGATGCCTCTTCCCCTGCCCATCAGTTGCCTCCCTGGCCGCGCCGGGTGGAGATCGGGCCGGGCGGCTGCAGCGGGCCGAGGCCGGTGAACACGCCCTCGATCCAGGGGCCGTTGCCCTTGAGGTTGGCGACCTGCTGGAACGTCGGCCCGAGCAGCGAGAAGTCGGTGTTCAGCGCGTCCATGTTGGGCGCGAGCCGGGTGGTCAGCAGGTGCAGGTTGTCCAGCAGCGAGTCGAGCTGCCGCTGGTTCCTGGAGATGACGTTGGACAGCGTCCTCACGGTGCGGTTGCCCTGCCCGATCGTCGCGGCCAGCTCGTTGCGGTGCCGCACCAGCGTCTGCAGCAGCACCTGGCTGGAGTTGATGATCTCGCGGAGCTGCTGGTCCTTGTCGGCCAGCGTGCCGGTGATTGTCTTGCTGCTCTCGATCAGCTTCTGGATCTGCGGGTAGGAGTCGTTGAGCATCCGGGACAGGTCCTGGACGTTGACCAGGATCCGGCGCAGCTTCTCCGCGCCCGGCGACTTGATCTGGTTGATCTCGGTGAGCAGCTTGTCGACGCTCTTCTGGTCGAGCTTGCCGACGATGTTCTGCGCGCCCTCCAGGGCGTCCGGGACGGTGAACGGGACGCCGGTGCGGTCCAGCGGGATGCGGCGCCGGGATTCCGGCACGTCCGACATGTAGGGCTTGGACACCGGGCCGGACAGCCGCAGGTACCGGCCGCCGAGCAGCGTCGTCGTCTGGATCTCCGCCCGGGTCTTCGGCCCGAGGTCGATCCCGGCGTTCACGTGCCAGGTGACGATGATCTTGCCGTGTGCGAAGTCGGGCTCCACCGAGGTGACGCGGCCCGACTTCACTCCGGCGACCCGCACGTCCTGGCCCTTCTTCAGCCCGGCCGAGTCGCTGAACTCGCCGCTCATCGTGTAGCCGCGGTCGAACAGGCGGAGCTGGCCGACGGCGAACGCGAACACGCAGGCTGCCCCGAGCGCGGCCAGCGTGACGATCGCGACAAGCTTCCCGTTGACGTCGCGCAGGGACTTGAGCGCCATCAGCCGCCACCCCCTTGCAGCATCTTCTTCAGCTTGGCGAGGTCCTCCTTGGACGGCCCGTCCGTGCCGGGAGCCTTCGGCAGCTCCATCGGGAACGGGCACGGCCCCTGCTCCACGTTCAGGCAGAGCGCGTTCGTGCGCAGGAAGTGGCCGCCGTTCGCGGAAGCGAACAGCTGCCGCAGCGTCAGCGGAAGCTGCTGCACCATCTTCTCCAACTGGTCGACGTTCAGCCGGAACGTCTCGGCGAACTCGCCGAGGTTGCCGATGATCCGGGACAGCTGCGCGTCGTTGCCGCCGAGGACGTGGTTGAGGTTCGTGGTGACCCCGCCGATCTCGACGATCGCGTTCTCCAGCAGCGCGCGGTTGTTCGCGAAGACCTTGGTGAGCGATTCGAGGTTGTCGACGCTGGCGGCGATCTGCCGATCCCGGGTGGCGACGGCGCCGCTCACCGTCCCGTAGTCGTCGATCATCTTCTCGATCGTCTTCTTGCGGGCCGCGAACGTCTGGAGCAGCACGTCCAGGTTGTCGGTCAGCAGCGAGATGTTCCGCTCGTTCCCGTCCAGCGCCTGGGAGAAGGAGAACAGGATCTTGTTGAGCTGGTCCGGGTCCAGGCTCCGGGTGATCGGGCCGAGGCCGTTGACGATCTCGCCGAGGTCCACCACCGACCGGGTGTGCAGGACGCGGTCGCCGTCGCCCAGCTTGCTCTGGCTCGTCCCCGGCTCCAGGTAGACGACCCGCTGGCCCATCACGTTCCGCCAGCGGATCGCGGCCGTCGAGTCGGACGGAACCTTGACCTCCTTGTCGACGGCCAGCTTCACCACGGCCTTGCCACGCACCACCTCGATGCTCTTGACCTGGCCGACGGGCGCGCCGGCGACCTTCACGGCGTCACCCTCCAGCAGGCCGGTGACGTCGTCGAACGTCGCGGTCACCTGGTAGCGGGCCTTGAAGCTCGTGCCGAGGATCATCTGTCCGATGTAGAAGGTGAGCAGCCCCGTCACCGCCACGAACACCAGGAACTTCAGCGTCGTGGTGTGATCGGGTCCGCGCGCGGCCTTGCCGCGCAGCCGCGGGCTCATGGCCGCCCCCCGGTCTTGGTCCGCCCCGGGAGCTGCAGCTCGAAGGCGGTCTGCTGCGGCGTGGTCGCGCAGACGTCGATCATGATCTGGCAGATGTCCAGCGGGAGGTCGTTGCGCGCCTGGGCGATCACTGTGCCCTGCGGGCCGGGAATGCGGATGATCTGCGCCAGCAGGTTGAAGAACCCGTTCAGGCTGTCCAGGAGCACCGGGATGTTGCGGCCCTGCCGGTTGAACACCGACACGATCTTTCCGCCGTTGTCGACGATCTTCCCGAGGTTGCCGCCGTGCTGCTGGAGGTTGGTGCCCAGCGTGTCACCGAGCTTGCCCGACTCGTCGAGAAGCTGAGAGATCTTGTCGGGGCGCGCGGTGATGGTCTCCGACAGCCGGTTGAAGTCACCGACCAGTCCGGCCATCGTGTCGCCTCGGGATCCGAGCGTGCCGGACAGCCCGTTGATGTCGTTCAGGAGCCCGTTGATGGCCGCCCGGTCCTTGTAGGTCGCGTCGACGACGATCGCGCCGTTGTCGATCGTCCGGCGGAGCGCCGGGCCCTGCCCGGACAGCCCGGTGCCGAACGTGTGCAGCAGCGTGGCCACGTCGTCGGGGTTGATCGCCTTGGTGAGCTTGTAGGCCGGCCAGGCGGTGTCGGACAGGTCCTCGGGGTCGTGGGTCTTCACGACCGTCCCGCCGTCCTTCAGGAAGGGGCCGGTCAGCTCGTGCGCGCCGAGGTCGAGGTTGAGGTCCTTCGGGCCGAACACCGAGACCGGCTCGACCGTCGCGACCGCCGTGTCGGCGACCTTGACGCCCTTGTCGATGCGGAAGCGGACCTTGACGCGGCCCTGGTGGTCGAGCTGGATCTTGTCGACGTCGCCGACGGCGATCCCGCGGACCTTGACCTCCGACTTGCCGGGGTCGAGCCCCTGCCCGGCCCTGCTGAACGTCGCGTTGAAGTACGTGGAGCCCGCGTGGGACGGCGTGGAGCCGACCGCGACGAGCGCCGCGGCGGCCGCGATGACGCCCGCGCCGACCAGCCCGAACGCCGTCCGGGCCCGCTGGGACAGTGTCTCCTCGCTCATCCGGTCAACTTCACTGTGCTGCCGTGGCCCCAGAAGATGTAGGACAGGACCAGGTTCATGAGGATCATCAGGATGGTCGACTCCCGGATCGCGCGGCCGGCGGCGACACCGACGCCCACCGGTCCGCCCGCCGCGTAGTAGCCGCGGTAGCAGTGGATGAACATGATGATGAAGGCGAACACCGCCACCTTGATGACGCTGTAGAACACGTCGATCGGCGGCAGGTAGAGGTGAAAGTAGTAGTCGTAGATGCCGGGCGAAAGCCCGAAGTACTGGATCGTGATGAACCTGGTGGCGAAGAACGCCATGAACAGGGAGACCAGGTACAGCGGGACGAGGGCGATGACGCCGGCGGCGACCCTGGTGCACACCAGGTAGGCCAGCGAGTTGATGCCCATGACCTCCAGCGCGTCGATCTCCTCGGAGATCCGCATCGCGCCGATCTCGGCGGTGAACCCGGTGCCGACCTGCGCGACGAGTGCGACGCCCGCGATGATCGGGGTGACCTCGCGGACGTTGGAGTAGCTGGCGACGAGCCCGGTGAACGCCTCCGCGCCGATGCGCTCCAGGCCGGGGTAGCCCTGGAGGCCGACCATCGCGCCGGTGGCGAGCGACATCGTCGCGATCACGAAGATCATGCCGCCGCCGATGACGAGCGCGCCCACGCCGACGGTGATGTCGCTGACCTGCTTGGCGAGGGTCTTGCCGTACTTGCGGCGGATGATGATGTCGAAGAACAGGTGGTAGAGGACCCGGCCGAGGAAGACCGGCAGGTTGGCCGAGGCGGCGAGGCCGGCGGTCCGGCCGCGGAAGGCCCGGCCCAGCTTGCGTACGGGGGATATGGCGACCATCAGAACCTCGGGGGGAAGAGAACCTGGTAGATCATGGTGAGGATGTAGTTCGTCGCGAACACCACGATCGAGGTGACCACCACCGCCTTGTTGACCGCGCGGCCGACTCCGACGGGGCCGTAGTCGCAGTTCATGCCCATGTAGCAGGCGACCGCGGCGGCGATGAAGCCGAACACCCAGGCCTTGAACAAGGTGATCAACAGGTCCGAGAACTGCAGCAGGGTCGTCGCGCCGTCGAAGAACGCGCCGGGGCTGACGCCCTGCTGGATGACGTTGAAGTAGTAGCCGCCGATGACGCCCGCCAGGATCACCACCGAGCACAGCAGCCCGGACACCATGCTCGCCGCCCACAGCCTGGGGGTGACCAGGCGGTGGATCGGGTTGATGCCCATGACCTCCATCGCCGCGAGTTCGTCGCGGATGTTGCGGGCGCCCATGTCGGCGGTGATCGCCGACCCGCCCACGCCGGACACCAGCAGCGCGGCCGCGAGCGGCGCGACCTGCTGGATCATCGCGGCGGTGAGCAGCGCGCCGGTGCCCGACTGCGCGCCGAGCTGGCGGGCGATGTCGCCCACCTGGAGCGAGATCGTCGCGCCGAGCGGCACCGCGATGAGCATCACCGGGACGCTCGTCACGCGTGCCAGGAACCAGCACTGCTCGATGAACTCGCCCCACCACTGCCGCAGGTCCCAGGAGCGGCGCAACCCCTCGAGCAGGGTCACGCACAGCAGTCCTGTCTCGTCGAGTGCTCGCCCGACGCGTCTGCGGGCCAGGTCCGGGGCCTTCGTGAGGCTCAGGGCCATCAGCCGGCGACCTCCCCCTGGGGGGCGGGGTGAAGGTACATACCAGCCTCCTTCGTTCTCGGACGTCGGCGCTCATCCGATACTCCGGCCGTTGCCGGACCACAGGCGGCGCCCACGTCCTTGCCATCGATGCGCGCCACCGTGGTCTCGGAAGAGACCGTGATCACCGGGCACCCGAGCAAGCACTCGGGCACCGCGTGTGATCTGAGGCACTCTATTGGAAGAAGGTCTAAGAAGCGAGTACTTACATTGGGATTTGTCCGAAGCTACGATCGGCGGATCGAGGCGCGCGGTGAAGGGACGGATGACGAGTTGGACGGCGGCGGTTTGGACGGCGACGTCGGCGTCGGCGCGGACCCGCTGGTCATGGGCGTCCGGGACCGCTGGGAGACCCAGGGCCTGCGGGGCGAGCCGTGGCCGTTCATGGCGATCTGCGCGGTCGGGCGGCTCAACCAGCTGCTCAACAAGGCGCTGGACGCCGAGCTGAGGCGGCTGGACCTGACCCGCACCGGCTACTTCCTGCTGACCACCCTCGCCCTCATGCCGCGCGGCAGCGCCCGGCTGAGCACGCTCGGCCGGTTCCTGATGATGCATCCGACGACGGTGAAGCTGACCGTCGACCAGCTGGAGGCCGGCGGGCTCGTCGGCCGCACCCGGCATCCCCGCGACCGGCGTGCGACGCTCGTCGCGATCACCCCGGCCGGACGGGAGCGGGTCAACGAGGCGGGCCTGGCGCTGGAGGCGCCCGGCGGGGCGCTGGCCCCGTTCGAGGGCACGCACCGCGAGGTCTTCGAGGCGCTCCAGCCGGCCCGTCTCGCGGCCGGCGACGTGGAGACGCCGGAGCCCGGCGCGGGCTGACCGTCCGCGCGCGACGCTATCCCCGCGCGAACTGAACCGCGTACCATGCCGCCCGCGTACCATCACTTCGACGACACGACACCCCGGGCGATAAGGCAGTCTTCTCCTATGCCACAGAGTCACGGCACTCGCAGACGTCCCGCAGGCGGCCGGCGCTCCCGTCCCGTCCCGCCGCCGCGCGCGGCGGCCGACGAGTACGGCTCGTCCGGCGGCGGCCCGTACGACCCCTCCGACTCCCACGGCGGGCCTCCGCCCCCGCCGGAGAAGAAGCGCCGCGTGCGGCGGGTGCTCACCAGCAACGTGACCATCACCGTCGTCGCGATCGCCGCGCTCGGCACGGCGGTCACGGTCGTCGACCTCGGCGGCTTGGCCGGCGACGACACCAAACCGCCGAAGGCCGCCGCGGCGGGGCTGTCGACCAACGACATGCTCGCCAAGCTGACGTCGGCGTCCGACATGGACGCGGTCGCCGCCGACGCGATCGCCCATGCCAAGGAGCGCGCCTACAAGTTGCACCAGGCCGAGCTGAAGCGGCTCAAGGAGAAGGCCAAGCGGGACGCGGCGGCACGGGCGAAGCTCAAGGCGCAGCAGGAGCGCGAGCGGCTCGCCAAGATGAACCCGAGCGCCGCGCAGAACAAGCAGTACGGCAGGAAGATGAACGCGCTCAAGGGCTGGGACCGCTGCTGGCCGTCCCTGCTGACGCTGTGGAACCACGAGAGCGGCTGGAACGAGCGGGCCGAGAACCCGTCCAGCGGGGCGTACGGCATCCCGCAGGCGCTGCCCGGCTCCAAGCTCGCCAGCGCCGGGGCCGACTGGCGCACCAGCTCCCCCACCCAGATCGCGTGGGGCCTCGGCTACATCAAGGCCCGCTACAAGGACCCGTGCGGCGCGTGGTCCTGGTGGCAGGCGCACAACTGGTACTAGCCGGACTGGTATCAGCGGGACTGGTACCAGCCGGGACGCCGGTACTGGCCCGGGCGCCATATGCCGCCGTTCCGGCCCGTCCGCAGGGCCGCGACCTGGCACCATAGAGGGATGCGGACGAGCAGGGCGCGTCAGGGAAACGACAGCGCGAACGGCGAGGCGCCGGCGGGCGGCGGGGCGGCGGGCGGCGGGCGGCAGTGGGCCCGCGCGGACGCCACGCGGCAGGCGCTGCTGAACGCCGCGCAGGGCGTGTTCGCCGACCGCGGCTACGCCGACGCGGGCATCGCCGAGATCGTCGAGCGGTCCGGGATCAGCGTCGGCAGCCTCTACCACCACTACGGCGGCAAGGCCGGTCTGTACGTGGCGCTGTGGGAGGAGCTGACCGCCGAGCAGGAGGCGAGCGCCGCGCAGGCGGTGTCCGCCGCCCGCAAGGAGGGCGAGTCCGACCCGATCGCGCTGTTCACCGCCGGGGCCCGCGCCTACCTGCGGGTGTGCTGGGAGCGCCGGGAGGCGGCCCGGCTGTTCCTCGGCGGGGAGGGCCCGTCGGGGTCGTCGCTGATGCGCCGCAGCCGCGCCCAGCACTGGATCGCGCAGAACACCAAGCTGCTGCGCGGCCCCCGGCCGGGCGAGCCCGCCGGGCGGGCCGAGCAGGTGCTGAGCCTCGTCCTCACCACGGTCATCGGCGAGGCCGGGCGGGAGATCGCCACGGCCGAGGACGAGACCGAGGCGGCGGAGATCATCGATGAGGTGTGCCGGATCCTGATCCGGCTGGCCCGCTGACCTCCGGCGGTCCGACCTCCCAGCGCACGATCCGCGCCAGCGCCACGACGGACTCCGGGTCCTCCCACCACGGCGCGATGGGCCGCGGCGGCGCGGGCCGGGGCGTGACGGCGGGGCGTGTGGACGGTGCGGGCAGCAGGCGCACCGGGTCGGCCGGGACGAGTCCGATGTGGCCTTGGCCGGTGTGGAGGCGGGCGGCCGGCCGGAGCGCGGCGGCCCCGCGGCGGACCATCTGCAGTCTGACGAGCAGCAGCGCCACCGACGACGCCATCGCCGCGAGCACGCCCGCCTGAACCGCGCTCAGGTCCTCGACGCCGGAGTCGTCGGCGGGGAGCGCGTGCAGAGCGGCCACCGGCATCGGCGCGATCCGCGTGGGCGCGATCTCCGGGGAGCTGATCGGCGGCAGCGCGACCTGCGGCCCCTGGATCACGGGGGCGGGCGCGGCGCCCGCCGGCGGCGGAAGGCCCGGCGGGCCCCCGGCGGCGGGCGGGAGGGCTGCCGGGCCGGTCGAGGCGGGCGCCGGAGTGCTCGAAGCCTCGGGCGTCCCGCTGGGATGCGGCGTCGGCGTCCCCGGCCGCGTCGGCGCCGGTGTGGACGGCTGAGTGGGCGCCGAAGTCGGAGTTTCCGTCGGGGTGGGCTCCGGTGTCGGCGTGGGCGGCGGGGTCGTGGGCGTCTCCGTCGGCGTCGGCTCCGCCGTCGGCGTGGGAGTCGAGGTGGGCGTGGGAGTAGGCGTGGGCGTGGGCGTGGGCTCGGCGATCACGGGGGCCGCGCCGGAGACGGCGATCGCCGCCGCCGCGCCGACGCCCACCAGGAACACCCCGCCCGCCGGCCGTGAGCGCATCCGTCCGCACCTCCACCCGTTCCGATGAACGCATGGGAACACGGGACGAGTGCGCCGCTCAAGACCTATCGGAAACCTTGTCAGAACTCTGCGTCCTTGGCCGCACGCCGCATATTTCGCTTGTCATCCGGCTCGCATTTTTTCGCGGCGTGCGAGCGCCCGGCCGTCCGGTCAGGTGCCGGTCGCGGCGGTCCGGGGACGGGCGGCGGGGACGCGGCGGACCGCCAGCCGGATCGGCGGCACCGGCTGGAGCGGGCGCTGCGGGCGGCCCCGGGCGGGCTGCGGCGGGAGCGTCCGCAGCCGGGCGGCGGTGGGCCGCTTGCCCGCGAGCCGGACGCCGGCGGCGCGCAGGCGGCGGCGCGCGGCGCGCGGGACGCGGACGTCGGTGCGGCGGACCAGCCGCAGCCTGACGAGCAGCAGCGTCACCCCGGCCCCCAGCGCGGCGAGGAAGCCCGCCTGGAGCGCGGTCAGCTCCTCGACGGTGAACGGTTCGGCGGGGAGCCTGCGCAGGTTCGACACCGGGACGAGCGGCCCGGAGTTGGGGGCGATCTGCGGGGCGTTGGCGGGCACGATCGGCGGCAGCGCGACCTGCGGCCCCTTCATGCCCGCGAGCGGGTTGAAGTCGGGCGGGGTCAGCGGCGGGACGCCGTCGGGGAACTGCGTCGGGCTGATCCCGGGCGGCAGCGCCCCGGACGCGGACGTGATGATCAGCTTGTAGCTGCGGGACACGCTCCTGGCCTTGCTCGCCGACACCGACGCGCGCAGCGAGATCACGCCGGGCTTGGCGTTGGACGGGGCCCGCACGGTCGCGATCGCGGCGGCGCCGCCGGATCCGACGCTGCCGAGGGACTGCGTCCCGGGGCTGACCGAGGCGCCCGACGACGCCATGCGCAGGACGACGCCGCTCGCGGTCGCGTTCGCCGACGCGATCCGCACGGTCGCGGTGATCGAGCCGCCGGGGCGCATCGTCGCCACCGACACCGTCAGGCCGAGGGACAGCACGGGCGTCTTGGGCGTGCCCGGCGGGGTCGTCGGCGGGGTCGTCGGGGGGTCGGTGGGCGGGTCCGTCGGAGGATCGGTCGGGGGGTCCGTCGGGGGGTCGGTCGGCGGGTCCGTGGGCGGATCGCTCGTCGGCGGATCGGTCGGCGGGTCCGTCGGCGGGTCCGTGGGCGGATCGCTCGTCGGCGGATCGGTCGGCGGATCGGTCGGCGTCTCGGTCGGCGTCTCGGTCGGCGTCTCGGTCGGCGTCTCCGTGGCGGGAGCGCTCGGGGTGTCGGTGACAGTGGCGCTCGGCGTCGGGGTGGTCTCGTCGGCGTGGACCGGCTGGACGCCCGTCATGCCGATGAGCGTCACCGCGCCGAGTCCGGCCAGGACCGATGCCGATCGTGAGCGCACCCCGAACCCACCTCCACCGCGTCTTCGCCATCCCACCGAATTGCACTGAATTGGATGGAAGCATGCGACGATTCGGCGGATCAACCCCGCACGTCAAGGTCCGTGTCAGGTGCTCATTTCCCGCCGATCCGCTCCTGGCCGATTGTCATTGGATGATTGTTTCCGCGGGGCGGCCTCGTCGCGTCCGCTCTCGGCGCCCGGCGGCGCGGCGGCGCGTTCGCGCAGCTGCTTCGCGCGCAGCACGGCCTCGATCGCGAAGCGCGCCTCGGCGTCGGTGAGCCGCTCGCCGAGGACGCCGTCGACCTGCCGCATCCGGTAGCGGACGGTCTGCGGGTGGATGCCGAGTTCCTTGGCGATGTCGTTGGCGGTGCCGCGGGTCACCAGCCAGGCGCGCAGCGTCTCCAGGAGGCGGTCGCGCTGCCGGGCGCTGAAGGCGTCCATCTCGCCGAGATGGCGGCTCGCGAGCTGGTCGATGAGCGCCTGGTCCGACAGCAGCCAGAGGGTGATGAGGTGCTCCTCGCAGTCGGTCACCGGGGCGTCGCCGAGCACGCCGGTCTCCACCAGGCCGAGCGCGCACCGCGCCCACCGCAGAGAGTCGGCGACGCTGGGGGTCGGCACGGTGAGCCCGACGACGATCTGCCCGTCGGGCAGGACGCGGTGCAGGGACCGCCGCCGCTCCTGGGTGGGCTTCCCGGGGACGATGAGGAACGGCTGAGTGGCGGTGAGGTCGGCGAGCACGTCCTCGTCCAGGGCGGCCCGGACGTACCGGGCGCCGGGCGGGGCCACGACGGCGGTGGCCTCCTCGGGGATCGTCCAGCCGGCACGTTCGGCGGCTTCGGTGAGCACGCGGGACGACCCGTCCCGGCGCAGGAGCAGTTCCAGTAAGCGGCGGCGGTGCGCCTCGGCCTCGCCGTCGGGGCGGGCGTCCATGTAGCCCTCGAGGGCGAGGGCGGCGAGCTCGTCGATGTAGGCGAACAGCGCGTCGGCGAGCTGGGCCATCACCTCGGGCGACACGCGGCGGCGCGGCCCGACCTTCATGATGCGCCGCCAGGCCACCTGCGCGCCGATGCGCAGCGCGGCCTGGAGCGTGTCGAGCGTCCGCCCTTCCTGGGCTTCGAAGCGTCCGAGCCTGCGGTAGGTCTCGTGGTGGCGCTCGTTCGGTTCGAGCGGGTTGGCGACCCTGTCGACGAAGTCGGTGAGCGCGCGCTCGACCCCGATGCGCAGCGCCTCGACGTAGGGGCCCTTGAGGGGGCGTCCGTACTCGGGGATCGACCGGCGCACCTCGTCGATGATCTCTTGCGCGAGACTGGGCAGTTCCGGGCGCATCAGCAGGGCGAGCCGGCGCGGCAGCCGGGCTCGCCGCCTCACCGTCCCCCGCGTCAACGTCTGTTGTGCCACGGGCACACCTCCAGGCGCCGCCATCACGGACCGGGGCGTCGAACCGGGCGGGGGCACCCGGCCGTCCGGACGATCGGCTGTATGTCGTCAGGCCGAGGGCATGCCGAGCGAGGGACCCCGCACACCCCCCGCTTTCTGTGAGCTGAAGCACATTGAACTTAGATCAGAAAGGGCGCGTCAAGGTAAAAGGAAGGCAAAATCAGCAGGGTGTGGCCTATCAGTTACATTTGGCGTCTAATATCGGCGGCCTTATTTCAGTGACGGTCTCCGTTCTCGCAGCCTGTGCGCGCGCAGCACCGCGTCCAGCACGAAGCGCGCCGCCGGGTCGGCGAGTTGCCGGTCGAACGCCACGCTGATCTGCCGCATCCGGTACCGGACGGTCTGCGGGTGCAGCCGGAGCCGGTTGGCCGCCTCCACCGCGTTTCCCTGTGCGTCCAGCCAAGCGACGAGAGTTTCGGTCATGCGCATTCGCCGGGTGCGCGGCATGCCCGCGAGCGCGGCGAGTTCACGCCGGGCGAGCTGGTCGAGCAGCGGGCCGTCCGACAGCAGCCACAGCTCCAGCAGATGCCGTTCGCACAGCGTGGGTCCGGCGTCCTCCAGGCAGCCGGACTCGACCAGCGCCAGCGCCCGCCGCGCCCAGCGCAGCGAGTCGGCCGCCTGCGCGAGCGGGACGGTCAGGCCGACCGCGGAGCGGCGTTCGGGCAGGGCGCGGTTCAGCATCGCCGCGCGTTCCGGGCTGTAGGGGCCGGGGATCAGCAGGTGGGGTTCGGCGTCCGCGAGGTTCACGAGGACGTCGCCGTCCATCGCCTCTCGGAGGCACCGCGCCCCGGCCGGCATCGCGACCATCGTGACCGTGGCCGGCACGTCCCAGCCGGCCGCCTCCGCCGCCTCGGTGAGCGCGCCGGTCGCCGCGCCGGGCCCGAGCACCATCCGCAGCAGTCGCCGGCGGTCGCCGGGCAGTTCGTCGGCGGACGACCGGACCTCCAGGTACCCCTCGACCGACAGGGAGGCCAGCTCGTCGATGTAGGCGAACAGGGCCTCGGCCAGCCGCGTCATGACCTCCGCGGGCAGCCGCCGCTCCCGCGCGACGGACGCGACTCGCCGCCACGCGACCTGCACCCCGACCCGGTAGGCCGCCTGGAGCGCGTCCAGCGTGCGTCCTTGGTACGCCTCGCTGCGGCCGAGTTCCCGGCACAGTTCGTCGCGCCGCGCGTAGCTCTCGCCGCCGCCGGTGAACTGGTCGAGGAAGGCCGCCATGGTCTGCTCGACGGTGATCCGGTAGGCGGCCCGCTCGGACCTCCCCTCCCGCCGGGCGTACTCGGGCACCGACCGCCGGATCTCTTCGACGATCTCCTCGGCCAGCGATGGCAGCTCGGCGCCCAGAATGGCGATGACCTGTGCCGGGAGAGCCCTGGGGCGGCTCCCTCCGCCGACGAGGGTGCTCGTCATTCGCCCTCCCCTCCCACCGTCCAAAGAAATGCCCCGATAAAATGTAACCCACGCCACGCCTGCCGCCCACCTTTACGGACGAGAACTCCATGACCAAATGGACGCCGTACTCACTCGGCAACAAAAACGGTGGCATTAATTGATCACCCGGAGACAATCTGGAGCGGCACCGCACCCGCGCCGTGACCCCGGCACGCTCCCCCGGATCCGGCAATCCCCCGTCCACCTCAGTCGGAACTATGGGCACAATTCCGTCATAGTGCCACGTAACGATTTTCCCTCACCGTAGTCACCCGAACACCCTTAGTGTCAGCCTCATGCCCTCCGCCGACCACGAGCTGCCGATCGCCCTGCTCAACGACCAGCCCGCGCTGGCCCCGGAACTCTTGCAGGCCGTATCCGGCATCAAACCCCCCGAATACGAACACATCGGACTCGGATCGGACACCTTCACCGACACCGGGCCGACCGAGTACCGTGCCGACACGGTCGTCATCCTGGGCGAGCCGAAGCGGCCGGACCTCGCGATCGTCGTGGAGAACCAGCTCAGACCCGACCCGCGCAAGCGCTTCGTCTGGCCCGTCTACCTGTCCACCCTGCGGGCCCGCCGCGAGTGCCCCGTCACCCTGCTGGTGCTCTGCCCGGACAGGGCCACGTCCGCCTGGTGCCGCGCGCCGATCGAGACCGGGCACGAAGGATGGGCCCTGCGCCCCTGGGTACTGAACCTCGCCGAGGCCCCCGCCGTCACCGACGTAGAGAAGGCCCGCGCGCTGCCGGAACTCGCGATCCTGTCCACGCCCGCCAACGCCGACGGCCCCCACCGGAAAGCCGTCCTGACCGCCTTCGCCGAGGCTCTGGAGGTCACTGACCGTGACAGGGGCGGCAAGTACCATGACTACGTGCGGTCGAAGCTCTCCGTAGCCGCGCGACACTGCCTGGAGGAGATCATGCAAGCAGAGGTCTACGAGTGGCAGAGCGACTTCGCCCTCCGGTACATAGCCGAAGGCGAAGCCAAGGGCGAGGCCAGAGGCGAGATCAAGGGCGAGGCCAAGGCAATCCTCCGATGCCTCGAAGTACGCGGCGTCGCCGTCGACGAGGAATCGCGACAGCGCATCATCAACTGCACAGATTCGGAACAGATCGACGCCTGGCTCACCCGTGCCGTAGTCGCGCACACCCTCGACGAGGTCTTCGACTGACACGCGCACGCCCGAACCGCGGTTCGCCCTTCCAGGGCAGGCCGCGGTTCTGCATTCGGAGAGACAGCCAGCCACAATTCCGTCATTACACCATGTAGCGATTTTCTTGCAGCATAGTCACCCAGGCGCGTTAGCGTCCATCTCATGCCCACCGTCACATATGACAAGTTGCGCGACATGATTCGGAATCGGCCCGCCCTGGTGGTGGAGCTGTTCCAGGAGGCGTCCGGGATCGAACCCCCCGGCACGATCTGATCTCAGTGCCGTGGATAGGTCTCGTCGACCAAATGGGGACAGTCCTCATCGGTGACCCGGATCAGCCGGACCTCATGATTCATCTCGAACTCCTCTCCGAGATCATCCCGCAGAGGCGTTACTCCTGGCCGTCCTACTTGGCGAGTCACCGGGCCTACTACAAGTGCCCGGCCACAATGGTGGTCCTGTGTCCGGACGAGGCCACGGCCGAATGGTGCCGCCAGCCGATCGAGTGCGGGCTAGACGGCTGGGTCCTGCGCCCCTGGGCTCTGAACCTCGCCGAGATCCCCGCCGTCACCGACCTGGACAAAGCCCGCGCACTGCCGGAACTGACCGTGCTGAGCGTCCTGGCCCACGCTGACGGACCAGACCAGAAGGCCGTCCTCACTGCCTACGCCGAGGCGATGGAGGCTCTGGACCACCGGGAAGCATTCCAGTACGAGTGGTACATAAAGTCGCAACTCTCCGAGTCCGCGCGATCCTGTCTGCAGGAGATTCGCTATGCCATGGGCAGGGCGGAGGGAGCCGCGAACGGGTTCCTCACATTCTTGGACGCACGTGGGTTCGTCGTCGACGACGCCCTCCGTAAGCGCATCACCACCTGCCGGGACTTCAAGCAGATCGAAACCTGGGCATGGCGTACGCCTTCGGCCCAGACCCTCGACGACATCTTCGCCTGACAGCCGCACACGCGAAGCGTGGCTCGGCCCTGAGCGCCGAGCCACAACTTCACGCCCCGCCGACCCCCGCCACGTTGACCTGCGGCGTGTTGTTGTTATGCGACCTTCCAGAGCAACAACACGCCGCAGGTCAACGTGGTGGGCGGCGGGCGCTGAGGGCCTTGCGAATGCGGTTCACCACCTGCCGGGGGTTGCGGAATAGTCCGTCTTTGTTCACGCGGATGACTATCCAGCCGTCGTCGATCATGCGGCCGTCGCGTTCGATGTCGCGGCTGTACTGGTCGTAGTTTTGCTGGTGGTGCAGCCCCTCGTACTCGATGGCAATCTTCACGGCGGGGTAGGAGAGGTCGGGGCGCGCCAGCCACACGCCCCAGTCGTTGCAGACGTCCTGGTTGGCGACGGGCCGAGGGAGGCCGGCGTCGACGATCAGCATCCGCAGCCGCGTCTCCGGTGGCGAGTCACTTCGTGGTTCCAGATGAGGCATCGCGAGCTTGGCCTTTCTGACTCCGCGGCGCCGGTGGCAGTCCTCCAGGAATGCGTTGAGGAGTTCTCGGGTGCTGACCTGCCGCCTCAGCATGTGGTCGCCCGCGATGATGAGGTCGATGCGCGGCACCGAGGCCGCCAGTTCGAGGAACAGCCGCTCTGGGCCGATCACGCGGCGGTCCCGTAGCGTGCGCACTTGCCGTGCGGGAATCGAGTAGCCGTGCACCTTCAACTGCTTGATACGAGGCACAGTGGACGCCGTGGCGGGCACGGCCGCGTGGACTCGCAGGTCCTCGTCCGGCACCGGCACGTCGTACAGGCGAGCTGCGGTCACCCCGCAGAAGACCGCGTCCGGCGGGAGTATCAGTGCGGCGGCGTCACATTGCAGCTGGATGGAGTCGTCCAGGTTCGCGGGCGCGTATACGTCGTGGAACACATGCCGGTAAAGCCGGGAGCGGAGTTGCTGAGCCGTCACGCCGGCCTGCACCGCCTCAGCCGACCGAAATGGACGATTTTGGAGATTATGTGGAATATCTCGGGGGGTTCTCACTGAGGTGATCTCAGCGAATCACCGGACGTAGCCGTGTTCGATATGGGTGAGGACGAGTGCGGCTTTGGCGATGTCACCGATTCGGCTGGGGCTGGCGGTGATGTGCTGCAGGATGCGCCAGCGTTGGGTGAGCAGGGCGAAACCGCGTTCGGCCAGGCATCGCAGGCCGCGCAGCAGCGCGTTGTAGGTGCGGGTATCGGCGTCCAGGGCCTGACCGCCGGAGGGGTGCTTGAC